>JABSQO010000024.1 GCA_013215775.1 Piscirickettsiaceae bacterium
TGGCTCTCATCTGGATGCAGATTTAATTCAGTTTATAGCCACACGCTTAGTTAAAAAAATACAGTTCTTAACACCAAATTTGCCAGAGTTAGCACTGCTTACCGATCAGCATTGTGATGATGATAACTTTATAGAAGTAGCAAGCCAAACCTTAATAGATAGGGGGCTAGCATCCTGTTTAGTCACGGGTGGTCACTCAAATAATCAATGGGCAGCGGATTATTTTATTAGTGAGACGACGCCATTTTATTGTTATCAACAGAAACAGGCTCAATCTGTTCGTGCAACGGGCTGTTGTTTGGCAAGTAGTCTTGCTGCTCATTTGGCTTTTGGGCAAGATCCACGTGATGCCGTGATACTGGCAAAGGCATATGTATCGAGAGCGATTAGAACATCACAGAAGATCGGTCCTTATGCCGTTTTATCGCACAGTAGTGATCCAGTTCAATTACAAGACATGCCTAAACTTTGTTATCAGGCAAAATTAATAGGCCATGAAATTCATTTTCCACCCTGTGCTGAAAAATTAGGTATTTATCCCGTTGTTGACCATGTTAATTGGGTAGATAAATTAGCCAAAGAGGGTGTTCAAACACTTCAATTACGACTTAAAGAGATCAGTGAAAAAGAACGGATCTCCCAGATCAGAGACGCTATTCAAATCGCCAATAGCTACCAAAATGTAGCGCTATTTATCAACGATTATTGGCAAGATGCTATTGATGAAAATGCCTATGGTGTTCATCTCGGCCAAGAGGATCTGCATGATGCAAAACTAGAGAGTATTGCCAAAGCTGGCCTACGTTTAGGGGTGTCAACGCATTCTTATTGGGAGTTAGCACGTGCGTTAGCAATCAACCCAAGCTATATTGCTCTGGGCCCTATCTTTGAAACAACAAGTAAACAGATGCCTTTTTCACCACAAGGAATGGAGCGTCTAGCACTATGGGTTGTCATGCTTGAAGATCACTATCCCTTGGTCGCGATCGGTGGTATTGATTTAGAGCGTGCCAAAAAATTGAAATCGACAGGAGTCGGTTCCATTGCCATGATTTCAGTAATTACTAAAGCAAATGATTATCAACAGGTCACGCAGGAGCTTCTCCATTGTTGGAATGACTAAGCGGACGTGTTCTATCATCCATCATCACTTATAAAAGTCCTTGTAGATAAACTACTTATGAAATTAAGGGCGGGGTAATAATTTATTTGTTCCCATTTGATCTGTAGTAAAAATAGATGTATGGTTGAATCATTGCGTCAAATGCTGTCATAAGGAAGCTGATTATGCATACAGATACATTATTCAAAGTGATTACTGTACTATTCAGTACCATTTTCACAGTAAGTGCCTTTGCTGTCGCCCCCCCATGTAAAGGTCCTAATAAAAACGATCCAGGTTGCCCTGGTGTCGAGCCACCGCCTCCAGCCACAGCCATTGTTGATAGTGCCTCGGTAGATTGGCTAAATCTTAACATCACCGTGAGGGGTAGTGACTTAGATACGGGCACTACTTTCTATTTGGGTGGCACACAGTTGGATCCTGCCCCCACTATAATCTCCTCCAGCGAATTAGAGATTCCTTTTAATGATGATGTTGCAGCTGAGGTTACAGAGCAGGGCAATTATCTGCTTAACGTAGATGGAGCAGATGTGCTTTCAATCTTTGTTAAATCTCAGATTGTTGATTCTGCCGCTATAGGTTGTCCTTGTGATGGAGTTTGGCAAACTAAACTTGGCATACTATGGGACACGCCTAATTCAGAATGTTTGGAGATTTCAGGACCAAGTGTCAATGACACTGCAGATATTTCTGGCACCGTTCTTTCTGTTCCTGCAGACCCTTCATCTTATCCACACTTTCCTATTGGAGCATCCTTCATACCAGGTGATCCGATTAACTCAGTATGTCGGTTAGTACAGGTCAATGGAGATGCCTCCGTAGATGAGTTAATAAATCTACGCATTAATGAAACTCAACAGACTGAGTGTGCTGATTTATTGAAAGCGAATGTCTGCGCTACAACAACGCAGATTCCCTAATCTGGGTGATATAAGACAGATGTATCAATATGATAAAACTGAGATGAGAAGCGATAACTGTCGGTTTGCGCAATATCTTATCGCGATCTGTATTGTCTTTTTAGGGATATCTCAGCCAGCTTGGAGTGTGGAACTTTACAGTGTTCACGTTGATCGTGAAGGTGAAAAAGTGGTTGTGAAGGGCAGTGGTTTAGATGCAGTTACCACGGTTACGTTGGGCGGAATTTCAGTGCCTATCAGCATTATTACAGCCGCAGAACTGGAAGTTCCATTTGGTAGTGAAGTCTACTCAGCAGTCCAGTGGGAGGCTAGTTATAATTTAGTGATAGACGGTTCCATTAGGATATCAGTCTATATAGATAATCCTATTCTTGCGCCATCTATAGGTGGGCCAGATTGCCCTTGTATTTCTGGTTGGGAGGCATCAACTATTCCTATCGCATTATGCTTAGAAGGTATAGATAACACGCCACCATATACGCAGTCATATATTATTGCTTCGTGGGCTAGCGGGGCTATTGCTTCAGCCTTTGACCCGAATCATATCATTTTCGATGCTGAAAACCCGGGCAATTCCATTTCATATTGTGCTCTTGCTGATAATGGTAGCTATGTGGTTGCAGAACCAGTAGTCAATCAAGATCAATACTCAGATTGTAATAACTGGATACGGAGCAATATTTGCCTTTTCCCATAAATTTAGAATAGCCATAGATCGTCTTAGCACTCATAGCAACACCATTTAGTGTTATAAATGAGCCGGATAATTTCTTGGCGGTTAAAGCATCATAAATTTGAAATAAGGGCGCTAAAGATCCTAAGATCTGACTGCCAATATCGAAACTTAAACCTTTAAAAGGATAATTATTAATGCATAAACTATTACTTATATTATTTATTTCCTTAGCATTTTCGTTACCAACACAAGCAAAAGAGGCAGATAAAGAAAGTGGTTACGGGGCTGGTGGTGGTTACGGGGCTGGTGGTGTGCGAGATGAACATGCCAGTGAGTCAGGATTAGAGCACGGAAAAGCATGGGCTGGAAGCAATGAAAAGGATGATGCCGATAAGTCAAAACAAAAGGACAAAGATAAGGACAAAGATAAGGACAAAGATAAGGACAAAGATAAGGACATAGACAACGACAACGACAAAGATAAAGATAAAGAGAAGAAACAAAAGAAAGAAAAAAAACAAAAGAAGAAAAATAAATAATCATCAATGAAAAATGGAAGAAACTGTGAGTCAAAATGACAAAATTTATCAACAACAATATGTGAAAAAATGTAAGAAGGCAGCTACAACAGGAAATGTTGTAGCTCAAAATACACTTGGTTACTTATATCTCAATGGCCAAGGTGTGAACCAAGATTATAAAGAAGCTACAAGATGGTTTAGAAGAGCTGCAGAGAAGAATTATGCTGCAGCACAATACAATCTTTCAGTTATGTATAAGCTTGGACAAGGCGTAGAACAAAATCATTCAGAATCGATTCGGTGGATGCAACAATCCGCTAACCGAGGATATGCTGACGCTCAATATAATCTCGGCAATATGTATTATCAGGGATTAGCGGTAATGCAAAATTATGAGATGGCATATATGTGGTGGCAACTTGCCGAAGAGAATGGGGCAAAGGACACTGAGCATCATAAAAATGAAATTACTAAAAAGATGACAACATCTCAAATTACCAATGCAGAACAGTCAGCTCGAGAATGGAAGGTAAAGCACTGATGATTTAGTTCAATAAATTTGAATAGAATTGCAAAAGAAGAAGCAAAGCCCTCTTTTTATTATGTGGGATTATTTTTACCGGCACAATTCGATCGTGCAACCGCCTAGTTCGTAGATTGACCAGAAATAAAGTAATTATTAAATAAAATCGATTGCTTAATGAGGTGGTTATCTTGTTGCGAGAGCTTTAGGGCAATCATTCATAGTTCGTGTTTGATACGAAGTCCATGAGAACGGCAAGGTTACGACAAGGGTTATTGAATTTCTTCAGCATATAAAAAAGATAGGAATTTTTAGGATGTGTTGAGAAAATTAATATAACCAAGCGGCGTAGGAGTATTTTAGGTTAAGTGATTAACCTCAACAGCGGGGTCGAAATGTTGTTGAGCATAATCAGCAAGCCAGTTGAGATCAAGATCGGAGTTGGATATTTCTTTGGCATGGTAATAGGCTTGCATAAACTCGTCATCAGCTTCATTTAGCCACTGCTCTGTTCGTGTTTGGACAGCCATTGAGTTTTGGCGGAAGACTTCTTCAAAAACAGCATCAACAAGCAGCATAAATAGTTTTTCGCCGGTATGGTTTACTTCGGCATATGCCCGACAACTACCTAAAATCGAGGCGGTAATATAACGATCTGTTTGCATAGGAATAGGGACATTATCCAGCACGCTTTTGAGCGGTTCAAAACAATCTGAAAATGCTTTTTTTAATTTGCGTTTATGTGCAAAAGATTCAAACATGGTTTGTACTCAATAATTTATCTAGTACAGCCTATTCTACAGCGGATGCCACAAGGTTCGTGCTTTTCTAAAATGTTCTTGGGCATATTGGGATAGCCAGGCTAGATCAGGAGGGGATTGCGTCTTAGCCTTGGCTTGATAATAGGCTTGCATAAACTCGCTATCAGCATCATTTAACCATGTTTCGGTACGTGTTTGTACGCTCATAGATTCACTTCGAAATACTTCTTCAAAGGCAGCATCAACAAGCAAGGCAAATGTTTTTTCATTGAGTTTGTTGGCTATGGCATAGGCACGGCAAAAGCCAAGTATAGACGCCGTGATAAAACGACTTTCACGCATATTCGGGTGGACATTACCAAGATCACTTCTAAGTGGTTCAAAACAATCTGAAAGTGCTTCTTTTACTTTGAACTTATGCTTCGTTGTTTCAAACATGTACTTGCATGACTTTTAGGCTGATTTTATGTGGAACCATCAATAACGTTGCCGGCTTAGAGCATTTTGCCTGTAGCAGGTTCAAAATTTCGAGTGGCATACTCGGTGAGCCAGCTTAGGTCTAAGTCAGCGTTAGTTTGTGATTTAGCATTGTGGTATGACTGCATAAAAGCGTCGTCGTTGGCATTTTTCCATTCATCAACGCGGTCCTGAACTTTGATTGATTCACGACGATAAAGTTCTTCGAAAACAGCATCAGCAATTACAGCGATATCAGTTGTTTTGGTAACATTGTTGGCAACTGAGTAGGCTTTACATACGCCCAAGATAGCGGCATTGATACTGGGATCAGTCTGCATTGGTATCGGCACATTACCTAATTCGTCTTTAAGCGGCTGTAAGCAAGCAGCAAAAGCGACTTTTAGAATACGTTTATGTTTACCAACAGCGCCAAATCCAAACATGTTCAGTCCCAGAAATTCGTTATAAGGTTGTGTGAAATAAAATTAATAAAGTCCGATGCAGTAGCTCAATGGATGCTCAGTCAGCTAAAGGCATATCGCGCTTGCCTTCAAAGCCGGCGCTTTGATGGGAGAATATCATCTTTTTTAAGGATGAATAGGAATGTAGCCTTGTTTGATTTCATCAATCATAAATTTCACGCCAGTTTGAACTGTTTCAACACCGGGTAAAACGTCTGGCCGCTTATGATGCTTACGCTCCAAGGTGTCTAGCGTATTACCACACACATAAAAGCGAACACCATGTTCCTGCAGGCTCGCAATACGCTGAGCAAATTTATTATCTTCTGCAAAAACCAAAGGTACACCCGCACCAAAGGCAATAATCTCAATATCAATCATTTCCTGCCCATAACGCTTAGTAAGGTTGTTAGAAATATCTAATACCGCCTGATAATGAGTAGGATCCGCATCACTGACCTGCATAATAATATGGGTATCTGCAAAAGGCTTATGATCGCTCAGTCCTTCTTGCGCATGAACAGCGCCTAAACCGACACCTAAATTAATTGCAATAGACATCAACCAAATCATTATCTGTTTCATAATACTTCCAATTAAAAGTAACCTAGCCATTGTCGACAATATCGCGATTAATAACAAGTTAGCTTCCAATCTGGTCGCCCTAATCGCTAAGAGTTAAAAATGAAGAATAAACTACAAAATTTATCAGAGATTGACGCTAGGGCGAATGATGTGTTCTATAGCAAAGTTGATAATATCGATACATTAATGGGCATAGTGGAAGCGAGCTTTATTTTATAAGTGATTTAGTGAAATTTGACATTATTTTCAAACGGTTAAAAGCACATTTCACAAAGTTGCCGCCGTTATGTTTGAAGCGCTTTTTAAGTGCTTTTTTCACTTCCCAAGACCCTTTATAGCCTAATGGGAATACCACTAAGTCACCCGCTTTGAAAGTAACTGATGGGCCGCCATCTGCAGGTGTCATTTCACATTCACCTTCTAAAATAAGTGCTGTTTCTGTCGTAACGAATGCCCATGGGAATACAGATACTTCTTTTTCCCATGTTGGCCAGTAAGCAGCACCCATTTCTTTTAAAAGTGCTTCACTTGGGTTGCTATCAACTGTTATTTCTTTCATGTTAATTCCTATTGTTAGATTTATGCCCAGCATCCGAATGGTTGGGGATGTGACATAGTATGTTGTTCATCCTCTTTTGCCTACATTTTAAGGATAATCATACCCATTTAGTGCTAGTAGCTGAAATGGATGAAGGGTTGCGTGTGGATTGCTCAAATGTCAGTATTCGACCCTAAGCAGCTATTCAGGGATATTTAGGGGCAGACTAAAAAATCTTTAGTATCCCAAAAGGCAATAATTTGCCAAGGAATTATGACAGGCGTATAAATGTAAAAGACTCGCCAGTGATAATAAATAGACTCAAGTGATTAGTCAGAGATAAGGCCATGAAAACATGCGCTTCTTTATTTTTGTTGTTATCTGCATTCTCGCTTTTTCGAGCAGTTTTTTCCGTTCGATATCTTCGTACTTTCTCTTCCTTAATCAATATTGTTTCTGTGCACTACGGGCTATTGCTCGGGAGTAATTCCACGTGCCTGAAAATGAATCATTCAGGGGTAAGGGATGGAGCGTTATGAAAAAATCAATCGAGATCGACTCCATTGATTTATTGAGAATTTAAATATGAAGAAAGGGAATCTAGTCTTGCTACTACTTTTAGTCGGGACACTTGCAGTGGGGGAAATATACAAGTGGGTGGATGAATCAGGAAAAGTTCATTATGGTGATAGCCCTCCGCCAGAAATTGATACGCAGACGATAGAAATTCCCAGAGGCCCTTCACGGGAGGAGGTTGAGCTAGAGCGGCAACGAGTTAGAGAGCTAATGGAACAAAATGAACTATTTTCTGAGGAAAATCACCGGATAGTACCCCCAGATAAACTATCTCGAGAGGAAAAAGTTCATGCGGTTACTCCTGATAATATCGCTTGTTTCTCTCCGATATCCAATCTGGTACAAGGAGCCTCGGTAGAACATTTCACACCTATTACACCCACCTCGCTTGCCAAGGTACAGCAGGAATTACTGAATGATTTTTTTGGAAAAATTGAGCGTCTTGGTATATGGCGTGGCTCAATCACAGAGCTAGAGTGTTGGAGTGGCACTTCAGAACGCAACGCTGCACCCATAGAAAAAGTTAAGGACTTTGAGGTACGAATGGATGTGGATTGGAATAAATTTGAATCTCTGCTTACCCTTGAGGCCGATATAACCGATGAGCCTCACTTAATCTATAAGTTCGAAGTAGGCGATGTCCTTTATTTTAATGATTCTAAATCATCATTTACCACTGCTTTGGATGGAAACAAGGTGGAAGTACTAATGCTAAATCAGGATATGGTGTCATTTTTGATCAAGCGGCGTCTTCGTTCTGGTACTGGCCGGATTGGCCCGCTTCGTGGAGAAATTCGGCACATAGAGGTCTTTGATAGAACTTTGAAGCTGATAGAACTTTATTATTTAGATGGGATACTAGCAAGCTCGAGAACCTGGATTTTTAGCAGGTAGAAATCGACTTTGCTTGAGCGACTGCTTTTGGCACGTTAGCGACGGATTGAGCTAACCTGAGTTTCAAAGGGCAGTAGTCGACCCAAAGCGGACAGTCAATACAATTGTTATGATGGCCAACGGCCTAATTAACATACTGTTATGTGTCTTAATCATATATCATTCACGAATATTCGAACCGGTGAATTCGAATATAACATTATATTATTTCACCAATAAACTGAGTAAAAAAATGAGTAAAGGTACAGTTAAATGGTTCAACGCCGATAAAGGTTTCGGTTTCATTACACCTGAAGATGGCAGTAAAGATTTGTTTGTTCATCATTCAGAAATTCAAGCGGATGGTGGATATGCAACATTGAATGATGGTCAGGCCGTTGAATTTGAAGTTGGTCAAGGTCAAAAAGGCCCTTGTGCAAATAAAGTTGTTCCTATTTAGGTTGCAACACAGAACAAGCATCGGCACTCGGATTTGGCGGTGTTTTGTCACACTGAAAATAGGAAGGTTTAATTTTAATGACTAAAACAAAAGGCATGCTTCAGAAGGTCTCCTTAGTTTCAGGCTATATCAGCTTTTTACTGGCAGTCATTTCGGGTATCACCTGGTATCTTAGAGATGGGACCGGAGGCAACAACGATCCCGTTTCTGCCAGTCTTGCTGCAATGGCGTTTTTCTTTTTCTGTGTGGGCATTGTTCTTATTGTTATGGGCAAGGCCGATATACCCAGCTTTAAATTTAATAAACCTGAAGATAAATGAATAGTTAAAAAATGTTGCTTTAGTCGTATAAGTTCTACAATGCAAAGTGTTGTTGGTCGGTGTTATTGATTTAACCTGACCGGATCACTCGTTAAATAGTTCATTCGATGAACTGTCCAGATTTCTCCTTCATCACGACACATCCCATAACGAAATGATGGTAAAAAATCTGGCCAGTGATAGCGTAAATCGCTAAACCAAACACAATTATCTAACCCCACCTTTGTATGCTGGTAATAGATCGGATAAACAGCAAAATCTCGAAATGCTCTAAATGATTCGTGATGCCAGACCATGCTAGCTTCAGCTTGTAAGTGAAGACTTTTAGGAGTGAGAGAATAGTTTCTCCATTGCAATTGTCGCAGGGGTTGGAAGTTGTCTTGGTAATATTTCTTGCCTATTAGATTGCTTATCAGCGGCGCAATCGGATCGTCAGCTACTCGCAAATAAGCTTGATTGATATTGTCTTTATTTTGCCTGATAAGCTGCCAATAAAGAGGCGAAAATGGTTGAGGTAGCAAAGAAACAGTCGATGATTTATCAATTGAGTTTGACGTGATTTCTTGGTAAGCAACATGTTTTATTTGATGTACAAAAAACAGATAACTTAACGGCAATAAAAATACAAAAAGTGCTAAATTTTTATTCTGCCTGAAGTACATCCACAAGAACGTAATGATCATGCAAATCGTAAAGTAGCCATCAAGCACAAATAATAGATTCCAACTTATACGATAGTCACTTAATGGCGCAAACCACTGGGTTCCGTACGTGGTCAAGCTATCAATCATTGAATGCGATAACAAACCGAGCAAGCATATCCAAAACACGAGTGACCTAAACTGCTTGAAGTGATGTGATAGCGTCCAAATTTTAGTGAGCATCCAAGCCCAAAGTGGTGCCAGTAAAAGCGAGTGGGTTTCGGCGCGGTGCCAATAGGCCGCAAATTCTAGTGGGTTCCAAAAAAAGAGTAGGTAATCAATGTCAGGGAAAATAGCGGCAATGCCACCGATCATCGCTCGCTGGCAAAAGCCTAGGTTTAACGTTGAGTTATTCCTTGTTGACCGACTAGGAATTTGAGCAACACAGGCGCCGACGAGAATATGAGTGACGACATCCATTGACTATTTTGTCTCTGGAGAATTGTGTCGACTAATTGGAACTGGTTTGGCAAGGGCCGAAGTACAAAATAGTTTCTGGCCTTGATTGATTTTTTTGATCAGGCTTTTTGTTAAGGCACGCGTACAGGAATGTTGCTCACTATTATCAAACAGGAAAAAACTAAAACTGGCAAGATAAGCAGAAGTCATGGCAATTTCGTCAGTGATGCGTTTTAATCCAGTATTTTTTCTGTCGGATGCTTCAATAAACCATTGTACCGTCCGGCTAACCCGAGTAATTCCGTGCGCCTGTAGGTGAAAGTGCCCTGGCTCAAGTTTGTAAGCGAGGATCTCGCGTACTAGCGGTCTGTAGGGTGCCAAAGATTCAAACCAGACCATAATACATTCGAGTAATTTGTCATCGCTTGTCAGATTTCGATATTCTTCATCTGACGCTAAACTCAACATAGCATCGTCGGCTCGGTTAAAAAGTGCTTCGGCCATATCGTCTTTAGATCGGTAGAAATGTTTTATATCACTCAAAGAGCAATCGAGAAGAAAAGCTAATTCGGTCAGACTAAAAGATTCCCACGAACTTTTCTGTGCAAGCTCGATAGCTTTTTCAAGGACTACATCAGCGGTTAATGTGTTTTTGGTCATAGTCCATTATCCGAGGGAGAACTCTATTACATAGTTGAGAATCTAGAGTAGAGTTCTTGATTTATTGTTTATTCGTTGTGAGCTCAACTTATTGTTATGACAACATTTTAGTAGTTATAGTTTTCTTAATCTTATTGTCACTATGAATCAATTATCGCTCATTCACAATAGTCATGATAGATTTTCCAGTCAGCGACGAAACTCATAGTCTGGATCTATGCAGCATAGAAACGCGCGTCTTATCCAAAACGTTAAATGAATGGCCGTTACACAGAAGCTCTCTGACTGAAAGGTTCAATTAGAAGGTTATTTTAGAATAGGAGTTTCTGGTGTAATAGAAAAAATATTATTGGACAGACACTGTAATACGGATGATGTGCTTACCATTTCGCCACTGCCAAGCGCTGGGAAATAGATTGCAAGGCTTTACCTTTGTTGCTGATCTTCCAAGCGATAAAACTTTCAGAGCTGGATGTCTCCAGATTTAATTCTATTAGTCTTCCGTCATCCAAATAAGCTTGGATGCGGTGCCGTGGTAAGTGGCAAATACCTAGGCCTGCCAATTGAGCTTCAATCTTTTGATCGATTGTTTGCACATAGAGTATTTTCTTGCCAATACTGAGGCCGGCACTTCGAGCAATATTAACGGTAGATGTATCGTGACTAACGACACGACGCAGTTTTGGTAAGGCGTCTTTTAATGCTTCGGTATTGTTTGCCAATCCGGCGAGTGGGTGATGAGAGGCGATAACAGGTACCAGAGCACTTTGGACGATAGGTATTGCTCTATAGCCTTTTTGTAAAGGCACTGGGCCTGGTGAACCGATGATTAAATCGACACGATCTTGTTCAAGTGCTTCCCAGCCGCCATTGAGGACACACTCGCAGACATCAATTTCCAAGCTCTCATGATCATTCATAAATTCTGCCAGCACCTGAAAGAACAACGGGTAATCTAGTATCGATTCCACTGCGATACGTAAGCGAGGTTCCCAGCCTGTTGCCACTTCTTTTGCCTTTTCGGCAAGTAATGTAGTGGCGTTGAGAATTTTTCGACCCTCATCCAAGATAAGACGGCCCGCTGGGGTTAATACCGATCGGCGGCCCTGACGCTGAAATACAGTAATATCCAATTGATCTTCCAGCTTTTGCACGCCATAAGAAAGCGCCGAGGTTGCTTTGTTCAACTCTTCTGCAGCTTTTGCAAAGCTTCCCCTCCGATCAATAGCGTCGATAATTTCTAGGGCCTCGATAGTAATAGGATTTGCTTTCATTTGTTGCCGCCTAAACTGTTCAGATTATTAGAACATACTAATCTGATAATGGCTCTTATTCAAATTAATTCAGCCACCTACAATAGCTACAGTCTTTAAATAAACACGCAAACTGGAGAACAATATGACAACACTATTAAACAAATTAACTACCACCACCGCTGGATTGGATACCCTCGCTGTAAGGTTTGTAGTGGGGGTTACGTTTGCCGCTCACGGTGCACAGAAATTATTTGGTTGGTTTGGTGGTTACGGCCTTGAAGGCACTGCTGGCTGGATGGCATCTATCGGGCTGGAGCCTGGATTGTTATTGGCAACTCTGGCGGGCAGCGCAGAATTCTTTGGCGGCCTGTTGTTGATCATTGGATTACTGGTACGTCCTGCGGCGTTTGTTTTGGCAGTCACCATGGTGGTCGCGATCGTCACAGTTCATCTTGATAATGGTCTATTTATGAGTAATAACGGCTATGAATTTGCACTGGCTTTACTGGCGGTAACTATTGGTTTAATGGTTCGCGGAGCTGGCAGTCTGAGTGCCGATCGTATCTTGCAGTTGAAATTACCTCGCTAAGGACAATTTTCCTCTCTTGCTTAAATAAATTAGGAGCATATCGTATGTCAGTATTAAAAATTGATTCTAGTGCCAGATTGGAGGGTTCCAACTCACGGACACTCACACAATATCTGGTCGATCGTTTAGGAGAAACGGTGGTTGAAAGAGATTTGGCGAAACAGTCTTTGCCCATTATCAGTGCTGAAGATCTTATAGATTTGCATGCATCTTCTGATAATTCACGTGCAAGCTTGCAACATCATTTAGCGCTTTCAAACAGCTTAATAGACGAACTAATGGCGACTGATAACATAGTGTTTGGTGTTCCTATGTATAACTTTGGTGTACCTGCAGTGCTAAAACAGTGGATAGATTATATCTGTCGGGCAGGTATTACCTTTAAATACGGTGAAAATGGGCCCTTGGGATTAACGGGTATTAAACGGGCATTTATTGTTACCTCATCGGGCGGTGTACCTATCGGTAGTGACATGGATTATGCCAGTCGCTACTTGGAACATATCTGTCGATTCATCGGTGTTGAGAAGGTTGTCCACATAGATGCCAGTGGTTCTAAGGGCACGCCTGAATTCATTATTGCCCAAGCTAAGCAAGAAATAGACACTGCATTGTCGGGATCTCTCGAACAGGTCGTCTTAGGTGGTGTGTAATGGGTTTATTACAAAATGGTCAGTGGGTTGACCAGTGGTACACCAACAACGACGGTGAGTTTCACCGCCAAGACAGTCGCTTCAGAAACTGGGTAACCGCAGATGGTGAAGGAGGCTTTAAAGCAGAAAAAGGGCGTTATCATCTGTATGTCTCTCTTGCTTGTCCATGGGCTCATCGCACCTTGATCTTTCGTAAGTTGAAGCAGTTGGAAGATATTATCGCTGTAACGGTGGTTGATCCCATTATGTTGGGAAAGGGATGGCAGATGGCTGATCCACTCTACAACCTAGACTTTTTGTATCAACTCTATTTAAAAGCGGATGCAAGTTACAATGGGCGTGTCACAGTACCGGTACTGTGGGATACACATACCAAGACCATCGTTAGTAATGAGTCATCAGAGATTATCCGCATGTTTAATTCGGCGTTTAATCAGTTAACGGGTAATAGCGACGATTACTACCCTGAGTCCTTGCAGAACAGGATTCAAATCTTGAATGATCGTGTCTACGATACTATTAACAATGGCGTCTACCGGGTGGGCTTTGCAACCACACAAGCGGCTTATGAACAGGCTTTTTTGATTTTATTTGATTCACTGGATTGGGTTGAGGGCATTTTATCCCGTCAACGCTATCTGGCTGGTGATCAAATTACCGAAGCCGATTGGCGTTTATTTACCACTTTGATCCGTTTTGATGCAGTGTATTTTGGGCACTTCAAGTGTAACCGCCAACGATTGACTGATTACCCATTCCTAAGTGCTTATGTACGCGAGTTGTATCAGATTCAAGGTGTGGCTGAAACGGTTAACTTCGACCACATCAAAACGCATTATTACGCCAGTCATCTCACCATTAATCCTACCAGCGTAATACCTCTGGGTCCGACGCAGGATTTTACTGTAGCACACGAGCGGGATGTGCTTTTTCCTGTTGAATGAAAACGAAAGTAAGGGAGATGAACTAGTATGCTAGTTGTCTAGGACAAGACGGAAGCCGTAAGTATTGCCGCGTGTAGAACCGTAATCCCAGAGACGGTAGGCTGAACGTAAGAACTCCGGTTCATCGTAACTAGAACCGCCACGTAATACGCGCCGTTCGCATTGAGCGTGCGTCCAAGCACTGCCATCGCTAGGTGCGCCACTATAACTGTTACTCCAACAGTCTTGAGTCCATTCCCAGACATTGCCATGCATATCATTAAGTCCAAAAGCATTGGCTTTAAACACGGCGACAGGCGCTGTTCCTCGATAAGTACCACTTGCCTTGTAGAAACAATTAGGTCTCTCACCACCATCATATTGTGCTTTACCGCAGCTAATGCGATCACCCCAGCTGTATTTTGTATCACTGCCCGCCCTAGCTGCATATTCCCATTCGGCTTCAGTTGGTAGCCTGAAATTAGCACCGGTTACTTTGTTAAGCCAAGAGATATATTGTTGGGTGATATCGTTGTAGCTGACATTGATGACGGGACGGTTGTCTCTGCCCCAGTCTTCGTCTTTAGGTTGATGGCTACAGCCGCCAGCATCGACACAGGCATCCCATTGTTTAAAGGTAATTTCGGCTTGGCTCATTTTGAATGATTTAATCGATACCAGATGCACAGGTTTTTCATCATCTTCACCATTATTTGAGCCCATTTGGAAGCTACCTGCTGGGATAGTGATCATTTTGCCACTATATGCTTCGATTTGCGTTTCTTCTTCTACTGCATAACTTGCAGTAAAAGTGAATAACAGACAAAAACACAAGGGTAGGTGTTTCATAGCATTTCTCAATAATAAATAGTGTTGACGATGTGTCAGCTTTTATTCTTTTACATGTAATCATGGGTGTAAACAAATGTAAAGATTAAGGCAGAAAAATCACATAAATGGTATCTAGAGCCGAGCTAGCCAAGATATGGCTAACAGACATGATGTTTGGCGGTACTCTGATTCAGACATATAGAAACCATATTTTTGTTTCGACGAGTTGTACTTCGTCTTTTAGCAATTCTGCAAGTAACCACTTCGAGGTCTGTCTTATCTACAGTAGCCCCCAAAATAAGATTAGCGTTTTTTAGTTTTGACATTTTATTTAGGCGTAAACTGTTTTTATAGCGTCAGATAACGGCTAGGCATAAAAAAGCCCCCGTAGAATAAACTACCGAGACTTTCATATATGGTATTTCGGGTGCCACGGTTGTAAACCCGAGGGATTTTAAGTCCCTTATGTTTAAATCAAAACAGCTATGCACACTACAACGTTGGGGGATTTACTCATGAAATCGGTCTCTTCCTTGATACTGAAAATTCACACGAAACCCAGGCCCTATTTGTCAATAAGTTGATAGGGGTTCTGGCCTTATAATTCTGATAACGATATTAAATTCCACTATAATAGTGTTGATTTTCAATCATGTATAAACACTTCATTGAAATGAAGCTAGAATTAAAAGGTCACCTACGTAATAGTTTTTATGAGACCACCGGCCTCATAAAACATACTGTTATCTATCACCAAATCAACATGAACTTATTCACTTTAATATGTCTAATATGATCTAAAGTGTCTCAATTATACAAAGGAGCCAAATCATGACCTTACGTATTAATGATCAAGCACCAAATTTCCAGGCCGAAACAACACAGGGGAAAATAGATTTCCACGAATGGATTGGCGATGGCTGGGCTGTTTTGTTTTCTCACCCTAAAGACTTCACACCAGTTTGCACTACAGAACTTGGCTATCTGGCTACAATTCAGCCTGAATTTGAGAAGAGAAACACAAAAATTATTGGCCTAAGTATCGATCCACTAGATGACCATAATAAATGGCTAAAAGATGTAGAAGAGGTAAGTAACACAACTGTCAACTACCCTGTAATTGCTGATACTGATCTAAGCGTTGCAAAACTCTACAATATGTTTGCAGCTGATGAAACTGGTTCTGCGGAAGGGCGTACAGCCATGACAAATGCAACGGTGCGATCAGTTTTTGTTGTAGGACCGGACAAAAATATCAAACTTATGATTACATACCCAATGACTACAGGACGGAATTTTGACGAAATATTGAGAGTTATCGATTCTATGCAGCTAACGGCTAAACACAAAGTCGCAACTCCTGTTAACTGGAATCAAGGTGAAGATGTCATTATTGTTCCATCGGTATCTAATGAAGAAGCGAAGACAATTTATCCTGACGGATGGGAAACTATTAAACCTTATTTGCGTAAAGTTAAGCAACCAAGTTAATGATACATAACAAGCTTAGGCAAGGGACACGCTAAGGGCGTTAAACCAATGACAGCCTTTAGCACTAAGCTGACGCTTAGAGTTGTTATGTCTTAGCTAGATTTTTGAACAGTAGGACACTTTTAGCTACATATGTTTTTATGGTGTACATATGTGTGGCGTGATGCGTTAGTAAAAGCTGATATTTTCGACTTTCGTTGGCATGATTTGCGACACACTTGGGCGAGTTGGCATATTCAAAATGGGACACCGATTCATATACTTGAAGAGTTAGGGTTGGTCTGATATTGGGATGGTTCAGCGTTATTCTCATCTGTCTTCAGAACAATTAACACTTTATGCGGATAGGTTATTTGAGTTGAAAGGATTACCTGCTACATTTTCAACCACACCAAACCTTAAATACAAAAAAGCAGCTAATCACTAAGTGACTAACTGCTTGATTTTGTACCAAATTAATGGTGCGCCCGGCACGATTCGAACGTGCGACCGCCTGGTTCGTAGTTTGACCAGAAATAAGATAATTATTTAATTAAATCAATTGCTTGCATCTCTAGCCATTATTTTATTTTTAGCTATATTTAGTGTCATTTAGTATCAGTTACCAAAGTCATGTACATATCTGACTACAGTGCTTTACACTTAAATGTGAATTTAGATGAGAATTGGATACTTAACAAAATGGACAACAATATTCAGAAAGGTCAACTGAAACGCTGGAATGACAGTAAAGGCTTTGGTTTTATAAAACCTGCGAGTGATACTCGTGATATTTTCATCCATATTTCAGCATTAAAGGGAATGAGCCGACGCCCTATAGTTGGGGATACAATTTATTATGATATTCAATCTGACAAAGACGGTAAAAAAAGAGCCTTCAATGCTCGGATAGATGGCGTTGCTCAAGTGCAAGCTGTTACCCCACGTAAAAGTAGTAAGAGCCGTAAGAATAGTCATTGGTTTATAAAACTTCTTATCTTTCTAGCATTATTAGCCATTGCTTTTTCTATCTACGATAAAAAAATAGACGTAAAAACTATTGTTATCGATACGATCGATTCATTCACAAAGAAAAGTTCCAATTCACAATATACATGCAGTGGAAAAACGTACTGTTCAGAAATGACATCATGTGAAGAAGCAACGTTTTATCAGAATAATTGCCCAGGAACTCAGATGGATGGTGATCGTGATGGTGTTCCATGTGAAAGCCAGTGGTGTGATTAATTGATCATTTTTGGCTACATACTTTTCTGAATACAATAAAACGTTATATTAATCAGTCTATTAGAAGTACGACGCCCGGATTCGTAGTTTGACCAAAAATAAGGTGATTATTTAATTAAATCAATTGCTTGTAGCTCCAGCCAAAATTCTATATTTACTACACTTTAGTGTGGTTTAGTCTAGTTGATAAAGTTATTTCACATAAATGGCTACACTTCCTTATACTCAGTTAATGATTTACTAGGTCGGATTAATGTATTTGTTGCATCAAAAAACTATGATCCCAATCTGAATTTACATGAATTCGCAGACAATTGGTATGAAGATATAGGTGAAATGGCGATGACCTTGATTAATCTTTATTACAAGTAAACTGAGGATGGTATGAAACAATTCTTAAATTGTTTTGACGGAAAAGGTAATTATTAGACTATTACAGTTTTTATAAAATCAAATTCGAGATAAATTGAATCATATTTGCTATAAATGTATATTCAGATATTACTTAAAGTAAATAGCAACTCTATAATCAAGGGCATTGAATGGATCTTCCGACAAAGAAAGAATTATCTTTGATCTCACAAGTTGAAAAAAGTGGAACATTAGCTGGTCGCTTTAACAATGTCGCGTGTATTAATATCGATGAAAATGGTAAGAAAAAGGGGTGTTTTTCTCTGGTTTTCTCGGCTGACGATATAGCTCAAGGTGAAAAAGTGATTTTGAAATTTTTGTCGCCAGAGGTAATGACCGACAAATATCGAGTTGATTCATTTTCAAGAGAATCAGATATTTTGAAAAGATTGCATCGTAAAGGTAGATGTTTAAATTTTGTTCATGGGCCTGACACATTTAAGTGGCAAATTCCTATGGATAGTGCTTCCGCAGATTTTGATGTTGAGTATTTTGCTGTTGAGTATCTTCCAATAGATGTCGAGCCATACTTTATTAATCAAGTTGCATTTTCTGCCCTCGACAAATTACAGCTGTTCCGGAATACAGTCTTAGCTGTAGCCGCTATTCATGATGGTGGTGTTTTTCACCGCGATATGAAGAGTGATAACTTTCGGGCGATTTCTGTTGGGGGTAGACAAATAGTCAAGATAATAGATTTTGGAACTGCAGCTCATTATCTGTCTCCCCTAGTGACTTCAGATTTAAATTATCCTGACAATCCAAATGGCCGTTCTGTAGGAGCACCTGCGTTTTCGGCACCAGAGCATATAGTCGGACTTGCTAGTCATAGAGAAATTGGGAAATCAACGGATATTTATGCTTTAGGGGCTTTGCTATATCAATTATTTAATCTCCAATTGTTTGCTAAATCTCGTTCGACACCTGATTTTGATCAGGTCATTAGTTACTTACATATGTGTATGACAGGCTCAAACAGAATTGAAGATAGAGTTAATATTTGGGACAGGGAACTTCCTAAATTCAAACATGTACTGGATCCTCCTGCATTGAACTCAAGGGGGCATAACCTTCCGCCTGCTATTAATTCGTTACTTACGGATCTACACCTTAAAATGACACGTTTTGATTACAAAGATAGGTTAAGTGACTTACAAATTGTCTTGAAAAGGGTAGATTCAGCCATAAGGATTTTAAGCAATATCGCACTTGAGCGTAAAAAGATTGAAGCAAGAAAGCGAAAACGAGAACTGAAACTGTTAAAACTTCGACAGAAGCAAGAAAGACTAGATCATTACCTTAAGCAAAGACGGAAACTGCAATACAATGTTGAAGAATAAGTCAGATCTTAAAGAAAGAGATATTGAATTTTCTCCAAGAAATATAGATATACATTTCTTGGATAATGGTGATTCAATCATTTTGGAACTTCCTTCAGCTGATGAACTTATGATATTGAAAGAGAAGTACACTCCAAAATTTTCTATAAGCTCTCTTCCACATAAAGATATTTTTAATTCCCGCCAGCAATACAAAGATGAATTGAATCGTTTACAAAATAAATACGAAAAATACAAAGAATCTTCTAGTTATCTAGTTAATATGTCTAATCTAGCATCCTTGATTGATGATGATACGAATGTAAAAAAATACCTAGATGAAGCTTCGAAAGTTGACACTGCTAGCTATATCAAACACGAAATTGGTAATTATTTTATTAAGAAAAAGGATTTTGATACAGCTAGAACTTATTTTCTTTCAGTTGATAATCAGAATGATGTCTATACAAAGTTACGGTTGGCCTATTTTTCTACCTTGAATGAGGATTTGGAGCAGGCTCAAGTTTATGTAGAAGAAGCTAGAGACATAGAACCAGATAATTATGATGTAAATCTTTTTTATGGTGCTATTTTACTGTGTCGAAAGGAATTGGAACAAGCTGTTAGGGCTTTCAAAGTTGCCCTTAATGAGAATCCAAATTCGTCTGTTGCATACGTTAATTTAGCTGCTGCATATTGGGGGTTAGGTTATAAGGGTAAAACTTATTCCTTTTTGAAGCGTTCCGTTGCAATAGACCCACTAAATCTCAATGCTATAGCCTTTTATTCTGACGTTACTTTTCTTCTGGCAAAAGAAGAGAAGAAATTGGAAAAGATTGAATCTAGCGTGCCTGTACTTGAAAATTTTTTACATTATGAACAAGCTCATACAATTGTGTGGGAACAGTTAGCCAGAGCCTATTACTTTACGGGAAGGCAAAGGAAGAGCCGTACAAATCTGCTCAAGGCACTTGAAACAATCAAACACCTTGAATCTATGGATTCTAGCTATAGCACCTGGAACAATATGGGTTTAATTGTTTGGGAGCTTGGAGATTTTGATGCAGCAAAACGGTATTTGAATTTTTCTCTGAAAAAAGCTTTAGATGAATCGTTAAATGTAGCTTTACCGTTACATAATTTGTGTGGCTTATTGATATCAAGAGCAGAGTATGCGAATGCCCTAAATTTGCTCGAAAAAACTATTGGGATTGTACTGACTTCACCAGATCCAAGTGAGTTACTGGATAAACTTCGTTTACAGCATGTAGTTATGCTGGAGGGGATTGGTAAGAGGCAGGATGCTATTCTTTTGACTAACGAATATTTAGCTTCTGAGTTAAGTAATACAGAAGTTAGGTTAGACCTACTGAATAGGGTTATATATTACTATACGACCTATTCCCCAGATCTGAAAGTAATCATAGAGTGTGAATCTGCAGTGAAGGAAATACTTGAGTTAGACACTGGTTATTTGGAGAATAAAAAAACCAGAGTGTTAAATAATTTGGCTTTTGCTTTCCTTAATTTTGATATGATTCAAAAAGCTGAGGTATATCTTAGACAAGTCAATACACACATACATTTAGAGGCTTTCGTGACTGCCACATTTGGCCTATACAGTATCAAAAAAGGTGACTTTGATAAGGGAACTGTGTTGTATAAAGAAGCAATATCCTTACTGATAGGTAAGAAGTCTAAAAATCGATTCAGACAGAGGTTAAACTATGAGCTTGGTAAGGCTTATTTATTAAGAGATGAACCAACTAAGGCGTTAAGGTTATTCAAAAAGGCTCTTAGTGAAAAAAATGGCTTTTCGTATGTTAGTCATGAAATTAATACTCTTATAAGTGATAGAAAATTAATTTCAAAAAGGTAGCATCAGCTCGATCTACATAGCTGTCTAGATGTCTTATGAATAAAGATTATAATAATGCTCGGGAGTTGTATGCCAGATTCCATCAAGTTAATGTTGAAGTTGATGAACTGCCTGAATTAGTAGTAGAAAAGAAGCCCAAGATTCTAGAAATGCTTGATCGTGCCCTACCATGGTCGCATTGGTATGAATTACCATGGAGAAGAGTATTAGGTGTATTTCTTGTTCTTGCTGGTATGGATAAGGTTATTATCCAAGCATCTAAGGCTGAAAACCCACAAAAGTTCTTATTTGAATATATTGATAGAAATCCTGATCCTATAAATGAGGAGGACTTATCAGATGATGACAAAGCACTTTTGATTGCGTTATTTATGAATGTCTTACATCAAATGCAATCCTTATCTATTTTTAGTGAATCATTAAGCGATTTAGTTGAAAAAGCCAAGGAAGATGATGACGCTCTTTTAGATGCAGTTATTGTTGATCGAAGTGTTGTTAGTTGCCCTAGTATTGCTAAAAGAATCCAATATGCTCAGTTGATCCATGATGAGCCCTTTTTTAATCAATTAGCAAAAGCCATTACAAGAACTCGTCCTAGACGACCAGAATCTGAGCATGATGATTTGAGATATATGTTGGAAGCGGTTGATGAGATGAACGAATATCAGGGCTTAACTATGAAAGAGAAATATGATCTCCTCGCTGTTGATATGGAGCTTTATGATACAGATGGGAAAAAAGATCCTCTTAGTGGTTTTAAACGCCTAGTAGAACGTAGGGATAAGCGTAAAGCAACATGAGCTAGGCTGTTCATGTTGTCACACCTTCTGGAAATTATGTATAGCTTAAGTATCCGAAAGAGCAAATGGTTTGCTCTGTTGATTTGGAGCTTATGTTATGTCAACAAAGTCGGATATATATACACAACATGAACAAGATGTAGCTAATAGTGCCGGTGCGAGGAGGAAAGCAGCAGGCGACCCGCCGCCGCTTCCTGCCGCGCAGGGTAAATTAGAAAACAAGCAGGGTACGCAGTCTAGTAACACAGTACCCTCTACTAGCATTAATAGTTATAACACCAAGATATTGAGAACAGGCATTGATAGTCTTTATCTTTCGTATCAAGGTAATTTGTTAGAAGAAAGTTCAATACGCTTAATTGAGTTAAAAAAGTTAGCTCAGTCTAATGAACCTCATACTGTTTCTCTGGCTCAAATAGCATTGAATGATCATGTGTTTGAAGTTAAAGATCGTGGTCGGCATCCTTTTGCTTTTATATTAAATGACAATTGGTATCGGATTGAAATTGCTAAATTAGGGGCAATCAGAACTCCTTTAGCCCATGTTCAAGTTCGGAGTGAATTGCTGACTCAACATGGTGTTGAAAATTCCGTTAGTGATTTGAATAACATAGTTAATGAGCTTGGAATACTTACTGAATCACCTGCTGTAAGTCGTCTTGATTTGTGCGTTGATTTTGTCACTGATTATCCTTTGTTTGAAATCTCGGATAATGATTGGGTAACGAGAGCCAAAACGATGGATCGTTATACTGTAAAGCGTGAATTCTCTGGCTGGTCTATTGGTATTGGTGGGAATATCATTGCTCGTCTTTATAACAAGACTCTAGAAATGGAGAAGCATCCACGATCTTATCTTGAAGAACTTCATCGTGAATGTGGTTGGGATGGTGTATCAGACGTATGGCGGCTTGAATTTCAGTTTAGGCGTGAAGCATTACGTGAATTAGGGTTAAAAAGCTTTGGTAGTCTTAGCGAATCTCTAGCTGGTCTTTGGCAATATGCTTCAACGGATTGGTTGAGGTTAATTGTTCCAAGTGATACCGATAAAACACAAAGTCGCTGGCTTACTGCGTGTGTATGGGGAGTATTACAACAAGCTAAATGGTCAGGTGATCAAAAGGTTTCTCGTGTAGCAGTTGCGAAGGGAAGACCGCCTAGTGATCGTTCTTTATTTATTAATGGCATAAGTGGTTTGACTTCTTTTATGGCAAGGGAAGGCTATACAGATCCGATTGATGGTGTTCACGCATACTTTCAGTCGGCTAAGAACTTTCACGATAATAGAGAACATATGACAGGTTTTGATTTTCATGGCTATTTAGCTCAAAAAGTTGCGCTAAAGGTGAAATCTTACAATACATATTTAAATATGCCCGAAGATAAAGATATTCATCCATCAGATAAAGCGGTAGCAGATGAATATAGGAAGCAGAGTGATGGTGAGTAATGATCATCAAACGCTTGATCTGTATGAAGCGGCGGACTTTCTTAAAATGCATTGGCAGACATTACGCGGTAAAGCCGTTAAGGGTGAAATCCCTGCGGCTAAACCGGCTAAACAATGGGTGTTTTTATTGGAAGATCTTGTTTCTTATCTACGTTCAAACTATGCTCAATCTCGGCTGGGGTTGCAAGTACAAAATGGAGGGACTTCTCTATGTTGTATAAGCGACCAAACTCTAGATTCTGGTGGTGTAAATTCACAGCACCAAACGGAGAAAGAGTATACAAATCTACTAAAACGGTAGATAAAAGGCAGGCTCAGGAATTTGAAGATAAATTTAGAGCTAATTTGTGGCGAATTATTCAATTGGGTGAAAAGCCACGACGAACGTGGAAAGAAGCAGTAGTACGCTGGTTTCGTGAAAACCAAGACAAGAAAACAATTAACGATGATGTGGCTCATGTTAAATGGGTTGATCCTTTTATTGGAGAGTGTTTTTTAGATGAGGTTTCGCGAGACAAGTTAGATGGTATTACGGATGCCAAACTGAAAACAGGCGTGAAGCCAGCAACGGTTAATCGCATGATGGAAGTGGTTCGGGCAATATTGAACAGGGCAAGCCGTGAATGGGATTGGATTGATAAAGCCCCTTATGTGAGGATGCTTAAAGAGCCGAAACGGCGAATACGCTGGTTAACCTCACAAGAGGTGTACCGACTTTTATCATTCTTACCACGTCATCTAGAAGCAATGGTTCGGTTTTCATTAGCGACTGGTTTGCGTGAATCGAATGTTACAGGTCTTGAATGGTCACAAGTTGATCTGACAAGACGGGTAGCTTGGATCCATGCTGATCAAGCTAAAGCAGGTCGATCTATTGGCGTACCACTTAATAATGAAGTGATTGTCTTATTGAGAGAGTTACAAGGTAATCATTCAGAGTTCGTGTTTACCTACAAAGGTAAGCCTGTAAAAAAGGGGAATACGAAAGCGTGGCGTGATGCATTGTTGAAAGCGGACATAATTAATTTTCGTTGGCATGATTTGCGACACACTTGGGCGAGTTGGCATATTCAAAATGGGACACCAATTCACATACTTCAAGAGTTAGGTGGTTGGTCTGATATTAGGATGGTACAGCGGTATGCACACCTATCATCAGAACACCTCACACCCTATGCGGATAAGTTGTGTAGTTTGAAGTCGGTAGGTGGGACATTTTTGGGGACACCAAACGTTGGATACAAAAAAGCAGCTAATCACTAAGTGACTAACTGCTTGATTTTGTACCAATTTAATGGTGCGCCCGGCACGATTCGAACGTGCGACCGCCTGGTTCGTAGCCAGGTACTCTATCCAGCTGAGCTACGGGCGCTTGATTGATAAATTATACGTAATTTAGAGCTTTGTCGCAATAATTATTGGCGGAGAGCGAGGGATTCGAACCCTCGATAGGGGTTAGCCTATACGCCCTTAGCAGGGGCGCGCCTTCAGCCACTCGGCCAGCTCTCCACACAAGCCGACCATTATATCAGCTGTGTGGAAATTGGCTAGTAATAAATTGAATTTTAACCTACGTTTGATTGGTCTTTTTCAGCTTGTATACGATCATAAATTTCTTCACGATGTACAGATACTTCTTTAGGTGCATCAATACCAATTCTGACTTGATTGCCTTTAACGCCTAAAACATTAATAACAACATCATCACCGATGATAAGTGCTTCTCCTACGCGACGCGTGAGTATCAACATGTTTTTCTCCTTAATTCTCAAAAATTGTTCTTTTGGGGGTTTGGAATAATTCTTTGACTATTTTCAACCCTAATAGTTTTACTAATATCACTTAAGTTATTTGGGATATCTCAAGTGTTTACGAATTTACGTTATATCACACATTATGTGGAATATGACGATTATATCAAAAATGGTTGGGTTTTAGTCACCCACTTTCTCTAGGTCAAATGCTTTATGTAGTGATCTAACAGCAAGTTCGAGGTATTTCTCATCTACAACGACAGATATTTTGATTTCCGAAGTTGATATCATAGAGATATTAATACTTTCATTGGCGAGAGTTTCAAACATTGTGTTGGCAATACCAGCATGAGAACGCATGCCTACTCCGACGACAGACACTTTGGTTATTTTGTCATCACCAGTGACTTCTCTTGCGCCTAATGTTTCAGCTGTACGTGACAAAATCTGTAATGCTGATTGAAAATCACTTCTATGGACAGTAAAGGTGAAGTCTGTTGTTGCATCATGTCCAGTATTTTGAATGATCATGTCGACTTCGATATTTTCTTTGGCAATAGGGCCAAGAATTTGTGATGCGATACCGGGATGATCAGGTACACCGAGTACGGTTAGTTTAGCTTCGTCTCTGTTAAAGGCGATGCCTGAAATAACAGCTTGTTCCATTTGAGATTCCTCAGCCGTAATTAATGTACCACCGCCTTCAGTGAAGGAAGAGAGTACACGTAACGGGACATTATAATTGCTAGCAAACTCGACACTGCGGGTTTGTAATACTTTGCTACCAAGACTTGCCATTTCAAGCATTTCTTCGTAGGTTAATTGATCTAGACGACGCGCTTCTGGTACTACTCGAGGGTCAGTGGTATAAACACCATCCACATCTGTATATATTTGGCATTCTTCAGCTTTTAAGGCGGCAGCCAATGCAACAGCGGTGGTATCTGATCCTCCACGACCTAATGTCGTGATATTGCCATGTTCATCGCAGCCTTGAAATCCAGCAACCACCACGATACGCCCTTGTGCGAGTGCAGTACGGATGTTGTTGTCATCAATTTCCATGATCCGTGCTTTGTTGTGGGAGTTGTCAGTTAAGATCCGAACTTGACCGCCTGTATATGAGGTGGCATGAACACCTTGTTGTTCTAATGCCATACAAAGTAGGGCGATAGTGACTTGTTCACCAGTGGATAATAAAACATCCAGTTCACGGCCGTGAGGACGGTCATTAACCTCATTTGCCAAAGCCATTAATCTATTGGTTTCTCCACTCATTGCGGAGACGACCACGACTAAATCATGACCTTCATTTTTATATTTAATGAGTTTTTTGGTGACTTCTTGTATACGTTCAATAGTACCTACTGACGTTCCACCATATTTTTGTACAATTAATGCCATGGTTAGTTGTCCAACTTTAGGGTGATCCAGTCTGCTACTGAATTAAGTGCGGATGTTAAATTTTCGGGTTGATTACCGCCACCTTGAGCCATATCAGGGCGGCCACCACCTTTACCGCCAACTTGTGCTGCAACATGGGCAACAAGATCGCCAGCACGCACTTTATCGGTCACATCTTTAGTGGCACCAGCAATTAAGGTTATTTTATCGCCATCAACAGACGAGAGAATAATGACAGCAGTACCGAGTTTGTTTTTGAGCTGATCAACGGTGTCACGCAAACTCTTGCTATCTGCACCTTCAATATGAGAGGCAAGGACTTTAATACCTGCAATATCTTGTGCGGAACTTGCAAGATCACTACCTGCACTACTGGCTAGTTTGCTTTTTAGTGCTTCTAATTCTTTTTCAAGTTGGCGGTTACGCTGAACTAGCAGTGCTGTTTTTTCTTCAACATTCTCAGGTGTTGCTTTAATCAATTTTGATACATCAATTAAGCGAGTTTGATTAGTTTCAACATATTCTAGTGCCACTTCACCTGTTACTGCTTCGACACGACGGACACCCGAAGCAATACCAGCTTCAGAGGTTATTTTAAGTAAACCAATGTCGCCTGTGCGATGAGCATGAGTACCACCACAAAGTTCTGTCGAGAATTCACCCATGCTTAATACGCGGACATCTTCTGCATATTTTTCGCCAAACAATGCCATTGCACCTGATTTTTTGGCATCTTCCAGAGCCATTATATTGGTCTCAATTTTATGGTTGAGTCGAATTTGATGATTCACTAAACGTTCAACTTCATGCATATGTTGTTCATTAACGGGTTCAAAATGTGAGAAATCAAAACGTAAGCGCTGTGCATTGACTAGCGATCCCTTTTGAGTCACATGATCGCCTAATATTTGCTGTAATGCGGCATGTAATAAATGTGTCGCTGAGTGATTCAAAGCAGTCGCCATACGGTTATGCTCATCAATGTGTGCAGTCACTTGGTCGCCGACTTTAAAACTACCGTTTTCACAGAGTCCTACATGAGTGAAGGCTTTACCTTGTTTACGAGTATCATTGACATCAAAATTTGCTGTATCAGATGAGATTTGGCCTAAATCACCAGCTTGACCACCTGATTCTGCATAGAAAGGGGAGCGGTCTAAAACAATAATGCCTTGTTGGCCTTGATGTAATTGTTCGACATGCTCACCATCAAGAAGGATACTGGTAATAACAGCTTGTTCTTGCGATTGTTCATAACCACAGAATGTTGTTTCACCTTCAATATTAACTTTATCAGATAAGCCTCCAGAAAATTGGCTCGCTGATCTGGCACGTGTACGTTGGGCTTCCATTTCTCGTTCAAAGCCGGCAACATCTAATGTTAATCCACGTTCACGAGCAATATCTGCCGTTAAGTCGATAGGAAAGCCATAGGTGTCGTAGAGGAGGAATACTGTCTCACCGGGGATCTCTTTATCGGCTATGCCTTCGATAGCATGCTCAAGGATTTTAAGTCCGTTGTCTAGAGTGTCAGCAAACCGAGCTTCTTCTTGTTTTAGAGCACGTTCAACCTGTGCTTGTGCTTTTGCTAATTCTGGAAAAGCTTCACCCATTTCAGCTACCAGTGGAGCCACTAATTTATAGAAGAAATCTTCTTTAAGTCCTAGTTTATGTCCATGACGAATAGCACGACGAATAATACGACGTAATACATATCCTCGACCTTCATTGGAAGGTTGCACACCATCAGTGATCATAAATGCACATGAACGAATATGATCAGCAATAACACGTAATGAAGTATGACTCGAATCTTCTGTACCTGATAAATCTTGAATAGCTTTAATTAAGCGCTGGAACAGGTCAATATCATAATTGTTATGGACATGTTGCAGTACAGCCGCTAAACGTTCCAATCCCATTCCTGTATCTACAGAGGGTTTAGGTAATGGCGATAAAGTGCCATCAGCAGCACGGTCGAACTGCATAAACACCAAATTCCAGATCTCGATATAGCGATCGCCATCTTCTTCAGGTGTACCTGGTGGACCACCGGCAACATCAGCACCATGGTCATAAAATATTTCAGAGCAGGGACCACATGGGCCAGTATCACCCATAGACCAGAAGTTATCTTTAGCACCAATACGAGATAAGCGGGCAGGGTCAATGCCCATTCCATTTAGCCAAATATCAGCTGCTTCATCATCTTCATCAAAGACAGTTACCCAAAGTTTTTCTGGTGGTAATTCAAGAGTGACAGTCAGAAAGTCCCAAGCATATTGAATAGCTTCACGCTTGAAATAGTCACCGAAGCTGAAATTACCTAACATTTCAAAGAAAGTATGGTGACGGGCAGTATAACCAACGTTTTCTAAGTCATTATGTTTACCACCAGCACGGACACAACGCTGTGAGCTAGCAGCACGGCTATATTTACGAACTTCTTGGCCAAGAAATAATTCTTTGAATTGCACCATGCCGGCATTAACAAACAGTAAAGTCGGATCGTTGGCGGGTACCAATGGACTACTTGCCACAATTTCATGGCCTCGTTGCTGGAAAAAATCCAGAAAAAGTTGTCGAATGTCTGCGCTACTTTTCATCAGTATCTGTATTAAAACTTTCCGTTATTTGTTCATGAGTAAAACCACGATATTGTAAAAACCGTTGTTGTTTTGCACGGTCTTTATAATCATCGGGGTTTTGCTCGCCAAAACGTTTGCAACGAACCGTCATTGCAAGCGAAAACCAATCAATGTCTGCTTCTTTTAGTCCAGCATTAATAATATCA
>JABSQO010000025.1 GCA_013215775.1 Piscirickettsiaceae bacterium
CATTGCTGGCGAACCTCGTATTGATGGTCGTGATACATCAACAGTACGTCAAGTCACTGTTGAAACAACAGTATTGCCTCGTGTACATGGTAGTGCATTGTTCACACGTGGTGAAACACAAGCAATTGTTGTGGCAACTTTAGGTGCTGAACGTGATGCTCAAATGATTGATGCAGTTGAAGGTGAATATCGTGATCGTTTCATGTTGCATTACAACTTCCCTCCATTCTGTGTTGGTGAAACTGGTTTCGTTGGCTCGCCTAAGCGTCGTGAAATCGGCCATGGTAAATTAGCAAAACGGGGTATTGCAGCAGTGATGCCATCTGCTGAAGATTTCCCATACGTTATTCGTGTTGTATCAGAAATCACTGAATCTAACGGTTCAAGTTCTATGGCTTCTGTTTGTGGTACAAGCTTGGCATTAATGGATGCAGGTGTTCCAATCAAAGCCGCGGTTGCCGGTATTGCAATGGGTTTGATCAAAGAAGACAATGGTTACGCAGTCTTAACGGATATCTTAGGTGATGAAGATCACTTAGGTGATATGGACTTTAAAGTAGCCGGTACTGCGAAAGGTATTACTGCACTGCAAATGGATATCAAAATTGAAGGTATCGACGAAGAAATCATGACAAAAGCACTATCACAAGCACGTGATGGTCGTTTAACGATTCTAGAAACAATGAATGCTAATCTTGCTTCACATCGTGAAGAAATGTCTGAATTTGCACCGCGTATTATTACTATTAAAATCAATTCTGATAAAATTCGTGACGTCATTGGTAAAGGTGGTGCAACTATCCGTGCTTTGACTGAAGAAACCGGCGCAGTTATCGATATCCAAGATGATGGTACAGTGATGATCTTCTCATCTGATCTCAATGCAGGCCAAGAAGCATTACGTCGTATTGAGCAAATCACTGCTGAAGTTGAAGTGGGTATGATTTATGAAGGTCGTGTTGCTAAGTTAATGGACTTTGGTGCATTTGTGACTATTCTTCCAGGTAAAGATGGTTTGGTGCATATTTCTCAAATCTCTGAAGAGCGTGTTGAGAATGTAAGTGATAAATTATCAGAAGGTGACATCATCAAAGTAAAAGTACTTGAAGTTGATCGCCAAGGCCGTATTCGTTTAAGTATGAAAGCGGTTGATGAAGAAAGTTAAATAAACTTCTTTTTAGATTTATACTGAAAAGCCTCGTTTATCGGGGCTTTTTTGTGCGTGATAATAATCATTTAGTATGTTTTAGGGTTAGTGTAGTAGAATGCTCCGCTTTCCTTAATGTGCTTTAGACATGGCTGAATTACTAGCAGAAATTAATAAACGACGTACCTTTGCAATTATTTCGCATCCTGATGCTGGTAAAACGACGCTGACTGAAAAATTACTGTTATTTAGTGGCAAAATTCAGACGGCGGGAAGTGTTAAATCACGTAAAACGGATCGTCATGCAACATCTGATTGGATGGAAATGGAAAAAGAACGTGGTATTTCCGTTACTTCATCAGTCATGCAATTTGAACATAATGGCCGTGTTGTTAATTTATTAGATACACCAGGTCATGCCGATTTCTCGGAAGATACGTATCGAACATTAACCGCGGTCGATTCAGCATTAATGGTGATTGATATTGCTAAAGGTGTCGAGCAACGAACCATTAAATTAATGGAAGTTTGTCGATTGCGTGATACACCTATCTTAACCTTTATCAACAAGATGGATCGTGAAGGTCGTGATCCGATTGATATTCTGGATGAAGTTGAATCAGTTCTCAATATTCGTTGTGCACCCATTACATGGCCTCTCGGAATGGGAAAAAACTTTAAAGGGATCTTTCATTTAGCAAAAGACAGTATCCATTTGTTTGAACCTCATAGCGACCAAGTAGGCGAAATTATTGAAGGTTTAGATAATCCTCGCTTAGATGAACTGTTTGGAGATTTGGCAGAAGAGTTTCGTGAAGAAATAGATCTTGTTCGTGGTGCCACCCATGAGTTTGATCAAGATGCTTTTTTAGCGGGTGAATTATCGCCGGTGTTTTTTGGATCAGCAATGAATAACTTTGGTGTTACCGAGTTAATGGATTCATTTGTTGAAATTGCTCCACCACCACAGGGTCGTGAAACCAAAACACGACATGTTAATGCCAGTGAAGCGCCTTTTAGTGGTTTTGTATTTAAAATCCAAGCCAATATGGATCCGAAACATCGAGATCGTATTGCCTTTTTACGGGTGTGTTCAGGGCAATATTCTAAAGGTATGAAGTTACGCCATGTTCGCTCAGGTAAAGATATTGTAATCGCTAACGCAGTGACTTTTATGGCCGCTGAACGAACACAGGCTGAACAAGCATGGCCAGGTGATATTCTAGGTTTACATAATCATGGGACTATTCAGATCGGTGATACCTTTACTCAAGGCGAAGATATTCAATTTATTGGTATTCCTTATTTTGCCCCTGAGTTATTTCGCCGTGTTCGACTAAAAGATCCACTTAAAATGAAAGCATTGTTAAAAGGCTTACAGCAATTGAGTGAAGAGGGTGCAACCCAGTTATTTAGGCCGATTGAAAACAATGATTTGATCCTAGGTGCAATTGGTGTGTTGCAGTTTGACGTGGTTGTCCATCGCCTTAAAGGTGAATACAAAGTGGACTGTATGTATGAACCCGTACAAGTTTATACTGCGCGATGGGTACATTGTAATGATGAGAAAATGTTAGATGAGTTTAAGAAAAAAGCAGCATTGAATCTAGCATTAGATGGCGCTGGTGATTTGACCTATATCGCGCCAACACGAGTGAATTTGGACTTAACAATGGAACGCTGGCCAGAGATTGAGTTCCATTCTACTCGTGAGCATGGATAAGAGACTTGCGTTTGTTGAACGATTTCAAGCAGAATAGAGGCATAGTTGTTCATCACATAATGAGAGGTCAGTTGAATGAAAGTAAGAGCAATTACTAAAAATAAAGGTAAGCCAGTAATCGGATTATCACCTAATGATTCACTTGATAAAGCAGTTACTCTGATGATGGAGAACCGTATTGGTTCAATAGTGGTCACCAAAGCGGGAAAACTTATTGGTATTTTATCTGAGCGTGATGTATTGAGAATTTTGCATGAAAAGCATGCTATGTGGGCGCCTGCAACGATAGCGGATGCTATGACACCTGATCCTATTGTATGCCATCCAGATAATACCTTGGAAGAAGTAATGAATTTGATGGTAGACAACAATGTTCGTCATTTACCGGTGGTTTATGGTGATAAATTAGAGGGTATGTTGTCGATTACAGATATTGTTGAAGAGTTATTGAAAAAAGCCAAATTTGAGAATAAACTTTTGAAGAATTATATTCAGAACTGGCCAGATGTAGAGGCAGAGACAGGTTAACTGATTTAGAATGTATTAATGAAAAGGCGGTCATTGCCCGCCTTTTTTGTCTTTAACCTTACAGCATACCTGGTAGTGGGTACTTATCAGTATGTAGAATCTGCAATTTATTTTCATCGGCGAAGTCGGTCAGAAAATCAAATAACATTTCGTCATCTTCTTCTAATGAGGCATCTATGACGACACATTTAACTCCGTCAATAGAAGCTAATTTGACGTTTGGATGAAAAATAATACGGCGACCCGGGCCATATGTGGCAACGGCTCCACATAGGCGTTCAGCCCAATCGCTAGGGCGAAATTTGCCACCATCCTGCGTAATACCTTGGATAATGACTTTGCCATTCGTTGCCATATTTTCTGTGCCTATGGGTTAAGTTTCAATAGAAAAAATGTCATTTTACTGCAAAACAAATAAATAGCGTAACTCTAAATAGAAATAAATCCTATTTCAGTGATTTAGGTCAACAACAAAAACCCGTATAATTGCTCGTTTATATTGATTTTTAAACCTAAGAGCAATCTAGTGGCCGACTATAAACAAACCTTAAACCTGCCTCAAACTAAGTTTCCAATGAAGGCAGGATTGCCTAACCGTGAACCATTGATATTAAAGCGTTGGCAGGAAAATAATCTATACCAAAAAATGCGTGAAATGGAGCATCCAAAGGGTACTTTTATTCTGCATGATGGCCCTCCCTACGCTAATGGTAATATTCATATCGGTCATGCGGTCAATAAAATCCTCAAAGATATTATTTTAAAATCAAAAACATTCAGTGGTTTTGATACACCTTATGTACCAGGTTGGGATTGTCACGGCCTACCAATTGAACTTAATGTTGAAAAGAAAATTGGCAAACCAGGCAAAAAAGTAACAGCAGCCGAATTTAGAGCAGCATGTCGTATTTATGCTCAAAAACAAGTTGATGGTCAGCGCGAAGACTTTAAACGTTTAGGTGTGCTTGCGGAATGGGATAACCCATATCTGACAATGGACTTTAGCTTTGAAGCTGACATTATTCGCACCTTGAATGAAATTGTGAAACAAGGCCATTTACACAAAGGCGTAAAACCTGTTCATTGGTGTGTCGATTGTGGCAGTGCTTTAGCTGAAGCTGAAGTTGAATACGAAGATAAAACTTCACCTGCCATTGATGTTCGTTTCACGGTTGTTGATAACGCTGCATTTGAAGCAGCTACTAATTCAACGGGTACAGGAAAAATCAGTGTACCTATTTGGACAACCACACCGTGGACATTGCCTGCTAACCAGGCGGTTTCATTAAATCCTGCTTACGATTATGTTGTGGTGCAAGCGGGTGATGAACGCTTGTTATTAGCGGCAGCATTATATGAATCTGCATTAGAACGCTACGGTATGACCGGTGAAGTCATTGCGCGTTGTAAAGGTGAAGATGTTGAAGGTTTATTGTTACAACATCCATTTTATGACAAACAAGTGCCTCTTATCTTAGCTGACCATGTGACTGCCGAAGCAGGTACGGGTGCTGTTCATACTGCCCCTGGTCATGGTCAAGATGATTTCACTGTCGGTTTGAAATATGACTTAGAAGTCTATAATCCTGTTGGTTCAAATGGTGTGTTCTTACCAGACACTGAAATCTTTGCCGGTCAGTCGGTATTTAAAGCCAATCCAAATGTCATTGAATTATTGATCGAAAAAGGTGCGTTGTTGAAACATATTGATATTCAACATAGTTACCCGCATTGCTGGCGTCATAAGAGCCCTATTATCTTCCGTGCCACACCACAATGGTTTGTCAGCATGGATCAAAATGGTCTTAGACAAGCTGCAATGCAAGCTATTCAAACAACAGAGTGGATGCCTGAATGGGGTCAAAAACGTATTGAAGGTATGGTTGAAGGTCGCCCAGATTGGTGTGTATCTCGTCAACGTACTTGGGGTGTGCCAATTCCATTATTTGTCCATCAACAAACAGGTGAGCTACATCCCAAAACCCAAGAGTTAATGGAACAAGTCGCTCAAAAAGTGGAGCAACAAGGCATTGATGCATGGTTCGAATCAGAGTCATCTGATTGGTTAGGCGATGACGCAGCAGATTATGACAAAGTAAGTGATACTTTAGATGTGTGGTTTGATTCAGGTGTTTCTCATGCCTGTGTCTTAGCACGTCGTGACACTTTACACCGCCCAGCTGATTTGTATTTAGAGGGTAGCGATCAACATCGTGGTTGGTTCCAATCATCGTTATTAACGTCGATAGGCTCAACCGGTAAAGCGCCGTATAAAACAGTGCTGACTCACGGCTTTGTGGTGGATGCCAGCGGCAAGAAAATGTCGAAATCAGTGGGGAATGTGGTCGCACCGCAAAAAGTGGTCAATAACTTGGGTGCGGATATTATTCGTTTATGGACGGCATCGTCAGACTATAGTGCTGAAATGAGTGTATCGGATGAAATCTTAAAACGAACTGCAGATTCCTACCGTCGCATTCGTAATACATCACGTTATTTATTATCGAATTTATTTGATTTTAATCCTGCAACGGATTTGGTTGATGCGAAAGAGTTGTTGCCATTAGACCAATGGGCTGTTGATCGTGCTTATCAGTGTCAGCAAGATATTTTAGCGGCCTATGAAACATATAACTTCCATGTGATTTATCAGAAGATCCATAATTTCTGCGCACAAGAAATGGGTAGTCTTTATCTCGATATCACTAAAGATCGTCAATATACGATGCAAGCTAACAGTCAGGCTCGTCGTTCAAGCCAAACGGCCATGTATCATATTATTGAAGCATTAACACGTTGGATGGCGCCAATCTTGAGTTTCACGGCTGATGAGTTATGGGAACACCTCCCAGGTGAGCGCAATGAGTCAGTATTCCTAAATGAATGGTATGACGGACTGACACAATTAGGGGAGGAGCACCTTGATTTTAATTCTTGGGAATATATATTTGCCGCGCGTGATGCTGTTTCAAAAGAATTGGAAGTATTACGTAATGAAGGAAAAATTAAAGGTGGTTTGACAGCCGAAGTAACGTTATATGCTGAGCCAGAAATGTTTAAACATTTAAAACAACTCAAAGACGAATTGAAATTTATTTTAATTACATCACGAGCAAGTTTATTAGCTGAAGATGTAAAGCCTGCTGATGCAATTGCAACGTCTGTTAATGGATTGTTTTTGAAGATAGAGCCCTCTAACCATAATCGTTGTGATCGTTGCTGGCATCAAATGCCAGAAGTGGGTGCCAATGAAACACACCCTGAGCTGTGTGATCGTTGTATCGAAAATGTTGATGGAAAAGGCGAACAACGCCTTTATGTTTAGTCGGTCTATTACCTTATGCTGAAATGGTTGTGGTTATCAGGTTTAGTGATTGTATTAGATCAAGCATCAAAATGGATTATGGTGTCATGGTTGTCATTGTATGAAACTGTGGCTGTGATTCCTTATTTCAATTTAACCATGGCTCATAATACGGGTGCGGCATTTAGCTTTTTAGCGAATGCAGGCGGGTGGCAACGTTGGTTTTTTGTCGGTTTGGCAGTATTAATTAGTATTGGTTTGTTAATTTGGATCCAAAAGTTAGCCAAAACTAATATTGAAGCAATGTCTGTCAGTCTTATTCTAGGTGGTGCTATTGGTAACGTGATTGACAGAGTGTATTTTGGCTATGTTATCGACTTCTTAGATGTTTATTACGGCAGCTATCATTGGCCTGCTTTTAATATTGCCGACGCTGCAATTGTGGTGGGTGCCATATTGTTAATTATAGATAGCTTTAGAGCTCAGCCAAAATCAGATACCAATCAGGATAAAGCATGAGTGCCTGTGACCTTGTTTTAGAATGTGTCGCCAAGTTACAGCCTTATGTGCCGGGAAAACCAATTGAAGAATTAGAACGTGAGTTAGGTATTAACAATATCGTTAAACTTGCTTCAAATGAAAATCCATTAGGCCCCTCTGAAAAAGTATTGGCCACCATAAGTAATGCTGCAAAAGAAGTTACTCGTTATCCCGATGGTAATGGCTTTGCTCTAAAAGCGGCATTAGCTGGAAAATATCATATTGAGTTAGACCAAATTACCCTTGGTAATGGTTCTAATGATGTACTGGAATTAATTGCTCGTGCTTTTGTGTCACCGGATGAAGAGGTGATGTTTTCTCAGTATGCTTTTGCGGTTTATCCAATAGTGACGCAAGCGATTGGTGCTCAAGCTGTGATTGTACCAGCGGCTGATTATGGTCATGATTTAAACGCAATGGCTAGCTTAATCAGCGATAAGACAAAACTAATATTCATTGCTAATCCCAATAATCCGACTGGGACTTATCTTGGTGCAGATCAATTGGAAGCCTTTATCGATCAAGTTCCACAAAATACATTAGTGGTATTAGATGAGGCCTATGTTGAATATGGCGATCAAGATGTTGATAGTATTAGTTGGTTAGCAAAATATCCTAACTTGATTATCACGCGTACTTTTTCTAAAGCCTATGGTTTGGCAGGATTACGAGTGGGTTATGCCTTGTCTAATTCTGAAATAGCTGATTTACTAAATCGTATTCGCCAGCCATTTAATGTGAATAGTTTGGCATTAGCCACGGCAACAGTGGCACTAAGTGATGATGATTATCTTGTACAAACAAAACAGCTTAATGATGCGGGTATGCAACAGTTAATAGTGGGTTTTGACGAATTGGGTTTAAGTTATATCCCATCAAAAGGTAATTTTGTTACTGTGGATGTAAAAAGAAATGGTGATCAAGTATTCCAAGCTTTATTACAACAGGGGGTGATTGTGCGACCGGTGAGTAATTATGGTTTACCCCATCATTTACGAGTGAGTATTGGTTTGGAATCTGAAAATACCCGATTCCTTGAGGCGTTATCCGTTATTTTAGGAACATCATTATGATTAAACGATTGGCAATTATTGGCGTTGGTCTGATCGGTGGTTCATTGGCTCTTGCATTGAAGAAAGCTGGAAAAGTGGGTGAGGTAGTGGGTTACTCACGTACGAAAAGTGTTCGTGAACAAGCCTTATCGTTAGGAATTATTGATCGTGCCGCAGATAATATTGCTGATGCTGTCAAAGATGCCGATATAATATTTCTTGCTGTACCGATGGGTGCAATGAGTTCAGTATTATCTGATGTTGTACCACATATAAATACGGATACCATTATTACGGATGGCGGTAGTGCCAAAGCACAAGTTGTCGAACAAGCAAGGCAAGTATTAGCTGATAAATTCAGTCAGTTTGTACCCGGTCATCCGATTGCAGGTACCGAAAAAAGTGGGCCCAGTGCTGCCTTTGCAGAGCTTTATCAAGGTCATCGTGTTGTGCTAACACCTGTTGCAGAAACGAATACTGATGCATTAGAGAAAGTTAGAACCATGTGGCAATCCGCAGGTGCTGAAGTATTTGATATGGCTGTAGATCAGCATGATGTTGTACTGGCCGCGACGAGTCATTTACCGCACGTACTGGCATTCAATTTAGTAGGTATGTTGGCACAACGAGAAGATTGTAATGATGTGTTGCGTTATGCGGCGGGTGGTTTTAAAGATTTTTCCAGGATTGCTTCAGGTGATCCAGTCATGTGGCGAGATATTTGTTTCAGTAATAAAGAGGCGATTCTTGGGCTATTAGAACAATATCATCAAGGTTTAAATCAGATAGAACAAGCGATCAGAGAACAAGATGGTGACAGTTTAATATCGGTATTTGAACGAGCTAAACAAGCACGTGATACGCGATTTTCAGAATAATATTATAAATTTAAAGAGTGGAATAGCAGTGAGTAGTGAGTCTAAAAAGAATTATGTAGTACAGCCTGGAGGAAGTCTGAAAGGTGAAATACGTGTGCCAGGCGATAAATCAATTTCACATCGGTCCATTATGTTGGGCTCATTAGCCGAAGGTGTTACAGAGGTTACTGGTTTTTTAGAAGGTGAAGATGCCTTAGCTACCTTGGCAGCATTTCGTGCTATGGGTGTTGAAATCGAAGGTCCAGTTAATGGCAAAGTGAGTATTCATGGAGTAGGTATGCATGGGTTAAAAGCTGCTGACAACGATATTGATTTGGGCAATTCAGGCACATCAATTCGTTTATTAAGTGGTTTACTTGCAGGTCAAAACTTTGAAAGCACTTTAACCGGCGATAAGTCTTTATCAGGTCGTCCTATGCGACGAGTCACCGATCCTTTAGCTCAAATGGGTGCAGTGATTGACAGTAATGAAGGCAAACCACCATTAACAATTAAAGCAGGAAATACGTTAAAAGGAATTAGCTATACATTGCCAATGGCAAGTGCTCAAGTTAAGTCATGTATTTTATTGGCGGGAATGTATGCACAGGGAAAAACATCGGTGACTGAGCCTGCACCAACACGTGATCATACTGAACGTATGTTATCTGGTATGGGATATGAAGTTGATGTTCAAGGCGATACGGTGACTATTGAAGGCGGTGGACAATTAACAGCAACTAATATTGATGTGCCGGCTGATATTTCATCAGCGACTTTCTTTATGGTGGGAGCAGCAATTTCTGCAGGTTCAGATATAACATTGACTCATGTCGGTATCAATCCGACTCGAATTGGCGTTATCAATATATTACGATTGATGGGTGCCGATATTTCGCTGTCGAATGAAAGAGTAACGGGCGGTGAACCTGTTGCTGATATTCGCGTACGTTATGCACCACTAAAAGGGATTGATATTCCTGAAGATCAAGTACCACTAGCTATTGATGAATTTCCTGCATTATTTATCGCTGCAGCTTGTGCTGAGGGTCGAACAGTATTGACTGGTGCAGAAGAGTTAAGAGTGAAGGAAAGTGATCGTATTCAAGCGATGGCGGATGGTTTGCAAATATTAGGCATTGACGCCCAATCGACCGATGATGGCATCATTATTTATGGTGGCGTTATAGGTTCTGGTGAAGTGGAAAGTCATGATGACCACCGGATAGCGATGTCATTTGCCATTGCAGGTTTACAAGCTGGAGGTACGATTCAAATAAATGACTGTGCCAATGTAGCCACATCGTTCCCTAACTTTATTGATTTAGCGAATAAAGTGGGCTTAGAAATAGATGAAATTGATGAGTGAGATCCCCGTTGTAACTATTGATGGACCAAGCGGTTCGGGTAAAGGCACCATAGCGCAGTTAGTAGCAAAAGATTTGGGTTGGCATTATTTAGATAGTGGTGCGATATACCGGGTTTTAGCGCAAGCAGCGATCAAGCATGATGTTGAGTTGACGGATGAGCAGGCATTAGTGGATATCGCAAAAGATTTAGATTTAGTATTTTTACTAGATAACGATCAATTAGTAGTGATGTTAGAAGGTGAGGATATTAGTACTATTATCCGTTCTGAACAGGCGGGTAATGCTGCATCAAAGGTAGCGGCGCTACCATTAGTGCGTGCCGCACTTTTAGAGCGACAGCGCGCATTCCGACGACTACCCGGACTAGTAACGGATGGGCGTGATATGGGAACAGTTGTCTTCCCCGATGCTGGGAGCAAGGTTTTTCTGACAGCAAGTGCCCAACAAAGAGCGGAAAGGCGATATAAGCAGTTGAAAGAAAAAGGAATTGAGAGTAACATTTCCGCTCTTATCGCTGAGATTTCTGAGCGGGATGTACGAGATAGTCAACGAAAAGTGGCGCCACTACGGCCTGCGGACGATGCTATTTTACTGGATTCCACCTCAATGGATATAGCGGATGTTTATGATCGTGTTAGAGCATTATGTTCTGACATGTAAATTAGGTGCTTATCTTAAACAGTTAAGGTAAGTTTTTTAACTTCCTGCGCGAGCAGGTATTAAGGGCGGTTCTGCTAAGTTCTTTAGTAGAGTCAAGGATATAAATAATGAGCGAAAGCTTTGCGGATCTCTTTGAAGAGAGTCTAAATTCAACACCAATGCAAACAGGTAAAATCGTATCTGGCATGGTGGTAAGTGTTACTTCCGATGTGGTTATGGTCAATGCTGGTTTGAAATCAGAAGGTGCTATTCCAGTTGAAGAATTTTTTAACGAAAAGGGTGAACTCACTGTTGAAGTGGGTGATTTAGTCGATGTTGCTTTAGAAACATTAGAAGATGGTTTTGGTTCTACGCAACTATCTCGTGAAAAGGCGAAAGCAGCTGAAGCATGGATTAAATTGGAACATGCATTCGAAGGTAATGAAACTGTTATCGGTGTTATGACTGGTAAAGTAAAAGGTGGCTTCACAGTCGAATTGGAAAATATTCGCGCATTCCTACCTGGTTCGTTGGTCGATGTACGCCCATTGCGTGACACATCACACTTAGAAGGCAAAGAGCTTGAGTTCAAACTGATCAAATTAGATCGTCCCCGTAATAATATCGTAGTTTCTCGCCGTGCGATTATGGAAGCTGAAACCAGTGTTGAGCGCGAAGCGTTACTTGAAACACTTGAAGAAGGTAAAAGCGTTAAAGGTGTGGTTAAAAACCTTACTGATTACGGCGCATTCGTTGACCTTGGTGGTATTGATGGATTGTTACATATCACTGATATGGCATGGAAACGCGTTAAACACCCATCTGAAGTCGTTACCATTGGTGATGAAATTGAAGTTCAAGTATTGAAATTTGATAAAGAGCGTGAGCGTGTATCTCTTGGCTTGAAACAAATGGGCGACGATCCTTGGAAAGCGATTGCTGATCGTTATCCAAACAGCAGCCGTCTACAAGGTAAAGTCACTAACATTGCTGACTACGGTTGTTTTGTTGAGATTGAAGAAGGCGTGGAAGGTTTGGTTCACATGTCTGAAATGGACTGGACAAACAAAAACGTACACCCATCTAAGTTGGTTCAATTAGGTGATGAAGTTGAAGTAATGGTATTGGATATCGATGCTGAACGTCGTCGTATTTCATTAGGTATGAAACAATGTAAATCAAATCCTTGGGAAGAGTTTGCAATGACTCATAACAAAGGTGACAAAGTATCAGGTTCAATTAAATCAATCACTGACTTCGGTATCTTCATTGGTCTTGACGGTGCAATTGATGGTTTAATTCACTTATCTGATATTTCTTGGGAAGAAGATAACGAAGAAATTATTCGTGATTTCAAGAAAGGCGATGATTTAGAAGCCGTTGTATTGGCCATTGATCCTGAGCGTGAGCGTATCTCATTAGGTATCAAGCAAATGCAAGATGATCCATTCTCTTCATATCTATCAGATTACCCACGTGGTTCGATTGTAACGGGTAAAGTGACGGCTGTTGATGCTAAAGGTGCAACAGTTGAATTGGCTGAAGGTATTGAAGGTTATATCCGTGCAGCTGATGTAGCACAAGATCGTACAGAAGATGTAAGTAAAGTATTATCGGTTGGTGATGATGTGGAAGCGAAATTCACGGGTATGTCACGTAAGGATCGTGTTTTAACATTGTCTATCAAAGCGAAAGATTCTGCAGAAGAAACAGAAGCATTGAAAGAATACTCTAACGTTGAGACTAGTTCTGGTACGTTAGGTGATTTGTTAAAAGAGCAAATGGATAAAGATAGCTAATTTATCACAAGCTTATTAATATAAGCACCTAGACGTCATGTCTGGGTGCTTTATTTACTATGAATACAGTCCTTGAGTTGGATTAAGCAAGGTATCAATAGCGTACCGATTATTGGTTTTTGAAAGGTGTTGAAATATGACTAAGTCAGATTTGATCGAAATATTGTCAGAAAGACAATCATTATTAAACTACCGTGATGTGGAGTTGGCTGTAAAGTTAATCCTCCAACAAATGAGTGAAAGTTTATCAAGTGGCGATCGAATTGAAATTCGAGGTTTTGGTAGCTTTACATTACATCACCGTCCAGCTCGTATTGGACGTAATCCCAAAAGTGGTGAATCGGTTACATTAGATGAAAAATATGTACCCCATTTCAAACCTGGTAAAGAGTTACGTGATCGCGTTAATGTGGCGGCAGGATTTTAAATTAATCGTCAATGAAGTTTAGCCTTGAATCACCATCTGATGCTAATCAAATCCATGCTTATGATGATGATTTCATCGTTATAAGAACAAAAAACAATACAGGTTTATTGAGAGTAGATAACAGTTTAATCTTGACCTCAAATCAAGTCATTACTGATCTACCTATTAATGACCTTACACAATTATCCAGTCGTGATATCACTTATTTAAAAAGTTTAGATCCCGAAGTACTCATTTTGGTACAAGGCTCGGACATTCATTTATCTGCTCAAACAAGAGTACAGTTCTCTGAACTAGCCATTGGAGTTGAATGTATGTCGTTAGGTGCGGCTTGCCGAACATATAATCTGTTAGTAGCTGAAGGGCGTCAGGTTGTATTACTGATTAATTTTGAAATCAAAAAGTCAAAGTAGCATTTTAAATTTACGCAAAATAGATATTTCACACCTTTTGTAGGTGAATTATCAATTATTTGGAATTTATTTTACCTTAATCTAAGACAATGATTTTCAGTGTTTTTTCTAAACACATAATAGGTGAGTTCTGTTCTCGCAACTTGACCTATAGTCGTGAAATGAGGACAATTAAAACGGCTTTAATTTAAGCAAATACAATTCATTATGGCTTTTTATGTGTTGCTTGATCTAGATCAAGTAATCGAAATGAAGTAGGCAATAAAAATGCTGTAAAATTCAGCTTTATTTAGTGCGTGATTCAATAGGTTAAACATCTGCCTTTACTAGGTGTTGAGATAGTGTTTTTCATTGAGAAAAGGTGTGGTCGCTATGCAAGCGGAACAACAGCAATATAGTTTTGAAGTAGTTAAGTGGTTCGCCTATATGGCGGTTGTCTACTTAGTCGTAGGTACGGGGATAGGCGTTTATATAGCCTCTGAATTGGCATGGCCAGTTTTGAACTTTGATAATCCGTATATTAGCTTTGGTCGTTTACGCCCATTACATACAAACGCAGTGATATTCGCCTTTGGTGGCTCAACACTGATGGCAACAGCCTTCTACATTGTACAGCGAACATCTGGTACACGTCTGTGGAGTGACAAACTGGCTTGGTTTACATTTTGGGGTTGGAATTTAGTGATAGTCAGCGCTATCATCACGTTGCCTTTAGGTATCACTCAATCAAAAGAATATGCAGAGTTAGAATGGCCTATTGATATCTTAATTGCTGTTGTGTGGTTAGCCTACAGTTTCAACTTCATTATGACGCTGTCTATTCGTAAGGTTTCACACATCTATGTGGCGAACTGGTTCTTCCTAGCGATGATGATCATGATTACCTATTTGCATGTCGTTAATAGCTTGGCGATTCCTGTTGAGTTATGGAAATCATATTCAATATTCGCCGGTGTACAAGATGCCATGATTCAGTGGTGGTGGGGACATAATGCAGTAGGTTTCTTCTTGACTGCTGGTTTCTTAGGAATTATGTATTACTTCGTACCTAAGCAAGCAAATCGCCCTATTTATTCATATCGTTTATCAGTTATTCACTTTTGGGCGCTTACCTTCGGTTATGTATGGTTAGGTGCTCACCATCTTCAATACACAGCATTACCTGATTGGACTGGCTCATTAGGTGCAGGTATTTCATTGGCGATGATTATTCCATCGTGGGGTGGTGCGATTAACGGTATGTTCACATTAAGTGGAGCATGGGATAAATTACGTACTGACTATATATTACGTTTCTTGATTGTGTCATTAGCATTCTATGCGATGTCTACTTTCGAAGGGCCTATAATGGCAGCAAAAACAGTTAATGCCTTATCTCACTACACTGATTGGACTATCGGCCACGTACATGCTGGCGCGTTAGGTTGGGTGGCGATGGTTTCTATTGGTGCTATCTATCACATGGTGGAACGCCTATGGGGTACCACTATCTGGTCGGTGAAGTTAGTTAATATACATTTCTGGATGGCCACAATTGGTACCGCTGTCTACATTACTGCGATGTGGGTATCAGGCATTATGCAAGGTCTAATGTGGCGTGCTTATGATGACTACGGTAATTTGGCCTACACCTTTGTGGAATCCGTTGCTCAAATGCATCCATTCTATGCCATGCGGGCGATGGGCGGGCTTATCTTCTGGTTAGGTGCATGTGTGATGTTGTTTAATATCACTGTCACTATTCGTAAAGCAATTGCAAATTCATCAGCTAAAACAGCTGCTATTGCTAACGCTACTATTTAAAGGGGACTGGAATGTCTGAACATAATTCAAATAAGCCAGTTACTTTACAAGAGCGGCTGGAAAAAAATGTCTGGGCGCTGGTGTTGGCAACAGCTATGGTGGTGTCAGTGGGTGGTATCGTAGAAATTGTCCCCTTATTTTATTTAGATACGACATTCGAAGATATTAATCATCCAGAATATGAAGAGTTATCAGGTGTCCGTCCTTATACTGCATTAGAACTGGCTGGTCGCGATATTTATCAACGTGAAGGCTGTTATTTATGTCATTCACAAATGATTCGACCTTTCCGTGATGAAAAAGATCGTTATGGACATTATTCATTAGCGGTTGAATCTAAATATGATCATCCTTTCCAGTGGGGTTCAAAACGTACTGGACCAGATATCGCTCGTATTGGTGGAAAATATTCTGATGAATGGCATATTCAGCATCTACGTGCTCCACGTAGCGTTGTACCGGAATCAGTGATGCCCAATTATCCGTGGTTAGACAAAGCAACCATTGATGGTCTCGGTATGGAAAAACGCGTCAAGGCAATGAGAGTGCTAGGTGTGCCATATACGGATGAAGATATTAATAACGCGGCAGCCTCTGTTGAAGGTAAAACTGAGATGGATGCCATGGTTGCTTATCTTCAGGTGCTAGGAACTATGATTAAATTTGAACCAGGTAGAGATTATCGTGACTAAACTTCAAGAGTATTTTCATACAGACTGGAGTGCGATGACCAGTGCAGATTGGTTCGGCATGATATTAACAGTCGTTGTTTTTATCGTGATGGTGATCGCGTATTACTGGGTTTTAAATCCTAAAAATAAAGAGTCATTAGAAGCACATCGCACCATGATATTGGATGAAGACGAGATAAACGCGGAGAAACAAGATGGCAGATAATAAAAATAAACCTAAGCAAGTGGGCGATACGGGTCACGTTTGGGATGGTATTAGGGAATTAACTAATCCATGTCCACGCTGGTGGTTAAATGCGCTTTGGTTAAGTGGTTTGATTGTTATTGTGTACTTTGTTCTCTATCCATCATTACCACTAATTAATGGTAGTACAAAAGGCTTGCTGGGTTGGACGCAGATCAAGGAATATAAAGAAGACCTTGCCAGAGTTGAAGCGCGGCGTGCACCTTATGAAGACAAACTTTCTGTGATGACAGTTGAACAAATTCTCGCTGATCAAGAAATGCTGAATTACGCCATTGGTTCAAGCAAAGTATTGTATGGTGATAACTGTGCGGCTTGTCATGGCACCGGTGGCGCACCTGCTGAAGGTGCCGGTTATCCGAACCTGACTGATGATGATTGGTTATTTGGTGGCGATGTTAATGAAATTGCAATGAGTATTGCTAATGGTCGTGCTGGCACTATGCCTGCCCATCAAAATATACTTAAGGTTGAAGAAGTTGATCAACTTGTACAATTTGTTATTGATAGCTCAAATGGTGTGGCAAGTGAAGCTGGCTGGGCTCTGTATACGGCTAAAGGATGTTTTGCATGTCACGGTGCTGATGCTTCAGGTGTTAAGGCCATGGGTTCTGCCAACTTAACAGATAAAATCTGGCGTTTTTCAGGTGATGAAGAACAAATTCGTCATACTATCCTCCATGGTGTTAATGATGCTTCTGATAAAGAAACACGTGTTGCATTGATGCCTCAGTGGAGTGAAAGATACGCGGTTATGCTAGAAGCTATTGCGTATGCAATAGAAGATGGTGAAGATCCAAATGAGATCGATTGGGACGATGAATTAAGTGGTGATGAAGCTGAACGTTTAACACCGATAGAAATTAAGAAGCTAGCTGTATATGTTCATCAATTTGGTGGTGGAGAATAGTTAAGACTTTGATTGTTAATTGTTATAAATTTGGAGAATGATTATGAATATAGATTGGGTTTCTATATCTGTTATAGCAAGCGTTATTGCCATGATTATTGGTATGGCATTATTTGCCCGTTTTGCACTCAAGAGTATGGATGAAGATAAGTCGGATCATTAACAAATTCGACGATAAGATTAAGAAGCCGGCGGGAGTCGGCTTTTTTATTAGCTAATATCTAATTAAGTAAATTCTAATATTATGATTAATGATATAATTCACCCCAGTTTTTATATCATTTTGAGGTTTGTTTGTGAGTGAAAAACATGCTGTTTCAACAGCAAATGTCGATGATATTTATGCCGATTCTGTAGATTGGCATGTTAATACCGGTGGTATAAAAATTGTTGCAAGGCGTTTGGCTGGAAAATTCCGCAAGCTGAAGTGGTTTGGTATGTCTATTTGGTTGGTTCTTTTTTTAGGCCCGTACATGCGTTGGAATGGCTCACAAGCTGTATTATTCGATCTCCCCAACCGTCAATTTAATATTTTTGACATTACCATTTTTCCACAAGATATCTGGATGTTATCGCTTACCTTACTCTTTTTCGCCATTTTACTCGCAGCCGTGACGAGTATCGCTGGCCGTGTGTTTTGTGGTTATTTTTGTTTTCAAACAGTATGGACTGATATTTATACGTTAATTGAGGGTAAGTTAGAAGGTAATACTCCACAAAAAGCAATGAAATTTAACAATGCACCATGGACCACAGATAAACTCATTCGGAAAACAACTAAACATGCTTTGTGGCTGATTATTGCTTTATTAACAGGTGTCTCTTTTGTTGCTTGGTTTACCGATGCGTTTCAATTATGGCGTGATTACTTCACTTTACAAGCACCATCGCCTGCTTGGATTGTATTGGGAATGTTTACTGGTGGTACCTATTTATTTGCTGGCTTTATGCGAGAACAGGTTTGTTTTTGGCTCTGCCCTTATGCAAGGCTACAAGGCGTGATGTATGACCAAGATACGGTATTACCCGTTTATGATGATGAACGTGGAGAACCGAGAGGTAAATTGAAAAAAGGGCAGGAATTCTCATCGAAAGGTAGTTGTATTGATTGTAATGTTTGTGTGACAGTTTGTCCGACGGGTATAGATATTAGGCAAGGGCAACAAGAGGGTTGTATTACCTGTGGTATGTGTATTGATGCTTGTGACAGTATTATGGATAAGACCAACCAACCGCGAGGATTGATTCGTTATGCCTCGTATAAAGAGATACATCATAATGCGAAAGCGATACCGCTGTATAAACGTATTCGAGTCATTATTTATGCCGTTATCTTGCTGGTATCGGTTGCAGGAATAGTTTATGGCTTTATGAATTTATCACCAACAGAATTTAAAGTGATACATGAGCGTCAACCACTATTTGTACGCTTGAGTGATGGATCTATACAAAATAAATATACCATTAAGTTATTGAATAAAACTAAAGAAACGATGCATATTCGATTTGCTATTGAGGGTCTTGATGGTGCGACATTACACCGTTTAAAAGAGATGACAGTAGAACCTGGCAAGGTAGTACCAGTGACGGCATTAGTTAGGGTTCCTTCAGAAGACTCAACAACAGGTGTCACGCCGATAATCTTTAAAGGTGAGGTGGAAGGAACCTCTATCTCACTACGATATAAAAGTATGTTTATGGGGCCCAAATAATTTAAATGAATATTTCACAGAGCAATAAAGAAGCCCTAAAAAACCCATGGGTATGGGCAATCATGCTATTTGTACTTACATTTGTGTCAATGAATGCCATCTTTATTTATTTAGCATTTAAATCACCACCTAATTTGGTGGTTGAAGATTTTTATGAACGTGGCAAACGTTATGAAGATACCCAAAAACGAATTGAACAAGAAAAAGCATTAGGTTGGACTGGATTGCTGATTGTGCCTACAAAAACTCGTGTTAATCAAACACAGACTTATGATGTGTTAATTCAAGGTAAAAATTCAGCAGCGTTAGATTTATCCTTGGTTACAATCAATGCGTATCGTCCTTCTGATGCTAGAGCTGACTTTTCCACAGAGATGACACTTAAAGTTCCAGGAATGTACACGGCTGAAATGGAGTTTACTTTACCTGGGATTTGGGACTTGATAGTTGTTGCTAAACAAGGTGAGCAAGAGTTCCTTGTCACTAAGCGAGTGTCGATATATCCGTAACCATTCTTAATACTCGTTGCATTGTATTAAGATCTTTAAGGTGCACTAAGCTTTGTCGATAAGTTGTTACCACTGTGGATTACCTGTTGAACAAGAGAGCAATTTCACTGCTACTGTTGCTAATGAGAATCAGCAGTTTTGTTGTTTTGGCTGTCAAACAGTTTGCCAAACGATTTATAGTGCTGGATTACAAAGTTTTTATCAAAAAACACCAGAAGATGTTTCTTTAGCTCCTCCTCCAAAATTATCGTCTGAACTAACATCGTATGATTTAGATGAAGTACAGTCTGATTATGTTGATAAGTTAGGTGAAGATCACACGATACATTTATTAGTCGAAGGTATCCACTGTGCTGCCTGTGTATGGCTCATTGAACATTCCTTAGCAAAACAAGCGGGCGTACTGTCAGCGGAAGTTAATTTAACAACAAAACGGTTACGTCTTAAATGGGATAACACGACTACATTACTTTCCACAATACTTTATGCCTTAGGCCAAATAGGTTATGCGGCAGTACCATTCGATCCCGAAACTGCTGAAGGTGCATTAGCACGTAGACATCGTGGCTTACTTTATCGTATGGCTTTTGCTGGTTTTGCGATGATGAATTTAATGTGGATTTCTATCGCACTTTATTCTGGTGCTGATGAAGGGGAATTTAGAAACTGGTTTTATTGGATCAGTTTCATCATTGCGACACCCACATTGTTTTATTCAGGATATCCATTTTTACGCAATGCATTACTTGGATTGAGGCGTCGTTACTTAACAATGGATTTACCCATTGCGATTGGAGCAGTAGCGACCTATAGCTACTCTACCTATATCTTAGTCACAGGCTCGATAAAAGGTGATGTCTATTTTGATACGGTGGTTAATTTTCTATTTGTTATTCTAGTTGGACGTTACCTCGAAGCTATATCTAAACGTCACGCCTTATCGGCAACAAGTCGATTATTAGAGTTACAACCCAAACTGGCCACGGTGATCACGGATGGGAATACACAAGTAGTACCAATTCGTTCAGTCAAAACAGGTGATTATTTATTAGTTAAGCCAGGAGAAAAAGTACCTGTAGATGGCGTGATAGTCGATGGACAAAGTGCCATCGATGAATCGATGCTGACAGGTGAATCGATACCTGTCATGAAACGAATTAATGATACTGTTGTGGCAGGAAGCATTAATGGTGAAGGGGCATTTACTGTTAAAGCACAGCAAGTATTACGCAATACCGCTTTGGCAAAAATAGTGTCTTTAATGGAAGATGCTCAAGCTTCTAAAGCGCCTATTCAATGTATTGCTGATCGTATTGTGCCATGGTTTGTGCTCGTAACATTGAGTTTAGCTTGCCTGACCTTTTTATATTGGAATCAGTTTGATTTTGAACAGGCTTTATTGGCGGCGACATCAGTACTGATTATTACTTGTCCGTGTGCTTTCGGTTTGGCCACGCCTATGGCAGTTGCTGTGGCAACAGGTGTGGGTGCTCATCACGGTATTCTCATTAAGCAAGGTGCGGCATTGGAATACTTATCTCAGGTGACACATTTTGTCTTTGATAAAACGGGGACATTAACTGATGGAAAGCTTCAGGTGGTGAAGATTGAACCATTAGTTGATATCACGTCAGATGATTTATTATTACTCGCCGCATCCATTGAGCAACGATCAGAACATAGCATTGCCACAGCGGTTACCTCAGCGGCAGAGGATCGAGAGTTAACCATCTTGCCGATAATAGAGTTTATATCTTCACCAGGCCAAGGAGTCGCTGCGAAACTGAGTGATAAATATATCGTAGTGGGCACACAGGCATGGTTGTCAGAGAAAAATATTATGATCCAACAGCATTGCTTACAGCAAGTAGAGACATTAGAACAACAAGGTGTGAGTTGCATCTTTGTGGCTGTTGATAATGTGGTCTCAGGCTTTATCGGATTGGCAGATCAATTACGATCAGATTCAAAATCTATTATTGAACAATTACAGCAGAGTGATATTTCAATAACTGTATTAAGTGGCGATAAAAAATCAGTTGTTGAGGCAGTCACTGCTTGTTTAGGCGATATTGAACGACAAGCAGAAGTGTTACCGAAAGATAAATCAGATATCGTGAGGGCTTTACAACAACAAGGTCATATCGTGGCTATGGTGGGGGATGGTGTCAATGATGCTCCTGCATTAATTCAAGCAGATGTCGGTATTGCACTGGCATCAGGAACGGATGTATCGATTGAAAGTGCTGATATAGTGCTCTCATACAATGAATTACAGCAAGTGGTAGATGCTAGAATCTTGGCAAGTCGAACATTACGCACTATTAAGCAAAATATAGTATTATCCATTTCATATAATGTTGTGATGGTGCCATTAGCAATGATGGCATTAATAAACCCGTTAACGGCGGCGATAACTATGCCGATAAGCTCATTATTAGTGATTGGTAATGCAACAAGGATAAGGCAGTTAATTAAGGGGTAGAAATGGAAGTCATTTATGGTTTATTACCTGGGATGCTACTACTAGGCCTAATCGGTGTGGTGGTGTTCTTCTGGGCAGTACGTAGCGGTCAATATGATGATATGGAAGGTGCTGCTAACCGCATATTGATGGATGAAGATACTATCGTTTCATCCACATCGGATATTTCCGATAAATCAGATAGCAAAGCAGATAGCAAATCAATAGATAATCAGTAAAATAATGGCGATGAATAAAGTTGTCATATTCGTTATTTTTTTATTGATTTCCTCACTATCGTGGGGGAAAGAACCCATAAAAATAGGCATGTCAACGGCATTAAATGGCCCTGCAGCAGCATTAGGTAATAATATGCGAGTAGGTGTTGAGAGCTATTTTTCACTTGCCAATCAGAAGGGTGGGATTGATGGTCGATTATTAGAGCTAATTGTTCGAGATGATGGTTACGAGCCTGAACGTGCAGCCTTTAATATGCGTCAACTGATCGATCAAGATGAAGTGTTAGCTGTCATTGGAAATGTAGGTACCCCGACAGCAATCGTATCGGTTCCTATTGCTGAGCAAAAACAGACTTTATTGTTTGGGGCTTTTTCGGGTGGCGGAGTGTTAAGAAAAATCCCTGTTAGTCGATATGTGATTAATTATCGACCAAGCTACGCTGAAGAAACAGCTGAAATGGTAAAAGGGATATTGCATGCAGGGATTGAACCTCAAGAAATTGCCTTTTTTACCCAGCGGGATGGTTATGGCGATGCTGCTTATCGTGGTGCGGTAAATGCATTACAGAAGCATGGGTTCTTAGACACCGATAAGCTAATTCATGGGCGTTATACGCGTAACACACTTAATGTTGAAGGTGCAGTTGCAGCAATGTTAGATGCCTCCATCACACCTAAAATCATTATCATGGCGGGAGGTTATGCACCCTCGGCCAAGTTCATTGAGTTGCTACGACAAGATTTATCAGAAATCTGGTTTGTGAATGTTTCTTTTGTGGGTAGTGATGCATTAAATTCAGCCTTAAGCAATGATGTAAAAAATGTTGTCGTAATGCAAGTTGTGCCAGGATTTTCCACTGAATTACCGATTATTGATGAATACCTAGAAGCACTCCATAATTATGATTCTTCTCTGAGTCCAAACGATGTCTCTTTGGAAGGTTTTATCGTCGCTAAAATATTCTACATGGGTTTAAAAGGGATAGAGGGTGATATCACTAAACATAAGATCATTGATGGACTAGAAACTATTAGAGAATTAGACATTGGATTAGGCTTACCTATTTATTACGATGAGTCTGATCACCAAGCCATTCATACGCTTTGGCTAACAGGGATAGAGGGCGGAAAACTTAATGCTTTCTCATGGGCACAGTTAATTCCAACGGAATGATAATAACAAACAGGGATTGTTATGTTTAAATTATGGAGCATTAGAAATCTTCTAAATTTTTGGTCAGTAGCCACGGTGGTAGCGATTCTGACGATAGCGAGTGTTGCTATTTATACTAATGGACTGTTTTCTGATACTCAGCGCTATATGACCGAACAAGTATTACCCATGGAGAACGCGAGTCGTCAAATCAGTGGTATCGCTTCAGCATTTGTTACGCGACAAAAGCGAGTGGTTACATCAAGTTCAATTGATGAGATTGAACAATTAATATCTCGACAACAATTAGAAAATAAATTTAATCAACATTGGCGTCAGATAGCTTTATCGGTTTTAGATAATGAACAAGGGAAAAAAATCGTCAGTTCTTTGCAAGAGTACTATCAACGTTTTCTGGATGTGGATAGTGAATTATTAGAATTAATTGAGACTAAGCATGCACTACAGACGGTTATGCAACAGAGAATCAATAAATTGGATGTAATAGAAAGTGAAATTCAAGATCATGTAGAAGGCATTACGGGACGAATTAACTTACAAGTGAGTCGGGATAGACGTGCAATAAGGCTTGCACAGCAAGATGTGAACTTTTCATTCGCAAAAATACAAATGGGTAATTCAGCCCTCAATGAACAAGCTGAGATACAAAAACTGAGTCAGTCAGTACGATTAAATGCACTTACTATCAGTAGTCTAACTCAGAGAATTATTCAATCTAAGAGTATTGATACGTTACTGAGTATTCGGGAAAACAGTATTCGACAATATGAATCTGCTTTAAAATCAGATATTAAGCAACTTTCTTTAAAGCTAGGTCAGAAAATTGAATTATTACAGTTGACTCAACATTTGGACTGGGATGTTCAGAGGTTAATGCAGGTTGTCTTGGATAGTGAGAGTTCAATTTATCGATTACGATTACAGCAATTACAAAATAATCAATTGTTAGTTTTAGGCCAACAAAATTCAACAATGATATTAAAGGATATGACAGCGAAATTAGACGATCTTTCTAATTTAGTCAGTGACCAAAATCGAAAAACTGTGGAGCAGTCAACGCGAGTAGCTAATAATGCACGGTGGTTTATTCTTTTAGTAGGCGTATTGATTACATTGGGTATCGCTAGAGTTGTTAGATCAATTTCAAATCGTATTAATACACCACTGGCCGAACTACGGGGTGCAATGCATGCATTATCATCCAAAAAATTTGACACACGATTAGAGGTTGTTGAAGGTAAAAGTGAATTTGCACTTTTGGCAGAAGACTTCAATTCTTTTGCGACTAACAATGAGAGACTAATTGATGATTTAGCAGATGCTAAAGATTCCATTGAGATTCGTGAACAACATATTAGTGCCATTTTGAACGGTGTACCGGAAGCTATTTTGACGTTGACGGATGATGGAATTATTCAATCAGCAAACCCCACTGCAGAGCAGATATTAAAAGTAACAGATGGGACGCTAATGGGTTTGAGCATTTTTCGTTTTTTTGATGAGGCTCAAAATATTAATAATCTGGAGGAGGTTTTAAGTAGATTAGAGCAGGGTCAGGAGTTTGTTGGCCGTGATTATAATAATCAATTATTTGCGATATGGTTATCACTTAATTCTATTCCTAGCTCAAATATGGATGCTGTATGGGTATGCGTTATTTCAGATATTACAGCGTGGAAAAAAGCTGAAGAAAAATTAAAAACAACGAGTATTGAACTAGATACTATTCTTGAAAATGCTATGGTGGGTATTGCCTTTATAAAAAATCGGAAATTACACCATGTAAATAGTAAATTTGAAGATTTATTTATCTGTGAACGCGAGAAGATAGAAGGTCAATCGGCCGAATGTTTGTATCCCACAACCGAAGCATTTGAGCAGTTGGGAGAACAAGCTTATTCTGTTTTAACGCAAGGTGAAAATTTCGAAGGTCAGGCTCAACTTATTCGGCAAAATGGTGAGTTATTTTGGTGTGCCATATCGAGTAAAGCGATTGATCCTGATGACCCGCATGACGGTACTATCTGGTTATTTGAGGATGTGACAAAGGAGCGTGAAAGTGATGAACAACTACGAAAACTGGCTAATGTAGATTCCCTGACAAATTTACCTAATCGTAGTGTATTCCATGACCGATTGGAGCATGCACTTCATAAATCTCATCGTAATGCCAACAGCTTGGCTGTTTTCTTCTTAGACTTAGATCACTTTAAACATATTAACGATTCTTTAGGTCATGCAGCTGGCGACGTATTATTGTGTGACGTGGCAAATCGTTTGACTGGCTGTGTGAGGGAAGATGATACTGTAGCTCGATTAGGTGGCGATGAATTTACCATTATTTTAGAAGATATTCACAGCGTAAAATATGCTGCGAAAGTGGCGGACAAAATATTTGATGCTATGTCTAAACCTTTTATTTTGGAAGGAACTGAAGTGAATGTAAGCCCAAGTATTGGGATTAGTCTTTACCCTGCAGATGGTCGTGATGTTGATATTTTATTAAGGAATGCCGATGCGGCCATGTATCACGCCAAAGAGCACGGGCGTAATAACTTCCAATTCTATTCATCGGAAATGAATGCTCAAGCAGCACAACGATTAGCAATGGAAACAAGCTTACGTCGAGCGGTGGAACAAAATGAATTTTATTTGCATTTTCAACCGCAGATTGATTTGCGTAAAGGCAAGATAGTGGGAGCAGAAGCTTTATTACGTTGGAATAATGAAACATGGGGTCGTGTGTCGCCCGCTGAATTTGTCCCTATATTGGAAGATACTGGACTAATTGGTGTGGTGGGCGAACTTGTTATACAACAAGCGTGTGAAGCTTATATGGCACTAAGAGATAAGCTTGATCCTGATTTTACAATGTCAGTCAATCTATCAGGGCGGCAATTCAAAGGTGGCCAATTAGCCTCATTTATTAAAGGAGTGCTTGATGAAACGGGTATGCCTGCGAGGAACTTAGAATTAGAAATTACTGAGAGTATTTTGATGGATGATGCCGATCTTGCTATTGAGACTTTGCAAGAGCTCAGTGCACTGGATATTACGATGGCAATTGATGACTTTGGTACCGGTTATTCATCACTTTCTTATCTAAAACGTTTCCCATTAGATGTATTGAAGATTGACCGCTCTTTTGTACAAGATGTCACGATCGATGCGGATGATGCTGCTATCGTTGATGCGATATTAGCGATGTCACGACGATTAGGACTTGATGTTGTTGCCGAGGGGGTGGAAACAGCAGAGCAATTAGCATTCTTAAAAGAACATAATTGCCGTCGGGTTCAAGGTTACTACTTTAGCAAGCCGCTGGAGTTCAGTGCATTTAGTGACTTTATACAGCAGGATGTTAAGTACGCGTAACAAAATCGATGGTGTGATATTGCAGGATACTTTTTTCACTATCATGTAAACGAATAATGAGCCCTATAGTGGGATAAGACCATAGTGTTCCACCATTTTCATCAAGCTCGATAGTCTCGGCTTCTCCAAAGCGATGATGAACCATTTCTTCATCTAATCTTACAGATGGTATATAGGTAATAGCGATAACCGTTGCATCAATGAGTGCTGCATTAGCCCTATTGTCTAGTACATAACGATGAGCACCACTGGGTTGTAATCGAGCTTCTGCGGCATGCGATAACATGTCATTAATTTGAGATTCAGCTACGGCTAAATTCAACACTAGCTTTCCAGATAGCCCGCCTAAATTGATACTGTTAAAAAAAGCTTCAACAGTCGGGGCTTTGTCTTCTTGGGTAAATATTCCTGTCTTGCCATAGATATGCAAAGATTCTTGAGCTTGACGGTATGTTGTCGTGCCAAGATGAATATCAAATACCATAATATTACCATCTGCCATGGTAGTGATTTCCCATGGCATGGGTGCTGGTGCTTGTTTTGATGGAATTAGCATAAGTGATGCAATGCCAACAATTGTGAGTAATAAACCAATAATAAAATTTCGCATTATTTAATCTTAATGTTGTGAAGGAGGAACATGTAGCCAGAAGGTAACTGGGCCATCATTAGTAAGTGATACTTGCATATCAGCGCCGAATTGCCCACGTTTTACAATAGGATGCTGTTGTACGGCTTGAGAGTATAAATAATCAAACAATGCCTTACCTAGTTCCGGTGGTGCTGCTGATGTGAAACTCGGGCGCATCCCTTTTTGGGTATTCGCGGCTAAAGTGAATTGGGGCACTAGCAATAATCCACCGTTGATAGTTTGCAGCGAAAGATTCATTTTATCATCTTGGTCGCTAAAAATACGATAGCCTAATAGGCGTGTGAGTAATCGTTGTGCCTCAGCTTCAGTATCGCCATGTTCAACACCAATAAATACCAATAGGCCTTGTTCAATATGTGCAATATTTTTATGGGCAACATGGACACTTGCATGTTGCACTCTTTGCAATAATCCAATCATGCTAATGTGTTGTCAGCAGGAACAAGTTGTTTCGCTATGCTACGAGTAGCAGAGATCAGAGCATCAATTAATGCGGGTTCACCTGCGGCATGGCCAGCCATAGCAACGATATTTAATTCACTATTAGGCCAAGCTTGATGCAATTCCCATGATTGATATATCGGGCATACGATGTCATAACGACCGTGCACAATAATAGTGGGAATATCATATATTTTTTCAATGTTATCCAAGATGGGACTGTCAGCAATAAAACATCCATTAAGTGCAAAATGTAATTGGATTCGTGAGTGGGCTAAGGGGCCTGGATCTTGTGTGAGATCAGCTTCATACTCATGACCTCGTAGTGTGACAATGGTTCCTTCCCAAGCTTGTAATGTTTTTGCAGCACTCATTTGCTGTAGCTCATCACCACTAATGAGTTGTTTAAAATAGGCCTGTAATGGTGTCCTTTTATCCACATTAGGAATATGTTTCACTAAACGTTGCCAAGCATCGGGGAATAATTTAGAGGCGCCACCTTCTGCATAAACCCAATCAATATCTTGTTGTCTACCAAGAAAGACACCACGAAGAATCATGGCCAATACCTTTTTAGGGTGCTGTTGCGCATAACACAAACCTAGAGTTGCCCCCCACGAGCCACCAAATAGTATCCATTGGTCAATATTTAGGTGTTGTCGAATAACTTCCATATCGTTGATTAAATGATAAGTATCATTATTTTCTAATTCACCATGTGGCAAAGAACGTCCGCAACCGCGTTGATCAAATAAGATAATGTGGTAGATATTAGGATCAAAATAACAACGGTGTTGTGGACGGCATCCAGAGCCAGGCCCTCCATGTAAAAAGACGACTGGAATACCATCAGAGATACCGCATTCCTCAACATAGACTTGATGATGCAGACCATTACTAAGCTCTTCCATCTCAATAAAATGGGTAGCGTAAGGTTCAATATCAGGGTAGAGGGAGATCATGATTTTTCTCATTATGCAGTTGTTAAGGTGAACTATATCATGGCTTGATATGGTAATTATCTGTCTATTGCGAGAAAATGTATTGTTACAAGTATTAATGATAATCAAGGCAAACAAACAAAATGAACCTGCATGAATTCCAGGCCAAACAATTATTCAGCCGATATGGCATTGTCACGCCTCAAGGCCAAGCAGTATCGAATGGCTCACAAGCAAGACAAGCAGCAGAACAACTGGGTGGTGAGCGATGGGTAGTGAAAGCACAAGTGCACACTGGCGGCCGAGGTAAGGCGGGT
>JABSQO010000026.1 GCA_013215775.1 Piscirickettsiaceae bacterium
AAATACACCGCGATCAATAGGTTCTAATCATGAACCTCTAGTTGTTCCACGTCCGGAGCATACGATATCTCGCAAACAGATTAGCTCTGCTGCATTAAAGGTCTTATATGGACTCAAAGATGCGGGTTATGAGGCCTATTTGGTTGGTGGTTGTGTACGTGATTTACTGCTTGGACATGAGCCTAAAGATTTTGATGTGGCCACAGATGCATCACCCGAACAAGTCAATAAACTATTTCGCAGAAGTCGTTTAATTGGCCGTCGATTTAAGTTGGTTCATGTTCGCTATGGTCGTGAAATAATTGAAGTGGCAACGTTTAGAGCTCCCCCTAATATAGACCAACATATAGACGGGCAAGGACGTATTGTTCAAGACAATGTGTTTGGTACCTTAGAGCAGGATGCATGGAGACGGGACTTCACCATCAATGCACTTTATTACAATATTCGAGACTTTTCGATAGTTGATTATACCGGTGGTATTGCAGATCTTAATGCCGGAAAAATCAGACTTATTGGCGATGTTGAAACACGTTATCGTGAAGATCCAGTACGAATGTTACGAGCCATTCGATTTGTTGGAAAGTTGGGATTACAACTGGAAAACAAAACCGAACAGGCCATTCCTAAATTAGCTCATTTATTAGCCGATATTCCAGCGGCAAGACTATTTGATGAATCGCTAAAATTATATCTAAGTGGTGATGCTGCCGTCACTCATGAACTATTAAGTCATTATGGTTTGTTTGACCATCTGTTCCCGCAAACAGCAGAGGTATTGCATACCGAGCAAGATGGCTATCCACGAACTTTGCTGATGAAAGCATTGGAAAATACCGATCAGCGAATTGATGATGGTAAACCAGTCACGCCTGCCTTTTTATTCGCCGCTTTATTGTGGGAACCCGTTAGGCAACGCTGGCAACAACATCAGTCTAATAAGATACCGATGATTCCAGCACTACAGCGTGCAGCCACTGAGGTTATTTCTGAACAAGTTCAACGAGTAGCGATACCTAAGCGTTTTACTATTATGACTCGGGATATTTGGGTGTTACAACCACGACTGGAACAACGATTTGGCAAGCGTGCATTTCGCTTATTAACCCATCCTAAATTTAGAGCGGGTTACGACTTTTTGTTATTACGCTCTGAATCTGGTGAACCCTTAGCTGAATTAGCAGATTGGTGGACACGTATTCAAGAAGTAACAGAAGAAGAGCAACAACAGATGGTCAGCGCCTTATCATCGACAGGTGTGAAGCGAAAACCCCGTCGCCGACGTAGGAAAAAATCTGCAGTTAAGAGTCAGGAATGAAGGTCTATATTGGTTTAGGAAGCAATTTGGCAGATCCACAAGCTCAAGTTAATTTAGCCATAGATGCATTACGGTTATTGCCGACAACCAGTGTGGTTCAACAATCATCACTTTATATGAGCCCACCAATGGGACCACCGGATCAACCAGATTATATTAACGCTGTTGTTGAAATTGAGACTAAACTCACTGCACATACATTATTAGATCAACTACAATCTATTGAACAGCAACAAGGGCGTGTCAGAAAAAGGCATTGGGGTGAGCGAACAATAGATTTAGATTTGTTATTATATGGTGACCAGATTGTTGATGATGAACGCTTACAAATACCGCATCCTGGTATACCTGTGCGAGCATTTGTACTTTATCCGTTGGTTGAAATAGCACCTGAATTAACAATTCCTGATATGGGTCAAATTGACCAGTTAACTAAACAATGTCCACTAGATGGTTTACAACGAGTTGAAAATAGTTAAATGAATACGCAACAGTTACCACATCGTTATATTGTCGTTGAAGGCCCAATAGGTGTAGGTAAGACACATTTGGTGAAGCGATTAGCAGAGAGCTTTTCAGGTACAACCTTATTAGAAGAACCGGAACATAATCCTTTTTTGGAAAAGTTCTATTTACATCCGAAGCAATCAGCATTGCCAACGCAATTAAGCTTTTTGATGCAACGAGTAAAATTAAGTACAGCAGTGCAACAAGATGACTTGTTCAATGACTTACAAATTGCCGACTTTATGGTTGAAAAAGATCGCTTATTTGCACAAATTACCTTGGATGATGATGAACTGGCGTTGTATAACATGGTCTATGATAATCTTACGATGCAGCATAGAAATCCGGATTTAGTAATTTACCTACAAGCACCATTATCTGTGCTAAAAACACGCGTTTCTCAACGGGGTATTGGCTATGAACAACGGATTGAAGATGCGTATTTACAACGATTAGTAGATAGTTATGCTGATTTTTTCCATTACTATGATGCTGCGCCATTGTTAATCGTCAATGCAGAGCAAATAGATTTAACCAATAGCGAACAGGATTATCAAAACTTATTAGAACAAATTAGAACATTACAAAGTGGTCGTCAATATTACAATCCCTTAGCGGTAAAAGAGAAATAATCATGGGTCGGTTAAATTTAACAAGCCTCCGGAAAATGAAAGCTGAGCAAAATAAAATTGCCATGCTGACAGCTTATGATGCGAGTTTTAGCCATACATTAGAACAGTCAGGTGTTGATGTCATTCTTGTCGGTGACTCTCTTGGAATGGTGATTCAAGGTCAGGAAAGTACTTTGCCTGTTACTGTCGATGATATGGTTTATCACACCCAAAATGTTGTCCGTGGCAGTGAAAAGGTTTTCATTATTGCTGATATGCCTTTTATGAGTTATGCCAATACTGAGCAAGCTATTCAAAATGCGGCAAGGTTAATGGCAGAAGGTGGTGCTCAAATGGTGAAGCTGGAAGGTGGTGCGGTGATTGCGGATACTGTTAAGCAATTGACCAATAGAGGTATTCCGGTTTGTGCACATTTAGGTTTATTACCACAATCGGTACATCGTTTAGGTGGTTATCGTGTACAAGGTCGTGATGATAAGGATGCGAAGCAGTTGATTGATGATGCCAAATCTTTACAGCAAGCTGGAGCAGATATGCTGGTCATTGAGTGCATCCCTGCTGATCTTGCAGCACGAGTTACGGCTGCTGTTGAGATCCCGGTTATTGGCATAGGCGCAGGGAATAGTTGTGATGGTCAGGTATTGGTTTTATACGATATGCTTGGGATAACACCGGGTAAACGCCCACGGTTTAGTCATGATTTTTTGGCAGACACCGGTGCGATTCCTGCGGCTATTAGTAAATATGTTCAAGATGTTAAATCGGGCGACTTCCCTCAACGCGAACAGCAATATTAATGCAAATAGTTGATTCAGTGAGTGCATTACGTGCTCAGATAAAATCGTGGCGTCAACAGCATCAAACGATTGCTTTTGTACCTACAATGGGTAATCTTCATCAAGGCCATTTATCTTTAGTCGTTAAGGCAAGAGAGCATGCTGATAAAGTTGTGACTAGCGTGTTTATTAATCCATTACAGTTTGATAATAAAGCTGATTTATCTGCCTATCCAAGAACATTAGAAGATGATATTCGGCAACTGACCTCGATTGACTGCGATTTAGTATTTACGCCAACAGTTGATGTGATGTATCCACATGGTATGGCGTCACATACCACGATTAATGTGTCGGGTATAGATGACAAATTATGTGGATTAGAGCGACCGGGACATTTTGATGGTGTTGCTACTGTTGTGGCTAAGTTTTTTAACATGGTGCAAGCCGATATAGCGATATTTGGTGAAAAAGATTATCAGCAATTATTGTTGATTAAAAAAATGGTTAATGATTTGAATTTGCCCATTGAAATTATTGGTTGTCCAATACATCGCGAGCAAAATGGCTTAGCAATGAGTTCGCGCAATCAATATTTAACCCTACCGCAACATGAACAAGCAGCCGGATTATATCAGACATTATTGGAAGTTCAGCGCCAACTCGAAAGTGGCGAACAAGACTTTAATGAATTGCAGAAAACAGCGGTTGAACAATTACAAAATCTCGGTTTCTCGCCGGATTATGTTGATATTCGCCGAGCCAGTGATTTAGAACAAGCTACAACAAATGATAAGGCACTTAGAATTTTGGCTGCAGCTCATCTCGGAAAAGCTCGTTTGATCGATAATATCGCCTGTCATCTTGCTTGATTTGGCCTAAAAAGCGATAATACAGCCTTAGATAACTACTGATTAGTCTTAAATGCAACTGACTTTATTAAAAACAAAATTACATCGTGCTTGTGTCACCCACTCTGAGTTGGAATATGAAGGTTCATGTGCGATTGATAGCAAGTTAATGGAAGCTGCCGGTATTCATGAATATGAGCAGATTCAGATCTATAACATCACTAATGGTGAACGTTTTATTACCTATGCTATTCGTGCTGAAAGTGATTCAAATATTATTTCAGTCAATGGGGCTGCCGCGCATAAAGCATCGCCAGGTGATCGCATTATTATTTGCACCTATGCAACATTAGATGAAAAAGAAGTCGATAATTTCAAACCAACAATGGTTTACCTTGACGAAAATAATAACATTACCCATATGCGGCACTCTATCCCAGTACAAGCAGCCTGACCGATAACGTTACTTTACGTTTGGGGTAATAATCCACTTGAAATTAGCGCGATCTTCACTTATTTCAAGACATACCACCGCAGAGTTTTGAAATTCAACGATGTTACTGTTTGTATTATTAGTCACTAGCGTTGAAACAACTTTTTGCATATGAGGTAAATGGCCAATATACATCGTGGCATCTTCGCTAAGTTGTTCAATCAATCTGCAGGGATCATCATTTGGATTCATACCGGATAATTCAGCAATAGACTCGATGTTCAATATCTCAGCAAATAGGGTGGCTGTTTGAGCCGCTCGTAATTTCCCACTATGAAATATTTTGCTAATGGCAATGTTCTGACTTTTTAATTTGATTGCTACGCCACGTGTTTCATCGATTCCAACAGTTGATAATGGTCTCTGTTCATCAAGATTTTTGGCGAGGGCCACACCATGCTGCACGAAATAAATGGATAGTATTTTCATATCAAGATAGATTGATTTTTACTACCTTCATAATTTCAAACTTCATATTGGCAACTATCTCTTCACTTGGGTAATAAATCAGATCTACCCGTGCGCCTTTGAGTGATTTGTATTTTTTCTGGCGTTTATATTTAAAGGGCACATCAGAACCTTTAATTAATATTGTATTGTGGAACCAATTGCCAACTTGGCGTTGCACATGGGATTCAACTTTTTTCATGGGAGAATAAATAAGTTGCTCATTATGGGCTAAGAAATTTTTAAGGGTCGCCATTATCGTATCGGTTAACCCGCATTTTTATAACGCTGATGAAGAATGCCCACTCGTTCGACATAAACTTGAGTTTCTTTATAGGGTGGTATGCCATTATATTTTTGCACGGCATTAGGGCCCGCATTATAAGCCGCTGTAGCAAGCTTAATATTACCTTTGAACTTGTGTAATAGTTGAGCAAGATATTTTGCACCACCATTAATATTATCTTGAGCATTTAACGCATTCCTTACACCCAGCTCTTTTGCTGTAGAGGGCATGAGTTGCATTAAACCTGTCGCCCCTTTACTTGATATTGCCTTAGCATTAAATGCTGATTCAGCATGAATAACAGCACGAACGAGAGCAGGATCAATGCCATGTCGATTTGCAGCTGATGTAATGGTACGAGAATAGGCGGTAAGATTAAGTTTAACGTTATGCCAGTTTATTGTTGAATGAGGGTTACAGGCAAAACAGTCGAACTTTAATACTTGATAGTCAGTGGTATGAGTTGGTTTTTGATCGGTAAAAACAATATTTTCACCATCTTGCGGGTACTTATAAATAACGGTTTGTTTACCAGAATTTTTGTTATCAGACACATTTGAAAACTTAACCACACCATCGCTGGTTTCGGTACGTTCTATTTTTCCTGTTGCTAACGTCAGGGATGACAGCATTAACGACGAAACAATAAAGAGAATTTTGTATCGCAACATGAAGTACTTATTTGTTATAGATAGGAATATCGGCAATTTTTTGTTTCCATTCTTTAGGGCCGCTTTCATGAACAGAGCCACCACGACTATCAACTGCAACAGTAACGGGCATATTTTCAATGGTAAATTCGCGAATTGCTTCCATTCCCATTTCTTCGAAAGCGATAATACGAGATGATTTAATGGCTTTTGAGACTAAATAGGCCGAGCCACCTACTGCAATTAAAGAAACAGATTTATGTTTTTTAATAGATTCAATGGCAGTGGGGCCACGCTCGGCTTTACCAATCATGCCTAATAAGCCTGTTTTTCCCAGCATCATATCGGTGAACTTATCCATACGAGTCGCTGTTGTTGGGCCAGCTGGACCTACAACTTCATCTCTAATAGGATCGACAGGTCCGACGTAATAAATAAAGCGATTATTGAAATCTAAACCAGTAGGTAGAGATTTACCTTTGGCAAAAAGATCGGCAATTTTTTTATGGGCAGCATCACGTCCTGTTAGTAAGTGTCCGGAGAGTAGTAATGTGTCACCGGGTTGCCATTGCTCAATATCAGCTTGAGTAATGGTATCCAAATCAACATGACGAGTATTTTCGGCTGCCTTCCAAGTAATATCAGGCCAATCCGATAGAGAGGGTGGTTCGAATTGAGCGGGGCCAGAACCATCCAAAATAAAGTGTGTATGCCGTGAGGCTGCACAGTTTGGAATTATTGCAACCGGTAATGATGCCGCATGAGTAGGATAGTCGCTCACTTTGACATCCAATACCGTTGTAAGGCCACCTAAGCCTTGTGCACCGATGCCGAGTTGGTTAATTTTTTCATATAATTCAATACGTAATTTTTCTGCGGAAGTTTTTGCACCACGTTCAATTAGGTCTTGAATATCAATCGGTGCCATCAATGACTGTTTGGCCATCAACATTGCTTTTTCAGCCGTGCCGCCAACACCGATGCCAATCATGCCTGGAGGGCACCAACCAGCTCCCATTTTAGGCACGGTTTCAAGAACCCAATCTACTAAGTTATCAGTCGGGTTTAAAATCGTGAATTTGGCTTTGTTTTCGGAGCCACCACCTTTGGCTGCTATATGCACTTCAACCTTATCACCTAAGACAATTTCAGTATGAATAACGGCAGGGGTGTTATCTCCAGTATTTGTACGGCTACCAATTGGGTCGCTGACAATTGATGCGCGTAATATATTATCTGGATGCATGTAGGCGCGACGCACACCTTCATTAACCATATCATCAAGGCTTTGATCCGTTTGCCATTGCACATCCATTCCCACTTTGATAAATACATTAACAATACCGGTATCTTGGCAAATAGGGCGTCGATCTTCAGCACACATACGTGAATTTACTAAGATTTGAGCAATCGCATCTTTAGCTGCGGGAGATTTCTCTTTGTCATAAGCTGATGACATGGCTTGAATGAAATCTTTAGGGTGATAGCAGGCAATAAACTGCAACGCATCAGCGATGCTATCAATGAAATCATTTTTCTTAATATTCATTATAGTATCCGTTGATTTTTCACTCTATCTATTATTTTATCGGTTTCAGGGTGTGTCCAATTAACTGCTAATCGTTTCTTTAATTCATCAACAACATCTGTAAGTGGAAATTCGTCACTTTCGCCACTAACACGGCATTTGTATTCAATCATACCGCTATCAAGGCCACGTTCACCTAATATTAAACGATGTGGAATCCCAATGAGATCCATATCTGCAAAAGCAACACCAGGTCTTTGTTTTCGATCGTCAAACAAAATATCAAAGCCAGCATCTACTAATTGAGTGTACAAGGCTTCAGCTGCTTCGCGTAAACGTACCGATTTATGAGCATTGATAGGAACTAATGCTACTTGGAATGGTGCAATTGCTAGCGGCCAAACAATGCCTCGGTCATCATGGTTTTGCTCGATGGCGGCAGCGACTATGCGTGATACGCCAATACCATAACAACCCATAGTGAGAATTTGTGATTTACCTGTTTCAGCCAATACATTGGCATTTAGTTTGGTACTGTATTCATTGCCTAATTGGAAAATATGACCGACTTCTACACCACGAGCAATCTCTAATGTACCTTGGCCATCTGGGCTTGGGTCGCCCGCGACAACATTACGTAAATCTGCTGTTTCAGGTTCATCTAGATCACGCCCCCAGTTAACGCCGGTTAGATGTTTATCATCCTCATTAGCGCCACAAACAAAGTCAGTACTATGAGCAGCAGCACGATCGACGATAACTGGAATACTGAGTCCCATGGGTCCGATTGAACCAATATTAGCACCACAAGCTACAAATACTTGTTCAGGTGTTGCAAAGGTCAGTGGTGCTGCAATAGAAGGGTGTTTTTCTGCTTTAATGTCGTTTAATTCATGGTCGCCACGAAGTACTAATGCAACAACGGTTCCTTCTTTCGTACCTTCTACTAATAATGTTTTTAAACATTGTTGTTCAGGTATATTTAAGAATTTACAGACTTGTTCTATTGTATGTTGTTGAGGAGTATCTACTGTGGCTATTGTTGCCGAAGCATCAGGTCGTTCGCCTACAGGTGCGATAGCCTCAGCAAGTTCAACATTAGCTGCATAATCACTACTATCACTAAAGGCGATGGCATCTTCACCAGAACTAGCTAACACATGAAACTCATGTGAAGCATTACCACCGATACTGCCAGTATCTGCTTGAACGGGACGAAAATCTAAACCAATACGATCAAAGATACGCGTGTAAGCATCAAACATATCATCATAAGTTTGTTGTAATGATGCTTGATCAAGATGGAACGAGTAGGCATCTTTCATCAGAAACTCACGCGCTCGCATGACACCAAAACGTGGGCGAATTTCGTCACGGAATTTAGTTTGAATTTGATAAAAGGTGATTGGTAATTGTTTGTAACTGCGAATTTCTTGTCTTACTAAATCAGTGATCACTTCTTCATGGGTTGGCCCATAACAAAATTCACGATTATGCCGATCAGTAAGACGAAGTAATTCGGGGCCATATTTATCCCAACGTTTACTCTCTTTCCATAATTCAGCAGGTTGTATCGATGGCATTAATAGTTCTTGAGCACCTGCGTTTGCCATCTCTTCTCGGATAATAGATTCGACTTTGCGTAATACTTTTAAACCCATAGGTAGCCATGTATACAGTCCAGATGCTAGGCGGCGAATGAGGCCAGCACGTAGCATTAATTGATGGCTGATGACTTCGGCGTCGGCGGGTGTTTCTTTTAAGGTGGCAATAAGTAGTTGTGAAGTGCGCATTTGTTACATTCAGTCCTGAATTAGAAGGTTTAAATAAATTAAAAAGTACCGTGATTCCAGCCCCAATTCTGTCTTTCAGAATCAGTCATGCTGATATAGATACGATCACCAGCAATACCGAGTTGATCATTGATTAGGCTACATAATGCATCGGAAAATGCGGTACGATCAGCAGGCAGTCCTAATGCGCGATAATCTAAAAAAGCAGCCGGAGCATCATTACCTGACATCGACATATTAGCTTTAGATTCAACCGCCACCATGACATATGTTTCAGGTTTTCCTGCCGCTTTGGAAACAGTTTGACTGGCCGCTTTTAGTAAAGCTGCTTCATCGTTAATGGCTTGATTTGTCACAATATTTAAATAGGGCATGGCAGACTCCTTCTTATTGGCAAAATTCTTGTATATTATTTTGTTGGTCTTTAATTTTTTGCTGACGAACTTCTTCTTTTATTCGAGTTACATTGCCATCTTCATCTACATAACGGCGACCTGGATTATCCTGATATTGTTGTAGATTGTGTTTCGCTGTTTGGCAATTTTGTCGGAGTATAGCTTCTTGTTTAGCGACCTCTTGTACTACAGCTTGTTGTTCTTGACTTTCTTTTCTGTCTTCCGCCTGTTGAGCAATGAGTTTATCCACTTCTAGTTGGGCATCCGCTGGGTTAATCGCTGGCGGTGGTGGCGCTTTAATGAGTTCTGCTTTTTGATTTTGTGGAGGAGGTGATTGTGAATAATGTGTTTCACCTTGTTGATCTACCCACTTATAGACATCTGCAGATACCGCTGTAACACCTATAAGCAGCACTAAAAAAAGACAGTATTGACGTGGATAAGGTATAACCATATTTGTTGCCTACATTATTGAGTAGAGTTAAACATTAATTTTACGCTAAACCAGTGAATCATAAAATGTCTGATATTCCACAAAAATTTGAAAAACATATTGAAATTGGTAGTCATGGTGCTATTGCAGTCGATTTATTGGCTGAAGAAACTGGTTTATCTAAACAATTAGTCAAACAGGTGATGCAAAAAGGCGCAGTTTGGCTGACAAAAGGTAAAAAAACGCAACGACTTCGCCGTGCTAAGAAAGGTCTAAAAACAGGTGAAATAGTTCATGTCTACTATGATCAATATGTCTTGGCAATGATTCCTCCAGAACCCGAGTTGATTGTCGATGAAGGACATTACAGTATTTGGAATAAACCCTATGGTATGTTGTCGCAAGGTTCTAAATGGGGCGATCATTGCACCATTACTCGTTGGACAGAACAGCATTTAAAACCACAGAGGTCGAGTTTTGTTGTACACCGTCTTGATAGAGCAGCCAATGGTCTAATTATTGTGGCTCATGAGAAACAAGCCGCGGCTTCCTTATCGGCATTATTTCAACAACGGAAAGTTGATAAGCGCTATCAAATATGGGTACATGGACAGTTTAAGTTAGAGGCCAATACGAAAGTTGATTCTAGTATTGATGGTCGATCTGCGATCAGTTATTTTTCATTAGTTAAATATAACGTTGATCAAGATAGATCTTTATTGGAAGTGAATATTGAAACAGGGCGTAAACACCAAATTAGACGCCATAGTGCAGAACTTAGTTTTCCTGTTATTGGCGATCGGATGCATGGTCAACAAGGCGATAAAGAAGATTTACAATTAACAGCGTATTATTTGTCTTTTGAGTGTCCGTATTCTCATACTAAGAAAGAATTTAATCTATTAACACGATGAATATTGACAGTAACACCATGGTAAGAGTAATTTTGGTGCTAGGAGAAATGGAGAAAATAAGATGACGGAAGAAAATAGCAACCAGAATACGACTGGTGAGGATAATAAGCGTAAGGGTGAACGTAGAACTGGCCATGATCAGCGTGAGATGATTCGTTTTGAAATAGACAAACAAGATCGTCGCGCACATAAGGATCGAAGAGGAAGTGCGACATCATGGGGAACGGATGATCCTGTCTAGATCGTAATTCTTTGAAAAAGGTAAAAAGTGCCATTACCAAAATAAAGTATGGTGCCTTTTTGTTTAGTAGCCCAAATAACGTGCTGCTTGATAAAATCCAGTGCTGATGGCCCACGCTAACGTTAATGGCCATGCCAACGATAGGGCGGTATACCATCCTGATTTCGCTTCAGAACGGAGTGTAGCAATGGTTGCTAAACACGGGGTGTAAATCAAGGTAAATAACATAAAGCTATAGGCTTGTACCCAGTCTATTTGCTGGGCAATACCTTCCATTAACGATGAGCCTTCTAAGCCATAAATAACGGCTAAGGCACCGATTACAATTTCTTTAGCAACAAAACCAAATATTAATGCTACGGTAAGCTCCGGATTGATCCCTGCAGGCGATAAGATCGGTGATAAGAATTCACCAATCCAACCTGACCAACTAGCAGAGCTTGCGGGTTCAACACCATATGGCATATTAGTAACAATCCAAACTAGTATGACGCCGATAGTGATGAATTTAGTGGCGCGATGCAGGAAATGACTTATCTCATGCCAGCCTCGCAATACCATTTGCCGAAATGTTGGAAAACGATAGGGAGGTAACTCAAGTGCAAACGGTTCCTGACTATTAAATTGGCCTTTAAATAATAATGCCGTGAGGATGACGACAGCAAATGTCATCAGATAGAGGCTAAATAAAACTAATGGTGCCTGACTAGGTGCAAATAATGCGGTGGTCATAAAGACAAATACTTGTAATCGGGCACTACAAAGTGAGAATGGTATTACCAACATGGTTAATAGTCGTAAACCACGACTACGCATAGTTCTAGTTCCCATTAAAGCAGGAACATTACAACCAAACCCCATCAATAACATCACAAAACTACGGCCGTCTAATCCTAGTCGAGTCATTAGTGCATCCATTAGAAATGCAGCGCGTGATAGATAACCGCTATCTTCGATAATGGCCATAAAGAGGAAAAATATAATAACAATTGGAACGAAGGAGGCAACCGTTGCAACACCATCAAAGACACCGTTAAGTAAGAAACTATTTAACAGCGGTGGCAAAATGGAGAACAATGGGACTAATGCTAAATCACGAAAACCTTCTAGTAACCATGCAACACTATCCTGCAGAGGAGCGCCTATTGTGTAGACTGCCTCAAACATCAAATACATGATGGTAAAAAATAATGGCAAACCTAACCATGGATGAAGCATGATTTTATCTATTTTTTCAGTAAGAGAATGACTTGTTTGGATTGGTACTTCGACACTATGACGAATGATTTGGTCGAGTTTGTCTTCAACTTGCTGATCAATAGCGAAGTCTTTTTCTAATGTGATGGTAGCAATTGATTCACTAGCCTGAAGTTCTGTTTCAATGAGTTGATATACCTCATTATAACCTTGACCATATTTGGCGCTAAGGAGGACAGTTGGGTAGCCTAGCTCGTCACCTAACTGTTGTGTATTAATCGTGATACCAAGCTTTTTAGCTTCGTCAGACATGTTAAGCAGTAATACAGCAGGTAGCCCTAATGATTTTAGCTGGAGTGCGAGTGTAAGTTGTCGATCTATTTGAGTTGCATTAGCGACAATAAGAACCAGATCAATTGTGTTATTACAGAGAAAATGGCGAACAACTTGTTCATCATCAGAAAATCCATGGAGATCATAAATACCGGGTAGGTCGACTAGTTCAGTGATATTCCCGGCTAATAGCAACTTAGCACTAAGCAGATCAACAGTTACGCCGGGCCAATTAGCAACTTTGGCGCTAGCGCCACTCATACGGTTAAATAGGGTTGATTTACCTGCGTTAGGCATGCCGATTAAGGCAATACGCTTCACATTAGAACCTCAATGTTATTCGCATCTATTTGGCGTAACATGACTTCTGTGTTACCTAATTTTAAGTGGATAGGCCCATTGAAAGGTGCGGTGCGAACAACTTTAATCGGTTTTCCTATGCGAAATCCCAATGCATTCAAACGAAATTGGAAATTAGTATCCGCATGTAAGGCTTGTATTACCGCTGTTTGGCCTGAAGCTAGGGATGATAAAAGTTGTAATTGTATTGTTGCCATTTCATACTCAAATCTAAATGATAACGATTATCATATAGGTTTTCATCAACTAGCACAATATTGTCTTTGTAGAAATAAAAAGGCCGCGATTAACGCGGCCTTTCCTTTTAGAATGGCAGTCTAATTAAATTTAGACTAGTAGAGGTGCAATTACCAAACTAACGATTGCCATTACATTGATTAAGATGTTCATGGCAGGACCAGAGGTATCTTTTAATGGATCGCCTACTGTGTCACCGACTACTACTGCAGTGTGTACATCTGAACCTTTACCGCCAAGATTTCCTTTTTCAACGTATTTCTTAGCGTTATCCCATGCACCACCTGCATTAGCCATCATGAGTGCCATCATGACACAGCAAATTAATGCGCCCCCCAACATGCCGCCTAAGGCTTCAGGACCAAGACCAAAACCAACGACGACCGGCGCGCCAACAGCTAAAACACCAGGCATTATCATTTTGTTTAATGCTGCTTTAGTGGCGATATCGATACAACGAGCAGTGTCAGGTTGTGCAGTTCCTTCTAACAAACCAGGAATTTCCCTAAACTGACGACGAATTTCATGAATCATATCGAAGGCAGCATCACCCACCGCTCTCATCGTCATTGCGCTAACTAAGAATGGAAAAATACCACCAATGAACATACCAACCAATACAATGGGGTCATTGATGAGTAGTTGCATTGCTTCACCACCCTGTTTGATTGATTCGATATTAATCGTTTCAATGTAGGCACTGATCAATGCTAATGCTGCTAATGCCGCGGCACCAATGGCAAAACCTTTACCAATAGCGGCTGTGGTATTACCTAACTCATCTAATGAATCAGTAATTTCACGGGTTTCTTCGCCCATACCTGCCATTTCAGCAATACCACCAGCATTATCAGCAACTGGGCCATAAGCATCAATTGCCATGGTGATGCCTACAGTCGCTAACATACCTACCGCAGCGATACCGACACCATAAAGCCCAGCATAATCACTAGAGATAAAAATGATTCCGGCAATAGTCAACACGGGAATAGCAACGGATTCCATACCTAAAGCCAAACCACTGATAAGCACTGTAGCAGGCCCCGTTTCACCATCTTTTGCCAATTTTCTGACAGGAGCACCACCAGTGTAATATTCAGTGACTAGACCGATGATAATGCCACCAATAGCACCAGTAAGAACGGCTATCCATAAATTGATAGTGCCGCCTAATTGCGTGATCAGTAAATAAGAAACCACAATAAATAATACAGATGAACCCATGGTGCCTATACGTAGTGCCACTTCTGGGCTTTTGGTCGAGAAGATTTTAACGGCATAAATACCAGCGATAGAACATAATAAACCGATTGATGCTAATGCTAAGGGCATAAACATTAATACTTGTTGGCTACTAGCAAGAGTGGCAATAGCAGCTGCGCTCATTGTAGCGGCAATGGCGATACTGGCAATCATTGAACCACAATATGATTCAAAAATATCAGAACCCATACCCGCAACATCACCCACGTTATCACCGACATTATCTGCGATAACACCTGGGTTACGAGGGTCATCCTCCGGGATTCCAGCTTCAATTTTACCAACTAAGTCAGCACCAACATCGGCACTTTTAGTGAAAATACCACCACCAACACGAGAGAATAGAGCAACAGATGAGGCTCCCATACCAAAGCCATGAATAACATGGGCTGTGTGAGGATCTCCACCGAAAGCTAAATATAAAATACCTAAACCTAATAAACCCATTGAAGCGACAGTCAGCCCCATCACAGAGCCACCAAAAAAGGCGATGGTTAACGCGGCGGATGCGCCTTGGTCTTGAGCGGCAGTTGCAGTACGTACGTTTGCTTTAGTTGCAGCATACATACCTATATAACCTGCGGTACCTGAACAAATAGCGCCTAGGAAAAAGGCAGATGCGGTACTCCAGCCCAAATCAGAAAGGCCAAGTGCGATAATACACACCACACAAAAGATAGCGAGACGAGAATATTCTGCTTTCATGAATACCATCGCGCCTAAGTGGATTTGATCGCCAATTTCAATGACTTTTCCTGTACCTGCGGGAGCTGCTTTCATTTTGTTATAAATCAAAAACGCGCAAAATAAACCAAAAACCCCCAGTAATACTGGCAGGTAATTCAATGATGACATAGGCCAAACCTCACTATTTTAGTTGTGTATTAAAAGATATAACGATGTAAATTCTGATTTTGAAAATCGTTTCCTGCGAGACTTTTTATACCTGTATCTAAGGGATGTGTAAAGTAAACTGTCGTTTGGTGAAAAAATGAATAAGATAATTTATGATTGAGTGGCTTGTTTTTGCCTTAATTGGTGTTTTTACAGGAATTTTTGCTGGATTACTCGGTTTGGGTGGTGGACTGATTATTGTGCCATCATTATTGCTGGTGTTCAGTTGGCAAGGATTACCGCCTTCATACCTTATTCATATCGCTATTGGTACATCATTAATGACGATTACGGTTACGTCACTGTCCTCGATGTATGCTCATCATCAAGACCATCATATCGATTGGCAGTTAGTAAAAAAATTGTCGCCAGGATTAGTGATTGGTAGTTTTGTCGGTGCGTGGGTCGCAACGGTATTAAGCAGCTCATTGTTACAGCAATTCTTTGCCTTATATGCCTTTATGATGGCAATTAGAATGTGGTGGCCAATTGTACCCGCGGTAGAAACAAAGTTATTAAATAGAACACCATTATTTGGCTTTTCTACCCTGACAGGATGTATATCGGCATTAGTTGGAATTGGCGGCGGCTCTTTAGTTGTTCCTTATTTAGTGATGGCTAAACAATCTATTCGAAAGGCGATCGGTACGTCTGCCGCATGTGGGTTCCCCATATCTGTTGCCGCGGTGATCGGTTTTATAGTGTTTGGACAAACACAAGAAATTTCAAAAACAGTATGGCAAACGGGTTTTATTCACTGGCAAGCATTTTTAGGGATTATTGCAACCAGTACTTTGTTTTCTTTTTTGGGAGCAAAATTGGTTAAGGTTTTACCTGTCATGATATTAAAACGAATATTTTCCTTGATATTACTGATGGTCGCTATCTATCTATTCAGATAATTGGGCCCCCTTATTGAGGCAAGATGTGACTAGCTTGATAGCCATATTCATTGTTGTTATTAGTTTAACAATAATCGGTTTTCTTATATAATAACGCCATCTATTTAACGCTATTTGGAGCTATTCATATGAATCTTGACCGTGTCGGTTCAGGTAAAAATCTTCCTGATGATATTAACGTCATCATCGAAATCCCTTCTCACTCAGATCCCGTAAAGTATGAAGTGGATAAGGAAACAGGCGCATTATTTGTTGATCGTTTTATGAATACGGCCATGTTTTATCCGTGTAACTATGGTTATATCCCTCACACTTTATCTGATGATGGTGATCCGGTTGATGTATTAGTGATGAGCCCATATGCATTGATTAGTGGTTCAGTCGTACGATGTCGCCCTGTAGGCATGTTAAAAATGACTGATGAATCAGGTGAAGATGCCAAAGTGGTCGCTGTTCCACATGATGAAATGTATGACCATGTGCAAGATATTGGTGATATTTCATCTCGTAAATTGGAAAAGCTCGCTCACTTTTTTGAACACTATAAAGATCTTGAAAAAAACAAATGGGTCAAAGTGGACGGTTGGAAAGGTATCGATGATGCAAAAGCAGAAATTATGGGTAGTGTAGAGCGATACAATAAAGCACCTGAAAAACCACAGTTTTAAAATAATTACTAATGTGTTTTCGGCGGATCTGATCGTGTCAGGTTCGCCGCTTTTATATTTGATAGGTGTTACAAATGAGTTTGATATTACAAGGCAATCACTTAACAACCACTCATGCACAAGCTATTTCACAGCAGCTTGAAGGTAGTGCCATTTCAGCAAATACAAACTTTACGGTTATTCAAACTCAAGCAGTTATTAGTGATGATCAATTACAAGCGTTTCGCAACACTTTTAATTTTGATATTAATGTTGTCCCTCAGAGCTTTGATGCCCAAGAAGTCGCTTTATTAGTCACCGATATGGATTCAACACTGATTAGTATTGAATGTGTTGATGAGATTGCAGACTTTATTAATGTTAAGCCACAAGTATCAGCGATCACTGAAGCCGCAATGAGGGGTGAGATTGATTTTGAAACTTCATTACGTCAGCGGGTGTCTTTATTAAAAGGCCTAGACGTCACTGCACTAGAACAAGTGTATGAGCAGCGATTAAAATTGAATCCAGGTGCTGAGATTATGCTAAAAACATTGCAGCAACAAGGTATCAAAACAGCACTGGTATCAGGTGGGTTTACTTTTTTCACCGAACGTTTAAAGCAACGTCTCGGTTTAGATTTCACCATGGCTAATGTGTTGGGAGAGCATAATGGTCGATTAACGGGTGAAGTGGTCGGTGACGTATGTGGGGCTCAATCAAAAGCAGATTTTTTGTTAGCTCATTGTGACAAGTTAGACATATCACCATCACAAGTTGTGGCAATGGGTGATGGCGCTAATGATTTATTAATGATGAGTGAGGCAGGACTGAGTATTGCCTATCATGCCAAGCCAAAAGTTCAGTCTGAAGCCATGACAGTATTAAATTATTGTGGGCTAGAAGGCGTGTTGGGATTGTTGCAGCTTAACTTTAACTAGCATAAGCTTGAAATTGTAATAATTACCCTCACATAGATAACTGACAAAATAACGATATTTAAAAAAAGAGGTTTTTAAGATGGATATAATGGATCATATTAAACAATCAATCGAATCTAATTCGGTCATTTTGTTTATGAAAGGATCGCCAGATTTTCCACAATGTGGTTTTTCAAGTCGCACATCGCAAGCTGTATCAGCATGTGGCGTAGAGTTTGCTTACATAGATGTGTTGGCAGAGCCTGAAGTGCGTGCAAATTTACACCGCTATGCAGATTGGCCAACATTCCCACAATTATATGTGGGTGGTGAATTAGTAGGCGGTTGTGACATTGTGATGGAAATGTTCGAGAGCGGTGATTTAAAAACGTTAATTGAGCAAGCGAGTAATTCATAAGAATGAGCGATAAACATGATCCTGATTGGCATCATGGTGACAACCAATTAGCGGTTGCACCTACAAAGCCAGAATTAAAACAGCCACCTAAATATTGTGTGGTGATGATTAATGATGACTACACGCCAATGGACTTTGTGATTGAAGTGTTAGAAGGCCTATTTAGAATGGGTAGTGAAAAAGCGACTCGAACAATGATGCAAGTTCATACTGAAGGGCAGGCACGATGTGGTATTTTTACCTTTGAAATTGCGGAAGCCAAAGTGGAACAAGCAAATAGCTATGCTCAACAGCACGGTCATCCATTGCAATGCACAATGGAAGAAGAATAACGTAGGTCAATAGAATGTCATGTCAGATTAAGAAGAGGCAGAAAGATGTTAAGTAAAGAGCTCGAACAAACATTAAGCCAAGCTTTTAGTTATGCTCGCAAACGTGCGCATGAGTTTTTGACGGTTGAACATTTATTGTTGGCACTATTGGAAAATGGTCAAGCCTTAGCAGTACTTAAAACCTGTGATGTGGATATTGTAATTTTAAGACAAGAGTTAGCTGATTTTCTGGCAGATAATTTAGCGACATTATCTGAAGATAGTGAACGTGAAACACAGCCAACATTAGCTTTTCAGCGAATTCTCCAGCGTGCAGTAATGCATGTGCAATCATCTGGTGGCAGTGAAGTCACCGGTGCGGATGTATTGGTATCAATTTTCTCCGAGCAAAAATCACAAGCTGTATATTTATTGCAGAAACAAGATGTCACACGTCTAGATGTCGTCAATGCTATTAGTCATGGCGGTGCTGATAATGTGATTGAGCTTCAAGCCGATGATGTTTCAGAACAGGCATCAACAAAGGAAAAGGACAGCAAAAATCCTTTGAGCCTGTATGCTGAAAATCTTAATGCAAGGGCAGAAGAAGGAAAAATTGATCCACTTATCGGTCGTGAACATGAAGTTGAACGTACATTACAAATTTTATGTCGTCGCCGTAAGAATAATCCCTTATTTGTGGGTGAGGCGGGTGTGGGCAAAACGGCACTTGCAGAAGGTCTTGCTAGACGTATTGTATTAGAGGAAGTGCCTGAAATACTTAAAACTGCCGTTATTTACTCACTCGATATGGCTGCGTTAGTCGCTGGTACAAAATATCGTGGTGATTTTGAAAAACGTTTGAAAGCCTTACTTCGAGAAATCAAGAAACAGCCCGATGCCATTCTATTTATAGATGAAATCCACACTTTAATTGGTGCCGGATCAGCAGGTAGTAGTGCCATGGATGCGGCTAATCTACTTAAGCCTTTATTGGCGAATGGTGAGTTGAAATGTATTGGTTCAACAACATATAAAGAATATCGTGGTATTTTTGAACATGATCATGCCTTGAATCGCCGCTTCCAAAAAATAGATATACCAGAGCCGACAGTTGAGGAAACAATACAAATACTGAAAGGGCTGAAACCCGGCTTAGAAGCGCATCATGAGGTTCGTTATACCAATGCAGCATTAAAACAAGCTGCAGAGCTTGCTGATCGACATATCAATGACCGGTTTTTGCCGGATAAGGCTATTGACGTGCTCGATGAAGTAGGGGCAGCTCAACGGATACTACCTAAGTCGAAACGCAAAAAAAGGATTGGTGTTACTGATATTCAAAATATCGTTGCTAAAATTGCCCGTATTCCTGCTAAAACAGTCAACAATGAAGATAAAGACAATTTACTTAATTTAGAAAAAAATCTGAAACACGTTATTTTTGGTCAGGATGAAGCTATTTCAATGCTGTCATCTGCCATTAAAATGGCTAGATCAGGTCTAGGACATCCTGAACGCCCAACAGGTGCATTCCTATTTGCTGGTCCAACAGGTGTGGGTAAAACCGAAGTAACGCGACAGCTTGCCCATAATTTAGGTGTTGAATTGATACGGTTCGATATGTCTGAATACATGGAAAGCCATACGGTATCCCGATTGATTGGTGCTCCTCCAGGCTACGTAGGTTATGACCAAGGTGGGCTGCTAACGGAAGCTGTTACTAAACAACCACATGCAGTGTTACTGCTTGACGAAATAGAAAAAGCACACCCAGATGTATTTAATTTGCTATTGCAAGTGATGGATCACGGTACCTTAACTGATAATAATGGCCGAAAAGCAGATTTTCGCCACGTGATATTAGTGATGACCAGTAACGCGGGTGCTCAAGAAATGGGACGTTCGTCAATGGGGTTTACTCACCAAGATCACCAGTCCGATGGAATGGAAGTGATTAAACGTGCTTTTAGCCCAGAATTTCGTAATCGGTTAGACGGCATTATTCAATTTAAAGCACTGGATCAGAAGGCTGTTTTACGTGTTGCTGATAAAACAATTCTTGAACTAGAAATGTTATTACAAGACAAAAATGTCACACTCGAAATTGATAATGATGCTCGCCAATGGTTGGCGAATCATGGCTACGATGTCAAAATGGGTGCAAGACCCATGGCTCGACTTGTTCAGGAAAAGATTAAACGACCACTAGCGGATGAACTTTTATTCGGTAAATTAAGTGAAGGTGGACATGTCAGAATTGTACTTCGCGATGGTGAATTAGCACTTGATTTAGTGACTGAAACTGAGCCCGTCTAAAGTCTGAACTTGTTGGGCTGATAGTGACCACTACCAGCTCTAAAACCATATAGTGCAATATCATTAAGTGCTAATTTAATAAAAGTTATTCACTATTTAAATGAGCTTGACAGCTGTTCTCGAAAGAAGCCCCTGTAACTGATTGATCTATAAAAGATAGATTGTAAGCTGCTGATTATAAACGATAAATATAAAGTGGTTAAAAAGTGACCATTTTGTGATGATGGCATATATAGGTAGAGGTTAGCGTTTGATTATGAAGTTAACCACAGAGTTATCCACAGAAAATGTGGGTAACTTTACAGTTTTATGACAGGGAAAATAGTGTGCCAATTTTCACTATAACTCGATACCTTTTTGAGCCCGAATTCCATCACGGAAAGCATGTTTAACATCTTCAATTCGACTCACCGTGTCTGCCGCTTTAATAATAGCATCAGGTGCACCACGTCCAGTGATAATGACATGCTGCATTTTAGGTCGATTAGCAATGTCCTTTAAAACAGTCCCGATATCAAGATAGCGCATTTTTAATACTATATTGAGTTCATCTAACAGTACGATATTAATAGTGGGATCTTGCAGTAGTCTTTTGCAGACATCCCAACCAGCTTCGGCGGAAGCAATATCTTGTTTCAAATTTTGCGTATCCCAGGTAAAGCCATCCCCCATGACATGATATTCAACTTCATCTGGGAAGCGTCTAAAAAAGGCTTCTTCGCCAGTACTAAACGCACCCTTGATAAATTGTACGATGCCAACACGCATATTATGTCCTAAGGCACGAGCCACCATTCCAAATCCAGAAGAGCTTTTACCTTTGCCATTACCTGTGATGACTAATAACAGGCCTTTATCTTTATCTGCCTGTTGAATACTTTTATTGACAACTTCTTTTTGTCGTTGCATACGTTGTTGATGACGTTGTTTTTTGTCTGGATTTAGGCTCATATTGCACACAGTAAACTAAGGCGGATAACTGATTATATCCGCCTTAGAATATAAAGTTTATTGATTTGTTAGTTCGATACCAATATAGCCGGTCATGCCGAGTGCCTGAAAGCCATAAGCTGGTTCATAGGTTTTATTACCAAAATTATCAATACGTGTAAATATACGTGTGGATTCATTTACTTGATAATTAGCGGCTATATTGATCACACTATAGCCACTCATTTTGACGCGACTTCCGAAGCCATCTACATCTTTTCGACTACCCGTGTGTAGCAGACTGGCACTCAGTGTCATTTTGTCTGTAGGGCGATACTCTACATCAATGCTAGCTTTGTGTTTTGGTCTACGTAACAGCTCTTTATCATCTTCATCCTTAGTGCGTGTAAAAGTATAATTAAGGTGAATATCAATATTAGAACTTGCAGCTACGCGAATAGTACTTTCAATACCATGCATATCGACATCATCCAAGTTGACGGTTGTGCTATCAAAACTTGGCAAGAACACGGTGGTGATCAAGTCATCAATATCTGTTTTAAAGTACGTTAGGCTTGTATTAATACGGTTTTGCCACAAAGATTGATCGAAACCGATTTCCCATCCTTTGCTTGTTTCTGGATCTAGGTTAGGGTTACCTCTAAATTCGCTGCCAAAATTATTAGGCGTATGGCCAAATAATTGAAATAAAGAAGGGGCTTTGAAACCTGTGCCATAAGCAGCACGTAACCGGGTAGTATCAGTTGCTTGATAGCTTGTAGTCGCTCTATAAGTTACTTCTGAATTAAAATCATCGGGGTCATCATAACGTGCTCCTAAAGTAGCAAATAAACGATCGTTAAAGTTGATTTGATTTTGAATATAAGCCGATTTGGTTTGTCTATCAGCATCCGTTAATTGATTGATAATAAATCCACCGAAATCGGTAAAACCTTTGGAATTCATCTCTTCATCTTCATGTTCAAAACCAATCGTTAAGATTTGCTTATCAAATAAAAACAAATCGTTTTGAAGACTAAATTTGGTTTTTTCACCATGAAAATCAGTGCGATCTAAAGTACCAAATGGATTATCACGACCATTACGGTTTTTGCGGTCAATATCTATTTTGCTAAGTAAAAGTGTGGGCTGCCAGACTCCTGCAATAAAGTTGCCCTTAAACTCTGCACTTAGATAAAGTTGCTCACTGTCATTTGTCGCATCCGGATCTTCTACTGTGTTACCACTAAAATCAAAACCACCATCAATATCTACTTCTGTTTCGATATAACGAGCAGTTAGGTTTACTTCAAATAAAGAAGAGGGTTGCCAACCTAATTTTGCTGAAAAAACTTTATTGTCATAGCCGTCATCTTCAATAGTACTGCCAGGTGCTAACCTTTTTTCGGTAGCAACGCTATCACCATCTGTTTTAAGTAGGCCAAGGGTTGCAGAATAATTGAAACCACCGGAAGATCCCGATATAGCTAGTGTTTCATGGTGTGTCGAGTGCGTGCCAACTTCAGCTTTACCACGCACTTTTAACTTGCCATCACCCTTTTTAGTTCTAATGTGAATTACACCGCCTATGGCATCTGCACCATAAAGCACACTTTGAGATCCGCGAACAATTTCTATACTTTCGATATCTTCAATTAAGAAATTAGCAAAATCAAAAGCACCATTGGGTGAGCTTGGATCATTCATCTCAATACCATCAATTAATACAAGCGTGTGGTCAGAGTTACTACCCCGCATAAAAACAGATGTTTGTGAGCCTTTGACGCCTGATTGAACAATATGTAATCCAGGCACATCTTGCAATGCGTCAGTTAATGTCTGAAATTGTCGGCGTTCGATATCAGTTGAAGATATAACCGTAATTGAACTACCTAATTGGTTAATATTAGTAGGAGTTCGAGTGGCTGTTACAACCATTGTGTCAAACTCAGCTAATGATTCAGCAAATACAGGGGTAGCAAGTAGAGGTAATGCAAGAGGAATAAATGTTAAGTGTCGATAAGACATTGTGGGTACCTATAGTTAATGCTCAATATCCACCCGGGATTGAGTAATTAAAATAACCATAAGCAGAGGGGCACAAACATACATTTAATGCCCTATAAAGCCCACCGCAATATGGTTGTCGAATACAATAGGCCGGTCTCCGGACTCACGAGTAATTTAAAATAGATCACCTTGCCATAAAATATGGTGGTTTTGTGAACTATCAAACTCGATTACCGTTGCGGGGGCAGTGTTGGGTTTGTCAGGTATTATTGACTCACCAACTTCCCGATTATCCTTATTCATCAATAAAAATTGATGTAAGGCACCTAAAGTAGGGCATAGAGACTATTATTTGCTAGTAAAATTGTCAATACTTTTGTGTAGTAATGACTATTATTTTTGAACAATTACGATTAAAGTGTTGGAGCTACCAAAAATAGTGAGCACAATAACTAAAATAAACATATAAATGAATACGTGTAATAACTGAAATTATGGATAAACAAGCAAATAAATTACCCAATTTTTCTCCGCGCATTATTGTGACAATATCAATCTTGAAATAGGTGATACCATTTATATATACAATGATGGTCTGACAGAAGCTGAAAATAATCAGGGTAAAATGTTTGGTCAGGCACGTTTTGAACAATTATTAGCAGTTGAAATGAATGAAGATGGTCGCTTAATAGATATCCGAAATCAGGTCGGTAAATTTGTTGATGGTGCTCTGGCAACAGATGATATTTCACTGGTTGAAATAAAAACACTGGTCACAAGTGATGAGATCATTCTAGAATCTTAAGTTTTTCGATAGATAATCATAAACATGACAATAAAATATCAAGATAAAGGTTTTGCAACTCGTGCAGTGCGTGCTGGTCACCAGCGTACTAATGAGCAAGAGCATGCCGAGCCTATCTTTCCTACATCGAGTTATGTTTTTGATAGCGCAGAACAAGCTGCAGCACGTTTTAGCGGCGACGAGTCTGGTAACATTTATTCTCGATTTACCAATCCAACAGTCCGTAATTTTGAACAGCGCCTAGCATCACTAGAAGGTGCAGAATCTGCTGTGGCAACATCATCCGGCATGTCCGCAATCTTGTCGACTTTTATGGGCTTATTGTCCGCAGGTGATCATATTGTTTCTTCGCGAAGTATTTTTGGTACTACACGAATATTGTTTGATAAATATCTGACAAAATTTGGTGTTGAGACAGATTATGTTGCGTTAACAGATCTTGATGGATGGCAAAAAGCCATTAAACCAAACACTAAAGCACTATTTTTGGAAACACCTTCCAATCCATTGAATGAAGTAGCCGATCTCACGGCTTTATCAGTCTTGGCTAAGGCACATGATTGTCTACTCATCGTTGATAATTGTTTTTGTACGCCGGCATTGCAACAACCGTTAGCATTAGGTGCTGATATTGTTGTGCATTCAGCGACTAAATACTTGGATGGACAAGGTCGATGCGTGGGCGGTGCCGTTGTCGGTGATAGTCAGCTGGTAGGCGAAGAGGTCTATGGTTTTTTACGAACAGCGGGGCCAAGCATGAGCCCGTTTAACGCGTGGACGTTTTTGAAGGGATTAGAAACCTTAGAGTTACGTATGAAAGCACATTCTGTAGCTGCTCTGAAATTAGCACTATGGTTGGAACAGCAACCACATATAAATAAAGTATTCTACGCTGGACTAGAAAATCACCCACAACATGAATTAGCGAAACAGCAACAATCTGCCTTTGGAGGTATTGTTGCATTTGAAATTCAGGGTGGACAACAAGCCGCATGGAAACTTATCAATGCAACGCAATGGCTATCCATCACGGCTAATTTGGGTGATACCAAAACTACCATTACTCATCCTGCAACAACAACGCATAGTCGATTATCCGCTGAAGAACGTGTAGAATCGGATATTACGGATGGCTTATTGCGGATTTCTGTTGGATTGGAGAATGTTGAAGATATTCAAGCAGATCTACAACGTGGTTTAGATTTATTATAAACACCCATCCAACCTATTTTTCAAACAGTCCAGATAAACTTTAGTCATCACTTTCACGATAGTCAATATCGGCATAAAAACTGCATAAATCACCTTAACTTAGCAAAGCTACGTCAGAAATCCGTCTTTATAATTCAGATGGTTAGCAGGCGTAGTTAATAAAAACAATAGGTTATCGTTTTATGGCTTACACCCAAAAATATGTGTTGATTGTGTTATTGATGGTTTGTTTGTTACCTGTCCGGCAGGTTTTCGCCACTCAAGACCCGATAAGTGATGTTCGTATCGTGATTGATGTCTCAGGCAGTATGAAGAAAAATGATCCTAACAATTTACGCTCACCTGCATTGAGAATGATTGTTGGTTTATTACCAGAAGGTGAAAAGGCGGGGGTGTGGACCTTTGCTAAATACGTCAATATGCTGGTACCTCATCGTGAGGTAAATGAAGCATGGCGGATAGAAGCTGAAAAGCAATCGAATAATATTCATTCCTACGGTTTGTTTACCAATATAGAACAAGCTTTAAATAAAGCGACTGTAGATCAAAGGATGGCGGATTCTAAATTTCGTCGTAGTGTAATCTTATTATCTGATGGCCTAGTTGATGTATCGATCAATGAAGAAGTGAGTAAAGTATCTCGCCAGCGTATTTTGGATACATTGGTACCACGATTGAAAAAAGCCAATGTAGCTGTACATACCATTGCATTAGCAGATACGGCTGATCACGCCTTATTGAGGGATATATCTCTGGCAACCGATGGTTGGTATGAGCAAGTTGATAATGCTGAACAATTGCAACGCGTCTTTTTGCATTTGTTCGAAAAGGCTGCTCAACGTGACACAGTACCTTTAACCGATAATAATTTTAAAATAGATGACAGTGTGAGCGAAATGACGTTGCTGGTTTTTCGGCGCGCAGGTTCAAAACCAACAGAGTTGGTATTACCTGACCAGTCACGGATTTCACAACAGAATCTTTCAGACAATGTTCGTTGGCATAATGAAGTAGCGTATGACCTTATTACCATATCAGAACCTGAATCAGGTGCTTGGGTTATAGATGCTGAACTTGATCCCGATAATCGGGTAATGATTGTTACCGATTTAAAACTAAAAACGGTTGATTTGCCTAATAATATTTTAATTGGTGAAACTTTCGATATTGAAGCTAGCCTGACTGAACAGGGTGAAATAATCATTAGGGAAGACTTTTTAAGTTTGGTTGATGCTCAACTTAAAGAAGAGTCAGAAATTGCCGACTCTATAGTGAGAAGTCTTAATGATAATCGTCGTGAAGGTATATATCGGAGCCATGTGGGTGAAACATTTCAAACAGGCCGTAATGATGTCGTTATTACCATGACCAGTAAGACTTTTGAACGTCAACGTCGCCAAAGTATTAATGTTGTAGAAACACCATTTGAAATTAATGTTGATCAATTAATGGATGAAGATACACGTACTCATCGTATTACTATGAAACCAGATAATAGTTTAATTAAAACTGAAGGGTTGGGTATCACGGCCATGTTAACTGCCGAGGATGGTAGCGAGTGGTCATATGAAATCATGCGTAAGTCTGATAAAGAATGGCAATTGACATTGGCTGATTTGCAACCTTGGGAAGACTATACCGTTGCCTTGCAGATTAGAGGTAAAACATTAAAAGGGCGAAGTTTATTTATCCAGCCTAAAGTGTATCTGCTACACGATGATACACCTCAACCAGTGGAAGAAATTGCCTTGCCAATAATGGATGATATTGATGATGAAATAGCACAAATAGAGGATAAAGAAATCATGGATGAGCCTATCCTTGATGAAATGGCGGGTGGCGATGATCTTTTACCAGACATAGATGATGAGTTAATAGCATTGTTCGATAATGAAGCAATGAATGTAGATGAGGGCGGTATGTCATCAAGTAGCAAATTATTGCTAGGAAATGGAATTATCTTATTACTTGTAGCAACGGGTGTTTTTCTTTGGCGTCGTCGTAGTGCAACAGCCAGCATTAACCTAGGAGATCAATTATAAATGGACATGACAGATCCTATATTGCAAATGTTAGCTTATGAGTTGGCCGCTATTTTTGCTGTTTTAAGTATTTGGCTTATTGTACAAGCGAATAAAAAAAGCAAACAAACGCAAGCTGAACTAGCCAAGGCAGTTAAAAAATTAAAGCAGAGAAAAAATAAACGAATTGAAGTGTTAACAACGATTCTTGCTGAAAAATATGGATTGGTAGATGACGCTTTATCTCGTACGGCTACGGATTTTCAAGACCACGAGCAGAAAATTTATAAAGCATTATTAAATATATTTGCAGATCAAGATGGTAAAACCTTGGCAGGATTTCCTCAACAACTCGAGCAAGCAATAGATGCCTGCCTAGATTTATCGCCAATAGGTGGTGTAGAAGGTTCAGGAGTAACAGGCGGTTATGAAGATGCCGCCAGTTTAAAAGCACAAATCGAAGAGACTGCATTAAAAATGGAACAGTTAACAGCTGATTTCCGATATATGAATTCAATGGAAGATGTCAGTAATTTATCGCCTAAACCAGAACAAACTCAAGAGATTGAATCACAAGATAATATGGATGGTGAAGCAGAAGAAATTAGTGAAACAGAAGGAATTAGTGAAGCAGAACAAATAGATGAGACTGAGGCTCAAGCTGCTCTAGAGAAGGAAGATGATGACTCAGAAGAAATAGAAATCTCTGAGGTTGTCGAAGATAATGATGTTGAAGTCACGCAACAAGAATCAGAATCAGAATCAGAGAGCGAAGACGAGACAGAGCCAGACGAGAATATTATCTCAGCTGATGATGTCGATGCCTTATTGGCAGGCATTGATGAGGGAATAGAGTTGTCTGCAGCAACAGATGATGAGGAAGATAATCTAAAAAAGACTGAAGCTGAATTAGTGGAAATTGCCGCTGATTCAGCAACCAGTACTCTAGAACAAAATGTCGCTGAAAATTCAGAAGATTCAATTGAGCAAGATACTGTTGCCGATACTATTGAGCCAGTACAGACGGAAGTAGAAACCGCTATAGATTTGGATGATGAAGAGGCAGATGATATCGACGCATTGTTAAGTCAAGTTGACAGCGAAACTCAATCGGACAGCAATGTTACAGAGACAGAGACAGAGACAGAGACAGAGACAGAGACAGAGACAGAGACAGAGACAGAGACAGAGACAGAGA
>JABSQO010000027.1 GCA_013215775.1 Piscirickettsiaceae bacterium
GGACGCTGCAAATGGCTTTGAACGCGTAATTGTTGGCCAAAATGGATTGTTATCCACCCCTGCGGCTTCATGCATAATTCGTAAATATCAAGCCTTCGGCGGCATCATTTTATCGGCAAGTCATAATCCTGCGGGGCCAACTGAAGATTTTGGCATTAAATACAATGTAAGTAATGGTGGCCCAGCCCCAGAAAACATTACTGAAGGTATCTTTGCAAACACCAAAACCATCAGCAGTTATTTTACGACTGATGATGAGGATATTGCTTTAGATACCATCGGTAGCCAAACATTAGCAAATATGACGGTTGATATTATTGATCCTGTTGATGATTATGCTGACTTAATGGCAAATCTATTTGATTTTGATGCTATCCGCAGCTTGTTATCGACTGCTGGTTTTCAAATGCGTTTTGATGCAATGCATGCCATAACAGGTCCGTATGGCAAGGAAATTCTTGAAAACCGTCTTGGCGCAGCCTCAGGTACGGTTATCAATGGCATACCATTATCTGATTTTGGTGGAGGCCATCCAGATCCAAACCTGACCTATGCTAAAGAATTGGTTAATGAAATGTTTAGTACAAATGCACCGGCACTTGGCGCCGCATCAGATGGCGATGGTGATCGCAATATGATTTTAGGTGCTAATTTCTTTGTTACTCCTTCTGATAGTCTAGCGATAATGGCTGCAAATGCACATTTGATTCCAGCATACAAAGGTGGATTAACCGGTATTGCTCGTTCTATGCCAACGAGTCAAGCGCCAGATCGTGTTGCTGAATACCTAGGGATTGAATGCCATGAAACACCGACTGGTTGGAAGTTTTTTGGCAATTTATTAGATGCCGGTCGTACGACTTTATGTGGTGAAGAAAGTTTTGGTACAGGTTCGAATCATATTCGGGAAAAAGATGGTTTATGGGCCGTCTTATTTTGGCTCAATATTTTGGCTGAACGCAAACAATCTGTTGCCGACATCGTCAATGAACATTGGCAACAATACGGTCGTAATTACTACACTCGTCACGATTACGAGGCTATTCCAAGCGACATCGCTAACAAACTAATGATGGATCTAGAAGCACAATTCCCAACATTAGTTGGTCAAAAGTTGGCAGGTCGAATCGTTACGTATGCAGATAATTTTAGTTATACCGATCCTGTTGATAATAGTGTTTCAAATAATCAAGGACTTCGTATTGGTTTTGGGGATGGTGCACGTATTATTTTGCGTTTATCAGGTACTGGTACTGAAGGTGCAACCTTGCGCGTTTACATTGAATCCTATGAAGATAAAGCTGATCGGCTTAATCAAGAAACTCAATCAGCACTGAATGATTTAATCATTGCTATTGATAACTTGGCGGGAATAACAACCCGTACCGGCAGAACTGAACCAACAGTAATTACCTAGATATGCAGCAACTTATTTTAGGATCAAGCTCTCCTTTTCGAGCTGAGTTATTAGCTAAACTTGGTTTGCCATTTATAGCTGTATCACCGGACATCGACGAAAGTCCATTGATAAATGAGCAAGCTCATCAGCTAGTGCAGCGACTATCTGAACAAAAAGCTCAGGCCATTGCAGTTCAACATCCTGATGCCCTTATTATTGGGTCAGATCAAGTTGCCGTGCTTGAAGGAACAATATTAGGTAAACCAGGTAACCATGATAATGCCATCAAACAACTCATGGCCGCCTCGGGAAAAACAGTACAATTTTTAACAGGGTTGACGTTGCTCAACAGCAACACAGGAAAAATACAATCACTCGTTGAACCCTTTGAGGTGAGTTTTAAAACACTATCATTACAACAGATAGAGTATTACCTTCAACAGGAACAACCTTATCAATGTGCAGGTAGTTTCAAATCTGAAGGATTTGGTATTAGTTTATTTGCAAAATTAAATGGCGACGATCCTAACAGCTTGATTGGCTTACCACTTATTAAGCTCGTACAATTATTAGCGGCTGAAGGCATTGATGTCCTTCAACCGCAATAATGTTGATGATTACTCTACTACAACAGCTTGAGCATTAGCTGCTGCCGCAGCTTGGCCAGCCATAGACTGCATCACTGCGGCCATCAATTTTCGTACTCCACGTGAACGCATGGTATTAACCATGTTTTCCTGTAAGCCTAAGTTAACATTGTTTGTTTCTAAAACTGCTGCCAAATCATCTAGGTGTGGCTCACATATTTGTAACGTTTTATCTGTTACATTAGCGACTTGCACACCTTGCTGATGGTATTCCAAACGATTTTGCATCATACATTTATTATATTCAGTGATCGCACTGTACATCTCTCTCTGTGCTTCTTCCGACATGTCTGATGGTGTCACCAAGTTATCTGCTGTTGTTGTAGCCTGTTCAGTCTCTTCTATAGCAGGGGTTACATCTTCAGATTCAACGGCAACTGATTCCGTCATCACATCAGTTTCAGAAGACACCACATCTACTTGGTCATTCGTCTCATTAATATACGCATATCCACCGGCAATTACGGCAATTAGTAGCACTACAAATACAATATTTTTCATTTTCTCTCCTAAAACAGCCAATCAATGGCAGACAATACATTTTTGTTTACGATATATTTATAATAGTTAAATATCCGGACAAAGCGGAATACTATACACTTCAATCATTATTCATCCTAATTTCACATGAAACACTGGAATAACATATAATATTAACAATGTTTTTCAAAAGGTTAACCCGGAACGTTAAATAATAATGTCATATAAAGAAATTGCCGATTTTCGGCAAGAAAAAATTCATTCTTGGCTAAAAACTATTTTGCCTTCAGCCGATTACAAAATGGAACCAGCCTCCAGTGATGCTAGTTTCAGACGTTATTTCCGCGTATCTCAGCAGGATAATACATGGATTGTAATGGATGCCCCGCCACGATATGAAGACACCACTCCATTTATCAATATTGCTGAATTTTTATTATCACAAGGTATTAATGTTCCCAAAATACACGCTAAAGAACCTGAACTCGGATTTTTATTGCTTTCAGATCTCGGTAGTACACAATATTTAGAGAAGTTAAATGATAACTCAGCGATGACGCTCTACCCTTTAGCCATCGATGAACTAATACAATTTCAACTTAGTAATACAGCTGACATTGAACTGCCTTACTACGATACAGCACTACTCAAACAAGAGATGTTGCTTTTCCCTGAGTGGTTTTTAAATAAACATCTCAATATTGAACCCCCTGTTTTTTTAGAGGCTATCTATCAATGCCTTATTGATTCAGCACTTGAGCAACCCAAGGTATTTGTTCACCGTGATTATCATTCCCGAAATTTAATGATGGCAAATGACAAACAACCCGGCGTCATTGACTTTCAAGATGCTGTTATCGGCCCGATTAGCTATGATTTAGTCTCTTTATTACGTGATTGTTATATCTCATGGCCTGAAGATAAAATAAATAGCTGGATACAATATTATTTGTCGAATGCCCAGCAACATGGACTTCTTGCCGATATCTCAATTAAGCAATTTATTCGCTGGTTTGATTTGATGGGTTTACAGCGACACATTAAAGTCTTAGGCATATTTTCACGACTTAATTATCGAGATAATAAACCAAATTATATGAACGATTTACCATTGACCTTGCGCTATGTTCATCAGATTAGTAAAAAATATCCTGAACTCGCTGAATTGAGTGGTTTTCTTGAACAACAACCACAAATAGCAAACATATTATGAAAGCCATGATCTTGTCTGCTGGTCGCGGTGAACGATTAAGACCACTTACCGATCAGACACCTAAGCCTTTATTACAAGCCGGTAAATACCGCCTCATTGAATACACTATTCATGCATTAGTTAAAGCGGGTTTCACCGATATTATTATCAACACTGCTCACTTGGCTGAACAATTTTTTGACCTATTAGGCGATGGTCAACAATACGGCGCTACCATTAGTTATTCGCCAGAACCACAAGGTGGTTTAGAAACTGCTGGAGGCATTATTAACGCCTTGCCGTTATTAGGTGATAAACCTTTTTTAATCGTAAATGGTGATATTTGGACTGACTATCCTTACCAACAGTTGTCCACAGCAACATTAACATCAAATAACTTATGTCACTTAGTGTTAGTGACTAACCCCGAACATAATCCCCACGGCGATTTTGCACTGAACTCTAGTTTACTTAGTGGCCAAGGTGATACTAAATACACATACAGTGGTATTGGGGTTTTCCACCCAGATTTATTTTCAGGCCTTGATGTTCAACGGTATCCATTGAAGCCTTTATTGCTAAAAGCGATTGCACAACAGCAAGTCAGCGGTGAGCTTTATCAGGGACAGTGGTCTGATATCGGTACAATTGAACGATTAAACGATCTTGCTGAAAAACTTAAGCCGTAAATAAGAACTCCAACAATGCTTTTTGAGCATGCAAACGATTCTCAGCTTCATCCCATACTACGCTTTGCTCACCATCAATAACCTCGGCAGATACTTCTTCACCGCGATGGGCAGGTAAACAATGCATAAATAAGGCATCTTTATTCGCTAAAGACATAGTGGCTTTATCAACCTGAAAATCAGCAAAAGCACGTTCACGTTTTTTCTGTTCTTCTTCTTGCCCCATGCTAGCCCATACATCAGTGACAATCAGATCTGTATTTTTAACGGCACTCGCCATATCAGTAAACAAACTAATCTTGGCTTTAGAGGTACTGACAATATTTGTATTAGGTTCATATCCAACAGGTGTTGCAATATTCAAATTAAAGCCGAATTGTTCTGCAGCATTAATATAAGAGTGACACATATTATTGCCATCACCTACCCAGACAACAGTCTTACCTTTAATAGAGCCTCTATGTTCAACGTAAGTCTGCATATCAGCCAATAACTGACAAGGGTGATAATCATCGGTTAAAGCATTAATAACAGGGACAGAGGAATATTGAGCAAAACGCTCGACCATTTTGTGTTCAAAAGTCCTAATCATCACCATATCCACCATGCTTGATATCACACGTGCGGAATCTTCTACCGGCTCACCCCGACCTAATTGAGTATCTGTTGGCGACAAAAATATTGAACCGCCACCAAATTGAATCATTGCAGATTCAAATGATACACGGGTACGCGTTGATGATTTATCAAAAATCATCGCCAATACTTTATTTTTTAAAGGCTGGTAGTTCTCACCATCATTGTGCATGCGCTTTAATTCAATCGCACGTGCTATCAATGTGTGCAATTCTTCTGAAGTAAAATCTTTTAAGGTTAAGAAATGTCTCATATTACGCCACACTATCCACTGCTTTCGATGCGAGAAAATCAATAATTAACTCACTGACTGTACTAATAATTTGATTCGCTTCATCACGGTTAATAACTAATGGAGGTAGTAATCTAACCACTTTATCTGCCGTCACATTAATCAAAATACCCTTATCGAGTGCTTGTTGTACTAGTTCAAAACACGGAATCAATAACTCAATACCAAACATAAAGCCAGCGGCTCTAATTGTTTTGACACCTTCTTGGCCAGCAAGCGCTTGTTCAAATCCTCTGACCATCACCGCATTTAATGTTTTAACATTCTGTAATACTTTATCTGTTTCTATCACATCTAAAACAGCTAATGCCGCACGACACGCTAATGGATTACCACCAAATGTTGATCCATGATTACCCGCTTGTAAAACATTCACAGCTGCACCAGAGACTAAGCAGGCACCAATAGGCATACCATTACCCAATCCTTTCGCTAGCATCATGACATCAGGTAAAAGATGTTCACTGTGTTGAAAAGCAAACCATTCACCGGTTCGACCAATGCCTGTTTGCACCTCATCCAACATCATCAATAATTTCCGCTGGGTACACAGATCACGTATCTCTGCTAAATAGTCAGCGTCGGGCACTCTCACCCCGCCTTCACCTTGTATAGGTTCGAGCATCACGGCTACCGCTTCTGGCCAATGACCTATTGCCATTTTCAATGCATCTAAATCGTCATAAGGCACACGAACAAACCCAGCAACTAAAGGCTCAAAACCTGCATGAACTTTAGGATTGCCTGTTGCCGTTAAGGTCGCTAAGGTTCTACCATGAAAACTACCGTCCATAACGATAATGACCGGCTTGTCGATACCTTTGTTATGACCATATTTACGAGCGATTTTAATCGCTGCTTCATTAGCTTCAGCACCAGAATTACAGAAAAATACTTGTTCCATTCCTGATAGCGCAGTTAATTTTTCTGCTAACTCTGTTTGCAGAGGGATCTGGTAATAATTAGAAGTGTGAATTAATGTGGCTGCCTGATCTGATATTGCGGCCGTCACTGCTGGGTGTGCATGGCCTAAATTACACACAGCAACACCACTAAAAGCATCAAGGTATTGCTTTCCTTCTGTGTCTGTTAACCATGCACCTTTACCCTCAGCAAAGGCGATATTCAGACGTCCATAAGTTGGCATAACTTTATTTGTCATTGTGTACATCCTACATTTACGTCGCCATATTTATTATGGCCTAAAACGAAAAATGGCAATTCCTTTCGAAACTGCCATCAATCAAAAACCATGTATTTTATAATGTTATGAGTTTATAAGCAAAAATGCCTTATCTCATCTTTGTCAGAGACTCTTTTAATTTAGATTAAATTGCCATGTGCGAAAGCTGTCATAGACAATAATAATGGCACTGATAAAAGAACGTTCGTACGTGATGCCATTGAAGCCGTTACTTTTGCCGCAGCAATCTCATCAGCAGTTGCTTCTACCATACCAAGAATTTTCTTCTGGTTTGGCCAAATCAGTACCCAAACATTGAACAACATAATTGTACCTAACCATGCGCCAACACCTATTACTGGGCTGCTAAGTGTAAAGGCATTCACAATACCTACACCTGTTGATTCTAATGCGCTCACACCTGTTAACCATGTTAACGCAGCTGACATGCGGAACCATAATAACGCACGAGGTGCGACATATTTACCAATCGCTGCTGGGCCAGGGCCCCCTTCATCAGCTAATGCTTCACCCATTGCTGGTACTTGTACAAAGTTGAAGTAATACAATAAGCCAATCCAAGTAATACCGACAATCACATGAAGCCAGACGGTGAGTTCTAATAGGTTAAAACCACCTGTGCTTTCCCATAGAAATACTGAGATTAAAATAGCTAGGATGAATCCTGATGCTATTGTTGCTTTAATACTGCCTAAAATACCTTTGATAAAACCCATTTTTTTACTCCCGATGCTAAAAATAATATGTAATCTAATGTTTCATTATATGATCTAGATCAATTTTTCATGATAAGTCTAAGCCAGCACCCATCTCAAAGCAAGAAAGATCAGATTAAAAAAGCTAAATCCATCCCCATCAGAATGGCATCCTCACGACCTTGTTTACCTGGGTAATAATTTTTACGCACTGACATCTCATTAAACCCTGCTTGTAAATACAGTTTTTGGGCACGTTGATTTGAACGACGCACTTCTAATACAATTAAAACCAATGAATTATCTTTTGAAAATTCAATAACATGTTCAAGAATTTTCCGACCTAAGCCTTGTCCTTGATGTTTTGGTTTAATGCAAATGTTGAGTAAGTGAGCCTCGTCAATGACACGCTGAATAACGGTGTAACCAAGAATATCACCTGATTCATCAAGAAATACCCATGATTGATATTTTGCTTTCATGCAATCTTTAAAGTTTTTATAAGACCATGGAAAGTTATTTGCCGATTGTTCTATTGCCACAACTTCAGCAATATCTTGATCTTGCATCGACCGAATTTTCATTACTGAATTAAGTACTGTTTAACCAATTGGAGATCTTGCCACGCTAAAGCCTTGTTTTCAGGTAACGCTAATAAATCATCCAAAGCAAAGCTCACAATCGTTGTTAACTCTGAATCTAGTATCGTATGCGCTTTTCCGCGTATTACCGTATCGCCAAATGTAGACTGGGCCAATGAGTCTCCTAACACTAATAACACTTTATTTTGTGAAGGCAAGCTTTGTAATTGCGGGATTTGTGCAGGATTAACAATAGTTATTTTTTCTTGCGTGATACCAATGGTGTTCAGCATTGCATGTAATAAACGTTCCGCCTGTTGACTCTCAAGTTGAGACTCAATCATGACCCAACAATCACACATTAACTGTTGCTCTGACAATTCTATGGGACTCAATTCATCATTTACTGCTGAAAGTTCCACAGCTGCATTGGATCGTAACTCCCAGACAGGAATCCCCATCTCATTGAGTGTGGATAGCTGTCCGAGGTTAAGTTCCATTATGGTGCTTCTCTTTGTTCATCAATAGAAGCAGATTTATACTTGTGGATGTGCGCGATCAGCAGGCTCTGAAATTTTATTCAGTGCATTAATATACGCTTTAGCAGAAGCAATAACGATATCGGTATCAGCACCCTGACCACTGACAATACGTCCACCTTTTTCAAGACGCACATTCACTTCACCTTGTGAGTCCGTACCACTGGTAATATTATTGACTGAATACAATTGTAATTCGGTTTTGCTTTGAACAATTTCTTCAATCGCCTTTAACGTTGCATCGACAGGTCCGCTCCCAGACATTTCAACTTGCCTTTCCTCATCATCGACCGACAATGTGACAGCAGCTACAGGCGTTTCACCTGTTTCACTACAGACTTTTAATGAGATCAAACGAACACGTTCATTATCAAGTGTGACCGTATCACTCACCAACGCTTGTAAATCTTCGTCAAAGATTTCATGTTTTTTATCGGCTAATTCTTTAAATCGACTAAACGTTGCGTTCAACTCTGTTTCTGATTCAAACTCAATACCGAGTTCTTTCAAGCGAGCTCGGAAGGCATTTCGGCCTGAATGTTTGCCCAAAACCATTCGATTAGTATTCCAGCCGACATCTTCAGCACGCATAATTTCATAAGTCTCACGACTTTTTAAGACACCATCTTGATGAATACCCGATTCATGAGCAAAGGCATTGGCACCCACAATAGCTTTATTTGGCTGTACGGCAAAACCAGTAATACCTGACACCAAACGTGAAGCGGCTAATATTTGCGTAGTATCAATATTGGTGTCACAACTAAACATATCCTGTCGTGTACGAACAGCCATCACTATTTCTTCTATCGCAGCATTACCAGCACGCTCACCCAAGCCATTAATTGTGCATTCCACTTGCCGCGCACCATTCAATACCGCAGACAAGGAATTCGCCACAGCTAAACCTAAGTCATTATGGCAATGCACTGAAAAAACAGCTTTATCGGCATTAGGAATACGTTCACGTAAATCTAAAATCAAGCTGCCGAATTGATCTGGCAAGTTATAACCAACAGTATCTGGGATATTTAATGTAGTAGCACCAGCATCGATCACCGCCTCTAAAATGCGGCATAAAAAATCAGGGTCACTACGCCCTGCATCTTCAGGTGAAAATTCGACATCATCGGTATAACGACGTGCCCGCTTCACTGCTTTCACTGCATTTTCGATCACTTGATCAGGTTCCATACGAAGTTTCATTTTCATATGGATTGGTGACGTAGCGATAAAGGTATGGATGCGTGAAGCATTGGCACCTTTTAACGCTTCACCAGCGCGATCAATGTCCTTATCCAACGCGCGTGCTAAAGCACAAATACGACTGTCAGTGATGGTATTAGCAACGGCTTGTACTGCTTCAAAATCACCGACACTGGCTATTGGAAAACCAGCCTCGATAATATCAACACGCATACGTTCCAATGATTTGGCGATGCGGACTTTTTCATCCTTGGTCATGGATGCGCCAGGACTCTGCTCGCCATCTCTCAAGGTTGTATCAAAAATAATTAATTTGTCACTCATTTTTCCTGCTCCATTTTATTTACGCAGACTTAAAAAATATATTCGGGTGTTGTCAGCAACTATGTGCCGACTTTGTTTGCTTAGTCTGTATGCCCTTAAGGCAGTCGTAGCAGGTGTAGTGAACAAGGTATAGACGCAAAAAAACTTTGCGACGTTAAAGTCACAATTGATAATAAAATTTTTGCTGGATAAATGTTCATAGGGCGCAATTCTAGGCTTAAAATCTATTATTGCCAAGTACCTTATTTAACGTGATGTCGTTCTGAACGATGCTTACGTATTTTTATTAAGGTAAGAATAGGACCTGACAATGCGTAAAGCATAAAACCACCAAATAAAACAAGCGGTGGATCAGTGGCAATAAGTGCGAAAACCAAGACCAATATAAGCATCACAACAAAGGGGACTTTACCGTGCAAATCTAACTCTTTAAAACTGTGGTAGCGCACAGTGCTCACCATTAAAATACCGCATGCAAAAGTAAGTGGAAATGCGATGGCGGTCATCACTGAAGGATCAATGTTATTACTCGTTCCCGCCCAGACCCAACCGGCAATACATGCCGCCGCTGCGGGGCTTGGTAACCCTTGGAAATAACGTTTATCTTCATTGCCAACCTGAGTGTTAAAGCGCGCTAAACGTAAGGCGCCACATGCCGCATAAATAAAAGCAACCATCCAGCCAAATTTGCCCATATCAAGTAGTGACCATTGATATATGACTAGTGCTGGCGCAAGGCAAAATGAGGCCATATCTGCCAAACTATCGTATTCTGCACCAAAGTCACTTTGGGTATTGGTCATCCTTGCGATTCGACCATCTAAACCATCCATCACCATGGCAATAAAAATAGCGATTGCCGCTGATTCAAAATCACCTCTTATCGCGGCAACAATTGCATAGAACCCCGCAAACAAACCTGCCGTAGTGAATAAGTTCGGTAATAAATAAATCCCGCGACTCTGCTGTTTTTCTTTATCCGCCATTAAATATTCCGATAATTAATTCCGTATACCGATTTATAATAGCAGAAACAAAATGGAGGCTGATATTTTCACATCACTCCCTTCCCATACAGGACTAACTTTGCTATCAAAATCGATAAATAAACCATCTCAAAAGGCTTCAATAATATCTATTGCACAAATATTCACATAGGAATATAGTTCAGAAAAGTTAAAAATATTACACAACTAAGGATGGTAGCAAGTAATAGAACAACAGCGCCCAAATTCAAAACAGAGTCATTCTCAGACACCATTCCTTTCCAAAACAGCATGGTTTAAACAGGTACTTATCCGTGGGTTATTGGACGAAAAGGAAGTGTTACCTTTAATTCTCCCTTTAATTTCTAGTTGTTTTTAACACTTCAAACAACTAAGAGCAGTGGCACCATGACCGTCAGAGCGAAAGATGTGATAATCACCTGCAAAGGCTGAAGATCTATCTAAACCAAGATCCGGGATTAGTTGACCACTACAATTGCTTAAATTTCAGTTGAGAGGATAGGAATATTTATACGATTCAGATTGTGACAGACCCCAAAGTCAAGTTCAAAGATATATATGTGCTTAAGGAACTTGTTGATTTATGGAGGCAGGACGGTCATGAGGTTGTGATCGGCTATACTGATAGGCTTGAAGCAGATATTGGCATTCTCCATATTGATCAAACTTGGGTAAAGGATGGATATGTTCCAGAGATTTCAGATAATATTCGCTTACTCAATGGTGCTGTTCGAGATATATCAAAGCGCAGTTTTAGTGAACAAATTCTCGATGTAAATAGTCAATATGATGGTCAGGTGTTGGTTAAAACAAATGCAAATTGCCATGGTTATCAAGATATCCAAGCTAGAACAAAACCGAAACGCGGTTATTCCTATATTCAGTATAAAATCAAACGAAAACTCTTAAATTTTATTAAAAGTCGATCTTTGAATGAATACAGCTGGCGTTATTTACATTATATCCCAGAAGATTATCCTATTCTCGATAACATAAGTAACGTTCCTAATTGGGTATGGAAAAGAAATGACCTGATAGTTGAGAAGTTTCTGCCTGAAAAAGAAGGTGATCTTTATATCCTTCGTCTATGGCTTTTTTTTGGGGATCGAGAGTGCAGCGTAAAAATATGGGGGCGTAAACCCATTGTGAAAAGTCGTGATTTGGTTCGTTATGAATATATTGATGAGGTTCCAGAAGTACTGCGAAAAGCTCGAAAGAAGTTAGGATTCGACTTTGGTAAATTTGATTACATCATGAGAAATGGAGAAGCGATATTACTCGATGTCAACAATACTCCTACTTTTAGCCCATCTGAACATGATGTTAACCCAATCAGTATCCGTCTCGCTCAGGGTATACATTCCTACTTTTAAATTACTTCATCAAAAAAGAGCATCATTGTTATGCGTACATATGCTGATCTATTTCCTGCCAAAACCACAATGGCGCCACAAAGCACCTTAGAGAATATTCGCTGGCTTGGTTATGATGCGTTTCGACTAGAGATAATAACAGGAACGACAATCGCTTTTATGGGGGATATGCCATTAATCTGTCATAAATCTGTTGCTAGTACTAATTGCCTTGAGTTTATTCGTTTCTGTGGGTTGCACCCACCCACTCGGTTACAAACTTATGGCACTTTTGAAGAAGGTGTAGCACTGGCACAACAAAGTGTTAGTTCAGGTCAACGTTTGGCTTATTTTTATCCTCCACCTCATGCATTGGATTTTTCAGAAAATTTAGTTATTTCATCGAAGTTTTATGGTGAGCTGAATGATAAGTCGCGTATTCCTGATTTTGTGGATAATAAATATTTACCCAATAGAAGGCTAGTCCCAATTGATCATTTGGATACCCTAATAAATAATTATGTTGGTTATCCTGTCTATCTTAAGGCATCGTTGGAAGGAGCAAACGGAGCCTGTTTTGGTGTTAAATACTGTTATGATGAACTTTCATGGAAAGAGGCTATTAATTGGTTCTTAAATAATGATTTATTGATGAATGGATTAGTCATTGAGGATGCCGTTGATATTGTTACATGCTGGTGTCTTGGTGTATCAATTCTCGATCATCAATGTACCTACCTAGGAGGAAGTATCCAGTTATTTAATAAACCAGCCGAGCAAACCGGTAATCGTATTGATCCCGCTTGTCCAGAACCTTATGAAGCAGTATTAATCGCTATGGACATCTCCCAGCGAGCACAAAAAATGGGGTTTAGGGGCGTGGCAGGATTTGATATTGGAATTGATGCAGCAGGTAAACTTTATGTGTTCGATTTAAATTTTCGCCTCAATGCAAGTACTAATCAGCTAATTCTACATGAAAGTATGACATGGAGAATTGGTTCACATATCAATCAAACTTGGCAGATAGAGTCCTATCACTCTATAGATTCACTTATAAATCAATTAGAACCTTTTGCCAAGAAAGGGCAGTTTGTGGTTTCACGTTTTTTTGATAGAAAAATTTATAATGATTTTCATCATGGGGATGTGAAAAATATCATTTCTGGATTTATTATAGGGAAATCTACAGAGGAAATTGATGAAATTAACAAAGCACTAGATCGAAAAATGACCGAAAAAGGTGACGGAGAGATTAAGTGTTAACCACTGATGTTGTTGTGTTAATTTGTTCTCATCCTAGTTTAACGGACACATTAAATAAGGGAATCCAATCTTTCAACGAGTTCTTTTTTAGTCGCAGAAACAAAACGGGGACTGATATTTTCACATCAGTCCCCGCTTTTTTATCTATTCAGGTTTGTTGATATTAGTTTTTATCTTTATCAACAATTTTCTGAATCCAAGGCATCATTGCACGCAATTTAGCACCTGTTTTTTCAATTGGATGCTCAGCATTAAGGTGACGCATAGAGGTCATCTCTGGGTAACCAGATTGACCTTCAAGGATAAATTGTTTGGCATATTTACCTTCTTGAATATTTTTCAAACATTCGCGCATCGCTCGACGACTTTCTTCATTGATAATTTTAGGGCCAGTGACATACTCACCATATTCAGCATTATTAGAGATTGAGTAGTTCATGTTAGCGATACCACCTTCATACATAAGATCTACAATCAATTTCAATTCGTGTAAACATTCGAAATAAGCCATTTCTGGAGCGTAACCCGCTTCAGTTAATGTTTCAAAACCCGCTTTAACTAATTCAACAGCACCACCACATAAAACAGCTTGCTCACCAAATAAGTCCGTTTCAGTTTCATCACGGAATGTTGTTTCGATGATACCTGTACGACCACCACCAACACCTGAAGCATAAGATAATGCTATTTCTTTTGCATTTCCTGATGCATCTTGCTCAATAGCGATTAAGTCAGGAATACCACCACCTTTAACAAACTCACTACGTACAGTATGTCCTGGTGCTTTAGGTGCAATCATGATGACATCTAGGTCAGCACGAGGCATTACTTGTTTGTAAATAATGGCGAAACCATGAGCAAAGGCTAAAACAGCGCCTTTTTTCAAGTTTGGTTCAACTTCTTCTTTATATAATTGTGATTGAAACTCATCAGGCGTCAAAATCATTACTAAATCAGCACTTGCTACAGCTGTTGCTGTATCAGTTACTTTCAAACCTTGTGCTTCTGCCTTAGCAATCGAAGATGAACCAGCACGTAGTGCAACAGTTACATCAACACCTGAATCTTTCAAGTTACACGCGTGTGCATGGCCTTGTGAACCATAACCAACGATAGTGACTTTCATACCCTTGATGATAGATAGGTCACAGTCTTTATCGTAATAAACATTCAAACTCATTATTTAATTCCTTAATTCTTCAAAAATATAATTTTATGTCACGTTATTAATTAAACGTGCAATCTTGTTTCGCCAAGAGCAATGCCTGACACACCTGAACGTACCGTTTCCAGAATTTTATATTCTGTTAATGCTTCAATAAACGAATCCAACTTATCGCCAGTATCGGTTAATTCAATAGTATAAATTGATGGTGTTACATCAATAATTCGCCCTTGGAAAATATCTGTTAATCGTTTCAGCTCATCACGTTGGTCCATTGTTGATGCATGAATTTTTATCAGCATCATTTCTCGCTCAATATGAGGACCTTTCGTTAACTCAAGCAAGGTCACCACATCAATCAATTTGTTTAATTGCTTAGTTATTTGCTCAACAACACGTTCGGTACCTGTCGTGACAATGGTCATGCGCGATAATGATGGGTCTTCTGTAGGTGCAACCGTTAAAGACTCAATATTATATGCACGAGCTGAAAACAGTCCAGCCACGCGTGACAAAGCACCAGACTCATTCTCAATTAAGATAGCAATAATATGGCGTTGCATTATGATAACTCCCGCTCAGAACTCTGTGGCATTTCACAGTGAGGAGACATATGCATTTCATTATGCGCTTTACCTGCCGCAATCATTGGGAATACATTTTCCAATTGATCCGTCACGATGTCTAAGAATACTAATCTATCTTTCATTGCGAACGCTTTTTCCATTGCTGCCCGTAAATCTTCTGGTTTTTCAACTCGAATACCAACATGACCATACGCTTCTGCTAATTTAACAAAATCAGGTAATGATTCCATATAAGAGTGTGAATAGCGTTCTTTATAGAAGAACTCTTGCCATTGTCGAACCATTCCTAAATAACGATTATTCAATGCCACAATCTTAATCGGCAAACCATATTGTAAACAGGTCGACAGCTCCTGAATACACATCTGAATACTGCCTTCACCCGTTACACAAACGACTGTTTCTTCTGGATACGCTAATTGCACCCCCATCGCTGCTGGCAAACCAAATCCCATCGTTCCCAGACCACCTGAGTTAATCCAACGGTTAGGTTTATCAAAACCATAATATTGTGCTGCCCACATTTGATGTTGGCCTACATCTGATGTGACGTACGCATCTCCACCGGTAATTTCATGTAACAACTCAATAACTGCTTGTGGTTTGATCTTGTCACTAGTTTTGTCATATGTCATACATAGCTGAGCTTGCCAGCCATGAATAATCTTCCACCACGCATCTAACTCTTTTTTCTGTAGTTGTTTTTTACCCGTTTCCAACATATGGTTCATTTCCTGCAAAACATCTGCAACATCACCTACAATCGGAATATCAACCGTTATTGTTTTAGAAATTGATGAGGGATCAATATCAATATGAATAATTTGAGCATCTGGACAAAATTCAGCAATTTTCCCGGTAACACGATCATCAAAACGCGCACCAATAGCAATCAATACATCACAGTCATGCATGGCCATATTTGCTTCATATGTGCCGTGCATACCTAACATACCAATAAACTGGTCATCACTTGCAGGATAAGCACCTAAGCCCATTAATGTACTGGTAATCGGATAACCAAGATGACGAACAAAGGTACGTAACTGCTCAGACGCATTACCCAACACCACACCACCACCGCTATAGATCATTGGCTTTTTAGCAGAGAGCAATAATTTAACGGCTCGTCTGATCTGTCCTGGATGACCTTTAACTGTTGGTTGATATGATCTCATCGTGACCTTATCAGGATAGTGATAAGGGATTTTAATATCGGGATCAGTAATATCTTTAGTGACATCAATTACAACAGGTCCTGGTCGACCAGTCGTCGCCACATAGAACGCTTTTTTAATCGTTTCGGCTAATTTATTTATATCTTTCACTAAGAAGTTATGCTTGACGCAAGGCCTTGTTATACCAACGGCATCAACCTCTTGAAAGGCATCACTACCAATCACAGCAGATGATACTTGACCGGTAATCACCACCATTGGAATTGAATCCATATAGGCGGTAGCGATACCTGTGACAGCATTAGTCGCTCCTGGACCAGAGGTTACAAGTACCACCCCTGGCTTTCCTGTAGAACGAGCATAACCATCCGCTGCATGAGTTGCAGCCTGTTCATGACGCACTAGAATGTGCTTCACATCATCCTGTCGGTAAATTGCATCATAAATATGCAACACAGCACCGCCTGGATAACCAAATAAATATTCAACACCTTCGTCTTTTAAAGAACGAATCAGAATTTCACCACCGCTTAATTCCACGTGGTCCCCTTAAATTTCATCGCCGCAACGACATTAAAAAAGATAAAACCAACAAATTTACTTGGAATAGCGCCTAAGGTCAAGTACCTCAACGGCTAAGCCCATTATATTTATATGGATTTTAAGCGTTATTTGTATAGCTGTGGCATAATTCCGGCTTATGAATGAATCACATATTGAACAACTCATAATTACTCAACCAGATGACTGGCACCTTCACTTGCGGGACGAATCAGCACTTAATCGAACCGTCGCTGATACTGCCCGCTATTTTGCGCGTGCGATTGTGATGCCTAATTTACGGCCTCCGGTCACAACAACAGCGTTAGCTATTAACTATCGCGAACGTATTTTAGCTGCGAGACCTGAAGGTAATAATTTTGAACCCTTGATGACGCTGTATTTAACAGACAATACCTCTGCCGAAGAAATAACTCGTGCAAAAGACAGTGGCATTGTTCATGCTGTTAAGCTTTACCCTGCTGGGGCTACAACCAACTCTGATGCCGGTGTTACTGATCTTACACTGTGCCGCAAAGCATTAGCTGAAATGGAACGTCTGGGCATGCCATTACTGGTTCATGGCGAGGTTACCTCACCAGAAATCGATGTTTTTGACCGAGAAAAAGTATTTATTGATCAAGTTCTTATTCCACTCATCAACACGTTTCCAGAATTAAACGTTGTGTTTGAACATATCACTACCTCTGATGCAGTTGATTTTGTTATATCAGCTAAATCCCGGATAGCTGCGACCATCACACCTCACCATCTATTACTGAACCGTAATGACTTATTAGTCGGTGGTATTCAACCACATAACTATTGTTTACCAGTCTTGAAGCGAAACACGCATCAACAAGCATTAATACAAGCCGCAACCAGTGGTAACCCTAAGTTTTTCTTAGGAACAGATAGTGCTCCACATACGCAAAACACTAAAGAAAACGCCTGTGGTTGTGCAGGAATATATAGTAGTCATGCTGCGATTGAACTCTACGCAGAAGCTTTTGAGGCAGCAGGTAAGCTCGATAAGCTAGAAGGATTTTCTAGCCATTTTGGCGCTGATTATTACCAATTACCTAGAAATAACAACACTATTACTCTAAACAAACAATCATGGTTAGTGCCGGAAAGTTATGACTTCGTCGAACAAAGATTGATACCCATGCGTGCAGGTGGTGAAATCTCTTGGCAGGTGACGACTTAAAAGCTTATCTTCGTCCTAATATTGTCAAAATGCCGTTGCGCTATCAATGGCATTGTCCGGAATAACGAGTAAATTTTATAAAGGCACACCAATTCGACGGGCGACTTCTTCATAAGCTTCAATCACGCCTCCTAAACCTTGGCGAAAGCGATCTTTATCCAGTTTTTTCCGTGTTTTGGCATCCCATAAGCGACAACCATCAGGGCTAAATTCATCACCTAAAACAACCTCACCTTTGAACAAACCAAACTCAAGTTTATAGTCCACTAAAATCATTCCTGCATCAGCAAACAACTTGCTCAATTCAACATTAACTTTAAAGGTTAACTCTTTCATTTTGCTGACTTCTTCAGCAGTTGCCCAGCCAAATGTTTCGATATGATATTCGTTGATCATTGGATCATGTAAGGCGTCATTCTTTAGGAAAAATTCAAATACAGGAGGCGTTAATTCCAACCCATCTGCAACACCTAAGCGACGACATAAACTGCCGCTAGCCACATTTCGAACCACACATTCAACGGGAATCATTTTCATGTTCTTAACGACAACTTCGTTGGCATTCAGTAGGCTCTCAAAATGCGTTGGAATACCTGCTTTTTCTAAAAATTCCATAATGAAGGCGTTAAACTTATTATTCACCTCGCCTTTACGGCTAAGTTGTTCAATTTTTTCACCATCAAAAGCAGAAGTATCATCACGAAAACTGAGAATAACAAAGTCGTCATTATCAGTTGCAAATACACTTTTTGCTTTACCCGCGAATAATTCTTGTCTTTTTTCCATGATTTACTCTCTAACTATTAATTGTTTCACGCCAACTAAAACCAGTTTCCTGTGTAGCGATGCCGACCCAGCTTTGATCACAGTCCAATGACTGTGCAAATAAAGGCAACACAATATTAGGCGAATTATTTCTCTCACTCAAATGCATTGCCACAATATGTTGTAACTGTGAGGTATCAATTTTCTCAAGGATCTTAGCTGATTGCACGTTATTTAAATGACCTAACCGACTCGAAACACGATATTTTAAATGGTCTGGATATTCACTGTTATCCAACATATCAATGTCATGATTCGCTTCAAGTAATAAGGCATCACATCCTGATAAAGCTTGTTCTATCACTGGCGTACTCATACCCGTATCCGTGAGCAAACCTACTTTATGCTGACCATCACTAAACACAAATTGGGTGGGTTCACGCGCATCATGAGGGACAGGGAAAGGTTGGATCTCAATATCATCAATATTGAAAACTTCATGACTGCTAAATTCAGCAATCAAGTGTGCAACATCTGCGGATAAACACGCTGCTGTACCTGCTGTTGCATAAACAGGTAACTTATATTTTCGCGCTAGTACTCGAATACCGTTTATATGATCGCCATGTTCATGAGTCACCACAATGGCAGTTAATTGCTGAGAATCAACCCCTAAACGTTGTAGGCGTTTTTCAGTTTCTCGAGCAGAAAAGCCACAATCAACGAGTAATGTGGTTTTACCGTGTGAAATAAGCGTTGCATTACCTCGGCTACCACTTCCGAGTGAAGCAAAACGCATTATTGAGCCAATTGCTCCTGCATTATGCCTAACAAACGTTTTGCTGTATCTGAAGAAGTCCGAGTCTCTTCCGCATCTAAGATAATCATCTTGGTATCTTCGGCATCAGAAATCAGCTTAATGTAATAATATTCTTCAGGTGCTTTTTCAGCATCATCTCGCCAAAAAGCTAACTTACTTAGGACACCTTCTTCTTCCTGTTCGGCTGCGGTAAAGGGATCAAGGTAACGTATAAAATATAGGCCACGTGAACGGTCACGATCTTCTACTGTGAAACCCTTGCTATCTAATATACGACCCACACGGCGCCATACATCAACAAAGTCTTGCTCTATAAACAAAGATTGATGGCCACCTGTTTCATCCATCAAAGTTGTTTTTACTGATGCGACTTGAGGTTGGCTTTCTTTTACGGCGATAGCTTTCTCTTTTTCCTCTTTATGGAATGCACCAAAAAACTCCGCTATCTGACGTAACATTGCCTCATCTTTCTGTCCGTTAGCCTCAAAGCTTGTTCCAGACACATATATTTTTGATAATTTTGACGTATCACCACGCTCCATACGAATTCGGTAAGCATAATCATCACTACCTACTTCGGTGTCCATTAAACCAATGCGTTTGTCTTGGCGTTTAATTGCAATGCCTTTCTGTTGCCAAAACTCTTCTAATTTTTGCCATGTTGTATCGCGGCTATTTGGTACCAGTAAATGACGATCATCACCCTCACCTGATAATGCAGGCTTTGTTTCCGGAGTAATATTGTATTTACTTGCTAAAGGATTATTCGCTGCTTCTTCAAACTCAGAATAAGTCGCGACATCATTTTTATTACCGGCGATATCATCCTTAATACGAACAGTACTTAAGTCAGGAGGTACATCAAGCGGAGGCATGGTCTCGGCTCTACGATATTCTTTAGTATTATCAGGTACCACTTCATCCAACGCGGGTAATGAACCACAGCCAGTTATTGAGATAGCGAGCAATACAGATAACGAAACAGTTTTCATACGTATAGAATTCATGTGGTTCAATTTACTCATAATTAATTAAGTACACCAGCGGCATTTAATGCTTCTCGCACTGGCTGATGATATCGTTCTGACAACAAGGTCATTGGTAAACGAATCCCCGTTGGAATCAAATCCATTTCCATTAATGCCCATTTTACTGGGATTGGATTGGCTTCAACAAATAAAGTCTTATGCAACAATGCCAAATCACTATCAATTTGGCGAGCTCGCACATGATTACCAGTCAGTGCAGCTTCACACATCTCATGCATGGCAGCAGGAGCCACATTAGCCGTGACTGAAATCGCACCTTGGCCACCCGCTAAGATAAAGTCAACAGTATTGGCATCATCGCCAGTATAAAGTTCAAAATTATCGTCAGACAACGCTTTAATCTGTTCTACACGTGACAAATCACCTGTCGCTTCTTTTATACCAATAATATTATTAATAGTCGATAAACGAGCAACCGTTTCCGGCAACATATCGCATGCTGTTCGACACGGTACATTATATAAAATTTGTGGAATATTAACGGCTTCAGCAATCGATTTATAGTGCAGGTATAAGCCTTCTTGCGTTGGCCTATTATAATAAGGTGTTACCAATAACACGGCATCCACACCTAAGTCTGCTGCACGTTGTGATAATTCTATCGCTTCCGATGTTGAATTTGCACCTGTACCGGCAATCACTGGAACACGACCATTGACCTGCTGTACCACCTGCTGGACAACACTCAAATGCTCTTCGACATTGAGCGTAGCAGATTCGCCAGTCGTACCCATGGCGACAATAGCATCAGTACCACTACTAATATGGAACTCAACAAGTTTATTCAGGCAGTCACCATCTAACGAGCCATCTGCTCGCATCGGTGTAACTAGTGCCACCATACTGCCGCTAAACATGTTCACAACACTCCAAATCAACGATTTCTACACGAAAAAGACACATCGTATGACGGCCTCTCAGAAAATAAACGAGCATGTTACTTTGCCAGCCACAAGATGACAAGATCCCACACATCTGTATAAGGTATATATAGTATAGATTCTAACAAAACAGGAACCATTCATGAATAAAGTACAACTTGGTAAATCCGTGCCCGATTTTGAACTACCCAGTACTGGCGACAGTGTTTTTCGTTTATCACAGCATCTAGGAAAAAATATCGTTATCTACTTTTATCCTAAAGATAATACACCGGGTTGCACGCTAGAAGGCCAAAACTTTAGAGATCACATTGCAGAATTTAATGATCACAATACCCTTATTATTGGTATTTCACGCGATAGCGTTCGTGTGCATGAAAATTTCAAAACCAAACATGAATTCCCTTTCGATTTATTATCTGATGCAGAAGAGCAAGCTTGCACACTTTTTGATGTTTTACATCTGAAAAAAAATTATGGCCGCGAATACATGGGAATTGTGCGCAGTACCTTTCTCATCGATCAACAAGGTGTTTTACGACAAGAATGGCGTAAGGTCAAAGTAAAAGAACACTTTACTGAGGTTTTGGCTGCCGTTAAGTCACTTTAATCCTTTATCCGTGCTAAAAATAATTTCAGCACGGATATTTTTTTCCAATATTTGGTCAAGTCCCAGCCCTATTAAGTTAGCGCCAGTTGTAATAAAAGTTATCCACAGATAACCCACTATTTATCCACTTGTCACTATTCCAAACCACATCATCTTGTGGTTCAATCGTTTAAAAACCACTACAGGTTGTGGTTTGTTGTTTTCACAACATTCTTCTAGATAACGCAGGATTTATCATCATGGCAGGCAATGGAACAGCTCCATCATCCACCAATTCATCAAGTCAATATCAGGTCATTCGCCGTAATGGTGAGGTGACTAATTTCGATAGCAACAAAATTGCCATCGCCATCACGAAGGCTTTTCTTGCCGTTGAAGGTGATTCTGCTCAAGATAGCAGACGAATTCACGATATCGTTAAGAAGATCACCCAACAAATTGCGGATAGCTTAACCCGTCGTTTAGATGATGGTGGCACTGTTCATATTGAAGATATCCAAGATCAAGTTGAACTGGCATTAATGCGTACGGGTGAATATAAAACAGCCCGTGCCTATGTGTTATATCGTGAATCACAATCACAAAAACGTGCAGAAGAAGAGAAGAAACACCCTACTGCAGTTAATGAAACAACGCTCAATGTCACTGCACCCGATGGCACAAAATACCCATTAGATATCGACCGCCTGCGAAATCTAATTGAAGAAGCCTGTGAAAATATTGATGGTGTCGATAGTGCCGCTATTTTACGTGACACCCAACGTAATATATTTGATGGTGTTGCCGAAGCTGATGTTGAAAAAGCATTGGTCATGTCTGCTCGTACTTTTATCGAACAAGATCCTCACTATAGTACCGTTGCCGCGCGTTTATTAATGGATAGTATTCGTCGTGAAGCGTTGACTTATGTTTATGAAAAACCATCTCAAGCATCACAACATGAAATGGCTGATGCCTATCCTGAATATTTCAAAAACTATATTGAAAAGGCGATTGATCTTGAGTTACTCGCCCCTGATCTCAAACAATATAATTTAGAACTGTTAGGTCAAGCACTTAAATCAGAACGTGACTTCCAGTTCAACTATCTTGGTTTGCAAACCTTGTATGACCGTTACTTCATTCACCACAACAAGACACGTTTTGAATTACCTCAAGCGTTCTATATGCGTGTGGCAATGGGTCTAGCCAGCAATGAAATCCATCGCGAACAACGCGCTATTGAGTTTTACAACTTGCTCTCTTCATTCGACTTTATGAGTAGTACCCCTACTCTGTTTAACTCAGGCACATTGCGCCCACAATTATCATCTTGCTACCTGACAACCATACCTGATGACTTAGGCGGTATTTATGATGCTATCCGCGATAACGCACTATTATCTAAATATGCCGGTGGTCTAGGAAATGATTGGACTCGTGTTCGTGGTCTGGGTTCACACATCAAAGGCACTAACGGCAACTCACAAGGCGTTGTACCGTTCTTAAAAGTAGCAAATGATACTGCGGTAGCGGTTAACCAGGGTGGCAAGCGTAAAGGCGCTGTATGTGCTTATCTTGAAACGTGGCATATCGATATCGAAGAATTCCTAGATTTACGTAAAAACACCGGTGATGATCGTCGTCGTACCCATGATATGAACACCGCTAACTGGATCCCTGATCTGTTTATGAAGCGGGTAGCAGAAAATGGTGATTGGACATTATTCTCACCAGAAGAAGCGCCGGACTTGCATGATCTAACCGGATTAGCATTTGAGAGTGCCTACGCCGAATACGAACAAAAAGCGGCTAACGGTGAGCTCATCAACACCAAAACAATGCCAGCGAATGATCTCTGGCGCAAAATGTTAGGCATGCTGTTTGAAACGGGTCATCCTTGGATCACATTTAAAGATCCTTGTAACTTACGTTCTCCACAACAACATGTCGGTGTTGTCCATAGCTCAAACCTATGTACTGAAATCACCCTGAATACCTCCGATGATGAAATTGCCGTGTGTAACCTAGGCTCGGTCAACTTGCCACAACATATTGGCGAAGATGGTCTTGACCTAGAAAAACTAAAACGCACCATCACCACGGCCATGCGTATGTTGGATAACGTGATTGAATATAACTATTACAGCGTGCCACAAGCACGTCGTTCTAACCTACAACATCGCCCTGTCGGTCTAGGTATTATGGGTTTCCAAGATGCACTCTATAAACTACGCATCCCATATAGTTCAGATGAGGCAGTCACCTTTGCTGATACCTCAATGGAAGCGGTGAGTTACTATACTATCGAAGCCTCTTCTAACCTCGCAGAAGAACGTGGCAGCTACCAATCGTATGAAGGCAGTTTATGGAGCCAAGGCATCTTACCGATTGATTCCATCAAAATCTTAAAAGAAGCGCGTGGCGAATATCTGCAACAAGATGATAGCCAAACGTTGGATTGGGATAGCCTACGTGACAAGATCAAACGTCAAGGTATGCGTAACTCTAATACCATGGCTATTGCACCGACAGCGACCATTGCTAACATCTGTGGCATCAGCCAATCGGTTGAACCGACCTATCAAAACTTGTTTGTTAAATCGAACTTGTCAGGTGAGTTCACTGTTATCAATCCATACATGGTGACCGATCTGAAAGTTCGCGGTTTATGGGATGAAGTGATGATCAATGATCTGAAATACTTCGATGGTAGCTTGCAGTCTATTGACCGTATTCCTGAAGACTTAAAAGAACTCTATGTCACCGCATTTGAAATGGATGCTCGCTGGTTAATCGAAGCCGCCTCTCGCCGTCAAAAATGGTTAGACCAAGCACAAAGTTTGAACTTGTACATGGCTGAACCATCAGGCAAGAAAATGGATAACCTGTACAAACTAGCATGGGTACGTGGTCTTAAAACAACCTATTACCTTCGTTCTATGGGTGCAACCGCCGCGGAGAAAACATCTTCTGCCGCACCAGTTCCTACCGCGGTACCTGCAGCAGTAAGTTCACTTGATGACATCATCTCAGGTGATGGTGTCGAAGCACCTCAAGCATGTTCAATTCTTGAACCAGACTGTGAGGCTTGTCAATAATGTTGAATTGGGATGACCCATTTGCAACCTCTACTTCGGCTGCTGCTAAAGTTGACGTTCAACAAGATGCCGCACCCATTGTAGAGCCAGCGGCTAATGAACTAACATCATCTCCCAATAAAAAAGCCGATGTTGAACCATTGCCAGTGGTTAATATTGCACCGGTTAATGTTGAGGATAAACGTGTCGTCAATGGCATGACAGATGTGAATCAATTAGCACCGTTCAAATACCCTTGGGCATGGGAATATTTTCTTAATGCGAACAAGAATCACTGGACACCGCTTGATATCAACATGACCTCGGATATTCATGACTTCAACCATAAACTGACGCTTGAAGAGAAGCATGTTTATACCAATGTCATGTCTTACCTCACCACTTCTGACATTCTGGCGATGCGTAATATCGGCTTAGCAGTGATGGAAAAAATGACCGCGCCAGAACTGCAAATCTATCAAGCACGCCAAGTGTATGAAGAAGCCCTGCACACCTGGACATATCAACATTGCATCGAAACCATCGGTCTCGATCAAAGCGAAATCTACAATCGTTACCGTGTTGTGCCTGAAATTAACCAAAAAATTCAATTGGCTAATCGTCGTCTAGATTCGATATTACGCAGTGATATTGACCTACGCGATCGTGATGAATTAGAAAACTTCGTGATGGCTTATGCTTTCTTTGGTGGCATATTTGAAGGTTGCTGGTTCTACAATGGTTTCAGCCCCATCTTTGCCCTACAACGTCGTGGTTTGATGAAAGGCACTGCCGAACAACTACAATACATTATGCGTGATGAAGTCCTGCATGCCTCATTTGGTATTCGTGTCGTCAAACAAATTATCAAAGAAGAAAACGTGGTACTTGACCCAGTCAAAGTGCAAGAAATGTTTGAAGAAGCCTATGAAGCTGAAAAGATTTACGCCGGTTATATCCTTCGTGATCCTATCTTGGGATATTCAAAAGAAGACCATGTTGCTCAATTCCGCTTTATTGCCAATCGCCGTGCTAAACAACTCGGCTTTGCTGAACCCTTCCCCGGTGCAGAAAACACCCTGACTTGGTTAGATGAACAAGCCAATATGCGTAAAGAGAAAAACTTCTTTGAAACCAAAGTAACGGAATATCAGACGGGTGGCGCGCTTAAGTGGGATTAAATGAAATCAATCGAGTCTGACCCCATTGATTTCCAATTTATTAACTTTATTCTCACCTATTAATTCCTATGTTTATTGAAAGTTTTTATACCGAAAAAGACTCACGTATCCTGATCTCGAAACAACAGGCCAGCAACTTTGCAAAACAGATCGCTGATGATTTTAATCCAATTCACGATCCTGACAATAAATCTTTCTGTGTTCCGGGTGATCTCTTATTCTCATTAATTTTGAACAAATATGGGCTTAGCCAAAAGATGTCATTCTCATTTTCTGGAATGATTGGCGACAATGTACCGCTACATTTCCCTCCAGCAGATGAAGATGGGTTCTCGATCACTGATGATAATGATAAACACTATCTGGATGTAGAACATAGTGGAGACATTTCTGAAGATACAGAAATGATCTCGGAATTCACTAAAAACTATGTCGCATTTTCTGGCACAAACTTCCCTGATCTTATTGTGCCGTTGATGGAGCAATATAAAGTCATGATTAATCCAGATAGACCTCTGATTGTTTATGACAATATGTCTATTGAACTTGACACTATCAATATTCAAAATCCAACCTTAGAATTCGTTGGAACCAGCTTAACTGTTCAAGGGAAAAAGGCCATCGCCTTACTCGAATTTGCAATTAAGTCTAATGGCGAAATAATTGGGAAAGGACTAAAAAAATTGATGCTCAGAGGTTTACGGGAATACGATCAAGAAAAAGTCGATACGATGGTTGAATATTATAAAGAACGAAAAATATCACTCGCTCCGTGATCAATCATTAATCATCCAATTAAAGGGGACGCTACCCTTTGTTTTATTCATCCTATCTATCAACGTCTTACCATTAAAGGGTAACGTCCCTTTAATATCGGTTCAGATGACACACCAACACTAAAAGCAATCTTTGCATCCATACATTACCTGTGTGCCAACAGGTATAATGCCCCTCATCTCCCTTTTGTTGGATTTTAATATGAGTAATGAGATTACTTACACAAATAACCCTCTGCATGGCCTTAGTTTAAAAAATTTGTTGATTGAAATAGTAGACCACTACGGTTTTGACATTCTCTTTGCCTATTTAAATATCAATTGTTTTAAGACTAATCCCAGTATTGCGTCTAGTGTTAAGTTTCTTAAAAAGACGACGTGGGCATGCGAGAGAGTTGAGGCTTTCTATTTGTATGAATTTAAAAGCTTACCTAAAGTGTCTTCCGAACAGTTTTCATTGTCTCCTAGGGAACGGATTATTCCAGAAGACCAAACGCCAGGTGAGCCTGCTGAGCTGAATTTGGACGATGCTGAGCAATTGCGCAGAAACCGTGTAGCGAAAGCGGCTGCATATGATCAAAGTGCAGGGCATCGCTCGAACTCAGGTAAAAGTTCTGGCGCTCAACAAGGTCGGCACTCTGTCAGTGGAGATAATAGTTACGGGAAGCCTGAGCATGAATCGTTAGACTCTCCTGATTCATCTATTGAGAGGTCTGAAGACCCTTGGGCGAAATGGAGAGATAAAACCAAGTAATTAAAGGGGACGCTACCTGACCCCATTGAATTTCATCGTGGAATAAAGGAATATAAAGGGGACGCTACCCTTTGATTGCTAACAATTAGACTCACTTTAACTAGTCGCTCGCCGCTAGGCATTCATTTCTTTTGCTCGCCCAAAAGAAATGAATCAAAGAAAAAGTCGCATTAAACTTATATGATATACGCCTAGCTTAGTATTCAATCGACGATAACAAAGACCTTATGAACCGGAAAAAAAAGTTAATTCAACTACACAAAAATAAGTTAAGAAACCCTGAAAAACGCTTACAAAATAGTAAAAAAGAAAAATACATCTCAAAAGCTGAAAGAGCCAAACTAGCATTAGAAGTCGACAATACGACTAAAAATTAACAGCGTGATGGGTGCGATATAATGGGATTCAAATAGCCCACTTTATTCCAACAAACTATTAAACAATCCTACTGATTGTGGGCATAAATCTAAATTTTAGGAATTAACAAATGTAAATCAAGGAATGTAAATCAAGGGGTCAGCTAGCTTGATTTATACCTTGGGATATTTAGGGTCAGTGTAAAGTCTCCAATCGATTGATTTTTGAACCAACAAACTCACTTCAATTTAAATTCATACACTCATTCTCAATTAAAAGTGGACGCTACCCTTTATTATTAATGTCCTCAATGGTTCACAAACGAGTATTCTATTTATTAAAACAATAGCTAAATATAGAAATTGAAACTGGCCGTTGATTGGCTAACTCTGGATGTGGGTAAAAACACCTTCTTCATATTCAAATAATGACAGGATATAAAAATATGCTTACATGGATCCAAGGAGAAATAGTTGAAAATAAGCAGTGGTGTACTGATCTGTTCTCTCTTAAAATCAAGACAGACCCATTAAAATTTAAGGCCGGTCAGTTTGCTATGGTTGGACTCGATATTGATGACAAATTGGTTCACCGCCCGTATTCAGTGATAAATACACCACAAGATTCATTGCTGGAAATTCACTTTAATACATTTGAAAAAAGCTTTCTGACCACCGAACTAGCCAATCTAAAATCAGGTGATGCTATTCATGTGGCTGAGCGTCTGAATGGTTTGCTGACTTTAGATCAAGTTCCTGAGG
>JABSQO010000028.1 GCA_013215775.1 Piscirickettsiaceae bacterium
CGTTAATAATTTTGCTACCGGTGTTCCCTATTTTTCAGTCTCATTGGCTCTAATTATTAACGGTCGAATTACCCATGGCCTAGTATATGACCCTATATTAGGTGAATGTTTTTCTGCTCAACTTGGTTCTGGCGCATGGTTAAATGATCAGCCACTGAAACTCCAGCCCTCAGATTTAACGCTAAAGAAGACCATTGCATTAATTGACTTCAAACGATTATCCAATCGCTTAGCAACACAATTAATCACAGATCTACCTTATGCATCTCAACGGAGTTTTGGATCCATCGCTTTGGAGTTGTGTTGGATAGCGGCTGGCAGAGGCCATATTTATCTTCATGCTAAACAACAATTGTGGGACTATGCTGCCGCACAATTAATATTATCTGAAGCAGGTGGGTTCGCTTGCACTCTTGAAGGTGGATCATTGATCACACCCACTTTAGTGCCTCGCTCAACATTAGCAGCGGTAGATAAGAATTTATTTGATGCATGGAAACAGTATCTAACGTCACATCATGAATGATGATTTTATCTACCCTGACTGGCCTGCGCCCAGTAATATTAAATCTCTTAGTACAACACGAATAGGAGGGTTCAGTCGTCCACCCTATAATGAGTTGAATCTAGCCAGCCATGTAGGGGACGACTCTGATACCGTCCAACAAAATCGGCGATACCTCATTCAATCTGCACAAATCCCAGCAGCACCACATTGGCTAAATCAAGTACATAGTACTCACGCTATCAACAGCACTGAGTGGAACAAAGATATCGAAGCGGATGCGATCTTCAGTTCGACAGAAAATCATGTTTGCACTGTTATGACTGCAGACTGCCTGCCTATTCTATTATGCAATCGACAGGGTGACACTGTGGCTGCACTTCATGCTGGGTGGCGCGGGCTGGCTGCTGGCATCATCAAACAAACTCTAAACAAATTTAGCTGTAAACCTGATGACATTATGGCCTGGTTAGGGCCGGCAATTGGGCCGATGAAATTTGAAGTTGGTCGTGAAGTTTTTGATACTTTTCACTCTCATTCTTCACTCGCTGATCAAGCATTTGAGCAAATTGATGCGACACATTATCTTGCTGATATTTATCTACTCGCCACCCAATATTTAAATGAACTCGGGATAACTGAAATCTTCGGTGGTGATTTTTGTACGGTATCTGAAAAACAACGCTTCTTTTCATATCGCCGTGATGTCATCACCGGCAGAATGGCATCAATGATATGGCTTGAGCCCAAATAATGTATGATCTGCTGATTCATTTTGCTTGTTGAAACCCTATGGAATTATTACTTTGGATTATTGGCTTTAGCCTGATTGGCGGCTTGTTAAGTGTCATCTTTGCATCGTCATTTTTATTGCTATCTCAAAGTTCTCGCAATGTTGCTGTCCCACATTTAGTCAGTTTTGCCATTGGAGCATTGTTAGGAGCTTCATTATTAGGGTTAATTCCACATGCCTTAGATCCAGAGTTTGGCGTAGACCCCCATGATATTGGCTTAACCTTATTAATCGGTTTACTCAGTTTTTTTGTACTTGAAAAATTAGTGCTTTGGCGACATTGTCACCATGACCATTGTGATGTTCATGACCCAGAATCATCCGATCATAATCACGACAACAAAGCGCGAGCAGCTGGCACATTAATTCTCGTCGGCGATGCTATCCATAACTTTGTTGATGGTATTTTAATTGCTGCCGCTTTTTTGACCGACACTCACTTGGGTATTGTCACCGCAATGGCGATCGCAGCACATGAAATTCCCCAAGAGCTAGGTGATTTCATCATTCTTTTGCATAGTGGCTATAGCCGCAGAAAGGCGTTGTTTTTTAATGTTCTTTCGAGTCTCGGCACCGTTGTAGGAGCCGTTTTAGCCTACTTCTTATTGGCAGATATGCAGCACTTGCTGCCATATATTCTGGTTATTGCAGCCTCTAGTTTTATCTATATTGCAGTTGCCGATCTTATTCCAGGCTTGCACCATAAAGTTAAACCATCAGAAACATTGCAGCAAATTTCATTAATTGCAGCGGGTACTATTTTCATTTACATTGCTCATAGCACCCTACATTAATGGCAAAAACCATTAATAAAATCCTAATCATTGGGCCATCATGGATTGGTGACATGGTGATGGCACAAGCATTATTCAAAGCACTTAGAGCGGATAATCCTAATGTATTAATTGACGTGTTAGCACTGGCATGGACGAAGCCTTTATTAGACCGTATGCCTGAAGTGAATGAAGCCATTATCATGCCCATTAGTCACGGTGTCTTCGGATGGGATATGCGTAAAAAACTAGGTCATTCATTACGCCAAAATAATTATGACCAAGCAATCGTATTACCTAATTCATGGAAATCAGCCCTCATTCCCTGGTTTGCTAATATTCCGCTTCGCACGGGTTGGCGTGGCGAGATGCGGTATGGTTTACTCAATGATATTCGCACATTAGATGAATCTGCTTTTCCTATGATGGTGCAACGTTATGTTTCATTAGCTTATTCGGCATCACAATCTCATGCTGCACCCAGTTATCCTGCACCCTTAATGGTTGCCCAAACAGTTAATTCAGCATCGAAATTTCCACAGAAAACGTCTCAAAAGCGATTAATATTTTGTCCTGGTGCTGAATTTGGCCCAGCTAAACAGTGGCCAGCCACACATTATGCAAAACTGGCCAACATGCTCATCCGACAAGGTTGGCAATTGTTAATATTAGGTTCACAAGCAGATAAAATTATTTCTGATGAGGTTATTAGACATATTGATTCGCCCAATCGGTCATCTTCTTTTAACTTATGTGGTAAAACCGAATTAAGCGATGCAATTGATTTATTGAATACCGCAGATCTCGTTGTTTCAAATGATTCAGGCTTAATGCATATTGCTGCCGCCTTACAAAAGCCACTCGTTGCTATTTACGGCCCAACATCACCGAGCTTCACCCCACCACTGGCGAGTAATACTCATATCGTTCAAATAGACGTTGATTGTGGACCCTGTTTTCAGCGAACATGTCCTGAAGGACACCATAAATGCATGCGTGATATTAGTGCCGAGAAAGTATTTAATATAGTGAAGGGATTATGAATCAAACATTTAGCGATATAACCAAAATCAGGCTTGGAACGGCACTGATTAGTCTATTACTCTCCATATTTGCATTCTATTTTAATGACATTATTAACCGTGATGGCGTTATGTACATGGAAATGAGCCAAGCCTATCTTGAGGGAGGCTTACTTGCGTCGGCTAAAATATATAATTGGCCTTTTTTCTCCATAGTCATTGCCCATATTCATCAAATCACCCATTTATCTCTAGAAATAAGTGCCTCTGTACTGAACACTTTATTATTCGTTTTACTAACCGATATCTTGGTTTTACTTAGCAATAAAATACTACCTAACACTCGACAATTAGCTATTGCGGCACTATTTTTTCTCTGCTTTCAAACACTTAATGAATACCGGGATTTCGTTATTCGTGATATTGGTTATTGGTATTTTTGCAGCTTAACGCTATATCGCTTTATGCGATTCTTAGACTTGCCCACAACTAGAAATGGAACACTTTGGCAGCTCACTGCCATTACAGCTGTATTGTTCCGTGTTGAAGGTGTAGTGATTTTATTAGCACTACCCTTTTATCTATTTGCCATCCATCCTTTCAAGCTGGCGATTAAACAAGAATTACAACTAAACTATCTATTTATTATCGGAATATTAATATCAATACCTCTACTGCTAGTCCAGTCTGACATCTCAATGGCGTTTGGCAAGATAAATCAGATGGCTCGATACATAAACCCAGATCTTTTTTTAATCAAATTCAATAATATGACTGCCATTATTGAAGACCAAATTTTACCCAAATTTTCCGATGAGTACAGTGGCCTTATTTTTGGTTCAGGCCTTATTATCATGCTTTTTTATAAGCTTCTTAAAGCCTTATCAATTGGCTACATTGGTATTTATTTGTACGGTTTACGGCAAAAGATCCACCTGCGTCCAATACCTTATAAACAGTTAATCATTTACTTTTTAGTACTTAATTTAATTATCTTATTAGTCTTTACTTTCTCAAAATATTTTATTTCTAAACGCTATGCTTTGGTTGCCGTAATAAGTTTATTATTGTTAATTCTCCCCACTCTATGTGCTCTTCTTGAAAAAGCATGGTCCTCTAGAAACAAGCCTATCTTACTCATTACTGGGCTTATATTATTCGTGAGTCTGGGCGATAGCATGACTAGCTCTAACTCTAACTCTAAACTATATATTAAAAATGTTGCTATTTGGGCTAGTCAAAATATACCTAGAAATAGTACCGTACTTACTGATGATGAATTTATTGAGTATTACTTTGATTCTCACCAGCCAGCTGCACAGCTAACTCGGGAAAAGAGGATATCTTCTTATAAAAAGTATGACTATTTAGTAGTCGTTGATAAACTCAAGAATAAAGAATTGAAAACACAGTTAATGACCATGAATATCGAGCCTGTTTTTTCTATTGAAAATAAACGTGGAGACAAGGCAACTGTTTATCTCATCCAAACACCACCATAGAGTAAACTTGTGAAAGAATATTGGTATAACGACGACTGGCAACAAATCCTCTTTGATAACAACTTAGATGATTTCGATGATATTTGGAAATTAAAAACCAAATGGTTCGAGCCCCCTAATATTCGTCGTGGCGGCTGGAGTGGTGTTGTAAAAATAGACTTGGATACACCACAGGGTAAGATTGGAATTTTTATTAAACGTCAGCAAAATCATATCACCAAAACATTTATCCATCCTATCAGAGGCATGCTAACTTTTGAGCGAGAGTTCAAAAACATTTTGCGCTTAAGAAAAAAAAACATCCCGACTCTTGAACCTGTTTATTTTGCCAAAAGAAATCTCAACGGTGATCTCCAAGCCATCCTAATTACTAAAGAGCTGTTAGGCTTTACCCCTCTCGACTCCGAACATTTTTTAAAAAATGGAGACATCATTAAAGACAAGGCACATAAAGATCGCTTATTAAATACAGTTGCTGACACGTTAAGAGATCTCCATCATTATCACTTCCAACATAATTGTTTATATTTAAAACATATTTTCATTAAATCTAAAGGCGATGGATGGGAAATTAGAATAATTGATTTAGAAAAATTAAAAAGAACAATTTTTAAAAGAAGTGCTGTTTTTAGAGATTTGTATTCATTACATAAACATGCCAAAGGTTGGACCACAAAGGATCATGTAAAGCTTTTTAAATATTATGCTCAAGAAAAGTCTCTCTCCAACACCTCAAAATCCCTCTGGAAAGCGATAGAACGCAGACTGATAACTAAACACAGACATTCCCAATAGGCTCGCGCTTGATATACTACTCGCAGTCCACTATAAGCAAATTGAAGAATACCTATTTATGATTGTATTAGGCCTATCCGGCGCAGTAAGTCACGATGCTTCTGCTGCCCTGTATATTGATGGAAAATTAGTTGCAGCTGCCGAAGAGGAACGTTTTCTTCGCGATAAACACGCCAAAGGTAAAATGGCATATGAAGCCACTAAATTCTGTTTAGAACAAGCAGGAATTAAACCTGAACAGATTGATATTGTTGCTTTTCCCTACGCAGAAATAGGCCTCAAATCACCTGCCCGCTGGCATTATGCTAAACGACATTGGTATGCACCTGATCGTGCTTTAACAGCAATCTTTAGTGGTAATCGCCGTTATTGGCGAAATCATCGTAGTGTGATGAAATTACTAGATGATCTTGGCATTGGTTCAACAAGAGTTAAATTTATACCGGTCGAACACCATCTCGCTCATGCCAGCAGTGCCTATCATCTTAGCGGCTTTAAAGAAAAAACAGCCATCATCGGTATTGATGGTAAAGGCGAATATGCCACGACATTCTTCGGTTATGGTGAAAATGGCAAGATCCATAAAATTAAAGAATTTTATGATCCTGATTCACTCGGCGGTATGTATGGCGCTTTAACCGAATTACTTGGTTTCGAAATGTTGGACGGCGAATTCAAGGTGATGGGAATGGCTCCATACGGCGATCCCAAACGCTTTGATTTCTCTCGTTTAATTGACTTCCATGATGGTCAATTTAAGGTAAATACTAAGCTGGTTAATACCGTCGGTTTACGTCGCTATAAAAAAGATGGCAAAGGTTATTTCTTTAGCAAACAGTTAATAGATTGGCTCGGTCCGATGCGTGAGGGTGATGAAATTGATGATCCTTACATCGATTACGCCGCTAGCATCCAAGATTTGTTAGAGAAAACGGCTTTACATCTAATTGATTATTATTTAGGTGACATTATTAAAGAAACAGGCAAGGTTTGTTTTGCTGGCGGTGTTGCGCTAAATGTTAAACTCAATCAACGTATTATCGCCATGCCGGATGTGAAAGAACTCTTTGTTCAGCCCGCTGCTAGTGATGCAGGTACAGCTATTGGTGCCGCTAGCTATGCATCAGAAATGGCAGGTGTACCCGTTGAGAAGATGGAACATGTGTATCTCGGGCCATCCTATACAACAGAACAATGTATTGAAGCCTGTGAAGCCTATCCTAAAAATGTAATATGGCAGCGTCTAGAAAATACCACTCAACAAACAGCTGAGATTCTTAATGCCGGCAATCCCGTTTCATGGTTCCAAGGGCGAATGGAATTTGGTCCTCGTGCCTTAGGTAATCGTAGCATTATCGGTAGTCCTAACCATTCAGGAGTCGCTGATAGAATCAATGCCCAAATTAAATACCGCGAGCGCTGGCGTCCATTTTGTCCTAGCATGTTAGATACGGTGGCAGCTGAAATATTACAAACGGATCACCCAAGCCCATACATGACATTTACCTTTGATGTGGCTGAACAATGGAAAGCACGTATTCCAGAAGTCGTACACGAAGATGGCACTGCCAGGGCGCAAATTGTTACTAAGGCAACAAATCCTAGATATTATTCCTTACTGGAAGAAATGGAAAAGCTCACTGGTAATGGCGTGGTGCTCAATACCTCATTAAACCGCCGTGGCGAGCCTATGGTCTGTAGTCCAACAGATGCATTGAATATGTTTTTTGGATCCGATTTGGAATATCTGGTGATGGAAGATATTTTGGTCACCAAAACATGATTCACCATAGCCAATTTTTATCTCCCTTAATATATCTGTTTACACAGTAAACCTAAGTTCTACAGAGTAACAATGAATAATAATAGTACCCCTCAACAGACTTGGTTACGCATGATTAAAGAAATCATTGCAGGATTATGGCGCTCACGTTTATGGCTAAATGTTCCGAGTGAACCCTCATCTTCTATGAAGATTCATAATGATTTTTTCGGTATTAATATTGCTACATCTACCGATTCTTCTTGCGATGATTACATTATCCAAGCCCTGCAAGAGTTAGGCATTAAACATATCCGAATGGATTTTAGCTACGATTCCTTTGACAGTCATGGTGAACGTTTATTACATCATATTCTAGCGAACGATATTGACGTTATGTTAGATATTTTCCCTCCCAAAAATGATGCATCCGTGATGCATATCGAACCATTGGCAATGCAACGTTGGCAGCAATTTGTCAGCCGTGTTTTCGACGCTTACCACGATACCGTGGCTGTATTTGAAATTGGTAATACATCTAACCGTAAAACATGGTCGGGCTTCCAACCTTTATCCTATCTAAAAGCGTGGGACATCGCTCGGCCTTTAGCTGACCGATATACCCTGACTCTAGCTGGACCTAATGTATCTGATTTTGAACCGGTCTACAATATCGCTTATCTAAAAGAAATGCAGCGGTCACACAGTGTCCCGACGATTCATACCGATAATTTGTTTGTTGAGCGAGTCATTGAACCTGAAGCCTATGACCATCGTGTTTTAGGCCGTTGGGCAACAAACTTATTACGGCTTAACCTGATTAAAAAAGCGCGTATCATTGACCTCATTGGTAAACGACTAGGCTGTAGCCAAACTTTTTGTACTTATACAGATTGGACAGTTAAACGACTAGATAGACGCAATCTTGATCCTGAACAAAAACAAGCCGATTATTTAACGCGTTACTTAATTCTTGCTGCCGCCAGTGGCGCATTAGACCGCGTCTATTGGGGGCCATTGATCTGTAGTCGTGATGGTATTATCGACTGTGGTTCAGATTGGCAAAGCTACCCTAAGATTGATAGTGTCGCCTATTATCAATGTGTTCGCGGTGAAACCTCAGCATTCCGAAAACGACCCGCATTTTATGCCCTAAAATATCTGCTGACCAATTTAAGCAATGCACATTGTATTCAAGCAGTGAGTGCCGACAATGGCATAAACCATTTTATTTTCACTAATTCCCAACAGCAAGAAATTCATATCACGTGGTGTCGTGATGGTAGAGCCATGCCATTAACACAGCTTTACCCTGCAGGTTTACATGATGCTGTTTTTTACACGCAATTAGGTAAAAAATGTACTGAAAATCCTTTATGTATTACCGAGCAACCGCTATTTATTCACTTTGCACCCGACACCACAATGTCCCGTCCTCAACCCGAATTTATTAGCAAGCTTGCCGATTTAACGTTAGAAAACATTGCTGCTCCAGCTCCTAGCACATCAAAAAAACAATTTACTCTTTTTCAAAATGAGAAATGGACAGGGGCAATCATCGTTGATCCCTCGTGCTCTGCAGATGAAATGGGAGAAAAGTTACTACCAGAAAGCATCGAAAAACAGCCGATATCTAAGGTATTACGAGATACTCGCAATAAAATATGGAATATTGAAACATCAACAGGAACCATTACCATTAAGCTTAATCGGGCTCAAGGTATTAAAAAATTCACTTACCGTTTCCTCGACAGCAAAGCTAAGCGTCATTGGAATAATGCCATCACCATGTTACGGAATGGCATCAACACCCCTCAACCTATTGCTTTTTTTGAGCGTCATCAACGCAAGGGGATTGCACACAACTATTATATAACTCAATTTCTTGAAAATGCCTTCTCCGCACGTGATGTTTTCACCAGTATCAACAATGGCAAAAGCCATTGTCGCGGTATTGAACACAACGAATTATTAAAAGTTATCGGGCAAGCTGTCTGTCAGATGCATAATATGGGTATCTTGCATCGTGATTTATCATCTGGGAATATTTTGCTCATAATCAATAATGATGAAGTCAAACCATATTTTATCGATATTGGTCGTGCTAGGATATTAAAGAAACTGACAACCCGCCAGCGCCTGATCGATCTGATGCGTATTTGTTTTAAACTGCCTTGGTCAGAGCGGGAGAAACTTATAGGCTTTTATAATGCTCATTTAGGTGGCGAAGTTGCGAGTTGGTGGCGATGGGCTGTTCGCTATTACATCTTTAAACAACGTTCTAAACGGTTTATTAAGGGTAAATTTAAATCGAAAAAATAATTTTTTCCTCTTTATTTGTTCTAAAGTGAAAACACCTATCCTCACTTTATAGCCAAGGTTCTTGTTATGTTAAATATAGAAGCTATACGTACTGCCAAAGTGAGTAGCAGCCCTTATCCCTACTGTGTCATTACCAATAGCATCCTCAAGGATAGCTTATCGAGTGTGGCGAGCTCCTTTCCTGCTATTTCCCACCCAGGTTCAATTCCCATGGAGCGCATTAATTATGAGCCGTTATTTGGTCAATTATTAGCTCAACTAGAAGGGGATGAACTACGCCAAATTATTGCAGAAAAATTTGACATTGATTTAATCGAAAAGCCCACCATGGTGACATTCAGGGGAGTTATGCGTCAAAAAGATGGCCGTATACATACTGATTCGAAAACAAAATTAATCACTGTCTTATTGTATTTTAATAACGAATGGCATTCAGCTGATGGTCAGTTACGTATTTTAAATAATGGCCAAGACCTTGATAATTATGTAGCTGAAATTCCGCCACTTTTAGGCACTATGGTTATTTTTAAAGTAACAGATAATTGCTGGCATGGTCACACAGCATTGGAAGGAAAACGTTTATCTATCCAGATGAATTACCTGACTGGAAACACCGCAAAAAATAAACATCAATTTTTCCACAATCTTAGCACCAGAATAAAAAACTTATTCAACAGTAATTACTAATCAACATGATCATACTAAAACCAGCTGCCATGATTGGCAAAGGTCTACATCGCGAATGTTTCATTCACCCAGAAGATATAAATAAATGTATCAAAGTTGTCGTTAACGGTAATCAACAAGAAACAGAGCGGGAACAAAGCTATTACAAATTTCTACAAAAGAAGAAAATAGCATGGGATATGCTGCCAAAATTCTATGGCAATATCGAAACAAATATGGGACTGGGCGCCGTATTTGATTTAATTCGTGACCACAATGGGCAGGTATCCAAGTCTCTCAAACATTATCTTGAAGATAAAGAATTTGTCGATCTTCATCGGCAAAAATTGCTTAATGCTCTTGATGAATTGAAGTCATACTTGCTCAAATATAATATTATTACCATGCCGATCAAATCTAAAAATATCTTATATCAACAAACAAGTGAAAAAACAGGCACACTCCATATAATTGATAATATTGGCAATGCTGATTTTTTTCCTCTTGCTACTTATTCATCTTTGTTAGGGAATAATAAAATTTTACGGCGATGGAATCGATTCTATAGCAATTTAGACTTATAGTTTAGTCGCCTCTATTTTCTTTATTTTACGTTTCAGCCGACTTGCCTTACGAGCAAAAACCCCCTTAATTATTATCTTATCTTCATTTGATAATTTTGTTATCTGCCTATATTCCAAATAAAATTTTAGCCGTTGTGTTCTTGTTAAATATATTGGCGCAAGTTTATCCAAGCTCGCCAAATCTTTAAGCTTCCGATAATACAAAAAAGGCCACCACAGACGCTTTCCTGATGGGCAATCAATCAAATAAATCTTAGGCTCTGCATTTTGTTCATTTTGCTGGATCAAGATATTTCGCCAATGCAAATCATTATGACAAAAACGATTTTTATGTAGTGTTGTGATGATCTGTGCTAATTGTGAAATAATCGCGTTACGCCAACGAGCCTGCTGAAATTTTTCTGGATTTCCATTGGCAATTTCAACCAGTTCAGTTACATTTTCAACCCCTTCAGTGATCAACACCCCTTTCAATGTTTTACTCAACAGACTCTGCTCGCCATATGCAACGACAGACGCTGCAGGGATCTGCATTTCTTTAAATCGACGTTGATTACGGGCTTCTACTCGTAATCGAGAAAAACCAAGCCAACTTGCCAATCCTTTTGACCGAAAGTATCGCTTCACAAAGTAAGTTTTACCTTCAATTGTGTGGGCAAATATTTCACTTTGAGGACTTTTAGAAATAATCGTACTTTCTAGTTTAAATACCTCATCCATCGAGGAAAAATGAGTAGCAACTGAAGTCTTATTCCACGGAGGGAAAACAGTCCATTTTTTTTTGATAAAAGCCATAAATTTAAGTTATCTACCTTTTGAATACTATGGCATTATAATATGAATATGTTTACAAAATTAGGTAGCTGAATGGTTATTTCAATAATCTACCAAAGATACCTTTAAGAACTATACTAAGCCTAATATTTACATGAAAAAATCTTTATCACTACATTGGTCTCGCTCAAAGCCTAATTTCGGCGATGCACTGTCACCCCTTATTTGTGAGGCTATTTCTGGTAGAAAAATTACATATGCCGAGGTTTCAAAATGCGACATGATTGCGATTGGCAGTCTAATGCAACGTGTTGGAGAAAGCTTTTTCACAAAAAGAATTAATGTTTGGGGATCTGGATTTATAGAAAATAAAGCACCATATAAAACAAAACATCTTTACCATGCAGTTCGAGGAAAACTGACAAAAAACCTCCTACAAAATACACAGCACATGGCGCTTGGAGACCCAGGATTGCTTGCCAACTTACTGTTAAAACCTAATCGAAAGGTTACCAAGAAATATACCGTTGGATTTATTGAACATTACAAGGATAAGAACAATCCGATTCTTTCTCAAATAATAGAAAAAAATCCGAATATGACTCGTATAGACATTTATTCACCACCACTAATTTTTCTTGAGCTCATCTCTGAATGTGAAATAATTCTTTCTTCTGCTATGCATGGCCTTATCGCTGCTGATGCTATTGGCATTCCAAATGCTTGGCTTAAGCTTTCAGACCGATTACGTGGGGGAGATTTTAAATTTCAGGATTATTATAGTATTTTCGATATAAATGCCAAGCCAGAAACATTAAACATTCATTCAACTATGACAATGATTGAAGATATTGCCGGACAATATTCTCGGCCCAACATTAATGAAATCAAAAATCAACTTTATACATCCTTTCCAAGTGAGTTCTAAATCAAAACAATAAAGTCTCAAAAAATTCTTTTATATTTAAGTCTTGCCAGTTCTTGAGAAAACGTTTTTTATCTTTATTACATGCTCTACGAAAGCTTCTGATACTTGAATGCTCTTGCATGACATCTAAATCAATCAAGTGGATCTTACCTTTTTTCGTTAACAGTAAATTTGTTGCTTTCAGATCACCATGGCTAATTTGGTAACTGTTCAATATTAGAAAAATGTCTTTGAGTCGTGATAATTCGTCCTCTGAAGGATCTCGACCATTAAATACCGCTGATAATTCTCGACCCTTACTGTGCTCACAAATCAAATATGCCACTTTCCTAAAAGGACCAAATCGTTGTTCAATAAACCCCAATGGCTTAGGAGTAGCTACTCCCAATAGTTGTAATAAATTACCATTTTTCCAAGAAACAGCAGCCCTGCTTGGACGATAACAACGTCTTAGAAAGTGCCAAAAACCTTTGATATTATATCGCTTAATTACCAACTTTTTACCAGCATAATTGACCTGAGAAACGGTCGTTGAATTACCAGCTTTCAATATCGTTCCATTCAAGACCAAATTATCTATCTCATTAATAAACTCTTCTCCCACCTTGTCAAAGAAAGAGCGTCGAAATCCATACTCTTGATGAAATGATTTACGATACGCCGTCATCGTACAATTACGGAATCGTTTCTTCAGATAGATGGTTTTACGTTTTTGCCACGCCTTATTTATATAGTGAGTAAACTGCTCTTGTTCTTGCTTATAAAATTCCCATCCTCGCGCCAGATAATACTGCTGTAATCGATGAATTAATACCTGTTGTTGTTTTGGTTTAAATTGCACTATCAATGTTGCTAAATTCGTCAAACTTTGCTGTTTAGATAATGATTCTGTCGCTTTATTATTTTCTACTGATGCCAAGTCAATGAGATACAAGATATTGTCTGCTATTAACACATTCCCTAAATGGAAATCACTCTGAAATACCCCCGCATTATGTAATGTCGCCACTAAATGAAGTAACTCATCGACATGCTTTGCTAGCATTTTCTTTTTATCGGGGAAAGGAACAGCATTTTCTATATATTGATAAGCAATAGCACAGCATCCTGCTGGTTCCTCAGCGCTGAATGCCAATTCTGCTAACTTTACACCTGCCTGTGTTGCCAACTGATAACCCTGTTTTTCTCTAGCTAATTCTCGCTTGCCTTTTTTAGCTAACGAAAATAATTTGATGACCAGTTTCTGACTATCATTTTCAGCTTTAACGACCAAGCGCTTACCAGGCAATAAACGTAATACATCAGTGCAGACGTAAATTTTACCATTGATGGTCAAATCAAATGGCACAGATAATTTTTCTTGTCCTTTAAGAAACCGTTCTATTCCCGTACTCATTTCAGTCTTATCTTTGCTTATTACGTAACTTAACGGCTCGTTCATCCACTTTAGTCCAAAATTTCTGTTGTTTCATTAATGCTTCTCGTAAAGGTAAGCCAGAATATCTTTTAATAAACCGAAATAGATCTCGTTTTGTCAGGTTGATATCTAGAGCAGAAAAATAAAGACTACCAATATCTTTTACTAGCCATCTTTCAGGAACTTTACGACGAATTTGAGCGCGATGAAGATCAATAAGAAACAGTTGCGTATCATCTGTAATTACATTTGTATTGGCAAAAGAATGGTCTAATAAAAAATGACATAAGTAAAAATCACGGTGATTCATCCCACCGTCATGCATTTTCCGAGCAATGAGCGCTAATTTATTTATTAATCTACTTTTTGTCTGAAAGCTAGGCGGAGAGCGTCGCCATTGTTCCCCTAAATATTCAAGGTTCATTGTATCAAGCAATTCATCCGTGATTAAAAACGATAATTTTTTTGCCGGATTCCACCCTTGTTCACCATATGCCGCAATTGCCATGGTATCAACTTGATACTGCTCTAAAAATTTAATCGCTTGCCACTCATTTTTAGCACCAATGATGGGAAGCCTTAATTGTAGTAAATTCTTAATAATTTCCCACCAACCTACTCCTTGGTGAAGTTTTAGAAAGTAACTCTTCTCAGCAAGTTCAAATCGTAAAGTTCGCCGCCCCTCTTTGCTGCGAAATATCTCTCCTTCTTGTCGTTTAACCTTGTCAAAAATAGTGTGGCTTGCCCATTGTATTGCCAAATCAGAACGTAGATATAGTTGCTGATTATTATCCATTATTGTCCACACCATTCTTCAATTTGATCAGCACAAAATTCGGCACGAGATCCGTACAATATCTGTGGGCTACCCATTCCGCGGTTAGGAATTGATGATTCCATCGCTATTGCCTGCAATGCATTAAACAGTTCTGCTGAAATAGTTTGTTCTTGCATAATAACTGAATCATCATCGTCCTTCGCCAAAAATTCATACCCACAAATATCAGTAATATAAATAGGCAGTCGTGCAGCCATCGCTTCAGCTATCACCATGCCCGCAGCTTCTTTTCGTGCTGGATGAATTAGGTAGTCTGCTGCTAAATAAAATTGAGCCATATCCGCCTGTCCTCCCCAAAACTTATAGTCTATTTGAGGTAATCGTTCTAATTTTTCTTTATATTTTTCTATTTTACCGCCACCGACAATCCACAAGGAAAATTTAGCTTGTTTATGTTCATCAAGCTGGCCTAGTGCATTGATAATTCTATCGAGACCCTTTGTTTTAAAATCAGCTGCCACAAATAATAGAACTATCCTATTCTGATCAATTAATCCTGATTGTCGCCACCGCCTTGCTTCCTGCCATTTCTGTTCGGTATATTGAAATACTTTATCGACACATACCGGTAAAATCACACAATTATTTGAGTTTAATGGCAAACAAGAGTGATATTGATTTTGCTGTTTCTCCGTCAAAAAGAAAGTTTTAAGATCCTTATTTGCAAATAAGGAGCGTTCGATATGGGCGTAAGTACGATACCGAGGAAGTAATCGTTTTAGACCTTTATAATTTGTAGCAATAAAACTATTATCTGCCGCAAAATAGATATCCAAACCAGTCATTCGAGTAAAGCCAATCACTGCATCAAATTGCTGCTGCTGTTTTAACTCCACCACATAATCAGATAATTCTTGCAATCGTCCATGATTGGTCTGCGTTTTTTGCTCTAATAAAAAGAAAGTCCAATTAGAATCTCTCTCTCCTTGCCAACCAGTGGTGATTATCGAAATTTTATGCCCTCGTTTTGCAATTGCAGAGGCAACAGCAAAAAAGTCTTGTTGAGCACCACCAAATGGAAAATATTCCGTTATGGAAAAAGCAAAATGCATCGTTATATATTTCCTGACTAAATCATCACAAGATAGGATATTATGTGGATTTATTCTATCATCATAGCCGACATATGAGGTAAGCCGTGTCATTCAAATCCACACTTATTCGTCACCAATCTATGGTTGAAGGCTTATTTGAACTTGAGCCGCAAATCATCAATTTGGTAGCAAAAATTAGTCAATGCATTGAGTCAGGTAATAAAGTGTTATTTTTCGGCAATGGTGGTAGCGCCTCTGATGCCCAGCATTTAGCAGCAGAATTTGTCGTACGCTATTACAAACAGCGAGCACCTTTAGCAGCTATCGCGCTAACAACCGATACCTCTATCATTACAGCCCATGGCAATGATTACAGTTTTGACACTATTTTTGACCGCCAAATTCAGGCACTGGCAAAACAAGGCGATATTGCCATTGGTCTATCAACATCAGGCAATAGTGCTAATGTCATCAACGGTATTACAACAGCACAACAGTCAGGCTGCTGGACTTGTGCCTTTACCGGTGAAACTGGAGGGCAACTTGTTGAACTAGCTGATGACTGCATCCGTATTCCATCAGATGAAACAGCTCGTGTACAAGAAGGTCATATCATTGTCGGTCATTGGTTATGTGAAGCGCTGGACGAACAACTGAGTTAATGACTCAGCAACTCTCCACAGATGTCGTTATTATCGGCGCGGGTATCGCAGGCCTATGGTTGCACAATCGCCTTAACCAAATGGGCTTTCATGCTTTACTACTGGAAAACAAAACCATTGGTAACGCCCAAACATTAAGCTCTCAGGGTATTATTCATGGCGGTGCAAAATATGCCTTAAATGGTATATTTTCTACCGCAACACAAGCTATTGGTGCTATGCCAGCGCGTTGGCAGGCTTGTCTTGATGGCACAGGTGATGTCGACTTAACCAAGGTTAAGGTGCTTGCCGATCACCAACTTCTATGGTCCAAACAACAGTTATCCTCAAAGATGATGTCCTTTTTTGCTAGCAAGGCACTCAGTAGCCGCATGGAGACTGTCGCTAAAGCTGACCGACCAAAATTATTTCAACATCCTGAATTTAAAGGGTCGCTGTATCAGTTGAATGAGCCCGTGCTGGACGTTACCAGTGTATTAACAAGCCTTGCCCAACCCTGGCAAGATCGTATTGTTCAAATACCTGAAAGCCGTGAACTCTCATGGCAGAAAAATAGTGATGGTGTGCAGTCTATTCAACTGGATAACGACATTACTATTCAAGCCCAACACTTCGTGCTCACTGCCGGTGAAGGTAATGAAGCATTGTTAAACTCTCTGGGTATAAAAAAACCAGCGATGCAACGTCGACCTCTACAAATGGTGTTATGCAAAGCAAAAGACCATCAACAGCCATTACCAGCAATTTATGCTCACAGCCTCGGAACAGGATCAAAGCCCATCGCGACAATTACTAGCCACTTTGCCGAAGATGGCAATGTGATTTGGTATATTGGCGGTAATATTGCCGAACAAGGCGTTGGTCAATCTTTTACTGAAATCACCACAGAAGCACAAAAATTATTAACAGAAATATTGCCATGGTTTGAGCTACCCGAACTTGAATGGGCTACACATTCCGTTAACCGTGCCGAACCTAAACAATTTGCATTATCACGGCCTGATACCGCCTTTATAGAATCAAAAAATAACGTCCATATCGCTTGGCCGACTAAACTAGCATTAGCGCCTGACTTAGCCGATACTGTCATAGCCAAACTCACCAAACAAAATCTACAAGCCGGCAAACATAATGCTCCTATGACATTACCATCAGCAATTATGGGGCAAACTTTGTGGGATAGCGTATTCAAGTGACAGCCTATTTGAACCAACGTAAAGAAATTTCTCAAACAGGTGTTTTAGTTTCACCTTTAGGATTAGGTACGGTAAAGATCGGACGAAATACGGCGGTCAAATATCCTCAACAATTTAAAATTCCCGATGATACGCAGGTTTTAGAGCTCTTAGCCCAAGCATGGGATTTAGGCATCAACCTCATTGATACTGCACCGGCCTATGGCAATAGTGAACAACGTTTAGGTGAGCTGTTATCACAACAACCGCACGACTTTGTGATTGCTACCAAAGTGGGTGAAACCTTTGATCCATCAACCGGTAAATCACACTATAATTTCAGTCCTGAATTTATCACCACCAGCATTCAACAAAGCCTAAAAAACTTAAACCGTGATGTTTTAGATATTGTTTTGATTCATTCTGATGGCAACGATACTCAAATCATCCAACAAGGCGCCTTAGAAGTCCTAGCAGGTTTAAAACAACAAGGCTTAATACGAGCGACCGGTATGTCGACTAAAACTGTAGAAGGCGGATTGTTAGCCCTGCAACAGTCAGACCTAGCCATGGTCATGCACAATCTAGACTATAAAGATGAACAAGCTGTACTTGATCAAGCCAAATTAGATAATAAAAGTGTCTTTATCAAAAAAGCACTCGCTAGCGGACATCTAACACCCGATAGCGCACAAGATAACTTCAATCTTATTTATGCTAACCCCGCCGTAAGCAGCATCATTATCGGCACAATAAATCCAACTCATCTCAAAGATAATGTCCTTAAAGCTATAAAAGCACTTAGTAACTAGCCCAAATCCCTGTTTTTATCGCCTCGAAAATAGTCTTTTTTCCGGATGAAGCGGATAAGTGTTTGAGCGCAGCGAGTTTTTATCCGCGCCGTAAAATACGGCTTTTTTCGAGGATAAGCGATAATGCCAGGTGCCTTTTTCTTTGGTTCGTTTATTTTGGGCACGCAAAAGAAATGAACGCCCAGCGGCAGCGATAATACAAGGAAAACTCTTAGCATTTTTATAAATAATATAGTCAAACAGATAAAAACATTGATAGAATAATCAATATGTTATGTTTTCAGACAATATCTATGAACTGGGAATTAATTACTACAATATCTATTGCAGTAATAGCTTTTTGTGCTCTTGTTCTCACAATATTCCAAAGCAAACGAGCCCAAGAGCATAACCGATTATCAGTTAAACCTCATCTAACTTCGTTCGGATACCATCAACTTGATAAAAATAGCTATACTTTTGAGTTAATAAATAATGGTCTTGGTCCAGCTATCATTAAAAAGTTCACTATCATTGTAGATGGTAATATCATTGCTGGTGAAGGAACAGATCCTATAAAACAAGGACTAGAAATATTGTTCCCAAACGTCAAGTATCAGGCTGATTACATATTCATAGGAGAAGATCATGCGATGGCTGCGAAAGACAAATTTATCATTGTAAAGGTTCAATTCACTGGTCAACAGGTACCTACTCTGGAAACTATAAAGCACGCATTTGATGAACGTGCTGAGTTAGTTATTGAATATGAATCTTTTTATGGCGAAAAATATATATTCCCACCACCTACATGAATAAAGAATTTTAATCTGATTTATTCTGATTAATCTTGTTAACAATAGCCGTAGTAGAACAATTCTCCACCATCCCCATTACTTTAACCTCACCACCATATCCTTCAACAATCTCCCAACCCACCACACCTTTTTTATCGTAGTCTCCACCTTTGACTAAGATATCAGGCTGAATTTCACGCAATAACGCTTCTGGGGTATCACCTTCAAAACAAGTCACCCAATCTATTGACTCTAATCCCGCTAACACCGCTAAGCGACGACTGGCAGTATTTATAGGCCGACCCTGCCCTTTTAGTTTAGTCACTGATTCATCACTATTAATGGCTAAGACCAATCGATCACCTTGAGCGCGTGCTTGTTGTAAATATTGGACATGTCCTGCATGTAAAATATCAAAACAACCATTGGTAAACACGACTTTCTCACCACGCTGTTTTGCTTGCTCAACTGCTAATTTAAGCTGCTCAACCGTGACTACTCCGGCAATACTATGATCGGTATTATTACTACCTTGATGACGTTCATATTCCACTTGTAACTCTGGGCCACTGACGGTTGCTGTGCCTAATTTACTAACGACAATACTGGCTGCGACATTGGCTAATGTAACTGCTTTTTCTAAGTCTTCACCCGCTGCTAAAGTGGCTGCTAAGGTTGAAATAACGGTATCACCCGCCCCCGTTACATCGGCAATTTCTTTGGCAATCGCAGGTAAATGAAATTCATCATGGTCTTTACGGATCAATGACATGCCATGTTCACTACGAGTGATTAACAATGCGTTGATATCAAGCTGTTCAATCAGTTGTTGGGCTTTAGCAATTAAATCTGCTTCTGATGTTACTTTACCCACAACAGCTTCAAACTCGGTCATATTTGGTGTAATAACATCTGCACCTCGGTACTTAGTAAAATCCTGACCTTTAGGGTCAACCAATACTTGTACTTGATGTTGCTTGGCTAAACTAATCCAATACTGCGGCTCTACCAAAGTCCCTTTGCCATAATCAGATAACACCATCACGGCAGTTTGAGTGATCAGTGGTTTGACCAAGTTTTTTAGACTCAGCCATTCATCGCTAGCAAAAGGAGTCTCAAAATCCATCCGTAATAATTGCTGGTGATTACTAATCACTCGTTGCTTGATGATGGTGCCCGTGATTATTGAATGATGAAATGCACATTCCACACCGACCGAATTTAGTTTTTGTTGTAATGTTTCAGCAGCACTATCTTGGCCGGCGATACCGCTCAGACTGCTACTCGCTCCTAAAGAAGCAATATTCATTGCTACATTTGCGGCTCCACCAGGCAAATCTTCTAAGCGCTCAATATTGACCACGGGGACAGGCGCTTCAGGAGAGATGCGATTTGCAGTGCCGTAATAAAAGCTGTCCAACATCAGATCACCAACAACTAAGACCTGTGCGTTATGGAAATTAGGGAAAGTATGTTTCATAGCCTGTTATTGTGCTTGTAAAATTGCTTGTAGTCTATTCCAGACTTGTGCCATATTAATGTTTGCCATACAGACTGGTTCGCCATTTTCAGAATTTTCTAATGGACATTGACGTTTATAACAAGGTGCACAAGCAAAGTCACTCACCATATGCTGCTGATTTTTCCCGTAAGTGCCTATCCGCTTTGTATCTGTCGCACCATAAATAGTCACCGCTGGAATGCCTGCCACTGCTGCTAAATGAGCGAGCCCTGTATCACTACATATTGCACCTTGGGCTTTATGAGTAATGGCAGCAACATGATTGAGAGAAAGTCTTGGTAAAGCAAAAGCGTGTGCATTTATACTGGCAATCTGCTGTGCTCGCTGATATTCCTCATCATTGCCGCATGGTAATAATACCGAATAACCTTGTTCAACCGCTTTATCTACCAATATTTGCCATGATGATATCGGCCATAATTTGGTTATCCAGCTGGCATTATGTACAAATAATAAAAATCGTTCTGGCAGTTCAAAATCTAATTTGGGTAATGCATAGTGACTTAAATCAACACCGTAATCGGCGGATTGATTTGGTAAATCATATTGTAAAGCTTTCGCCAGTAACTCACGAATTTGCTCAATTGCATGTTGCTTCGTATCCACCGTATAACGATATTTATAGGCCCAATATGCCGGTTTTTCATGACAACACTCTTTATCTAGGCCATGGATATCACCCTTGTATAGCCACGATACAAAGGCACTTTTAAGATTGTTTTGTAGATCAATCACCACATCATAATCTTGTGCATTTAACTGTTGATAAAAGTCAGAAAAACGGCCTTCTCGCCATGCTGCTATTGGTTGTTTTCGCCATTGCCGATGGGCTGTTTTAATCACATTTTTAACATTAGGATGCCATAAAGGCACATCAGAAAAAGTTTGATCGACGACCCAATCAAATTCAATATCAGCAATGGCCTGCGAGGCGTCTGTTATCGCAGGTAAAGCATGCATTAGGTCGCCCATTGAGGTGAGCTTGATAATAAGTACACGCATTAATAATGCGCCTTTTGCCCGTCTGCGGCGTTGTACTGCAATGTCCGTTGCTCATGTACACTTGTTGTACACTGCGCTACGGTTTCTCGTACGCCTTGCATACAAACAAAAATCACATCATTCCAATATTTCATATGAGCTATGCTAATGGCTGATCTCGATGTTGTTTAAGAATAATCAAAAATGCATTCGGATCTTTAATGTGAGTTAAATCCCCTTCGCGTGGGAAATGTTTATCTTGTAATCGTGATAACCAAAATCGTAATGCAGCGGCACGTAAAATAAGGTTCCAATTAACGGTTTCTGCTTCGGTTAATATGCGTTGTTGTGTATAAGCCGACATTAAAGCTTGGTATCGACCAGAATCAAGTTCGCCTATTTCATTAATACACCAATCATTAACCGCTACTGCTAAGTCGTAAAGTAAATATTCGTCGCAGGCATAATAAAAATCGATAATACCTTTAAGCTTATCTCCCTCAAATAATGCATTATCTCGAAATAAATCAGAATGGGTGACACCAGAAGGTAAATCAAGATTGGCATAATCAGCTTGAAAAGCTAATTCATTTTCCAGTAATGCAGCTGAATCCTGGTCTAACATTGGCAATAATTTACTGGCCATTTGTTGGCGCCAATCGGAACCACGCTCTGTCGCACGTCGTGACTTAAATTGTTGCCCCGTAACATGCATTCGGCCCAGTATTTCACCTACCACCTGACATTGTGCCACGGTTGCGATGGTATGTACTCCACGACCCGATAAGCGCATCACTAATGCCGCAGGTCGACCACAGAGTTTTTTCAGATAATGACCTTGTTTATCGGCTGCAGGATGTGCCGATGGGATTCCATGCTGATAAAAGAATGTCATCACATCAAGAAAATAGGCTAATTCGCCAAACTCATGTTGTTCAAATAAAGTGAGAACGAATTGACCTTGTTCCGTGGTAACAAAGTAATTGGTGTTTTCTATACCTTCACTAATGCCTTCATATGACACTAACTCTCCAACGGAATAGTCATCTAGGAACGCAATCAGATCGTCGCGTCCGACTTCTGTATAAACTGACATAGGAAACTTAAACTGGCTGGCTAATTACCACTTAAACAAAATCCAGTTAGGCACAATATGGCCTGCTAATTCATGCTGCTGAGATTCCAAAGAACCATCACCATCCGTGTCAATAAAATAGTATGGAACACCAATTACTGGCGTAACTTTAATCATATAAAGTTGACCATTGATTCTATATTCCTCAATAGTGCGATCTTCTTTTTGAATAATATTAATTTCTGGCTCAATAGTTTCACCGTCCATTAATGGTTCGGGGAGAATCGGCGGCTGAGCAATGTCGTGACCATCTGCCCAGACATTAACTGACATTAATATCGCAACAGCGAATACAATAGTGAACTTGTTTAACATAACTTGTGCTCCAGATAACTTACTACAAAGATAGCATTTTCGTTGCGAGGATTAAAGCTATCCATTACTCTAAAAATTAAATGTAACCACCCAGCGTATTCACCTTATGAAACAATCTTCCCCTTTTATCCTTGTTGATGGTTCGTCTTATCTCTATCGCGCCTATCATGTCATGGGAGACCTAAGTAACTCTCAAGGCCAACCAACAGGCGCAATCTATGGTGTAGTCAACATGTTGCGCAAATTATTGCGTGACTACAAACCCGAACTCATTGCGGTGATATTTGATGCTAAAGGTAAAACCTTTCGCAATGATATGTACGCCGAATATAAAGCCACTCGACCTCCGATGCCAGATGATTTGCGCGAACAAATTGAACCCTTACATGCCGTCATAAAAGCAATGGGCTTTCCTGTGTTGGTGGTAGAAGGGGTAGAAGCGGATGATGTCATTGGTACCTTGGCACAACAAGCCACCGAGCAAAAAATTGATACCGTGATTTCTACCGGTGATAAAGATATGGCGCAATTGGTTAATGAACATGTGACCTTAATCAATACCATGAGTAATACCACTACCGATGTTCAAGCAGTTCATGATAAATATGGCATTGCACCTAACCGAATTATTGATTACCTCGCATTGATGGGCGACAAGGTCGACAATATTCCCGGCGTACCGAGTGTTGGCCCTAAAACTGCCACTAAACTATTACAACAATACGATTCCTTAGATGGTGTCATTGCTCATGCCGATGAAGTCAAAGGCAAGATGGGTGAAAAACTGCGTGAAACTGCCCCTGATCTGCCGCTATCCTATCAACTTGCCACCATTAAGCTTGATGTCGAACTGGAAGATTCGCCAACGAGCTTACAACTGCAAACACCAAACCATGATGCCTTACTTGAGCTATTTAAAACCCTTGAATTCAAAACATGGACAGCTGAATTAATACGTGCAAACAACACACTAGCAGAAGAAAACGTACCTCAAGCAAGTAGCTTAGAAGTGACACCGCCTGAACTACCAGCAGAACAACACTACGAAACGATTTTGACTGAAGATCGCTTGCAATATTGGCTCTCGAAATTAAAAAATTCTGATCTGTTTGCTTTTGATACCGAAACTACCAGCCTCAATTACCTTGATGCTCGTATTGTCGGCATATCATTTTCGGTTAAAGCAGGTGAAGCTGCTTATCTTCCCTTAGCCCATGATTATATTGGTGCACCAGCACAACTCGACTTTGATCATACCTTGTCATTATTTAAACCCTTATTGGAAGATCCAAACCAATATAAAGTTGGGCAAAATCTAAAATACGATCGCCATGTTTTACTTAACCACGACATTGATCTGCAAGGCATTCAGCATGACACTATGTTGCAATCTTATGTGTTAGATAGCACCGCCACCCGACATGATATGGATTCATTAGCTGAAAAGTACCTTGGCCGTACGACCATCCATTTTGAAGATGTTGCTGGCAAAGGTAAAAAACAGCTGACATTCAACGAAATCGCACTTGAACAGGCCGCACCATATGCCGCTGAAGATGCCGATATTACTCTGCAATTACATCAAACCTTATGGCCACGACTGCAAGCTATTCCTCCTTTAGCAGAGATCTATAGCAATCTTGAAATGCCATTATTACCGGTAATCAACTCATTAGAACGAAATGGCGTCAATATTGATATCTGGATGTTGCAAACTCAAAGTGACCAACTTGGTCATCAAATCGATAAACTTGAACAACAAGCTTGGGATCTCGCTGGTGAAGAATTTAACTTAGGTTCACCGAAACAACTCGGTGCCATCTTGTATGAAAAGCTTGATTTACCTATTCTGAAAAAGACACCTAAAGGTCAGCCATCAACTGCTGAGAGCGTATTACAGGATCTTGCTGATGATGGCTATGAACTTCCGAAAATCCTAATGCAATACCGTAGTTTGAGTAAACTTAAATCAACCTATACTGACCGTTTACCAGAACAGGTGAACAGTTCAACCGGCCGAGTTCATACCTCCTATCATCAGGCTGTGACCGCGACAGGACGGCTATCTTCATCAGACCCGAATTTGCAGAATATTCCTATTCGCAGTGAAGAAGGCCGCCGTATTCGCGAAGCATTTGTTCCGCCAGAAGGATGTGTATTACTGGCTGCCGATTATTCACAAATTGAACTTCGCATTATGGCGCATTTATCTCAAGATGACGGCTTATTAAAAGCCTTTTCTGCCGGTGAAGATATTCATCGGCATACTGCATCTGAAGTTTTTAATGTTAATTTAGAAGACGTCACGACTGAACAACGTCGCAGTGCTAAAGCGATTAATTTTGGATTGATTTATGGCATGTCTGCCCACGGGCTATCTAAACAATTAGGTATTGAACGTCATCAAGCCGCTGAGTATATGACCACTTATTTTGATCGTTATCCCGGTGTTAAGGCATACATGGAACGTACCCGTGAACAAGCTAAACTTGATGGTTATGTTGAAACAATATTTGGCCGACGATTATTTTTACCTGAAATTAATTCCAGCAATGGCATGCGTCGTCAGTATGCTGAACGTACGGCTATCAATGCCCCAATGCAAGGTACCGCTGCAGATATTATCAAACGTGCAATGATCGCAATACATCATTGGTTACTAGAAAGTGGTTCGGGAATTCGTATGATTATGCAAGTGCATGATGAATTGGTATTTGAAGTACCTTCAGATCAAATCGACAATGCTAAAAACCAAATAGAGCGCCATATGAGCAATGCTGCTGAACTTGCAGTACCATTGGAAGTTAGTATCGGAATTGGCGACAACTGGGATCAGGCACATTAATAAAGGTCTATTAATCAATCACTAATATAGATTGCAACACGATCAAGACCCGATAAAATTACGCGCTTTATACCTTTAATCAATCTATAACAGCAACTTGATTACGACCTTGTTTTTTTCCTTGCCCGTGGATGTGCAGCATCATACACCTTGGCTAAATGCTGAAAATCAACATGCGTATAGATCTGTGTAGTCGAGATATCGGCATGGCCCAGTAATTCCTGAACAGCTCTTAAATCACCACTAGATTCAAGCATATGCGTAGCAAATGAATGGCGTAATTTATGAGGGTG
>JABSQO010000029.1 GCA_013215775.1 Piscirickettsiaceae bacterium
ACTCTCAGGGATATTGATTATCATTTCAATGCTTGAATCATCAACAATACGCACAATCGGTTTTTTAGCTTGTACATCTTCAAAATTTTCTACATAGGTACTGACCACTATCCCATCAAATGGTGCTCGTAAATAAGTGTACTTCAAACTGTCCGTTGCAGAAGTAACCGTTGCTTGAACAGATTTGATGTCGGCACGAGCCTGATCACGAAAAGCCTCTTTTCGTTCTACAGCAGCCTGACTAGTAGCGCCAGCATCTTCTGAAAGAATGTTCATTTCCCTATTAAAATCAGCTTCTGCCCGTTTAAGCTGAGCCTTTGCACGATCTAATTGGCCTCGCGCATTATTGACTTGAACTTGAAAATCTCGTGGATCAATTCGGGCAACAATATCACCTTTACTGACCACATCACCCACATTAATAGGTAACTCTGTCAGTGGACCAGATACTCTAAATGCAAGGTCAACCTCTTGAGTTGCTTTTGCTATTCCCGGGAACTGTCTTTGTCTGAACTGGGTGATATCAGTAACTTGCATGGCTCTCACTTGCCGAATCACTTCTTTTTCCACAAGTGGTTCTTGCTCACAAGCTGATAAAAATATCAAAGCACTTACCGCCAATGTCAATTTCAGTTTAGATTTGCTATAGGCTCTTATCCCAAACATATTATTATCCTTCTGCTTCTGTTGTTATTTCCGATAATCAATCTAAAACCACTATCTTATGAATGTTTAGTTTTTCTCTGTAATGCGTATTTTTTATTCTTCCGACTCAAGAAATTCGCCCCAATCTGTGCGCTGCATCATTTCATCTTTAACGTCTGTTGGAAGTATCTCTTGACCTTCTCTAAGCTCCCAGCCGCCGCCTAAAGCTTTGTACATGGCAATTAAATTTCGTGCTATATCACCTCTGATGGCTGTATAGCTATCTTGTTGCTCAACGAGAAACTCTTGCGTATTTAATACTCTGGTGTAATCGGTAACGCCATCTCGATATTGAATGAGGGCTATCTCAACTGAACGATCAGAAGCTCTAACGCTCTGCTGCAGAGCCTCGGCTTGTTCACGAGATTTCAAGAAGCCAACCATAGCATCTTCGACTTCACGAACTGCAGAGAGCACAGTGTTTTTATAATTAATGATGCTTTGTTGATAACGAGCATCTTGAACACGAACGTTATTTTTTATTCTACCGTAATTCAATATTGGCCAGCTAAATGTTGGTCCAATTGTTGAGGTGAAACTATCAGTGTTCATTAAGTCTCCAAAATCACTTGATCCAGTACTGCTTGAAGCAAAACCAAATGAACCTAATAAACTAAAACTTGGATAGAGATCCGCTTCCGCCACTCCGACGAGAGCACTCTGCGATGCCGCTTGTAATTCTGCACGCCGCACATCAGGTCTTCGCCTTAACATTTCAGCAGGCATGCCTACTGCAACATCAGCAGGTGCCGATGGGATCACCCCTGACTCATTCAAACTATCTGTCAGTTCACTAGGAGTGGTACCTAATAATGTACTCAGTGCATTCTTAGATTGTCGTAGACCAACTTCGAGAGATGATATCAATGCTTTGGTGTTGTGCAATAAGGCTGTGGCTTGTGTCACATCTAATTCTGTTGTCGCGCCGTTGTTAAAACGAACTTCGGTTATATGCAAGCTCCGTTGTTGTATCGCTTCATTTTTTTTAGCCAAAACAACTCGTTCTTCAAAGGTTCTAATTTGCACATAAGCAGCTGCAACCTCTGCAGTTAAACTCACTAAAATATCATCGTAATTAGCCTGTGTTGATAATAAATTAGCATCTGCTGCTTCTACACCACGCCTAAACCGACCCCAAACATCTAGTTCCCAAGCTGCATCAAAACCGACTTGATACGAGCCAAATGTTGAATCTGTAAGTGGAGAAAAGTTAGGTGAATTTTTGCTGATTTCATTATGAGTAATGCCACCACCAATAGTTTGTGATTGAGGATATTGATTACCAGTGGCGATGCCTAATTGGGCTCTAGCTTCCAAAATCCTAACTGCCGCAATATGTAGATCAAGATTTTGCTGATATGCAGTGTTAACAAGTTCATCAAGAACAGGATCATTAAAAACTTTCCACCACTCTTTAAATTCGGCTGAGCTGGTATCTAATGAAGATTGCTTGTCTGAAATCCACTTATCTAAAACAGGTGCATCAGGTTTTAAGAAGTCTGGACCAACCATACCGCAACTGCTCAACGGTAATACTATTGTTAAAAGTAAACAATGACGCCGAATTCGTTCCGAAAAATATCTGGTCACAATACCGTATCCCTCACCTAGTTACATCAAGATCCACTAAGCGTTTGATACTAACGTACTTTCCCTATCTATGGAAGTATCGTAAAAATATCACGAAATTTACAAGCGTTAATTAGTGGATATTTTTACCAGCTAGAACCTGATCAATACTATATTAAATGGGTTACTTACAGACACAACTAACAGTCGAAAGACGGTTTCGAGTATTATTATGTTTTATCCTGACTGAATATATCAATGAATAACGATGAACAGCCTGAGGAACAAGATATTATTTGTGACTGTAGTGGAACAACAAAATCTAAAATTGAACAACTTATTGATAATGGTGCTGATAATGTGGACGCTATATCGCGAGCAACAGGCGCTGTAAGTGGTTGCGGTTCCTGCGATATTTTAATATTGGAAATACTCGCTGCAAAGGGAAAGTAAATTTAAATTACAGTGCGCCACTTTCTATCAATAGTGTTTCAATGTGCTCCGCAAATAGATAATAACCTGCCGCATTTGGATGAATATTGTCCGATTTTAATGTTGGGCTTCGTTGAAGCTTTGAAATAATTTCTGTTTGAACCGGAATATCGTAAATTTCGGCAAGCTCTAAATATAAATCTGGGACAGTTAACATTAAGTTAAAGTTAGGTACGCCTATTAATATGACTTGGCTACCCGACTGTTGAATCATGACAATCATCTGTTCTAAATTACTTTTAAGCTGCTGTTGGTCCAGTCTATGGATCAAGTCATTACCACCATGACATAAGCTAACAAGATCTGGTTTCACCTCATTCAGTACAGTTGAAAGACGCTCTAAGCCAAATTGACTCACTTCCCCCGGAATACCTGCATTGATAACAGTGCGCCCCGTTAGTTGTTGTAATACAGCAGGGTAACTCTCTGTTTCACTATTGGCACCTGTACCAAAGGTTAAGCTGTCACCAAAGGCGAGAATGACGGCATCTTGTTTTAATGGTGTGAGTGCTGTTTGGTTATCTGAACAGCCAACAGCAAACAAGATGAACAATAAAAGTATTGCCTGCTTCGACAGTGTTGACATGAGTTAGTGAGTAGTCGGAAATAGGCGGCGGAAGTTTTCCGTCGTTATTCGTGCGATATTTTCTACGGTATCACCGCGAAGTTCGGCGAGAAATTCAGCAACATGTTTGACGTAAGCTGGTTTATTGGTCTTGCCACGGAATGGTACGGGTGCAAGATAAGGAGCATCCGTCTCAATTAGAATTCTGTCTAGTGGTAGTTTTTTAGCTACCTCTTGCAATTCGACAGCATTTTTAAAGGTTACAATACCGGATAAAGATATATAAAAACCAATATCCAGTGCTCGTTTCGCCGTCTCCCAATTTTCGGTAAAACAGTGAATAATACCACCGGCCTGTTGTGCACCTTCCTGTTCTAATATATCCATAGTGTCATTACGTGCTTCGCGAGTATGGATGACTAGGGGTTTTTTGAGCTGTTTTCCTGCTTCAATATGGATACGGAAACGATCACGTTGCCATTCCAAATCACCTTCACTACGGAAATAATCTAAGCCGGTTTCACCTATTGCAATCACTTTGTCGTGCTGTGCTAGTGCAACAAGTTCCTCTACAGTAAAGTTTTCCTGCTTATCGACATTGGGATGAATGCCAATACTTGCTGAAATATTCGGATAATGTCGAGCAATATCTAATGCTTCCTGACAACTTGATTTATCAATGGCGATACAAACGATATGCTCAATATCATTTGCAATTGCTTGTTCGATAACAGCATCAAGACCACCTTCCTCTTGTGCCAACATATTAAGATGACAGTGTGAGTCAACAAACATTCGATAGCCTTTTATTTACATTGTGTGCGTGGTTTTATCTGACTGTAATCTCTCTGCCAGATAGTTTTCAATTTTATTCTTTACTGAATTATTATCAAGATCACTGAAATGAACGCCAATCCCAGCAGCTTGATTTCCTTGTGAGCCTTTAGGAGTGATCCATGCAATATTACCTGCCACCGGAATCTTTTCTGCTTCATTCAAAAGGGATAGTAAAATGAAGACTTCATCTCCTAAGCGATAAGCTTTATTCGTCGGAATAAAAAGCCCACCATTTTTGAGGAATGGCATGTAAGCATGATAAAGCATGTTTTCATCGCCAATCTTCAATGACAAAATACCTTTCCGTGGACTCATGGCCATATCGTTTTATACCTAAATTGAACTGTTATTAGCAGTATTATAACGTAAGTTAACATTCATTACTGACACCATAAACTGCTCTATTAACAATATCTTGTTAATGTTATTTGGAGACGATGTTAACTTTATTGCTGTGATGATGCAATCGTAAATAGTCCAATAACGTTCAGTACTTTCACTACTTAATTGCTTCTGATCATTAACAATACGTTTGTGAATCAAGTTTTGCAAAATGTTCAGGATCATCAGTAAATCATACTGTTGCCAATTTTTAGCTAATAGAACAGGATTAATATCATTATTTAATAATGAATCAAAATCATGCTTCAATTGCTCAATTGTTGATACAACACCCTGCTCCAACATAGTTAATACTTTTAGTGGCGCACCATGAGCCAATGGTAATAGTTGAGCAATGTCTGGTTCAGAAAAAGAAGTCTGCTGCTGTAACCAGCGACTGGCAATTTCCTTTTCTGGAGCGGGTATTATCATTTTTTGACATCGACTTAAAATGGTAATGGGTAATTTTTCTGCTTTAGCCGTAATCAATATTAGTAAGGTGTTTGGTTGTGGTTCTTCTAATAGTTTTAGTAAACTATTGTTGGCATTAATATTCATGCTATCGGCTGGTGAAATTATGACTGTTTTCCACCTTGAAACAGTCGGTGTTAATTCTTGTTTGTCTTTTAGCTTACGGATTTGATCTATTTTTATTTGTTTTCCAGTTTCTTCAGGCTCAATAACAATATGATCAGGATGACTTTCAGCTAAAAATAAGTGGCAGCTATGACATTGTCCACACGGCTCTATCGCATCATTTATTTCGCATAACAATGTTGCAACCAGCTGATTGGCAAATGCTCGTTTTCCTAAACCTTCGGCACCTAATAATACAATGGCATGCGGGACTCTTTGTTGTATTTTTTGTTGGCAAAATTGCTGCCATTGTAGTGTTTGCCACGGATAAATCATTACATCATCTCATCAAGGATTTTGGCAATTTGTGACTCAATATCAGTTATCGATTGGCTAGCATCTAGTATTTTTATTCGGTTAGGATCTTGTTTAGCTCTCTCTAAATAACAATCCCTAATACGTTGGAAAAACTCGATTTTCTCTTGCTCAAAACGGTCAATTCCTTCATTGCGGCTAAGAACTCGTTGCTGTCCTAATTCAACGGTTAAGTCAAACAACAGTGTTAAATCTGGTTGTAGTCCATTTAGTGTCCAGTCTGCTATTTCGGCAATGCGTTGTTGATTAATACCTCGGCCACCACCTTGGTAGGCAAATGTAGCATCAGTAAATCGATCAGAGAGAACCCAATCACCCCGTTCAAGTGCGGGCTTGATGACTTGAGCCACATGCTCGGCTCTTGCTGCGAACATAAGTAATAATTCAGTATCACTTGCCATACCGTCTTTGGTCGGCGTTAGTAATAATGTGCGGATTTGTTCGCCAAGATTTGTTCCTCCTGGCTCACGTGTAATAGTTAGCGTTTTACCTTGCTCTGTTAAGTAACGTTGAATAAAAGCAAGTTGGGTTGATTTACCAGCACCTTCTATTCCTTCAATGGTAATAAATTTACTATTCATAATTTATTTCTTTAACTGATATTTTCTAACTGCCTTATTATGGGCATTCAATGTATCCGAAAAAACGTGTCGACCATCTTGTCCTGTCGCCACAAAATATAGACTTTTACCATCTGCAGGATGTAATGCTGCTTCAATTGCCGCTTTACTTGGCAAGGCAATTGGCGTTGGCGGCAAACCATAACGGGTATAGGTATTATAAGGCGTATCTTGTTTAAGATCTTTACGGCGAATATTACCTTTATATTTATCACCCATGCCATAAATAACCGTTGGGTCAGTCTGTAATCTCATGCCTTTTTTCAACCGACGTACAAAAACACCAGCAATTTCTGCTCTTTCTTCGGCAATCCCTGTTTCTTTTTCAATAATCGATGCCATGATCAATGCTTCATACGGCGTTTTATAAGGAAGATCTTTCGCTTTATCCTGCCATAATTGCTCAAGATTAAGCTTCATCAGTGCATAGGCTCGATTTAATATTTCACTGTCTGTTGTGCCCGCAGAAAAATAATAAGTTTCAGGAGCGAACTCACCTTCACCATGGCTGTTCTCTCGACCAATGGCCTGCATTACAGTTGATAATGTATTATCTATAAAAGTCGCTTTAAATCGTTTATCAGCGATGACAGCATCAATTAATTGCTGACTAGTGGTGCCTTCAATAATGGTGAATGGATATTGAATTACTTGACCAGAAATAAGCTGCTCTAAAAATTGTGGTGCTGTGGTATTCGGTTGAATAAGGTATTCCCCCGCTCTGATCAAATGTGCTTTATCTTCCAAGCGACCATAAAAATAAAGATATTTACTGGGAAAGTTAGATAGGCCAGATGCTTCAAGATCTTGGCTTATTGTCGATAGATTACTACCTGCTGCAACAGTATAAACATAACCTTCTTCATCTATTTGTAATGGTGTAGTTATAAAACGCTGATATTCATATAAGATTCCACCCATTGTCATTAAAACAAGCAAAACACTGAACAACGCTAACTTTATAAGTAAACTCATATTATTTTTTTGATTGAGCCAATGCTTGCTGAAGAATTTGCGTAATACTACCGACAGGATATATTGTATTTTCGATGTTTGATACCGGCCAAATACCGACCACACTGTTACAAACGAATATTTCATCAGCACTCAGTAACTCATCTTTAGAGAATATTTTCTCTTTGACACTAAGTCCATTCTCTTTGGCAAGTCGATAAATCTGACTTCGAAGTACACCTGCTACACCAGATTCATTAAGTTTGGGAGTGAACAATTGATTATCTTTCACGATAAACACATTGCTCATCGTGCCTTCAATTACATTGTTGTCATTATTAAACATCAATCCTTCTGCAATATCGGGATCATTCCACTCGTTTCGAGCCAATACTTGCTCAAGGCGGTTAAGGTGTTTAATCCCTGCCAGAGTTTTATTCTCAGATAAGGTTTGCTTACATAAATGTATCTTAATACCTGATATAGCATGACTGTTGGGATATTTTGGATATGGGTGACTCGAAATAATACGAGTCGGCGTCATATTATTATCGGCAAAGTAGCCACGGCCTCCACTTCCTCGGGTGATAATAACTTTAATCACGGAATCCCGTGATAATTGTGCACAAAGCGACAGTAATTCAGTACGTAATAACTCTTTATCTTGAAATGAGATTGATAGCCGTTTGCAGCCATCTAAAAGACGAGTTAAATGTGCCTCAAGGAATTCTAGGATGTCATTCCGGTAGGCAATGGTTTCAAATAGACCATCACCATATTGCAATCCACGATCGGTGATATTGATTCTGTCATTGGTTTCCCCATTAACTAGAATCATATTTATATCAAATACTTAAGATATGTTCTTAAAGATAATTGTACCATTGGTTCCGCCAAAGCCAAATGAGTTTGACATCGCTATATCAATTTTCATTTGCCGTGCAGTATGAGGTACATAATCTAAATCACAATCGGGACTCGGATTATCAAGATTGATAGTCGGTGGAGCGACTTGATCTCGCATGGCAAGCAAACTGAATATTGCTTCAACACCACCGGCCGCGCCTAATAAATGCCCAGTCATCGATTTAGTAGAACTGATGGCGACATTATTAGCCGAAGTACCAAATGCAGCTTTAATTGCTTGAGTTTCCCCTGCATCACCCGCAGGTGTCGATGTCCCATGGGCATTAACATAATCAATTTGATCGGCAGATAATCCCGCGTCAGCCATAGCGTTTGTCATACAACGAGCAGCGCCTTCACCACCTTTTGATGGTGATGTCATATGATATGCATCACTACTCATGCCTGAACCAACGAGTTCACCATAAATCTTAGCGCCACGTTTTACCGCATGCTCATATTCTTCTAATACAACAATTCCTGCACCATCACCCAGAACAAAACCATCACGGTCTTGATCCCATGGTCGACTGGCAGCCTCAGGATCGTCATTACGTGTTGATAAAGCTCGTGCAGCAGCAAAACCACCCAAACCTGTTTTAGATGTCGACATTTCAGCACCGCCGGCAACCATTACATCGGCATCACCGTACTGAATTATTCGACCAGCTGATGCAATATTATGGGTAGCACTAGAACATGCTGTTGCAATCGCGATATTAGGGCCTTTCAACCCAAACATAATTGATAAATTACCAGCGACCATATTAATAATATTACTTGGAACGAAAAAAGGAGATATCTTTCTTGGACCACCTGCTAGGTAGGCATCATATCCAGCCTCAATGCCGGGTAAACCACCGATACCCGCACCAATGGCAACTCCAATTCTTTCGGCATTTTCATCAGTAATTTCAATGCCAGAATCTTCTATAGCTTCTTTACCAGCAGCAAGACCATAATGAATAAACTTATCCATTTTTTTAGCATCTTTGCGTGAAATAATTGTTGTAATATCAAAATTTTTGATACTACCGCCAAAACGAACAGAAAAATCGGAAACATCAAAGACGGTGAGTGGTGCAATCCCACTCTTACCCGCAAGGATACTCTCCCAGCTGTCTTTCACATTTAAACCAACTGGTGTTATTGCACCAAGGCCAGTTACTACAACACGTCGTTTAGACATCAGATGTCCCCTATTCAAGATTTAACGATGGCGTAAAACAACATAGCCGCCTAGTGTGCGTCAACACAACTAGGCGGCTATGATTTAGCAATCAGTAATATTATTTAACAGAGTTAATATAATCAATAGCTTTTTGAACTGTAGTGATAGTTTCAGCTTGTTCATCTGGAATTTCACATTCAAATTCTTCTTCTAGTGCCATCACTAATTCAACTGTATCTAAAGAATCAGCGCCTAAGTCATCAATAAATGATGCATCTGCTGTTACTTCATCAGCACTTACGCCTAATTGTTCAACAACGATGTCTCTTACTTGGGCTTCGATATCACTCATAACGTATATTTCCTCTAGTGGTTTAATACTTAAAACGTGCTGCCATTTTATAATGCAAGCACCTTAATAAACAAGCCAAATTGGCTTTATATTGCTAAATACAACTTTCAATTACTTAAATATTTTACGATTTAAGTAATTAATTCATATACATGCCGCCATTCACATTTAAGGTTTCGCCTGTCACATAACCTGCATCTTGACTTGCTAAAAAGCTAACTGCGGCAGCTATTTCTTCAGGCTCACCTAAACGTTTGACTGGCACCTGCTGTAATAAGGTATTTTTATGATCATCAGATAATGAACTAGTCATATCTGTGTCAATAAAACCTGGAGCAACTGTGTTGACAGTAACACCTCGAGCACCAACTTCACGTGCTAATGATTTACTGAAACCAATCACACCAGCTTTTGCGGCAGCATAGTTAGTTTGGCCTGCATTGCCCATAATACCAACAACCGAAGTGATGGTGATGATTCGTCCCCATCGTGCTTTTGTCATCGCACGTAGACAACGTTTACTTAATTTATAGATGGGCGTTAAATTTGTTTCGATGATGTCGTTCCATTCCTCGTCTTTCATTCGAATTAACAAATTATCACGGGTAATACCGGCATTATTCACTATGATCGTAGGCGCGCCAAATTGTGACTCAGTATCAGATACAACTGTTTCAATTGAATCTGCATCCGTCACATTCAATACCATACCTGCACCAGCAATATTAGCTTCTTTTAAGAAATCACTAATTGTTTGAGCACCCTTTTCTGACGTTGCGGTACCAATAACGGTTGCACCTTGTGCACCTAAACGGAGAGCAATAGCACGACCAATCCCACGTGTGGCACCTGTCACTAATGCAATTTTACCTTCTAAACTCATTATTATTCTCCTGCTTTCTGTATGGCTTTATTTAATGAAGGTTGGTCAAATACCGGCAAACCTACAATAGTTCTATCAATGCGCTTACTCAGGCCTGCTAGGACTTTACCCGGACCACATTCTATAAGATTGGTGACACCATTACTGGCAAACCACTGTACTGTTTCTACCCAACGAACTGGATTATAAAGCTGTTCAGCTAATAATCGTTTAATATCAGTTTCATTGTTAGCCGTGCTCACACTCACATTATGAATGACCGGAATAGTCGGTATTTGAATTGTAATGTTCGCCAAAACAGTTGATAAATTTTCTGCTGCTGGTTTCATTAAAGCACAGTGAGAAGGTACGCTTACAGGTAATAATAATGCGCGTTTAGCACCCTGTTCTTTGGCAAGATCAATTGCAGCATTAATTGCTTCAGCTTCGCCAGCAATAACAACTTGTCCTGGGGAATTAAAATTAACCGCTTCTGCCACGCCTTGTTTGGCGGCTTCTGCACAAATTGCTTTAACGATATCATCATCTAGGCCAAGAATGGCCGCCATGGCACCTTTGCCAACAGGCACGGCCTGTTGCATAAATTGACCACGTTGTTCTACTAACTTAATAGCATCTGTAAAATCCAATGAGCCGGCAGCTACTAAAGCAGTATATTCACCCAAACTATGTCCAGCTAAATAAGTAGGTTGAATATCCGAAACTGATTGCCAGCTGCGCCAAACAGCAATTCCAGCTGCTAACATTGCGGGTTGAGTACGTTCTGTTTGATTTAGAGATTGTTCTGGCCCAGATTGCACCAAGTCCCATAAATCATATCCTAACACTTCAGATGCTTCGGAAAACGTTGCTTGTACTTGTGGGAATTGTGTGGATAGATCTGACAACATACCCAAAGATTGCGATCCCTGACCGGGAAAGACAAAAGCTAAATTCATGAATTAATCCTTAAAAAGATTAGAATTTTAAAAGTACTGAACCCCAAGTGAATCCACCACCAAAAGCTTCAAGTAATAGTGTTTCACCACGCTTAATTCGACCATCGCGGACGGCAGTATCTAATGCCAGCGGAATAGAAGCTGCTGACGTATTACCATGTTCATCAACAGTGACAACAACTTTGTCCATCGGCATATCTAATTTTTTAGCTGTTGCTGAAATAATTCGAGTATTGGCCTGATGAGGGATTAACCAATCAATATCATGTTTGTTTAAATTATTAGCGGCTAATGTTTCATCAACAATACTGCTTAGTGTCCGAACTGCAACCTTAAACACATCATTACCTTGCATTTCAATATAAGGTGATAACTCGCTTGGAACTGAACCTGGCCCTGTTGGCACACTTAACAGTTCGTTATAACTACCATTACAGTGGATATGTGTTGACATTATTCCTATTTCTTCTGACGCCTGTAATATTACAGCACCAGCACCATCACCAAATAACACACACGTATTACGATCAGTCCAATCTACAATACGGGACAATGCTTCCGCACCGATGACCAAAACAGTTTTCGCACTACCCGATTTAATAAATTTATCAGCGACAGTCAATGCATAGATAAAACCAGTGCAAACAGCTTGAATATCAAACGCTGGGCAGCCGTGAATATTGAGTTTTTCTTGTACTAATGAAGCCGTACTTGGGAAAATCCTAGTTGGCGTTGTCGTCGCGACAATAATAAGATCGATATCATCATTGGCAATACCCGCTGCTTCAATGGCTTTTTCAGCTGCATAGAATGCTAAGTCAGTAGTTGTTTCATCATCAGCAATAATATGGCGTTTTTTTATGCCCGTTCGATCTTGGATCCATTGATCAGATGTATCAACCATTTTTTCAAGATCATGGTTAGTTAGCACTTTTTCAGGTTGGTAACTGCCGGTACCAGAAATTCTTGAGTAAATCATGTCACTTGCCCTTCAAGCAAAGATTCTAAATGTTTGCTGATATTCTTGGGTACATCATGTTCGGCTTCAATAATGGCAATTTTAATGGCATTAGCAAAACCCATTGCATCCGTACCACCATGACTCTTAATCACAATACCTTGCAGACCAATTAAGTTCGCTCCATTATGATTTCTGGGATCAAGTTGATCTTTGAAATGCTTCAATACTGGAGTAGCAATAAGCCCTGCTATTTTGGTGAAAATATTACGCTTAAATGATTGTCGTAGAAAATGGCTAATCATATGAACAACGCCTTCACTGGCTTTCAATGCGACATTACCAACAAAACCATCACATACAAGCACATCGACTTCGCCTCGATACAGACCATCACCTTCTACAAAACCATGATAGTTAAGATCTGTTTCCGCTAATAAACGTGCAGTTTCTTTAACACGCTCATTGCCTTTAATTTCTTCTTCACCAATATTTAACAATCCAATAGTTGGATTCTTTATACCATCTACTAATTCAGCTAATACTGAACCCATTACTGCAAATTGCACTAAGTGTTCTGCACTTGAATCAATATTTGCACCAAGGTCAAGAACATAAGTATGCCCTTTCTCCGTGGGTAAAGCTGACACAATTGCAGGACGTTCAATACCGGGTAATGTTTTTAATACAAACCGTGCTATCGCCATCAAGGCACCGGTATTGCCAGCACTAACACAAGCTGCAGCGCTACCATCTTTGACTAAATTAATGGCCACACGCATAGATGAATCTTTCTTTCTACGTAATGCGGTAGCTGGAGACTCATCCATTTCAACTTGCTGTGATGCATGGTGGATAATTAAGCGGTCATTTTCTACAGCATTATGTTGCTGTAAATGTGTCCGGATAACATCTTGGTCACCCACTAAAATCAGTGATACATCAGGAAATTGTTTTAGTGCTGAAATAGCAGCGGGGATCACAACCTTAGGTCCGTGATCCCCGCCCATAGCATCAATCGATATCTTAAGGCTCAATCGGGTTGTGCCTTATTCGCTTTTATCAGCGATAACTTTACGTCCACGATAGTAACCATCAGCAGTTACGTGATGGCGAAGGTGCAATTCACCTGATGTCGAATCAATCGCTAATGTTTCTCCAGTTAATGCATCATGCGAACGACGCATGCCACGACGTGATGTACTTTTTTTACTCTTTTGAACAGCCATGTGTTTCTCCTAACGAAAATATTACTTTTAATAACCTTGCAAGGTTATTGTTTTATTTTTAACCCTGATAATACTGCAAATGGTGATACAGGTTTATCAATATCTTTTAATTCAACTTCATCATCTCCCACTGACCATGCCTCTTTAGGCAGACATGCTTCAGCATGCCTTGGTACAAGTGGTAATGATAAAATCAACTCATCTTCAATTACCGCGCTTAACAATACTGGATCGTTATTTTCAATAATCCATGGATCGTATTGTTCTGCCAATCCTTCGATTTTTCGTTCACTAATAACCATAGCCAACGAACAATCTACATTTAATTCCAACACCATAATTTTCATACAACGTTCACAGATAACTGAGACTGATGTATTGAACTCGCCACGCATATATGGCGTACCTACTTCATCTATATCAAATGCCATCTTCACATTAACCATACCATCAGTATTCTGAAGTGATTTGGTTAACCTTGCCATTCTTGCTAGGGGAAGTTTACCCTCTAGCAGTAAACCATTTTGTGCTAAACGAAATGGGTCAATTTCTTTTGGTAATTTCTGATGCATAATCGCCGGAATTATATAAGAAAAACCGTAAAACAGCAAAACTCAGTATGACTATTAAGTAAAGATTTAATCGCATTAATATCATTTGAATTATAGGTGAGTTATCTCAGCTGCCGAGACATATATTTTTCTGAAATATCTATGTGCTTTACGGCAGTATTATATTGCAATAAAAACTTAAGCGTTATTATGTAACCCTATGACCTCATTGTCATTTTCGATATCAGATTTAGACGTATCATTCCGTAGTGCATCGATATAATAAAGATAGGATTCATCAATGTCACCAGTAATATATTCGCCGTCAAAGCATGATGTATCAAAACTTTGCACATTGTCATTATATTTCACGGCATCCACTAAATCATCTAAGTCCTGATAAATCAGCCAATCTGCGCCCAACTCTTCTGCTATTTGGGCAACATTACGGTTATGCGCAACAAACTCATGTGGAGATGGCATATCGATACCATAAACATTAGGATAACGCACTGGTGGTGCTGCCGAAGCAAAGTATACTTTTCGAGCACCGGCATCACGCGCCATTTGAACAATTTGTTGAGAGGTAGTGCCTCGGACAATTGAATCATCTACTAGCAGTACATTTTTACCTTGAAACTCGAGATCAATCGCATTCAATTTTTGCCGCACGGACTTCTTACGCTCTGTTTGCCCTGGCATAATGAATGTACGACCAATGTAACGGTTCTTAATAAAACCTTCTTGGTATGGCACGCCTAAATCGTATGATAATTGCAGTGCTGCACTTCGGCTAGTATCAGGAATCGGGATAACAACATCAATATCATGATCTGGGAATTCACGTTGAATTTTGTGTGCTAATTTAGTGCCCATACGTAAGCGACTTTTATGCACTGATATGCCATCAATAATAGAGTCTGGACGAGCAAAATAGACGTATTCGAAAATACAAGGAGACGTCACTGGGTCTTTAGCACACTGTTGCGCATGCATATTACCCTCTATATCAATGAAGACACATTCCCCTGCCGCAATGTCTCGAATAAGCTCAAAGCCATTAGAATCAATCGCGACACTTTCTGAAGCAACAATATAATCTTTGCCACTACCATTATCACGCTGGCCAATAACAACAGGACGAATACCATAGGGATCGCGGAAGGCTAATATACCCACGCCAGCAATCATGGCCACTACAGCATAAGCACCTCTACAACGATTGTGCAATTGCGACACTGCTTTAAAGATGTCTTCTGGTTGAGGTTTAAGCTGACCACTTTTTTGTAACTCGTGAGCAAAAATATTAAGCAGTACTTCAGAGTCTGACTCTGTATTTAAATGACGACGGTCACTTTCAAATAATTCTTCTTTTAATACTTTCGTATTGGTTAGGTTGCCATTATGAGCTAGAGCAATACCAAAAGGTGAATTGACATAAAATGGTTGTGCTTCTGCCGATGTGGAACAACCGGCGGTTGGATAACGAATATGGCCAATACCCATATTACCTTTCAAACGGAGCATATGGCGAGTATGAAACACATCTTTCACCAAACCATTTGCTTTACGCAAAAAGAATTGTCCCTTGCTATCACACGTGACAATTCCTGCAGCATCTTGACCTCTATGCTGTAGAACCGTCAAACCATCATAAATCGATTGGTTAACTTCAGATGTTCCGATAATGCCAATAATTCCACACATAAATCTACCCTATTATCAGCTAATTAAAATGAATATATTCTGCAAGATCTGCAGGTAAAAGGTCACGCACCCAAACAGCAAGTGTTTCAAAATGTTCAATGAGAAGCGAATTTTGCCACCAACTATCATTTGGCATTGGTGTTACTCCAGCTATCAGCACTAGTAAGGTCACAATGGCAACACCCCGTAAGATACCAAACAACACACCTAGCGCTCTATCCGTCCCCGTTAAACCAGTCTTTTCAACCAATGTGGAGATAAGATGATTGACCAAGGCACTTAGTATAAGCGTCACAATAAACAGGGCAAAAAATGCAGTGAATAACCGGATTGAAGATGTTTCGATATATGGATTTAACAGTGTTGCTAAATACGGTGAAAAAGTTAAGGCCACCCAAAATGATAAAATCCAACTAACAAGAGACAGTACTTCTTTAATAAAACCGCGAATAATACTAATTCCCGCCGAGAGTACTACTATGCCGATGATTACATAATCAACCCAAAACATTATTTATGACAGCCATTGATTCGTTCGAGAAAAGTGAATTCTACCAGAATGGTTAGGATCACCACATATATTTTTAGCCAAAATAGAACTTATTTATTCAATTTTAGTTTGTTGCAAAAGAACTTGAGGTTTAATGCCTAATTGTTTTGATATTTTTTCAGCCATAGTGTCCACAAGCTGTTTATTATATTCAGGTCCAATTCTTACCCGATAATTAGTACCACTCTGTTCAACTCTTGATTTCAAACCTAACTTAGATGCCTTTTCGTGTAATGCTTGCGCATTAGCCTGTATTGAAAAGCTGCCTAGTTGCAAAATCCATGATGGTTTTTCAGGGTCAACCGTTGGTATTTCTTTTTCTGCAAAGGCAGTTTTTTCTTCTGAAATTGATGTTTTTGCGGTTGTAACCTCAACTCTGTTGTTGTCTAAATCAGATGCAGAAACTACGGCCACAGATTCATCTCTATTTTCCTTAGTACGATCCATATTCTGCTGTTCTTCTAACTGATGAGGATCAAGTAAAGTTTCTTGATCTACTTCAACAAATTCTATCGGCATTGGTTCAATTGAGGATACAAAACTAGAGTTGTTGATTGTGACTATCTGTTTATCATCGTTATTGGTCTGTCCAATAAGAAAAATAGCGGCGCCACCAATTACTAATAATAGCAATAATGAACCAATTAACCGTTGCTTCATAATCGTATTATTTTCCATTACTAATGCCTGTTTTCTGAACTTGCCTCATGATAACTGGTTTTATCCTTTGCGATCATTTTTTCGTTATCACCTGATGTTGGCGTAGGCATTGTTTGTAATGCCACCTCCAATACATCCGATATCCATTGCACAGGTAATATTTTTAGGCCCTGTTTAATGTTATCCGGTATTTCCTTTAGATCTTTCACATTATCTTTCGGAATCAACACCGTATCAATATTGCCGCGCAGTGCTGCCAATAATTTCTCTTTAAGTCCACCAATCGCTAAAACTTCACCACGCAATGTGATTTCACCTGTCATGGCAACATTCGCTTTAACTGGAATACGGGTAATAGCAGATACCAATGCTGTACACATACCCACACCTGCACTTGGACCATCTTTAGGAGTGGCACCTTCTGGTACGTGGATGTGGACATCATGTTTTTGCAAGAAGTCAGTTGCAATACCCCAGTCTTTTGAGCGTGAACGAACTACGGTCGTTGCAGCTTGAATGGATTCTTGCATAACATCACCTAGTTTACCGGTATAAGTTGCTTTACCTTTACCCGGCATTACTGCTGATTCAATCGTTAATAATTCACCACCCACTTCCGTCCATGCCAGTCCTGTAACCTGACCTACTTGATCTGTTTCTTCGGCCACGCCATATTGAAAATGATAAACACCTAAATAGTCTTCAAGATTATCTTCTGAAACAATAATTTTATCGGTGGGTTTTTCTTGTAAAATTTGTTTAACAACTTTACGACAAATTTTAGAAATTTCTCGTTGCAAGCTACGCACACCCGCTTCACGAGTATAACGACGAATAATATCTAATATTGCACTTTCCTCAATACTAATTTCGTGTTCTTTTAGGCCATTATCTTGCAGAGCTTTAGGTAATAAATACCGGAGGGCTATATTCAATTTTTCATCTTCGGTATAACCAGAAAGACGAATGATTTCCATTCTGTCACGTAAAGCATCAGGAATATCTAATGTATTTGCCGTACAAACAAACATCACATCGGATAAATCATATTCTACTTCCAGATAGTGATCCGTAAACTTAGAGTTCTGCTCGGGATCAAGAACTTCTAACAATGCTGATGCCGGATCACCTCTAAAGTCTTGAGCCATTTTGTCAATTTCATCAAGAAGAAATAAAGGATTCCGTACGCCCACTTTTGACAAGTTTTGAATAACCTTACCTGGCATTGAACCAATATAAGTACGGCGATGACCTCTAATTTCCGCCTCATCTCGCACACCACCCAAAGCCATTCGACTATATTTTCTATTGGTTGCGCGTGCAATTGATTCGGCTACAGACGTTTTACCTACACCTGGAGGACCCACTAAACATAAAATTGGGCCTTTTGATTTTGGTACACGCTGTTGCACAGCTAAATATTCAAGGATACGTTCTTTGACTTTTTCTAAGCCATAGTGATCTTCGTCCAGTATCTTTTTAGCTCGATCTAAATCTTTATAGATACGGGAACGTTTTTTCCAGGGAACGTCCGTTAAACATTCAATGTAATTCCTAACCACTGCTGCTTCAGCAGACATGGTGGACATCATATTTAATTTTTTTAATTCTGATTCAGCTTTGGTTTTGGCTTCGGCAGACATCCCAGCCTTGGCAATTCTGTCTTCTAATTCTTCAGCTTCATTAGCTACTTCATCAATTTCACCAAGTTCTTTCTGAACAGCTTTCATCTGTTCATTAAGATAATATTCACGCTGATTTTTTTCCATCTGCTTTTTGACGCGACCACGAATACGCTTTTCAATATTCTGAACGTCAATTTCAGATTCAAGGAAGACCATTAATCTTTCAATCCGAGCAGTGACATCTTTCATTTCTAATAATGACTGCTTATCTTCCAACTTTAATGTCATATGAGCTGCTACTGTGTCAGCCATACGGTCTGCTTCATCAATACCCGATAAAGAGGCAATCACTTCTGGAGGGATTTTTTTATTGAGTTTGACGTATTGTTCAAACTGACTGAGCAAAGATCGCATTAATACATCAGCTTCACGTTCATCCGGTTGTTGATGAATAAATTCTGCTACTTCAGCCTTTAAATAACCACCATCATTATTAAAATAAGCAACTTTGGCACGTGACACTCCTTCAACTAACACTTTTACCGTGCCATCTGGTAATTTTAATAACTGTAGAATATTGGCTAAAGTACCTGTCTCGTATAAATTTTCTACGTTAGGTTTGTCTTCGCTGGAATCTTTCTGCGCCACCAATAACACTTGTTTTGTTTCATCTGTAGCAACTTCAAGCGCATTGATTGAACGTTCACGACCGACGAATAAGGGAATGACCATGTACGGGTAGACAACAACATCTCTTAATGGCAGTACGGGAACTTCTACCAAGCTGTTATCTGTTGTTATTTTATTTTCCATCTAGTCAAAAGCCTCTAATCAAACGATATATTGGTATGCCGCATGGGCACAATCAAATATGGGGGATATAAACACAAAATTCAAGTAGTCAATTAACAACTACTCATAAACATGAGTGCTTAACGGTTTTATGAAAAAGAGCAGATTTGGTGTAAGACTAACTATCGCTTGCTGCGAGGTCTGTTACTTGATCTTCATACATCAGAATAGGTGAATTTTCACCATTGATCACACTTTCATCAATGACTACTTTCGATACATTATCAGTTGATGGTAAATCGAACATAATATCGAGCAGTACATTTTCAATAATAGATCTTAATCCACGAGCACCTGTTTTTCGATTCATCGCTTTTTTGGCAATCGCACGTAAAGCATCATCTCTAAATTCGATAGTAGCATCTTCCATTTCAAACAATCTTTGATATTGTTTGGTTAATGAATTCTTAGGCTCAGTTAAAATTTGTACTAAGGCTTCTTCATCTAGTTCATCTAATGTAGCCACGACAGGTAACCGGCCGACAAACTCAGGGATTAGACCAAATCGAATTAAATCTTCTGGTTCGACAGTTTTTAACACATCGCTAAGAACACTATCATCAACACTATTTACTTCAGCAGAGAAACCTATACCACCTTTATGAGATCGGTCGCGGATGATTTTATCAAGACCTGCAAACGCACCACCACAGATAAATAAGATCTTGCTGGTATCAACTTGCAAAAATTCTTGTTGCGGATGTTTCCGACCACCTTGAGGTGGAATGGATGCAGTTGTACCTTCAATCAATTTTAGCAAGGCCTGTTGAACACCCTCACCAGAAACATCTCGTGTAATTGATGGATTATCTGATTTACGAGAAATCTTATCAATTTCATCTATATAAACGATACCTGTTTCCGCTTTTTCTACATCGTAATCACATTTTTGGAGTAGTTTTTGAATAATATTTTCAACATCTTCACCGACATAACCCGCTTCAGTTAATGTTGTTGCATCAGCCATAGTAAATGGGACATCAAGTTCGCGCGCTAAGGTTTCAGCTAATAATGTTTTACCACTACCCGTCGGACCAATTAATAAGATATTACTTTTTGATAATTCGACATCATTATCCTTACTACTAAAACGTAGACGTTTGTAATGGTTATATACCGCAACAGACAACACACGTTTAGCTTTCTCTTGACCAATGACATAGTTATCAAGAGCGCCTTTAATTTCACGCGGAGTAGGTAATCCTGCTTCGGAGTCATCTGTGATAACTTCCTGTAATTCTTCACGGATGATGTCATTACATAAATCAACACATTCATCACAAACAAATACTGAAGGACCCGCAATCAGTTTTTTGACTTCATGCTGGCTTTTACCGCAAAAAGAACAGTACAGTAATTTATCGTCTTTATTATCTTTATCGTCACTCATAATCTAACATTCCTAACATTCAAACTTTGTATCGGCTCTTTATGTCTTTTCTTCAGGGCGATTATCTAACACACTGTCAATTAAACCATATTCTTGTGCTTGTTCACTACTCATAAAATTATCACGGTCAGTATCTTTCTTGATTTTTTTAATCTCTTGGCCAGTATGTTTGGCTAAAATACCGTTCAAACGTTCACGAATAGAGAGTATTTCTTTGGCATGGATTTCAATATCAGATGCTTGTCCTTGGAATCCGCCTAGCGGTTGATGAACCATAACACGAGAATTAGGCAAACAATAACGTTTCCCTTTAGCACCCGCAGTTAATAGCACCGCTCCCATACTAGCAGCTTGGCCAATACATAAGGTGCTTACATCAGGTTTAATAAACTGCATGGTGTCATAAATTGACATGCCTGCCGTCACTGAACCACCTGGTGAATTAATATAAAGATGAATATCTTTATCAGGATTCTCAGATTCTAAAAACAATAACTGCGCGACAACTAAATTAGCCATCTGATCTTCTACTGGACCCACCAAAAAGATTACGCGTTCTTTTAATAAGCGCGAATAAATGTCATATGAACGCTCTCCACGAGGAGTTTGTTCAACGACCATAGGTACTAGCGCATTATTAATACTGGTATCGTCATTAGTAAAGATATTATTTGTCATATCATTCTCAATAAAATTCGGCCATAAAATAAAACAGCCCGCATCCAAGTTAATGAGTGCGGGCTATTACATCTGTAATTAGCTTAATGAATTATGCTGCTGCAGAATTCATTACCTCACTAAAAGTTGAAGACTTTTCTTCAACCTTAACACGATCGTAGATCCATTCAACCACGGCATCCTCAACAACCATCATTTGAATTTCAGATAACTTTTGTTGATCGTTCATATAAAACTTCACAACATCTTCAGGATCTTCATAACTAGAAGCAATACCATCAATCACTTCTTTAACGCGTGCTTCATCTGGTGTGATGCCATTATCCGAAATAATCTTACCGATCAACAAGCTCAATGCAACTCGTTGTTTGGCATTATCTTTAAAGTTATTCACATCAAATGGAATACCTTCAACATTCACACCTTGATTTCTTAAATTGGTTTTAGCTTGTTCCATCAGGAATTCAGCTTCACGTTCAACAGGAGCATCTGGTAATGTTACTTCATTATTTGCAGTCAAACCTTCCATTACTTTACGCTTATTTTGAGCTTTCACCGCTGTGCTTAACTCGCGTGTCATATTGGCTCGCACTTCTTTTTTCAATGCTGCAATTCCGTCATCGACGCCACATAATTGGGCAAAGTCTTTATCCAATTTTGGCAATTTCTTTTTGGCGACTGATTTCACAGTGATATCAAAAGAGGCTTCTTTACCTCTTAAATGTTCTGCACGATAGTCATCTGGGAATGTCATTGTAATCGTGAGTTCTTGGCCTGATTTTGTACCAATCAATTGATTTTCAAATTCTGGCAACATATTACCAGCGCCAATAACGACTAGAGTGTCTGTTCCTGTACCACCATCAAACTCGTCACCATCAATACTGCCGACAAAATCAATCGTCACACCATCTGATTCTTTAGCCGCACGTTTTAATGGTTCCCATGTCATACGTTGTTCACGCAGTGTATCAAGCATGCCATCGACATCATCATCCTGAACTTCAGCGACTGTTTTTTCGATATTAATGTCATCTAATTTAATTTCTTTAACATCAGGAAACACATCGTAAACCATTGTATAAACAAGAGATGAATCTTCTTCTTTCATTGCTTCGATGTGTGGAGGTCCCGCAGGATTGATTTCTTCTTGCGTAAATGCTTCTTGCATACTGCTTTGCACAAGATTATCAATAACATCCCGACGTGTTGTCGCGCCATGTGATTGTTCAACCATTTTCATGGGAACTTTACCAGGTCGAAAACCAGACATTTTTACTGTTGGACGAATTGATTTTAATCGCTCTTGGACGACTTGATCGATATTGGCATCTTCTACTGTTACCGTCATACGGCGACCAAGTTCACTAACATTTTCTACAGTAACTTGCATTCTTTACCTCAAACCTAGGAGTTAAAGTATTCGATGACTACTTCATCAGTAAGCCATCGAATCTTCATTTATGGTACGAGAGGAGAGACTCGAACTCTCACACCTTGCGGCACTGGAACCTAAATCCAGCGCGTCTACCAATTCCGCCACTCTCGCAAAAATAACTTTTAGGCAGTCAGCTGCCTAAATCAAGCTGGTCATTATAAACATAGATAAGCAAGAAAACTAGCCTTAGATACTTAAAAAATTAGCTTGCTGACAAAACTGTTGAAATGTAGCAAAGTCTGATTCTTTAATTAAGCGATCCAGATCAAAGTTTTATCGTTTATTTGTTTTCATTTGCAATACCATGAGGGACATGACCGGTCGCCACATGTTCCCTTGCTGAATCACAATGACCTTGCTGATCATCAAAAAAAATATCGGCACCAAATGCTTTCAAAAATGGCCCTTTATCCATCCCTCCGAGAAAAATAGCCTCATCAATACGAATGCCCCAAGCACGTAATGTACGAATGACTCGTTCATGAGCGGGTGCAGAGCGTGCAGTAACCAGTGCGGTTCTAATCGGTGTTTTATCACCATCAAATTCAGTTTGAAGATGATTTAAGACCATTAAAAAATCTTTAAATGGGCCACCACTTAAAGGGTTTTTAGCCGTTTGTTGTTCATTGTCGGTAAATGCCTGTAGGCCTTGTTCTTTATAAATTCGTTCTGATTCATCAGAAAACAACACGGCATCGCCATCAAATGCGATACGTAATTGTTCCTTATCGGTGTTATCGCCGACATTTGATGGCAAAATAGTCGCAGCCGCAATACCTGCATCTAATGCTTTTCGAACGTCTTCTGGACTAGTGGATAAAAATAAGTTGGCACCAAACGTTGCGACATAGCGATATGGACTGCTTCCGGAAGTAAATACTGCCCGAGTAATAGCCAGTTCATGGTGTTGGATAGAGTTAAAAATACGTAATCCAGTGTCAGAACTATTACGAGACAATAATATAATTTCTACTTTAGGTGTGTTATCTGTTTTTTTGTTGAGTGCTAATAATTTTTTAACGAGTGCAAACGCAGCGCCTGGTTCGAGTGGGATATCTTCATTTTCAATCTGGTACTCGCAATACGCCTGTGTCCCCTGCTCTTTATAAATTTGATGGCTTTCGTCCAAATCAAATAAAGCGCGAGATGAAATAGCGACAACCAAATGTTGATCAGCCATCCACACCTGCCCCACGTTTAACAGCTTGACCATCCTTACGAGCAATTCTCATAATACGATCCCAATATTGCTGTGCCTCATCAATGATTACAGGTTCAGCATTAATTAACTGCATGTCTTCAGCCAATGAGTCCAAGATAGATACTTCGTCAGGTTTACCTTTGGGGAAGATAGCGTCAGTGGTGAAAATTATTCTACAAAAAATAGGGATCTTTGGCGCCAATACCTTAATAGCTTGTCGTGAGGTTCGAATGTGCCGTAATGGATTGGCAAACTTAAAACTTCTTCCATGAATAATTTGAGTCCATTGATCAATTTTTTCTGAACCAAACAGGTTGCCACCCATCGGATAAGTTTCAATTAATAACAAACCTTGATCTATTAACATAAGGTGCTCAATCTCTAATAAACCACCAATGCCATCTGGAATAATAAAATCTTTAATTTCAGCACGGATTTGTGATTTTAAGATAGTCACTATCTGACATGAGGAATCGCGTTTACGTTTGTTTCTAATCATCACTACAATCAGTAATAGCACTACTAATAAAATAATAGTAGGGATAACGCCTGAGTGAATATTCTCGACCAAAATATGACAACTCATCATGTGATAAACAAAGGTCAATTATACGGTGTTTACTTAAACTTTGTGTGTGGATTCACACAATTAATTCAGAATCAACGCTCACAGGATCTTCATGGATAATGACTTCTGCTTCAGAAAACAGAGCTGCAAGTTCACATTCAACTTCATCAGCAATCGAATGTGCAGCAGCTAAAGTTAATGAGGCGTCTAATTCCAAATGCAATTGGATAAACACCATTGTTCCTGACCGGCGAGTTCGTAAATCATGAAAACCTTGCGTCTCTGAATGTTTCAATATGACAGCTTGTATTTTGTCACGCTCCTCATCAGGTAATTCATGATCCATTAATAAATCAATTGACTCTTTGACGATTGTCCATGCGCTATAAAGGATAAATAATGCGATACCGATGGCAAATAATGCATCGAACTGCGTCCAACCGTAGAACGCCAGTAACAAGGCAACGATAACACTTCCATTTACTAATAAATCTGTTTTGTAGTGCAAAGCATCGGCTTTAATAGCGGTAGATTGTGTGTGTTTAATGACATATTTCTGGAATGAAAGTAATAATAGTGTGGCGAACATTGAGAACACCATAACCGACACACCGACCTCCATCCCATGCATTTCTGCTTGAGGGTGGAATAATCGACCTACACCTTGCAGCAATAAAAACCCGGCAGAGCCAACAATAAACATTGCCTGCCCCATACCCGCTAAGGCTTCAGCCTTACCATGACCAAATCGATGTTCTTGATCTGCCGGTTGCAAGGCATGACGTACAGCAATCAAATTAACAACTGATGCTAATACATCAAGTGTAGAGTCCAGTAAAGTAGCCAAAATACTCACTGAATCAGTAATAAACCATGCTACTAATTTGGCTAAGATCAAAATTATCGCAGTCAATACCGAGGCATATGTAGCCAAACGCATTAATCGAGCTGTATCAGGTTTTTGAGCAATTTGCATCAGATGGGTATGGTATATTTAAGTTAGTAAGATGCAAATATTAACAAGTAACGCTAAAAAAACACAGGTAATCAGTATGACAGTTGTCACCATTGCAACATCACCGTTCAATGATCAAAGGCCAGGCACTTCTGGCTTACGAAAAAAGGTAATCGTATTTCAACAGCCACATTATTTAGAAAATTTTGTCCAATCTACATTCAATGCACTTGATAATGTTGAAGGAAAGACACTCGTTGTCGGTGGTGATGGTCGTTTTTATAATGAACAAGCTATTCAAATAATTTTAAAAATGGCCGCTGCAAATG
>JABSQO010000003.1 GCA_013215775.1 Piscirickettsiaceae bacterium
TTCGCTCATAAGCCCTCACCCATTAAAGCCTGAACTTCAGCAGGTGTCACTTTGTCACCTGTTTTGTTGTCCCAAGCGTTGCGTTCATAAGTAATAACAGCTGCTAGATCAACAGCAGAGAGTTGTTTGGCAAAAGCGGGCATTGCAGTCCCCGTTTTACCGTCCATAACAATTTTCAAATGTTCTGCCATTTCACCTGTAGCGATAGCACTGCCATTAAGAGCAGGAAAGATGGGAGGCATGCCTTCACCACCTGCCTGATGGCAGACAGCACAGTTCTTCTCGTAGACCATTGCGCCCTGAACCATCAGATCATCCATGGTCCATTCTTTTTGTGATGACGCAGCCACAGCCAATTTGCTGGCTTTTTGTTCTTGTAACCATGTTTGATATTCTGGCTCTGTGACCGCTTTAACTTCAATCGGCATAAACCCATGATGTTTACCGCATAATTCTGCACATTGCCCACGATATGTACCAGGCTCATTGATACGTGTCCATGATTCATTAATGAATCCGGGTACAGCATCTTTCTTAACGGCAAGATCAGGTACCCACCAAGCATGAATCACATCATTTGAGGTGAATAAAAAACGAATTTTTTTATCTATGGGGACAACTAAGGGATTATCAACTTCGAGCAAGTAGTTAGGGTTTTTCTTCTTTTTGTTTTCTATTTCTTCTTTGGATGTGGCTAAAACACTGAAAAAATCGACGTCTTCGCCAATATATTTATAGTGCCATTTCCATTGATAGCCGGTCACTAGAATATCAATATCTGATTCAGTGGAATCGTACATGTCGACAAGTACGGCAGTAGCCGGAACAGCCATGGCAATAAGAATGAAAAAGGGGACAATCGACCAGATGATTTCTACAGTAACATGTTCATGAAACTGTACGGCTTCATGCCCTTTCGACTTTCGGTGATGAAAAATGGACCAAAACATTACACCAAAAACAACAACAGCTATAGCCAGACAGACATAGAATATGGTCATGTGTAAACCATATATCGCTTGACTAGTGTCGGTGACACCTATGGGCATATTGAGGTCCCAGGCAGAATATGTACTACCCGGATAGAGTACGAAAGCGATGCAGAACAGATTGATAAACCTACCCATAATAATATAGTTTCCTTGCTTACTAGTTATGCCTTTCCAGGCAAGATCTTGCATGAACTATTATTTACGTTTCGGCTCAGAGTATATGGGGGTTTTTAATATTGGTAAAGTCAAATGATTCTCATTTGACTAAAAAAATCAATAACTTCCCCATTTTTAGTGGGCTCAACAAGCTTAATTTAATTTTCGAAATCCAGCTGTATTGAACTTTATTAGTATCAAATTCGCTTATATTGACGATAGTTTGGCAACCAGAAATTGCTTTCTATTGCATCTGTTAACTGTTGATCTGTCATCTTGTCAGCAAAGCCTTGCTTTTGTGCCAGTTTAGCGACAGAAAAAGCAATCTTTTTACTTAAGTCAGCTATATCAGCTAAAGGTGGTAACAACGCCCCTTCCCCAGTGACAATAACAGGTGACGCTTGTGCCAATTCCTCACTAGAAGTCATCAACATTTCATCCGTGATCCGCGTTATTTTTGCCGCCACAACAGCCAAGCCGAAACCAGGGAAAATATAACTGTTATTACACTGCGGGATCGGATAAGACTCACCCTTATATTGAACAGGATCAAACGGGCTTCCCGTTGCTATGATAGCGCGACCATCTGTCCATTCAATCAATTGTTCTGGTGTTGCTTCAATTTTTTTCGATGGATTGCTTAATGGCAAAATAATCGGCCTATCACAGCTATTTTGCATCGTTTTAATAATTGATTCTGTGAATAAACCTGGCTGTCCTGAAACACCGATTAACACGGTAGGTTTCGCAAAACTCATTACATCAATTAATGGTGCATATTGCTCGGTATATTCCCAACCTGTTAGATTTGCTTTCTTTTGAGCTAAGTTTTGTTGAAAATCTAATAAATCGGATGAATCTTCGGTCAATAAACCATATCGTCCCACCATATAAATCTGACTGCGTGCTTGTTGTTCTGATAGTCCTTCTGTGCACATCTGAGCCACAAGTTGTTCGGCAATACCACAACCTGCTGATCCAGCACCAACAAAAACGATTCGTTGATCTGCAAGTCGTTCATTTTTGGCATAACTTGCAGCCAATAAAGTCCCTACAGTGACAGCCGCCGTACCTTGAATATCATCATTAAAGCAACAAATTTGGTCTCGATAACGGGTTAATAATGGCAACGCTTTAGTTTGTTGAAAATCTTCAAATTGGAGTAATACTTCAGGCCATCTTTTTTTAATGGCTGTCACAAATAATTCTAGGAATTCATCATACTCTTCTGTTTCAACACGTTCATGATGCCAGCCCATATAAAGCGGGTCATCAAGTAGTTGCTGATTGTTAGTTCCTACATCTAACACGATGGGTAAAGTATAAGCAGGACTGATCCCTGCACAAGCGGTATATAAAGATAGCTTACCAATGGGAATGCCCATACCACCAATACCTTGATCACCTAAACCAAGAATTCGACTACCATCAGTAACAACAATGACCTTTACATTTTTTTTGGTGACACTGTTTAGTATTCCGTCAATATTGTGCCGATCAGGATAAGCAATAAACAATCCTCGAGCACGTCGGTATATTTCAGAGAATCGCTCACAAGCCTCACCCACAACAGGGGTATAAATAATGGGCATCATCTCTTCAATATGTTGTTGAATTAAACTATAAAACAACGTCTCATTACTATCTTGGATAGCACGTAGATAAATATGCTTATTAATAGGCTCATCAAAGCTTGAAAACTGCAAATAGCAACGGCTTACTTGTTGCTCAATTGTCTCATGTGCATCGGGAAGTAAGCCAATTAGGTTAAAATCTTCACGTTCTTCATCACTAAATGCAGAACCTTTATTTAGTAGCGGGATACTCAATAATGTTGGGCCAGAATAATTAAGATAAATCGGGCCATTTGTATTGAGTGTCATCTTTCATCCTAAAAAAACATTAATAATTGCACAAAATCTTAACCTAAAACATCCCCAATTGTAACTGTGCGGCTTCGGTCATCATGTCTTTAGTCCAAGGTGGTTCCCAGACTAATTCGACTTTAACTTCATTTACGTTCGGTACTGTCGCTACTTTAGCTTCTATATCTCCAGGAAATGATTGTGCCACTGGGCAGCCCGGGGCTGTTAAGGTCATATTGATATCAACTTTTTTATCTTCACTAATATTGATATCGTAAATCAATCCGAGTTCATAAATATTGATTGGAATTTCGGGATCATAGATGGTTTTTAACATCTCAATCACGTCTTCTTTCAATTCGTCTAAGCTAACTTCGAAATAGTGTTCGCTCATTTCTTACTCCGTAGTTATTGAAATATCATGGTCACTATCCATAGCTGCATGCATGGTATGCCATGATAAAGTGGCACATTTAACTCGTGCTGGAAATTCTTTAACACCACTCAACACTTCTAATTTACCTAAGGTAGTGCTATCTACTTCTTCACCAGTCATCTGTTTATGAACTTGGTCATAAAGTGTTTCGGCTTCTGCTAATGTTTTACCTTTGAGTGCCTCAGTCATCAGTGATGCCGATGCAACTGAAATGGCACAACCACTCCCTTGAAAACTGACATCTTCTATCACGTCATCATCTAACTTAACGAACACAACTAAGGTGTCCCCACATAATGGGTTATTACCATGTGCTAAATGATTTGCATCATCCATTTCACGAAAGTTACGAGGTTTTTTATTATGGTCCATGATCACTTGCTGGTAGAGATCTCTTAAATCTGCACTACTCATGCAAATAGCTCCTGTACTTTTTTGATCCCCGATACTAAAGAATCGACTTCTTCTATGGTGTTATAAAAGGCAAATGAAGCCCGTGCGGTAGCAGGTATTCCATAAAACTGCATCACAGGTTGAGCACAGTGGTGTCCAGTACGAATGGCGACACCTTGTTGATCAAATATCGTACCCACATCATGTGGATGTACACCGTCAATCATAAAGGACAATACGCTTGCTTTGTGTTCAGCTGTACCAATAATTCTAACGCCATCGATAGCGTTCAGTTTTTCAGTAGCTGCTATTAGTAAGTTATGTTCATGTTCAGCTAGATTTGAAACGCCCAAGTTCTGCATATAATCAATTGCAGCACCAAAACCAATTGCACCTGCAATATTCGGTGTGCCCGCTTCAAATTTATAAGGTAATTCATTATATTGAGTGTGTTCAAAACTGACTGATAAAATCATGTCACCACCACCCTGCCAAGGAGGCATTTCTTCTAATAAATCCTGTTTGCCATACAATGCACCTATACCTGTCGGCGCAAACATTTTATGACCTGAAAACACATAAAAATCACAATCTAAATCTTGTACATCAACGACCATATGCGGCACGGCTTGTGCACCATCAAGTAAAACTGGAATATTTTTAGCATGTGCTTTAACAATCATTTCTTTAACAGGATTAATAGTTCCTAACGCATTAGAGACATGACCTACTGCTAAGATCTTGGTCCGTGTCGTTAACAAATCATCAAATGTCGATAGATCTAGCTCACCCACTTCAGTCATGGGAATGACTTTTAGCTTGGCACCAGTTTGTTCACATAATATCTGCCACGGCACAATATTGGCGTGATGTTCTAAATGACTGATCAATATTTCATCGCCAGCTTGTAGCTGTGGTCGAACGAAACTTTGGGCAACTAAATTAATAGCTTCTGTCGCACCACGAACAAAGATAATCTCTTTATCTGATTTTGCATTTATAAAACCACGAACTTTGTCACGGGCACCTTCATAGGCATCGGTAGCACGTTGGCTTAAACGATGTACACCACGGTGCACATTGGCATTGTCTTTTCGATAATAGTCAGCTACGGCATCAATCACCTGAATCGGTTTCTGACTACTTGCTGCATTATCAAGATATACCAACGGATGTCCATTAACATTCTGGTCAAGAATTGGGAACTCTTGTCTAATTGCTTGAAGATCTAGATGACTCATCCTGATATTCCACCTTGTGGTAGACGTCGTTCAATCACTTTTGACAAGGCATTACGAATGTCTTCTGCAGGAATTCTATCCAAAACATCTACAGCAAAAGCATGAGTCAGTAAGCTACGCGCACTAACTTCATCCAAGCCACGCGTTCTTAAATAAAATAATTGATCTTTATCGATTTGGCCGACTGTGCTGCCATGTCCACACTTGACATCATCAGCATAAATTTCCATTTCCGGTTTACTGTCAATTTCGCAACCACGAGATAATAATAAATTCTTATTTTGTTGATTAGCATCGGTCTTTTGTGCATCTTTATGCACAATCACTTTGCCATTAAAGACCGCATGTGAATTGTCATCTAAGACACCTTTATACAATTCTTCACTAGTCGTATTCGGTACAACATGATCAATTCGTGTGTGATTATCAATATGCTGTTCATCATTCAGTAGATATAAACCATCCATCGTGACATGCGATTGTTCACCCAATAATTGACTGTGGACATCATTCCGTACCAACTTGCCACCAAGAGAAATACTATTAGTAAGCCATTGACTGCTTGTCGCTTGTTTTGCCGCCAAAGTCGCGATATGAAAGGCATTGTCAGATTCTTGCTGTAACTTGTAATGTTTCAGTTCTGCATTTTCTGCCAATGATACTTCCGTCACAACATTGGTAAAATAGGACTCATCATTCAGTCCGACATAATGTTCAATCACTGTCGCCTTGCTATTCGCTTCAAGCTTAATTACATTGCGAAGATGTATCGCTAAATTTTGGGTAGTTCCACTATTAATGACCAATAATTCAATTGGTTTTTCAATGTGGACATCTTCTGCCACGGTAATGACAACACCTTCATTCATCAACATCGTATTGAGAGCTGTTAATCCTGCTTTTGCAAGATCAACTTGTTGGCCTAATACCTGATCAATACTGCTCACCGATGCTGAGAAAGGGGAAACATTTAATCCATCTTCAACACTATCAATTGTCGATAGTTTTTGTGAAAACACACCGTCGACAATAACAATTCGATAAGTATTTTCTATTAGTGCAAGTTGATCACATTGTTCAATACTCAGGCTAAATGTGTCGGCATCATGAGTAAATAATTGCTGTGAAAGCGACCATAAACTGGTGTATTTCCAATCTTCCACTTTTTTAGCTGGCAAGCTATTATTTTTGAATTGCATAGCTGCTTGCTGCCGCAATTCATTTAACCACGCTAGATCCTGCCCCGCCAAAATGCTACTTTCAGCAACGCTGGCAAAATCAGTCGCCAGATCCGTTAATTGCTTCATGCTGGTTGACCTTCAGGCGTATCGTGGATCCAGCTATAACCTTTTGCTTCTAACTCTTTCGCTAATTCTTTATCACCTGATTTAACAATCTGGCCATTGGAAAGGACATGGACATAGTCTGGCACAATATAATCCAGTAAACGCTGATAATGGGTGATCATCACAATTGAACGATCGGGTGAACGTAAGGCATTCACCCCTTTCGATACCACTTTTAATGCATCGATATCTAAACCAGAATCTGTTTCATCTAGAATGGCTAATGTGGGTTCAAGTAATGCCATTTGCAAAATTTCATTACGCTTTTTCTCACCACCAGAAAAGCCTTCATTAACTCCGCGGTGTAGGAATTGTTCATCCATTTTAACCAGTTCTAATTTACTACGTACTAAGGTCAAAAAATCGATAGCGTCAAGATCATCTAAGCCTTGATGTTTTCGTACCGCATTCAATGCTGCTTTCAGTAAATAGATATTGCTTACGCCTGGGATTTCCACTGGATATTGAAATGCCAAAAACACACCACGTTGAGCACGTTCTTCAGCTTTTAACGCCAATAAGTCTTCACCTTGGTAAGTCACGGTGCCTTGAGTAACCTCATAACCATCGCGACCCGCAATGACGTTTGACAACGTGCTTTTTCCTGAGCCATTTGGCCCCATGATGGCATGCACCTCACCGGCATTAACAGTCAGATTAATACCACGCAATATTTCTTTGCCATCCACACTGGCATGAAGGTTTTTAATTTCTAACATTTATATTCTCTATTTAAGTATTTAACCGACAGAACCTTCTAGGGACAACCCTAATAAGTTCTGTGCTTCTACCGCAAATTCCATCGGTAATTGACGCATCACTTGCTTACAAAAGCCATTCACAATCATTGATACTGCATCTTCGGTATCTAAGCCGCGTTGTTTGCAATAAAACAACTGATCTTCACTAATTTTTGATGTCGACGCTTCATGTTCGACTTGGGCTGTCGGATTCTTCACTTCAATATAAGGGAAGGTATGTGCTGCACACTGATCACCCATTAACAATGAATCACATTCGGTGTAGTTACGGGCATTTTCAGCATTAGGTCCAATCCGTATCAAACCACGGTACGCATTTTGCGACCGACCTGCTGAGATACCTTTGGATATAACGGTTGAACTGGTATTTTTGCCAAGATGAATCATTTTTGTGCCAGTATCAGCTTGTTGCATATTATTGGTAACCGCTACCGAATAAAATTCCCCAACCGAGTTATCTCCTCGCAAAATCACGCTTGGATATTTCCAAGTGATTGCCGAACCTGTTTCAACTTGAGTCCATGAGACTTTTGAGCTAACACCGCGGCATAATGCTCGCTTAGTGACAAAATTGAAAATACCACCTACACCATTTTTATCACCGGGATACCAGTTCTGTACGGTTGAATATTTAATCTCAGCACGATCATGCGCTACCAACTCGACCACCGCAGCATGTAATTGATTTTCATCACGCATTGGTGCTGTACAACCTTCAAGATAGCTTACATAAGCATCATCATCGGCAATAATAAGTGTCCGCTCAAACTGGCCAGTATTAGCGGCATTGATACGGAAATATGTCGATAATTCCATCGGGCATCGTACACCTTTAGGAATATAAACAAATGAACCGTCACTAAACACAGCAGAATTCAATGCAGCATAAAAGTTGTCTTTATAAGGCACTACACTGCCTAAGTATTTTTTGATCAATTCTGGATGTTCGTGCACTGCTTTTGAAAATGGCATAAAAATGATGCCATCTTCTGCCAATTTATCTTGAAAAGTATTCGCAACAGAGACACTATCAAAAACCGCATCAACAGCAACACCTGCAAGACGAGCACGTTCATCTAATGGCACACCGAGTTTTTCATAGGTACGTAATAATTCCGGATCAACTTCATCCAAGCTTTTAGGGCCATCTGTCTTTGACTTCGGTGCTGAGTAATAACTAATAGATTGATAGTCAATTTCAGGATAATGAACATGCGCCCACTTTGGTGTTTCTAACGTTAGCCAATAACGATAAGCCTGCAAACGCCATTCTAATAAAAACTCCGGCTCACCTTTGATTCGTGAAATATCACGAACAGTCTGTTCTGTTAAACCGGGTAAAAAAGTATCCGATTCAATATCAGTGACAAAGCCAGCCTGATAATCACTCTCTAATACGTCATCTATTTGTTGTTGTTCAGCCATGTATCTCACCGTTATGTAATGTTGCTGATGGATAAAAATGTATCGGGCTTACGCCTGATGATTGGGGTACTAACATATCGGATAACTTCACCTCATCCAATGCGTGATAAACCGCATTATTGATACGTGTCCAATTCGTTTGCACATCACAATGTGATTCTTGTTCACAGTGGATTTCTTCACTGACACATTCTGTCAATGCAATCGGACCTTCCAGTGCAGTAATGATTTCAGCCACTGAAATATTTTTAGGATTACGCGTTAAGTTATATCCACCATGCGCACCACGTTCAGATTGCAATAAGTCAGCATGAGATAGTGCTTTTAATACTTTTCTCACTGTTGGCAATGGCATTTGAACCGCATCAGACAAAGTATGTGCACTATGTTGCTGATACGTTTTTGATGCAAGATAACTCATCAAAACAATACCGTAATCTGTCAATTTACTCATACGTAACATGTCATTCCCTCCCAATTGATACCATTATAGTACCAATTGAATTAATAACCAAGTCTAACACTCGGTTATTTCAACTAATCATCACTAGCAAAATGTGAGAGAATGTGCCGCTGGTGAACTTTATCGATATTGTGCTTACTAAGAAATTAGTAATAAACAAGCGATGATATTTTTAACCTAATACTTACTATATAGAGCATATTTAAATGAAATTAAAAACACTCATATTTCTACCTTTTATATTTTTTGGAGCACAAGCAATGGCTGATGATCACGCCGCTACATTAGACACTGAACAACAGCAACTAAGCTATATTTTTGGTATTCAAGTTGGCCAAAACATGTTGGCTGAAGGCGTAGACCTTGAGATGGAAGCATTTTCTGCCGGTGTTGCAGACATGTTTGCAGGCAAACAACCACAATTAGATCAAGCAACAGCCGAAAAAATCATTACAGCATTCCAACAAGGAAAAGCCAAAGAAATGGCTGCCGAAATGAATAAAAAACAAACTCTAGCTCAAACTTATATGGACGAAAATGCTAAGAAAGATGGCGTTATCACCACTGATAGTGGCTTGCAATATAGGATCATCACCGCAGGTGATGGGGCGACACCGACTACCGAAGATAAAGTTATTGCCCACTATAAAGGTACATTATTAGACGGTACTGTATTTGATAGTTCATATGACCGTGACGAACCCGCAACCTTCCCTGTAACAGGTGTTATTCAAGGCTGGCAAGAAACATTGCAACTAATGAAAGAAGGCGCTAAATGGGAAATTGTTGTTCCTGCTAACTTGGCTTATGGTCCTCGTGGCGCGGGTCAAGGTTCTCCAATTGGCCCTAACGAAACATTGATTTTTGAAATTGAGTTAATTGCTATCACTCAATAATCAGCTGAATATGAAGTGCCAGAGCAATTCTGGCACTTCATCAATGATATGGGAGATGTACGATGAAAAAATCACTCTACACAAGCGCCCTATTATTTTTCTTTATTTCCTCAATCTCATCAGCTCAAAGTTTTACCAGTGACAGTGAACGTGTCAATATAATTGAACTCTACACCTCCGAAGGATGCAGTAGCTGCCCTCCCGCTGACAAATGGCTCAGAAAATTAAAACGAGATCCACGTCTTTGGTCTGAATTTATCCCCATGGCTTTCCACGTTGATTATTGGGACTACATTGGCTGGAAAGATCCTTTTGCTAACCCACAATTTAGTAATCGACAACGCCAATATTCGATTGAGCATAATCTTTCTAGTGTTTACACGCCTGGCATGTTGTTAAACGGTCGTGAATGGACTTCATGGCGTCGACAATCCAATTTGAAACTCTCACCGAATGTAATAACAGGCACGTTATCTGTGGACTTAAATGATGGTGTCATTAATGCGAATTATCAGCCAATTAATAAAAAACAATCTGATCTTATTCTTAATATTGCGGTGCTTGGATTTGACTTAAATGTCGATATTACAGCTGGTGAAAATAAGGGTAAGACATTGACTCATGACTTTGTGGTTCTTGGCCTGCATCGGGTTGCTATGAAATTATCAACTGACGGTCAATATACCGTTTCTTCTGCAAAATTACCTAAACTGAACATTCACCCTTCTACAATAGCCTTATCTGCATGGGTCAATAATGATAGTGATTTGAGCCCGATACAAGCAACAGGTGGTTGGATAAACTAAGATTCCAGAACAGATCGAAAATAAGACCAATCAAAACAGGGGCCAGGATCTGTTTTTCGTTCTGGAGCAATATCGCTATGCCCCACTATTCTATCTAAAGATAGCTGTGGATAGGCTAAAACTAAAGCACGAATTTTTTTTACCAAGATTTCATACTGAACGGTCTCAAAAGTCTGATCATCACAGCCTTCTAGTTCAATACCAATAGTGAAATCATTACAACGTGCACGGTCATCCCACAAAGAAATACCGGCATGCCAAGCACGCTGATGAAAAGGCACATATTGAACAACCTCACCATTTCGTCTAATCAATAAATGTGCTGAAACCCGTACATCTGCAATATGTTTAAAATACGGATGTGCTGATGGATCTAATCTGTTTAAGAATAAATCATCAATCCATCCTCCCCCGAATTCACCTGGAGGTAGGCTAATATTGTGGATCACAATACCGGTAATATCCTGACTATCCGGTCGCTCATCTTGATTAGGCGAACAATGGTAATCGATTTCGGTAAATAGACCTGTTTTAATATCAACCTGCAAAGTTACTTCCTGGCACCATGTAAAACCTTTCTGCTTAGGCTAACCACACCTATCAATTTACACTCTTCGACTACTGGAGCTCTAGAGAGTCTAAATCGTTCAAATAAACGAGCGCAATATCGTATATCCATAGAGTCATCCACCGTAATAATCGGCTTAATCATAATTTCATACACATTAACACGATCTGGTGATTTATCATGTACCAATACATGGATGAGCAATATCTGACATTCTCACCACGCCATATTCATCATCTTCATGACGTTTATCAACAAAAAACATCTTATTCTTATGATGCTTCATTTGAGATAGTGCATCAGAAATGGTTGTCATACCATCACCAATTGTGAACAAGCCCATTTCTAAACCGCGAATAAAGAACGTCAATCCCAGCATGATTAACAAAACACCTATTAGAATTTGCCCAATATTGGGAATAGGTTGTTGTAAAACAACTAGCTGGAAAAAGGCAATAACTGCGATAATAGAGGCAAGATCACGAGCACGGCTAAAGAAATAGCGTAAAAATATAGAAAATTGTTCCTTCACTCGTTACCCTGTGGAATGATTCCTTATTAATCATTCTACTGAAATTAACCATAACAACCAAAAATATGACTATAAAATTTGATTTTAATCAAAATATCATTAGCGATAATGTCACACAGGCACTTAAAGAAGATATTGGCGCTGGAGATTTAACGGCTAGTTTGATACCCGAAACATCGACAACAGCAACAATAATAAGCCGAGAAAAGGCAACTCTAAGTGGTGTTTTATGGGTCAATGAAGTGTTTGCACAACTTAGTTCAAACATAAAAATTATTTGGTTCTTTAATGATGGGGATCGTATATCGGAAAATGACATCCTGTGTGAACTAACAGGCCCAGCCCGACAATTATTATCTGGTGAGCGTGTAGCGCTTAATTTTCTCCAAACTTTATCGGGTACTGCATCACTCGTTCAAAATTATGCTGATACTGTTGTCGATCTTGACGTTAAAATATTGGATACTCGTAAAACAATTCCAGGCCTACGAATTGCTCAAAAATATGCTGTCCGCTGTGGTGGTGGACATAATCACCGTGTTGGACTCTATGATGGCATTTTAATTAAGGAAAATCATATTCTTGCTACTGGTTCTATAATAGCCGCCATTGCTTCAGCACAGAAAATAGCCAAGGGAATTGCCGTTGAAGTCGAAGTAGAAAACTTTGATGAACTTGAACAAGCTTTAATCGCCCAGGCTGATATTATCCTGCTTGATAACTTTGACGTTCCAAATCTCATAAAAGCAGTTGAAATTAATCAAGGCCGCGCTAAATTAGAGGCCTCTGGCGGTATTACTCTCGACAATGTTAGAACCATTGCTGAAACAGGAGTTGACCAAATTTCAATAGGTGCGTTAACCAAAGATATTCGTGCTATTGATCTGTCAATGCGGTTTATTTAGACAAAAAAAACCGTGATGCTATTAACACCACGGTTGAGAACAAAACTAAAACCTCAGAGAGAGGTTATAGTTATTGACTACTCATCATCAAAAAAGTTACATCATTTTGAAAAACAATTAGTACAGGTATAAATCATACACGAATTACATCAATACCTTTATACCAACCCAACCAGCTCGAGGTGCACCGGCACCAACAAAACGTGGGTCAGATAATCCACCTAGACCGGGTGCTTCACCCGGTTCACCATAAAGACCAAATGTTTCATATTCTGTATCAAAAACATTATCTACTTTGGCAAAGAATTCAACATGCTTATTAACCGCATATCGACCATGTAAATTCATGATTGCATAACCACCAATTCTCGCATTGTTATTAGCTTCATCACCACGATAGCGCTGACTTGAACGATATGACGCGTCAAAACCTAAAGATAGTCCCTGTGTGAAGGCATAGTCCGCACCAACCTTTATATTATGCTTCGGAATACCAGGGATATTGTCACCACTTGTTACTGTAGTGTCCTCACCTGCTGGATTGTTCTCATTATGCACATCAAAACTTGACTCAAACGTCGCATCAACAAATGAATAATTAGCAAACCAATTCATTTTGTCATCATGTGCTAAGCCATTTAAACCAAGTTCAACACCTTTACGTTTGGTTCTGCCCACATTATCGAAATAACCATTGTTCAAGTTACCTGCTGCGCCTTCTTCAACGGGCAAGAAGATAATGTCATCATGATTGGTGCTGTGGAATGCAGTCACTGTCCAATTTACATTGCTGACTTGGCCTCGGAAGCCCCCTTCCCACGATTTTGACACCACTTGGTCAAGCGGTGGATCACTCAAAAACGAGTTAGGTAATGCACAAGGAACCGACTTATTCGAACAGGCTAATTCTGACGGTGTCGGTGCACGTGATGATTCACTATAGTTACCAAACACACCAAATGTCTCGTTAACAGCATACGTTAAACCAGCAGAAGGATTAATACGTCTAAAGGTATGGGTACTACCTGATTCATTTAGGTTAGTTGCACCATTTTGACTGGTTCCTGAAATATCAATATGGGTCAGGTTATAACGTGCCGATAAAGTTAATGATAATTGGTCGGTGACGGCTAAAGTATCAGTGAAATAAATCCCAAGCGTATCACTATCAATATCGCCATCTACAACACTATCCGCAAGTGTGACACCGGTACCGATTGTGCCACGATCATCTTTGAATACCGCCACTTCACTTCGCGCGTTGTATTCCATATCCGCATCATCATAACTGGCACCAACAATAAGCTGGTTTTCACGGTCAAATAAATCATCCAAGAAAGTGAATTGTAAGCTAAAACCAAGGCCATCTTGCTCAGTTTCGCTAGTATTATTTAATGCCAAATCGTTAGTAGGGCTACCTAGGGCAGCTTCAGTAATCTCATCACCATTAGTATCTTCAATACCATCACCTACACCACCATAGGTTTCATCTTCTTCAACTAAGAAACCACTATCAATCTCTAGTTCAGCACCATCACCATTAAAGGTTGAACGATCATTGTTTCGGTAATAGGTATTGGCTGAAACTAGCACTGAATCAGATAACCAATGTGAACCATTTAATGAAAACATTCTCAATTCGTTCTGAGTATTATCTGGATAAGTAAATACCGCTTTATCATCTTGCTTAACTAACTCAATGGGCGAGGCACCGTTACCATTCAGATCACTGTCTACAGCAGTTACGGACAAATCTAATGTGCTGGACTCATTACGGTAGCTCAAATTACCGAAAAACTGATCAATATCAGAGGGAGATTCATCACGCCAACCATCTTCTTCAATATGCGCACCAGTAATGAAGTAACCAAATGTACCATCATTAGCACCACTTTCTATGGTCGCTGACTTACGGCCAAATGAACCGGTATAAGTTTCAAGGCTATGACCTTCATGGGTAAAACCATTTTTTGTTTGAATAGAAATCGCACCACCCAAGGTATTCAAACCAAATACGGGGTTTGAACCCGGCATTAAATTCATGCTGGCAATGGCAGATTCTGGAATCAACTCAAAGTTAACCGTGTCACCAAATGGTTCATTAATACGTACGCCATCTTGGAAAACTGATAATCCTTGTGCCACACCCACTAACGGTGATGCAGTAAAACCTCGAAACTGAAGATCTGGTTGAAATGGATTATTTTGAGCAGAGTTAATGCTGACGCTGCCAAAAGTCTTATTTAAGAAATCGGTAATATCTAAGCTTTGACTATTTTCAATTTCTTCAGCAGTTGCAGATTGTACATTGCTGGCAATTTGGTCGGCTGGTAGCCCAACACCATGTAAAGGTGTGGTACCAATTACTTCAATATCGGTTAATTCTAGATCACTGTCATCTTCAGCATAAACAGGTGCTGAAATCATTGCTGTTATCAGCATTGAATATAACGCTTTGCGTTGGTAAAGGTCCTGCATTTGCATATCTTCTCCACATTTTTATAGATGCATCAATTATGCAAGTATTTACAAAAATTAATATAGGAAAAATTCCTGATTATTGATGAGGATAATTTAGATATAATCTCGATAGTGCATAATGATCCAGCACAATGACTAATCGACTGATCTATATTGATAACTAATAGAATGTATCCATGAACTTAAAGCTACGTTTGAACCTAATAATCACTGTTACATTACTGCTAGTTATCGTTATTGGTGCAGTACTTACCATTAAAAATGCTCGCAATAATATACAAGCTGAAATTGCTTCAACTGCCATTCTTGCTGTGCATATGTTTGATGCGGAAATTTCAGCACTTAGAGGACAAGAATTGCCTATTCTCAAAAGTGGATCATTCTTTCACCTAAGAGATCTTAAAAATGTTCGTCATCTTAAAATAGATTTTTTTGATACTTCTGGCAATCTACAAGACAGTAATCGGGTCAAAACCAGTGTTCATACAAACGATCCTCCTGATTGGTTCATTAATACTATGGATACCGTAACAGGTACGTTACTCAGTACTAGCCAACCGGTATTTATCGCTAATCAGCATATTGGGAAATTGGTAATTACTCCCGATATTTCTTATGAAATCATCGAAGAATGGCAAGAGACCAAAGGTATATTAGTGCTACTAAGTATCTTTTTTCTCGTCGTTAACATTGTCGTTTATTTTGCTGTAAGCATTGCGTTACGCCCTATCGATAATATTATTGCGGCGTTAACTGAACTAGAGCATGGAAATCTTGCGTCTAGATTACCCAGATTCACCTTACCAGAGTTATCTAGTATCAGTGATAAATTTAATATTATGGCTGAGACGCTACAGTCTAGTATTGAAAACAACCATCATCTATCGCAACAACTGATACGTTTACAAGAAGATGAACGGAAAAATTTAGCCCAAGAACTTCATGATGAAATAGGTCAGCATCTTACTGCGATTCATATGGATGCTTCTGCTATTAAAGGTGCTAAAACAATCGATTCAGCTCAAGCAAGTGCAACAGCTATTGATGCTGTTGTTAAACGAATGATGGAGATTGTTCATACAATGTTGCAACGACTTCGTCCTAGTGATCTTGATGAATTGGGCTTAGATGCAGCATTAAAAGAACTCGTTTCAACATGGCTCGAACGTAATCCAAATGTAGGCTTAGATCTCCATATTTCAGGAAATTTTATAAACCTTGATGATGCCCTGTTAATTTCTGTCTATCGATTAGTGCAAGAATGTTTAACTAATATTGCACGTTATGCTGATGCCACTAGAATCACCATCTCCGTCAAAGAAGAAAACCAGCACATTTATATGATAATTAATGATGATGGCAATGGCTTTGATCACACCATCCAAGCCAAAGGTTTTGGTTTAGTCGGGATGAAAGAACGCGTCGAAGGTTTAGCAGGAAAATTTGAGCTACAAACAGCTATTAATGAAGGTGTAACGATCATTATTGAATTGCCATGCGCTATTGAAGGAAAACAATGAAAACATCCATTTCTGTCATGCTGGCAGATGACCATAGTGTTGTCCGTTCAGGTTTACGTCGCTTATTAGAGCAACATGACAATATTAATGTTATTGCTGAAGCAGAAAGCGGTGAGCAAGCTTATCAGCAATTTGGAGAATGGCTGCCCGATGTGTTGATTATGGATATATCAATGCCTGGCATCGGTGGATTAGAGGCATTACGACGAATTCTACTTCGATATCATGATGCCAAAATAATCATTTTCTCAATGCATGAGAATGTTATGTTTGCAGTACAAGCTTTAACTGCTGGTGCAATAAGTTATGTTGCGAAATCAAGTGATGCCCACGAGTTAGTTCGCGCTGTAACAAGTGCTGCCGAAGGGATAAGCTATTTAACCCCTGCACTGTCTGAAAAAATAAACGCACAAACTATTACTAATGAAAATCCAATCCAGAAGCTCACGTCTAGGGAGTTTGAGATTTTTAGATTGCTAGCAGAAGGGAAAACTGTCGATGATATTGCCACATTACTAAATATTGGACAGAAAACCGTTGCTAACTATCAAACTATATTAAAACAAAAACTAAAGATCACTCGCCCCGTTGAGTTGGTAAGGCTAGCCATTAAGCATGGCCTAATCGAAAGCTAACAGCGAGTTATGAACCCTGAAACCACGATAATGAATCATGTAACTTCACCACATCCCCAATAATCACTAACGTTGGTGCAATAGGTTGTTCTTTTATCACAACACTGGGGAGTTCGGCAATAGTACTAATCCACACTTTTTGATGTTCTGTTGTACCCTGCTGTATTAGTGCTGCTGGCGTGTCACTGGCAAGACCATGTTGCTGTAATTGTTGACTTAAAACGGGTATCCCTGCTAGCCCCATGTACACCACAACTGTTTGTCTCGGTTGAACTAATGCCTGCCAATTAAGATCCAATTCACCTTCTTTCAATTGACCCGTTACAAAGGTACAACTTTGGGAATAATCACGATGAGTGAGTGGAATGCCCGCATAACTCGCACAACCTGAAGCAGCGGTGATTCCTGGTACAACTTGGAAAGGAATATTTTCAGCAGCTAAGGTTTCGATCTCCTCACCACCACGACCAAAGATAAAAGGGTCTCCTCCTTTCAGCCTTAAGACACGTTTTCCTTGCTTGGCATATTTTAATAATAATTGATTGATTTCTTCTTGCCGAACCGTATGCCAAGCACGTTGCTTACCCACATACACTTTCTCTGCTTCTCTACGTACCAATGCCAAGACTTCTTTACTGACTAGCCGATCATAAAAAACTACATCAGCTTGTTGCATTAACCTTAAGGCTTTAAAGGTTAGTAATTCAGGATCGCCCGGCCCCGCACCCACTAAATAAACTTCACCTTGCTGATCTTCGTCTGTTTTAGCATCATTTAAAATCGATTTTAATAGCTGCTCGCCTTGAACATCTCTTCCCGCCAAAACATGATCGGCAACTTTTCCTTGCAGAATCGACTCCCAAAACCGACGGCGTAAAGATAATGTAGGTAATTTATTTTTCACCACATCACGATATTGGCCCACTAAACGTGCCAAATTGCCATAACTGGCAGGAATTAATGTTTCTAACCGTGCTCGTAATTGTCTTGCTAGTATCGGTGATTTCCCGCCACTTGATACTGCAATGACAATGGGACTTCTGTCCAGAATTGATGGCAAGATGAAGTCACACAATTCAGGACAATCTGCTACATTCACTAGGATATTATTCTGTTTAGCATGGTGATAAACATCACGATTAATATTTTCATCATCCGTCGCCGCAATCACTAAAGTATGACCAGCTAACATGTCTGCTGAAAATAATGTGCTAAGCCATTTCACTTTACCTGCATCAATCAAGGATTTTGTGCTCGGTGAAACATCTGGTGCGACAATGGTGACAGCTGCTTGGGCTTTGCATAGTAATCCAGCCTTACGTGCAGCAATTTCACCACCACCAACAACTAGACACGATCGATCTTTAAGGTCGACAAATATAGGTAAATAATCCATCTGTATTCGCTGTTAAATTCTACAATAGCTTATTTTACCCTGTACAGTGACAGGACAAAATGAAAAAATAAATTTAATGGTCTGAATGCTCAGATAAAGGTAATGCCAAACCTTGTAATACAAAACCATCCTCTAAGTTGTGTACCACTGCTACGACACGTGTTTTATTGATATCCCATTCATCTCCCATCATGACTGACGTTGAAAAATCCGTTTCGCCACCTTCGTTTAACGAAAAGGGGCCTAACCATTTTCTCACTAGGTGTTGATGGTTAAATGTTGCACCAACATTATCCCCACCTTTAATTTCGCTCAATAAATCATCTTCTGTGATCGCTAAATAGAGTTGTGAATACTTTCTGTTTTCCTCGCCCTCAACGGCAATATGACTATCAATAATCAATTCGCCATCATTATCTGACACGACTAATGTAATGCTAGATTCCGGTGCAAAGCCATTGACCACATGAATAACCTCTTTGACATGTTTTTGCCAGTTATGAATAACTTCTCCACTGACTACAAACTCCGGTGTGTAAATCGTTTGAAAGAGATTAAGCTGAGCTTGTTGACGTTGTCGGTCTGAAAAAACAGGACTCGCAAAACGATCCACCCAACCTTTTTTATCATTCAGGTAATCGATATGAAAAGCTAAGACGATTAATTGATCATCCGTAATGCCTTGCTCCGGTAATTTATTAACCCAGCGATCAGCTGCCGGGCACAAACCACAACCTTCGGAAGTAAATAACTCCAAGACTGCCATTTGACGATCACCACTTTCAGCCTGCCATGTTTGAGCAAAGAGGCTTATTGGTAAAAGCAGCATAATGAGTAATATTTTCAGCATGTATTTATGACCTTATCCTTCTGAACTCACTATTTAAGAGGGTTTATGTATCTAAATAGTTCCATGGTGTACATCGGTGATTATGGCTAATTCTCTCATAACCGCAGTTGCATAACTTCCTGCAGGTAGAGAAAAATCTAATTCTAACTGATTATCAGCTAAATATTGCCACTCAAAATTACCTGCAAATAATCTGAGTGATCGTCTTTCCTGATTGAGTCCAGCTTTTTCCAGCCCTTGCTGCCAATCATTCCAATCAGCCAAAATGTGTTGTTCTATATTTAAACTATCCAAGTGCGTGAGCTGCTGCCCCTTACCCCACATCGGACCTGTAGGATGTATATCCATACTATCAACACGATTCCGTAATTCTTCATCAACAGCATCAACATTAAATAAACTGGCTTTGGTGCCAGATAATAACATTACATCACCCTCTAAAGGCTGATTCCAACTAGCTTTTTTGATGCGTTCTGCTAACACAAGATTAAATAACCATGAACGTGCAGACGATAAATAAATACTTTTTTGATTGCGCTTTCGTGGTGCCTTTCCCGTTGAAAACCAATGTTCAACTCGCTGTAGATTACTGCCGTGATGGCCAAAACGCTGTTCACCAAAATAGTTTGGTACACCGTGTTGCTTGATCTGTTTTAAACTAGATTCCCACTGTGCTCTGTCACCTTGCAAGTCCGTTAATCGTAATTTAAAGCGATTACCAGACAATACACCTCGCTTTAATTTCTTACCGTGACGCGTTTGCTCAATAATTTGAATATCGTCATTTTCAAATTGTGTCCAGTTAGGTTCATCAAAACCTTCTAAATTAACACTAAACCATTGACGAGTAATCGCATGGCGATCTTTGAGTCCGGCATAACCTACTGCAACTGATTTCACCCCTGAAAATTTGGCTAGTTCATTAGCGAGCCAATCAGTATTGATACCTCGTTTCTGAATTTTTAACCAAACATGGCCGCCCTTTCCATCCGGTTTAAAGGGTAAAATCTCATCAACTTGGAAATATTCAGCTGACTGTCGAATATTGGCGGAACATGATGCTGCTGACTCGCTTACTCTAGGCAGCGATGCAAATTGATAATCTCTCAACTATTATTCCGCTTGTTGAATTAACACAACAGCATGAGCAGCAATACCTTCTTTCCGCCCAGTAAAACCCAACTGTTCCGTTGTCGTCGCTTTAACATTGACAGCATCACTTTCAATAGCAAGATCCTTGGCTAATAAATCACGCATCTCTGGAATGAATGGGGCTAATTTAGGCGCTTGAGCAATGACCGTGCTATCAATATTATTTATTTTCCATCCACGTTCTGCCAAATCACTGACAACACGTTTTAGTAGCAATCTGCTATCAATATTTTTAAATGATTCATCTGTGTCGGGAAAATGATGGCCTATATCCCACAAACCAGCAGCACCTAATAAAGCATCACAAATAGCATGAATCAATACATCACCATCTGAATGAGCCTCTAAACCATGTGTATGTGGAATCGTCACCCCACCAATAACGAGATCGCTGCCGACAGCAAATTTATGCACATCATAGCCATGACCAATTCTCATTACGTGCCCCTCTGTTGCTGGAGAAATAAACTTGCTAACGCTAAATCCTGTGGCACAGTAATTTTGATATTATCCGAATGCCCTTCCACCATCATCGGCTGCAAGCCTACTAATTCCATTGCACTCGCTTCATCCGTTACGGTTAATTGCTGTTTTTTAGCTGTTTGCAATGCTTGTTTAAGTGCTTGTAAACGAAACATTTGCGGTGTGGATGCTCGCCACAAACCTTGTCTTTCAACCGTTGCAGTAATTGTTTGATCACTATTTGTACGCTTAACCGTATCATTGACTGGAATACCCAAAATGCCACCGACTGGATGATCACTTAATGTCTTCAGCATGCATGTAATATCTTGATGTCGCAAACAGGGACGAGCCGCATCATGAACAAGAACCCAATAATCATCATCAACAATATTATCTAATTCAGTTAATGAATTGAGTACCGAATCGGCTCGTGATGCACCACCTTCTGCTACATGAATAGGCTTATCAATTTCTAGTGATAGTTGTGGCCACCATGGATCATCTTTAGCAATAGCAACGACGATACCTTTAATTTTAGGATGAGAAGCCAAGCGCTGTAAGGTGTGTTCAATAACAGTTTTACCTTCCAATTCGAGATATTGCTTAGGCTTGTCAGCTTGCATTCTCATGCCGGTTCCAGCTGCAGGAACAATAGCCCATACCGATTGATTAGTCACTATCTGATCCATCTTCTATGATTTGGAAAAAAGTTTCACCCTGCTTAATCATACCTAATTCACTACGAGCACGTTCTTCCATCGCATCTAAGCCACTTTTTAGATCTTGTACTTCAGCGGCTAAGACCTGATTTCTTTCTTCAAGCACAGCATTATCTTGTTTTTGTATTTCAACCGAACGATGGAGATGTAACACGGGTGGCAAACCGTCGTGACTAAACCACAGTCGATATTGCAGTAAAAGCAATAATACTGTCAGTAAAATCATAATTGGTTTCATCGTTAATCGATACTACGCCTGATTAAAAACCTTTTTCCCGGGATAATGTGCTCGATCGCCTAATTCTGATTCAATACGAATAAGTTGATTGTATTTCGCCACTCGATCCGAGCGAGATAGTGAACCAGTCTTGATCTGACCAGCATTGGTTGCTACCGCAAGATCGGCAATAGTCGTATCTTCTGTTTCACCACTACGATGGGAAATAACCGCCGTATAGCCCGCTTTTTTAGCCATATCGATAGCTGCTAATGTTTCTGTCAATGTGCCAATTTGATTCACTTTTATCAATATCGAATTGGCGACAGATTTAGCAATACCCTGCTCTAAAATAGCGGTATTAGTCACAAATAAATCATCACCCACTAACTGCACGCGATCACCGATACGGTCAGTTAATAACTTCCAACCATCCCAATCATTTTCATCCATACCATCTTCAATGGTAATAATCGGGTATTTATCCACCCAAGATTCTAGTAAATCAACAAATTCGGCTGATGATAATGAGCGACCTTCAGAAGCTAAGACATATTTTCCATCTTGATAGAACTCTGAGCTCGCGGCATCAATGCCCAGCATAATATCTTTGCCAGCCTCATATCCTGCATTAGTAATTGCTTCAAGAATGACTTCAATTGCTGCTTCATTAGATGGCAAGTCTGGTGCAAATCCACCTTCATCACCGACTGCGGTGCTTAAACCTTGATTAGCCAGCACTTTCTTTAAGGCATGAAAAACTTCTGCGCCATAACGTACTGCCTCAGTAATACTTGAAGCTCCAACAGGTATAATCATGAACTCTTGCAAATCAACGCTATTATCAGCATGTGAACCACCGTTAATAATGTTCATCATCGGTACTGGCATCACAACGGCATCTTCACCACCAAGATATCGGTATAGCGGTAAACCAGCATCTTTAGCAGCGGCATGTGCTGTTGCCATTGAAATAGCAAGGAGGGCATTTGCTCCTAAGCGACTTTTATTTTCAGTTCCATCAACAGCAATTAATGTGGCATCAATCGCTTGTTGATCCAGCGCATCCATTCCTACAATAGCATCACGCAATTCACCATTTACAGCGTCTACTGCATTTAGTACGCCCTTACCTAAATAACGTGCGTTATCACCATCACGAAGCTCTACCGCTTCACGTTGGCCTGTCGAAGCACCAGAGGGCACTGCTGCTCGACCCATTGCACCACTTTCTAAAATCACATCCGCTTCAACTGTCGGATTACCACGTGAATCTAGAATTTCACGCCCACGTATATCACTAATTTTGCTCAATCTATTCTCCACATGATCTTAAGTAAAGTCATTTGTACTCATCCAATTAGATTAAAGTAATGAATCTTCAATAAAATCTTGTTTTTTAACCGTACTATCAATCGCCACTAATGTTTCTAATAACGCTTCCATTTTATGTAATGGCCAAGAATTAGCACCATCGCTTAAGGCTTTGTCAGGTTCAGGATGTGTTTCCATAAAGATACCCGCCACGCCAACAGCTACAGCAGCTCGCGCAAGTACAGGTACAAATTCACGTTGACCACCTGATGTACCACCTTGGCCACCGGGTTGTTGTACAGAATGGGTCGCATCAAATACCACAGGACAATCCATTGCTCGCATAACGGGAAGACCACGCATATCTGAAATCAAGGTGTTGTAACCAAATGATGTGCCTCGGTCACACAACATAATCTGATTATTTCCTGTTGATTTGGCTTTTTCGGCTACGTGAACCATATCCCACGGTGCCAAAAATTGACCTTTTTTAATATTGACCGGCAAACCTTGTTTAGCCACATTCAAAATAAAGTTAGTTTGGCGACATAAAAATGCGGGGGTTTGTAATACATCCACGACGCTTGCCACTTCATCCAACGGCGTATCTTCATGTACATCCGTTAAAATGGGTACACCCAATTCTTTTTTCACTTTTTCAAAAATAGCTAGGCCAGCGTCTAAACCAGGACCACGATAACTACTGGTAGAGGTTCGATTTGCTTTATCAAAAGACGATTTATAAATAAAGTGTATGCCTAACTTATCCGTAAGTTCTTTTAATTGCCCAGCGACATCCATCGTCATTTGTTCACTTTCAATGACACAGGTACCGGCAATTAAAAATAGTGGCTGTTTACCACCTACTTCTTGACCACATAATTGCATTAGGCATCTCCTTTATTTTTCTTAGCTTTATTCTTATTAGCCGCATTAATGAAGCCTTCAAATAATGGATGACCATGTCTTGGTGTTGATCTGAATTCAGGATGAGATTGCAATGCCACAAACCATGGATGACCCGGAATTTCGATCATTTCTACCAAGTTCTGATCTTTTGACATCCCTGAAAAACGTAAACCGGCATCTTCTAAGACTTGTTTATAGTTATTATTAAATTCATAGCGATGACGATGACGCTCAGTCACTTCTGACTCCCCATAGATCTTTGCCGCCAAACTACCTTCGGCCAATAGGCAGACATAGCTACCTAAACGCATTGTGCCACCTAAATCAGAATTAGAATCGCGTTGCTCAATACTACCATCCTCTTTTTGCCATTCGGTGATTAAACCAATCACTGGATGAGGCGTATCACTATCAAATTCTGTACTGTAAGCATTTTCTAATCCTGCTTTATTGCGAGCATAATCAATGACAGCTACTTGCATACCCAAACAGATACCTAAATAAGGGATATTATTTTCGCGTGCATATTGAGCGGTTTGAATCATGCCTTCCACACCACGTTCGCCAAAGCCACCCGGTACCAAAATAGCATCCATATCGGCAATGCTCGCCGGACCTTGTTTCTCAATAATCTCAGAATCAATATAGTGCACATTAACTTTAGTGCGAGTGTTGATGCCTGCATGTATCAATGATTCTGACAAAGACTTATAGGCTTCAGTCAAATCCATATATTTACCGACCATGGCGATATTGACTTCACCTTGTGGGCTATTCAGATTATCAACAACGTGCTGCCATTGGCTTAAATCGGCTACTGGCGCATCTAAATTTAATTGTTTAACGACAATCTCATCCAAACCTTGGTTATGTAGTTCCATTGGGATTTTGTAAATGCTATCAACATCAACAGCAGAAATAACGGATTTTTCCGGCACATTGGTAAATAAAGAAATTTTTCGACGTTCTGCATCTGGTAATGGACGATCCATACGGCACAATAAAATATCTGGCTGAATACCAATCGTGCGTAGTTCTTTTACCGAGTGTTGTGTTGGTTTGGTTTTAATCTCACCCGCAGATGGAATATAAGGTACTAAGGTTAGGTGTATAAATAATGCATTGTCATGGCCTAACAGTGTACCCATCTGACGAATGGTTTCTAAGAACGGTAATGATTCAATATCACCCACCGTACCACCAATCTCAATCAGTGCCACATCTGCATCACCAGCGCCTTCATAAATGCAGCGCTTAATTTCATCGGTAATATGAGGGATAACTTGTACGGTATTACCTAGGTATTCACCACGACGTTCTTTGCGAATAACACTTTCGTATATCTGACCGGTAGTATAATTATTTTTACTGGTCATCTTGGCATCAATAAAGCGCTCATAGTGACCCAAATCGAGATCTGTTTCTGCACCATCTTGGGTTACAAATACTTCACCATGCTGCAGAGGACTCATTGTGCCGGGGTCGACATTGATATAGGGGTCAAGCTTCACCAGTGTGACTTTCAAACCACGGGTTTCAAGAATGGCAGCCAGTGACGCTGCAGCAATTCCTTTACCCAAGGACGAAACAACACCACCAGTGACAAATATAAATTTAGTCATATATTGGAGATTTCTAATTAAACGGCACAACCAGAATGGTTCGGCTCAAATTAGGGGTCTAAATTAACAGAGTTGGCGGTTTTTCTCAATGAAAATATCTGCCTCTGGCTCAGTAAAAAATAGTCATCGGCATGTTGAAATAGACTTCTCAACATCATCACCATATGCAAATACCTGCACACTGGTGAAACAAATTTAAATTGATACTGGTATTGTACACAAGGTGCGCGTTACTATTTGGTACAGCTTGAATTATATGGGTAAGAACCCTTTATAATTTGAGCAAAAACTAGAGTGATATACGGAACGTTCCGTAAAATAAACTGTTAAAAATTTAGTGAGAATCATGTCAGAAAGTCAAAATAAAAACAAATGGAGTAACGAACACAAGCAACTTCTTCATGATTATTTGAAGCATATGGTTACGATAAGCACAGGTATGATATTAATTATGGTCACCTTCTTACACCAAATATCAAAAAACCCAGAATGGAAATTTTGCGTCGCCATTGCACTAGTGAGCTTCATGGCAACCGTTTTTGGCTGTATTCTAGTTCAAACCGCAGATATTTTTGATATAAACCACAGTGAAGACTGGTCTGCAAATGTAGCAATATTTGGAATTTCTATCGCATGGATGGGTTTTGTTACTGGTATTATTGCTTTGGTTGTATTTGGTTTGAAAAACATACTGTAAAAATTTTCGCAGAAATCAAATCGTTACTACACTCACTTCTCACTGGAGCGTAAAAATCTTTGATTTGTTCCCTTTGCGATAAAAACAAATAACATGAAGAGGAATTCGCTACATATATTCTAAAGCTAAATAATGCAGCCATTAAATTAAAAGAAACTCTACCCTTTTAATTTAGGGAAATAGCCCTGCTGTCCTTTGACGACAGTGAATTTATCGCTAATGCAATAATCAGCCACAGCAACCAGTTCTTCATCTTTATAGAACAGTGGAATTCGATCACGTTGCCACGGTGGAATAGCCCATTCTTGCAATAAATTCTTCACACTTTTATGGTGTGCATGCCCTTGCGGTTGAATCTGTTCTCCACCCTGACGAAAGCGAACTGTTAAACCGGCTGTTATTGCCTGTTCACTGATTCCTTGTTCCATCGGCTGCCAACGTAATGTGCGACCATCGGACAAGGTAATATCTTGCAGACTATGACAGTCAATAATTTGATTGTCATCATGTTTAGCCAGTGGAGACATAATATACAGTTGATCTTGATAGCGCCTGACTTCAACCTCTGACCAACTCACCATCGGATTACTATCTTGCTTCGCTAAACACACTTCATCAATCACTTGTTGTAAACACGCTGTCGATGGCATTGGAAAATGCCTTAATGTCAGGTAATAACGTAATAAGTTTCGGCAACGCGGAGGTGATAAAGTTAATAATCCAGAAATGGGCAGTGAGTCTTTTGTTTCATCCATGGCTAAATTTACAAGATCGATCATCGCTAGCTCATCTAACAGCTCACTTGCTTCAGCACAATGTTCTGCACTACGACTTATTGTTTTAGCGGCACTTGGCCAACGTTGCTCAATATCAGGCCAAACCGTATGGCGAATATAATTTCGATTCCATCGTGTATCACTATTACTCGGGTCTTCAATCCACTGCAATTGATGCTGTTGGGCATAAGCGCTAATATCTTGTTGTGACACATTCAGTAGAGGGCGAATAGCCTCGGCATCGCCTAATGAAAACTGTGCTGCCATTGCCGACAAACCTTTTGGCCCTGCACCACGAAATAGCTGTAACAAGAGTGTTTCAGCTTGATCTTCCTGATGTTGCGCCGTGAGTAATACATCATTGGCGGTCAATTGTTGTTGAAATGCTTGGTATCGTGCAGCTCTCGCTGCCGCTTCCATGCCTAATTGATCGATATCGGCAACGGTCACTTTGATATTACAGAATTCAACCTTTAAATCAGATGCCACTGCAGCACAGTGTTGTGTCCATTTGGATGAATCAGAATGTAAGCCATGATCAATATGGATCGCATAAATTGACTTTATATCAGGATGATTAGCGGTTGCTAAAAGATGAAGTAATACATGTGAATCCACGCCGCCGCTATAAGCGACCCAGATCTTTTTCCCTATTGTGCAATGAACAATGTCATCAATAATTTTCTGTGTATTCAACACGATCAAAGATCTGTTATTCCAAAAACTCACCGTAATTTAACAAACGATTTTGACGCTGCTCAACCAACGTATCTAAAGGCAATTGCTCTAATTCGCTTAATTTTTCATCAATCGCATTTTTAACTCGGTTTGCTATCTCGTCTATATCACGATGTGCTCCGCCTAACGGTTCTGTGATAACTTCATCTACTAGACCTAAACCTTTCAGACGGTCAGAAGTCACACCTAATGTCGTCGCGGCATCAGAGGCTTTATCTGCACTTTTCCACAAAATAGAGGCACACCCTTCTGGAGAAATAACTGAATAAATACTGTATTCCAATATTATCAGATGATCTGCCACTCCAACAGCTAATGCACCACCTGAACCACCTTCGCCAATAACGGTACTAATAATAGGTGTTCTAAGCTGTGCCATTTCAAATAAATTACGGGCAATCGCTTCACTTTGGCCTCGCTCTTCAGCGCCAATACCAGGATAGGCTCCAGGGGTATCAATAAAGGTCACTACCGGTAATCCAAAACGTTCGGCCATTTTCATTATGCGTAATGCTTTACGATAACCTTCAGGACGAGGCATGCCAAAGTTTCTGGCTACTTTTTCTTTGGTATCTCGGCCTTTTTGATGACCAATAACCATCACAGGCCGGCCATTTAACCGCCCCATTCCCGTCACTAATGCAGCATCATCACCATATGCCCGATCACCATGTAACTCTTCAAAATCAGTAATGATTCGATGGATATAATCTAAGGTATATGGACGTTGTGGATGACGTGCCATTTGTGTTGTTTGCCATGGCGTCAATGATGAAAAGATAGATTGAGTCAGTTCAACACTTTTCTGTTGTAACTTTTGAATTTCTTCAGTGATATTGAGATCACTATCGCTACTCATGTAACGCAACTCATCAATTTTTGCTTCTAACTCTGCAATAGGTTGCTCATAGTCTAAGAAATTCATTTGCATTGTTTGCTACCTTAAAGATTCATATTTGATACGAATTATACACGCTGATAAGCTGCGTGTTTTACCCCATTATTAATTCACTGCCACTATCGTCATCATGCTCATCTGGTCCCGCTGACATACGAACCGCCAAACTAAGATCATTTTTCGAATCGGCATTAAATATCGCTTCATCTAAGCTGATTTGGCCAGATTGATATAAAATCAATAATGCTTGATCGAATGTGATAGTGCCTTTCTCCGTGCTTTCTTTCATGGCACCTTTAATGCCACTAATATTACCTTTAGTAATCAATTCAGCAATAAATGGTGTATTGAGCATCACCTCGACTGCTGGCACTCGCTTGCCATCTTTCGCCACAAGTAAACGTTGAGAAATGATAGCTCGTAAATTCAATGATAAATCTGTTAATAATTGTCGATGCGCCGTCTCTGGGAAGAAATTTAAAATTCTATCCAAAGCTTGATTGGCATTATTAGCATGTAATGTCGCTAAACAAAGATGGCCTGTTTCTGAGTAATTAATAGCATGCTTCATGGTCTCTATATCCCGAATCTCACCGATCATAATGACATCTGGAGCTTCCCGTAACGCATTCTTTAACGCATTTTCATAGGATAAGGTATCAATACCTACTTCACGTTGTTGCACAACTGATTTTTCATGTTTGTGGATAAATTCGAGAGGATCTTCAATCGTTAAGATATGTGAAGCAGAATTCCGATTACGGTGACCAATCATCGCCGCCAGTGATGTTGATTTTCCTGAACCGGTTGCACCAACGACTAAAATCAAACCACGCTGTTCCATGATGATTTCACCCAAAATAGGGGGCAAATTCATTTCTGTAAAATTAGGAATATGGATTTGAATAAAGCGAATGACAATAGAAACTTCACCACGTTGCCAAAAAATATTGACTCGAAACCGACCAACATCATGCATTGGTACTGCAAAGTTCATTTCCATGGTCTCTTCAAACTCTGCAGCTTGAGTTTCATTCATTAGAGTATAAGCAATCTCTTTGACCTCCCCGGCTTCCATCTTTTGATTACCAACGGGTCGAATAATGCCATCTATTTTGAGGTGTGGTTCCGTTCCTGTGCAGAAAAACAGATCTGATGCCGCTTTTTCAGACATCAATTTAAAGTAGGGCGTTATATCCATTGCATCATTCCTATTACTTAACTTAATGTTATCTACTAACTCTAATAACTAATTCATTATTATTCAACAAACTTTCATCAGGCGATAGTCTAGTGGTGTGAGGACTTGATAGAACAGACTCCACTAAGAACCATATTTCATTTTAACGGTACTCACCTTTGGCGATGTTGCTAAATCAGCTAGCAGTGCATCTGTCGGAGTTACATTCCACTCTTCTCCTAGTGAGATTAGCGTACGAGCATCTTGATTTTTATAATCAACTTCTAGCGGTGTTAGCCCTTCCCTATAAGGACTTAATGTGCTTTTCAATGATTGTATCCAATCTTGATTATCGGTATTATTTTCAATACTTACCACCAATGCTTTACCGCACATCTCACGTGCTCTCGCGATGTCATACACTGTTTCCGCTGTTGCAGCTAAGCCCCCGGTGAAGTTATCTTGGCCAATTTTCCCTTGAATAACAACTAGTTTATCCGGTTGCATTAGTGACTGATATTGCTCATACACTTCTGCAAAAACGCGCACCTCTAACCGAGCAGTTTGATCATCCAAGGTAAGAAATGCCATCCTGCCACCATTTTTACTCTTCATCGTTCTAATCGCAACAATCAAACCGGCGGTAATAACTGGGATCTCATTTCGCTGGTAACCTTTGGCTTCAGGAGCCTCTAATTCATTTATTTTTTTAGGAATAAATTTAGCGAGCTCTTCAGCATAACGATCAATAGGATGACCACTTAAATAGAGTCCCAATGTTTCTTTTTCAGCAATCAGTAATTGCTCTTCTGTCCATGGCACCGTCTCAATAAGAGGCTCTTCAACATTCTGTTGGGCATCCACCGCCATCAGACCAAACATATCATCTTGTCCGCTATCATGATTACTTCGGTGTTGTTCAGCAATTTGCAATGCTCTGGTGACACTTGCTTGCAAACTTGATCGATGGCCGCCTAATGAATCTAAGGCACCTGATTTAGTTAAGGCATCCATCACTCGACGATTAGCCTTACCCGCACGTTGACAAAAATCATATAAGCTGGTGAATGGTTTTCCGTGCTCACGCTCATGAACAATCCCCGTCAATGCTGCTTCACCAACACCTTTAATAGCGCCCATGCCATAACGAATAGATTGTTCATCTGCAACTGTAAAATGAATCTTACTGTAGTTAACATCAGGGGGAAGGACAGTCAGACCCATATCTCGGCAATCATCGATTAAACCAACAATTTTATCGGTGGTATCCATATCCGCTGATAAAACCGCCGCCATAAAGGCCGCGGGATAATGTGCTTTTAACCAAGCAGTTTGATAGGCAATAAGTGCATAAGCAGCTGAATGTGATTTATTAAAACCATATTCAGCAAATTTTTCCATTAAATCAAAGATCGGACCTGCTGTTTTTTCGTCAATGTCACGCTTCTGTGCACCGGCTAAAAATAGCTCACGTTGTTTAGCCATCTCTTCCGGCTTTTTCTTACCCATGGCTCGACGTAACATATCGGCGCCACCCAAGCTATATCCTGCCAAGACCTGAGCAATCTGCATAACTTGCTCTTGGTATACGATTACCCCATAAGTCGGCTTTAAAACTGGCTCAAGATCGGGGTGAGGATAAGCCACTTTTGCACGACCATGTTTCCGGTTTACAAAATCATCAACCATGCCTGACTGTAATGGTCCAGGTCTAAATAAAGCTACCAAGGCAATAATATCTTCAAAAGTATCGGGTTTAAGGCGTTTAATCAGCTCTTTCATACCACGTGATTCGAGTTGAAAAACAGCCGTTGTTTCAGCCCGCTTTAACAAATCATAACTGGCTTTATCATCCAACGGCAGATTAGTGATATCAATTTTGGCCGCCTCATCTGGAGGCAACATCGCTTTGACATTTTTAACTGCCCAATCAATAACGGTAAGTGTTTTTAATCCCAAAAAGTCAAACTTAACTAAGCCGACACTTTCAACATCATCCTTATCATATTGTGATACTAAGCCGGCACCATTTTGTTCACAGTAGATGGGGGTATATTCTGTTAATGCTTTAGGAGCAATAACGACCCCACCAGCATGTTTACCAACATTACGAGTCAAACCTTCTAACTGCAAAGCGAGATCAATTAGCGTTTTAACGTCATCTTCTTTGTCATAACGTTCTTTCAGTAAAGGCTCTTGTTCCAAGGCCTTGGTTAATGTCATTTTAATTTCAAAGGGTACTAATTTAGCCAGCCCATCAACCAAACCGTAAGGAAAACCTAATACTCGTCCAACATCACGTAATACTGCTTTGGCAGCCATCGTGCCGTAAGTAATAATTTGAGACACATGATCACGACCATAGTGCTGAGAAACATATTCAATAACGCGATCACGGCCTTCCATACAAAAATCGATATCAAAGTCAGGCAACGACACCCTTTCAGGATTTAGAAAACGCTCGAATAGTAAATCATATTGTAGTGGGTCAATATCAGTAATTTTTAGTGCATAGGCAACTAAGGATCCTGCACCCGATCCTCGCCCAGGACCAACAGGAACCTCATTATTTTTTGCCCAATGGATAAAGTCGGCAACGATTAAGAAATAACCTGGGAATCCCATTTGATTGATAACATCTAATTCAATCTGCAACCGTTCTTCATATTCTGATCGCTTCTGCTCTAATACTTCTGCTTCAGGAAATAAAACAATTAGTCGCTCCTGTAGCCCCGTAAAAGCTTCTTGTGAAAAGAATTCATCAATTGTCATGCCTTCAGGTACAGGAAAATCAGGCAAATAATGTTTATCTAAAGTGAGTTCAACAGTACAACGTTTAGCTATTTCTACTGTGTTTTCTATCGCTTCAGGAATATCACTAAACAATTCCACCATTTCAGATGGAGTTCGTAAATACTGCTGATCAGAATAATTCCGATGGCGACGTGGGTCATCTAATAATCGACCTTCACTGATGCATACTTTGGCTTCATGAGCTTCAAATTGTGATGCATCTATAAATCGAACATCATTGGTGGCAACAACGGGTAAATCATGAGTTATCGCTAACTCTAAAGCGGCATCTATATACCGTTCTTCGTCTTCTCGACCGGTGCGTATCAACTCTAAATAAAATCTATCTGGAAACAGTGCTTTCCAATGTTGAACTATTTTCTTAGTTTCTTCCGTCAGGTTATTTAATAAGGTCTTACCCAATAGCCCCTCACGCCCACCAGCAAGACATATCAACCCCTCAGTCTGTCCCTCTAACCAAGCTAAATCGATCATTGGCACACCGAGATGCTGACCTTCAATATAGGCACGAGATAACAATCTTGATAGGTTGTGATAACCCGCAATAGTCTGACATAGCACTACAAATCGACTGCTTTTCTTAGCATCATCTGGATCACGTAATCGCAAATCAGCTGCTAATATGGGTTTAATCCCAGCTTGTTGTGCAGCTGAGTAGACTTTTATCGCCGCAAATAAATTATGTTGATCAGACACTGCAACAGCAGGCATTCCAGCATCCGCCACTGCTTGCATTAATGGTTTAATTCGAACTAAGCCATCAACTAAAGAATAGTCAGTATGAAGATGTAAATGGACAAATTTAACTGTCATTATTTTATGATTCACCCATTATGGGAAACGTACAGGATCAGGTTTCACACCTAAGCCTAAAGTGCCATCAACAATGGCTTCTGCTTGTTTTTTCCCCATGGAAAATGCATCTTTCTCTGACATGGCCGCTTGGAATGATGGCATGCTCTGCGATGATGATTCACTCTCTTGTTTTAAATATAAAGTTTGTGTTGGATAAGCAAATTCAACATCTAATTGTTTTGCTAATCGCAATATATCCAACAAGAAGCGATGACGTTCACGTAGCTCGGTATTCCAATCTGGCGTTTCCCAAAATACATACACTAAGATGTCTAATGATGCAGAATTATATTGATTAAAATACACTTGATAATAATCTTTGCGCATATAGGGGTGTAGCTGAATTAAGGCTCGAATACCTTCACAAAAAGCATCAATCTTTTCTGGAGCAGTATCGTAAGTCAAACCTAACATTGTTTTCATCCGACGATACCGCCGCGCTCCCATATTATCAACTTTATTCGTTGTAAGAATAGCATTTGGCAATGTTATCAATGAGTTATAAAATGTTCTTATTCGAGTGCTTCTAAAACCAACGTGTTCAACAGATCCTTCAACATCACCGATAACGACCCAATCACCAATCTGAAATGGGCGATCTAATAAAATAGTTAATGATCCGAAGAAATTGCCTAATAAATCTCTAGCTGCCAAAGCAAAGGCAAGACCACCTATGCCCAAACCAGCCAACAAGCTTGTCACATCAACATTTAAATTATCAGCTGAAAAAATAATGCCGATGATGATGATAAATACTTTAAAACTTTTACTCACCATTGGAATGAGTAAATCATCAAATTTGTTATCAGTATGTCTCGCTTTTGCCATCAATAAAGCTTGCATGACATCAACTAAACGGAAAGCGCTCCAAACAGCGGACAAACTAACTAATAATTTCACTGCTACTAACAATATTATCAACGCAGTATCAGGCAATCCTAAAAGACCAAGTCCAGCCCACCAAATTAATGCCATTGCCATCAATCCAAGTGGTCTTAGAATAGTTCTATCCAAACTATGATATTTAGGATATCGCTTATGCCATTTATCAACATTTCTAGCCAAAAAAAACGCTAAGAATTTATCAGCTATCGAACCAATCAATGCAACAATAAAGAGCCCAATCCATTGCCAATATTCTAATAAAAAACCATTTTTCAACGCTTCCGGCAATTGTGCTCGTAGTTTGATATGAAAAGGTAATGATCTTTGAGGATCCTTAGCACCTTGCTTTGCAGGCTTTGTTAGTAGTCCCTCTAAAATAGCAGGTAACGCCTCTAAGGTTGCTTGGCTGAATAACCAGCGATTATCATCTTGCTTAACAATTTCTACTTTCCCTTGAGAATAATGACCAAAAATAAAACGTCCATTCTTCGGGTTGGTACTGATTGAATTCAATACCACTTTTTTACTACGTTCTAAGATCGACGATAATGTATAAGCAAGTTCGTCACCCCTGGTCTCTCTGATTAGTTCACTGATCCCAGATAAATCTAGTGTTTCCGCAGCCTCTTTAATTTGTTCATCATCACCGTTGTGAACGGCTTGCATTGCGGTGATAAACGTTCTCATCGTTTCACGAGGATTGCTAATAGCCTCAGGTACATCTTGTATCAATATTACTTCTGAAGGAACAACATCTTCGGCATATATAGCTGGCACACAGAACAAAAGCACAAGCACCATAGAACTGAACAATATTCGATGCATATTCATTACTATTTTCATCACAGACTTAACTCCAATTCAGGATCAGGGGCATAATTCAATACTGTTTTAGCTGCCTGTTTCCATTGTTCGCTCGCAAATAAATCATCTCGATTAATAGAGTGTCGTCCATGCAGGCGAACTAGACGCATATGACGAACAGGATCATCAATTATTTTCAAACCATCAATCACTTGCACTACGCTCTCTGGATTATTACAGACCAACACCATATCGCAACCAGCTGACAATGCCGCTTCAGCACGTGCGAGGCTATCACCTATGACCGCAGCACCTTCCATACTGAGATCATCACTTAATACAGCACCTTGAAAACCTAAACGGTCACGAAGAATCTCTTTAATCCAGAATGGTGAAAAACCAGCCGGTAAATCATCACTTTGTTCATAGACAATATGTGCTGGCATGATGCCTGCTAATTCTGAATGACACAGTCGACTGAATGGCAACATATCTGCCTGCAACATATCTTCAAAATAACGTGAATCAACGGGTAAGCCTAAATGTGAATCAATTTCAACTGCGCCATGCCCTGGAAAATGTTTACCAACCGCTGGCATCCACGCCCGTTTCATACCTTGGATATACGCATATGCCAGTGAAGATACTGCCTCAGGATCACGATGAAAGGCTCGGTCTCCAATAATTTCGCTAACACCATAGTCTAAATCTAATACTGGGGCAAAACTAAAATCCACGCCCACAGTACGTAATTCTGCGGCCATTAACCAACCCGAAATCTCAACATGCTCTAGAGTCAGTTTAGGGTGTTGCATATAGTGTTTACCTAATGCACCTACTGGTGGCAAGCGGGTAAAACCTTTTCTAAAGCGCTGCACTCGACCACCCTCATGATCAACTGAGATAATTAAATGTGGATCGCGTAATGCTCTAATACTTTCAGTAAGGGCTGAAACTTGTTCTGGTGATTCATAATTACGACTAAATAAAATCACCCCACCAACTAAGGGATGCTGCAAGATCTCACGTTCTTGTTCGCTTAACTCCAAGCCAAGCACATCGACCATTAAAGGACCCAGCGTCATAAATCACACCTTTATTCATGGATATCGACTTTTGTACCTGGAACAACCAGATCAAATAGTGCCAATAAATCCTTATTATGCATACGAATACAACCATGTGATAACGGCTCGCCCATTGGGGAGCTATCAGGACATCCATGGATGTAAATATAACGTTGCATTGTATCAACATTTCCCAAACGATTTTTACCCAATTCGAGGCCGCTAAGCCATAAAATTCGCGTTAATATCCAGTCTCTATCAGGGAAGTGTTGTCCTAATTCAGATGTATATATTTCACCCGTTGGTCGCCGACCATTAAAAACAGTATTTTCAGGCTGATGACTGCCAATGCAGGCGCGAATTAGATGCAAACCGCGCGGTGTACAACCACTGTCTTTTTGTTCTCCTGCGCCATTAAGTGCCGTTGATACTAAAGCTTCAAATAGCACTTTGTTGCCATCAAGGAGTTGACAGTTTTGTTGAGAGATAGAAATATTAAGTATTGTCATTGAAGAGTTTTTTTACGCTCACGTTGCACCATCGTATTTTCTCATTAGCAATCTCTACTGAAGATTACATGTTTTTATACGCTATGGCTAAGACTCAGTGCTACGAATAAAGTTATACGGCAAATTAAAGTATTGTTAGTCGATTTCATTCTCATCACGTACTGATACAGTGGGTTCGCCATTATTTGACATGTTCACGGTGAATACAATGGGCCGACAACAGACTTGGCAATCTTCGATATATTCTTGCTGTGCTTCTGAGCAGTCTATCAACACGTCGATAAATTCTCCGCAATATGGGCAGCTAATGGTAGTTTCAACTAATGGATTCATGGAACAGTCAATTCCCAAATTGGCGCATTTAAAAAATAACTCCAGTCAGCCAGCCGCTATCTACTCTCTAATACAATCAATTCTTTTGTATGAAAATAGAAGATCACAACAATAGCTAATAGTATTACTGGAATACTCAATAGATTCATCACTTGCCAGCCTAGCGATGCCTCAAGCCAACCAGAACCCAAGGCCGACAAGGTAACCATACTGAAAATTAAAAATTCATTGGCTGCCTGAGCTTTGGGTTTTTCAGCCTCTGAATAAGCATTAGTCACTAAATTAGTGGCGCTAACAAACATAAAATTCCACCCGACTCCCAACGTAAACAGCGCGATCGAAAAATGCAACTGTGACTGACCGTTAAGGTTGACGGCAATGCAAGCCAAAATCACCATCGCACCAACCAACATCATTCGGACAGTACCAAATCGTGTGATCAAGTGACCTGTAAAAAAACCGGGAATAAACATACCTAGAGCATGCAGCTCAATCACCAAAGCAGATTGAGAAAAACTAAAACCATGACCATGCATTGCTAGCGGTGTTGCTGTCATAAGCAAGTTCATCACAGTGTAACTGATCATGGCTGCCGCCACCGCCACCAGAAAAATAGGTTGGCGGATAATTTGTCCTATTGGTCGTATTTTGGTATCTGGATGGTGAACTACCTGTGGTGGGAACTTAACAGTTGTAAGTACCATCAATGCGATCACATAAAGCCCAAACAAACCCCAAAATGCTCCAACAAATGGTGCATCGTTAACGATATCCTTACTAAAGATAGCCAAGTTTGGTCCGGCAACTGCTGCTAGCACACCACCAGCCATCACAATAGAGATAGCACGCGCCTGCTGCCCTTTGTCACACATTTCAACCGCCGCAAAGCGATATAAAGTGCCAAAACCTATGGCAATTCCTAATAGAAAAGCCCCAAAACAAAACAACCAAAATGATTCGTTGTGTAGCGCTTGAATACAGAACAAGGCGCCACTTATACCAATGACGTTACCTAAAGAAAACCCGCGTTTTCGGCCGATTTTATTCATAATCAGCGAGGCAGGAATAGTGGCACACATTAAACCGATAAATTGGAAGGCCACGGGTAGCGTCGTCCACTCATTACTAGGCGCCATCTTTTGGCCAATAAGTGCCATAACTGACACCAACAGTATGGTACCTGTAGTCAACAGTGCTTGACAGAGAGACAGAGAAATAATACCCAAATTCATAATAACAACTAGCCAGCCAGTTTCTATGGAAAATTCGCTAGCTTATCCTATTAGGAGCAGTATAAAAAATCCGTCATTCTGACTTTCTGCTATCAACTAACGCGAAACTAAAGCAAACTCATAGAGAGGTAATAATACATAAGGCCAGATTAATATAGTCTTTTAACTATTTTAGAAGCCAAACACTTTCTTTCGCAGCACATTTGCCTTTTAGCCCATCGGGTATATTCATATTTTCAAGTAAAACTAATGAATAATGATCTTTATAGTGCTGTTTCACTTCATCGTTACTGACAGAAAAAGGAGGCCCGCTCATTAAATTTTGATCATACTCATAGCTAAGCAATAGCTGCGGAGCTGCCTTGGTAATCTTTAGTACATGCGATGTATATTGCGTACGTATCACCTCAGGTAAAGCAACCAGAGCAGCTCGATCATAGATTGCATCAACCACACCAAGGGCTTCGCCTGACAAATCAAAAACATTGCCAACATAAATATCAATCCCTTGTGCACTGTAGAGCGTCATGCCGTCAGACTTTGAACACTGTGGTTCTATGCCCAGTTCTACAAACAATTGCTTAATGGCATCTTCACTCAGCTCGGCGCCAACAACACAATATCCTTCAGATAATAGCCATGCTATATCAAGCGTTTTACCACACAAGGGAAGAAATAGTCGATTCCCTTTAGCTAAACTCAGCTCCCCGATGTATTTCACTAATAGCGAGTTAACCTCACTCAGATGAAATCCTATCTCATTGTTTTTCCATTTTTGGTGCCAGAAATCTACATTTTCACATATCGTCAAAATTTATGTCTTAACCTTCGCCTTTTTTGACGTCATCTATCCATTCTTCAATGGTGATAATACCGCCTTCTTTTTCAGGACGTCCTTGGTCTTTAGGCGCTAAAACATCTTGCATTAGATCAACACGTTTCCAACCAGCCAGTGGCGTTTCTTCTTTTTGGCCTGGAACATAATGTGATAACTCTTTCAGCTCATATTTATGAATATATCGCGGACAATTGATCCACATTTTTGATAGTTTGACACGTACAACCATATCAGCTTCATTAAATTCTGACATTAGGGGATCATCTGTTGAGACACTCGCTTCACCATGAAAACGAATACGGTGTGGTGTTTCAAAATCGATGAATAAAATCCCGACTTTTGCTGTTTCCTTAATGTTACCCATGGAATAAAACATGCCATTACCATCATAAGACGGGAAAGCAATCGTTGTATTATCAATGACTTTGACAAAACCTGGCGCCCCCCCTTTATATGACACGGTAGGTTGTCCATTATGATCAACTGTTGATAGAAAAAACATGACACGACTTTCAATAAAAGCTTGCTCTTCTTCGCCAATTTCGTCGCGAATAATGACTTCTTCCATACGATCCGCTAATTTACGCGTTTCAAATGCATCCTGTAGCTCGCGATGTTTAGCACCATAATGATTGCTCATTTTTCTATCCTCATAATTAATTAAATATAGAACGTGTTAAAAACTATCCGCTTCCAATTCTTGAAATATCCTACCAGCATTTTTCTTCGCCAGTTCGTCAAATGCATCTAAATATTGATATGCTGATTGATCAATAAGGTAGGCTTCATCTAATCCCAAATCATCATCAAGTAATTTTGTTACTTCAGCATGCATGTAATCAAGATACCCTTTCGTCTCACGTGTGACCGTAGCCATATCTGTTGGGGCACCATGTCCGGGAATGACATGAGTCACGTCCATAGCAGAAAAAAGATCGAACGTTTCGATCCAATCCAAGGTTTTAGTGTCTGGAAAAACAGGTAACATTCGTTGATGAAAAGCCATATCACCTGCAATAATGAGATCATGATCCGGTAAATAAACAGATATATCGCCTTCAGAATGTGCAGGACCAAAATGAATTAATTCAATTCGACTGCTTCCTAACTGTATTAATTTCCGGTCTGAAAACCCAACATCTGGTAAGGCAATGCTTGTGTTAATTCCACGGTCTCGATTATAAGCTTGCATGCCTTCAAGCTCTTCCTCACCGTATTGGTCAATAACCTCTATTGCATCATCATGCGCAATGATCTCTACACCTTGTTCACGCCAATAATTATTACCTAACATGGCATGCCCTTGTCCATTCTCATTAACCACATAACGTATAGGCTGATCCGTAATCTTACTAATTTCTTCATGCAAAGCTTTGGCAAGTAAATAAGATGCCCCCGCATTCACAACTAGCACGCCATCATCACTAATAACAAAACTTAAATTATTATTATGTCCGGCATTTGCATATGTCGGTGGTTGAGTAGCACCAATAGCAGACCACACACCCGGAACGACTTCAATAGGTTTGGAATAGAGCTCCGACTCAGGATATTTATCCGCGTCAGTATCCGCTATGCTACTTAAGCTAACGAAAAATAAAAAAATGAATAGAAAAACAGCGCGCATGACATATCCTTAAACTAAATAACACCTACTTACAGCTTCAAGCGTAGTTAAACTTATAACCTACGACCAAACTGAAACGGTAAATACACTAACACCAACAATAATAAAGCTCCACTAGCCAACCAGGGAGACCAATCATAGTTCACTATTTGATCTCGTGTTTTAGCAATTTTTTCGATAGTTTTAACGAGTTTCTTTGATTTAGTCGGGGAAGCAACATAATCAAAGCCAATCATAGCTGCAAGTGATGTTAAATGTGCTTTCTTTTGTGATGACAAGTGTTCCGTTCTTGCTTTATTGGCATTCTGTTCACTTTGATCGCCACGACTAGACGCATAAACATCTTGATGTAATACATCATTAACTTGCCAAAAGCCGACATCATTACCCTCAAGATCATGTTTTGGTATTGGTAATAAATCACTACCCCCTACCCCTACAAAAACACCGGTAATCTCTCCCACTGTTCCTCTAAATTTAGTACGTAACGTTTTATGTAATGGTGGCGATTCATGACCATCGGTGATAAAAACGATACTTGGTTTAGGTTCGATCAGTTTCGCTTGTTTAATCGCAGTAAAAGCAGCTTTGGAGACTTCACTGGAAAGTGCCCATGCCATAGCACCATTTATTTTCTCTATCATTTGTATAAGATCATGATAGTTTCGACAAACCTCTACTGGATTCATCAATACTAAACTTCTAGATTCACTAAAAGCGGCTAAACCCACATGTGACCCACACGGTAAATCAACCAACGTTTTCTTAGTGAAGTATTTTGCCCACTCTAGCCGTGTGGCACTATTGCCATCTATTTCAGCATCTTGAACATCCATGCTTTGAGTTATATCCAACACAAACAGAAGATCCATCACTTTCACCGTGCGATCACTCTTTGGTGTCCATAAGGCCGCCATGACAAGACACAAAACGATCAACATGACCAAAGCTGAAGCCATGATCCTAGTTTGATAGGACAATGTCATGGAAGATCAACTCGAAAACCGACCGATTCAATTGATTTTTCGCTTGAAATGGTTGGTTGATCAAAAACCGCATTATCCTCAGGTTCTTCTGGCACCATGCGAAGTGCCAATTCCAAATTAAATCTAATGTCCCACGCGTTAGGTTGAATTAATAAGGCTGTCCGATAATCTTGTTTCGCTAATTCAACCAGAGGAATTCGCTTTAAATCACCTACCGTCATTGCTTGTGCTTGCAGCAAATGAATATTCCCACGATTATAATAACTTGATGCTCTGCCATTATCATCAGCCTTAATATCATCTCGTGCTACCAAGCGAGTTAATGTATCCAGCGCTTCTTGTGGTCGTTCATTTAACGCATGATCAAATGCAGCCGAAAAGTATGCTTTGTAATGTGCTGGAATCTGCTGATCTGCTGTCTTATCACTCTCAATATACTGATTTATTTGAGTGTGTTGCCAAATATTGAAACCGGCATAGGCAGCAGTTAATCCACTCAATATCAGTGTTATTACGACCAAGCTATAAGCAAAATGTAACAATTTATTCATGTGCTTTCCTTACTCCCCATGCGGTGTACATTTGTGCCAAGCTTAATAATAATATCGTCACTATTGCCAACCAATAAAATGGTTTTTCCTTCAGTTCTCTTGGCAAGGTTTCTTCCACAATTAATGTTTGATATTGCTGACGATCAATTTCATCCAAGGCATCTGAGAATGTTTGAACTGATTCAACTTCAAAAGCACGATAGGGTAATTCCAAAGACTTGAAATAAGTGTGTAGTTTTCGCTCTGGCGTATCAGTCCATAGAAAATTATCATTTCCCGTTTCATCTAGGGTCATGCCTTGAGTCGAACGCATATAGATCCAGTAGATACTTAAATTTAGTTCTTTATACAATGTCGCTATCTTAAGCTTATCTTCTGGTTCTAATTCTTGCCCACCATCAGACACTAATAATACAATTCGTGATCCCCGATACGTTTGACCCTCGTATAAGCTTGCTGCTTCCAATAAAGCTTTTGACATGTTTGTTTCTGATAAACCTTTCCCTAAAGCACTGGCATTGATAGTCGCAAGGATAGCTTCTTTACTATAGGTAAGTGGTAGTAAATCAACGGCATTTGAACTAAAAAATACAAAACCAAAACGGTCATCAGGCCGCTGTTTTACGAATTCTGTTAAATATGATCGTGCGGTACGGCGTTTACTATCGCTTGTTGCCACACTTTTCATCAGCAACTGGCCTTTAATAGCAAAGGCATCATCCATACTTCGACTACGATCTAGTAATAATACGATCTCTGCTCCAGCCGCTATTTTTTCAATCTTTTGTTCTGGTTTATATGGCCCCGCCAATGCCAAAATAAGCGATATGATAGCGAGTGATGCCAACACCTTAAGTGTCATGCCGATAACGGTGGATAATCGATCAGTAGGCACAAAATCAATCCAAGCAACTGCCTTTTCTTGATTATGATTGAACCACGGTAATAGCGCTAAAGGTAATAACAGAAATAATTGCGGTAGTGACCATTGCAGGCCTATCATGCCAGCTTCTCCTTAGACCGACATGACTTGGCTAATTTCAACACTGTCTCTAAATCAGGTACTTCTTCATCTTTTCGATTAAAAAAATGTTTTCCTGAAGCGAGATAAAATTGTGATATGTCTTGTTCTAAGGATGCAAGCCAAGGTACATCTATCATCAATTGTGACAGTTCACTATGCACCACAATAGTACCGGCTGTTTTGTTAAATGCCGCATGTAAAATTCGTGCAGCTTTATTTTGTTGTTTAGAGTGTGACCACTTCATTCGTGACAATTCATGCACCGCTTGAGCAAAAGGTCGTCGATTTCTCGGTCTCCAACCGATATGCCAAACCACTAACAACACACCAAGAATAGTCGTTAATAAACCTGCTATTTTTAATGTTTCTTCATTTGCGCTTGTAGAAATTAATGTCGGTACATGATCAGCTTTAAACACCATATTACTGGCCGAATTTCCAGCTTGTTCTGGTAATAAGGTTCCAATACTAAATGCTGCTTCTGGCACCTTAATCCATTCATCATCTAACTGTCTAAAATGAAATTCTGGCGTGTAAACTTCAATAGTATTAGTGGGTACATTGACCACTTGATAACTAAGCCACACCTTATTATCCACACTGCTTATGTTTTTTAAATATAACCATGTGCCATAACGTCTATCTATTTGCGGTAAGGATGTCAGATCAATATTATCCACTGTGACTGGCAACTCAATTTGTTGTTGTATCTCATCCCCTATTAATAAACCCCAAGCACGATCCAAACTTACTTCAGCAATCTGTTCAGCCATTAATGTTGCTGAGACAATACTTAATATTAGACCTATTAAAAATCGCATGATTACGCTCGCTTCAATCCTGAAAAATAATGTGTTAATTGTTCACCTGTGACATCACCATCTACAAATAAAGGTTTTACCCGATGATGCATAAAACAGGCAGCTAATTGCTCAAAATGATTGTTCATTGCTTGCTGCCAATTCTTTTTCATACTTGGTCTCATCCAAACACTTCGATTTTGGCCTGTTTCAGAATCTCGCATTTCTGTCCAACCAGCATGAGAAGGAAAATGGTCAACATCGTGATGCTGCCAAACAATGGGGACAACCGTGTAATTAGACAATTGTCGCAATGTTTTTTCGACCAAACTAATATCAACACAAAAATCTGATGCCAAAAACACCATGGCATGAGAGCTAGTGATCACATTGGCGGCATCAATTAATCCGTCTACACCTGGGTTCGTTGCTGCATCTGCATTCCTAATCATATCTGCAGCTAATAAAGGCATACTTCGCTGTGTAGTGGGCATAATAGATATATCTTGACGCCAAGTTGAGTCAAAACCTGCCATCGCAAAACGATCACCCAAACTAATCGCCGAATGAGCAATCATTTGAGCCAAGTTTGCTAACTGGCTATGATTCACTCTCGATATCGACATTGATTTTGACATGTCAGCCAGTAACCATAAGGTGATAGATGATCGTTGTTGATAACGTCTCACCAGCCAACGATTTCTATCTGTCACTGTGCCGCTGGATAAATTATTCCGTAAACTTGCTCGAATATCTAATCGTCTAGGATCAGGGTAATCAAATAGATCGGCAAAGCCCGCAAAACGGTCACCCGCACCTAATGATGAACCAGCATGTGCTCCGGGAACATGGCCAAACACATTATTAGGAAAACGATAGTTAAACTCATCTTGTGTGTGAATACTCATCTCGCAATACTCTACTTAAAATATCTACGGTGTTGAGATATTATTGCGTAATGCCTGCACAAATAGTGGCATTATTTGTTCACGTCGACTTTCATACACTGGTGATAGAAATACTCGATGATTCAGTGATGGCAATAAAACCGCGTGAATATCATCTGGCAATACATGATCTCGGCCTGCTAACCATGCTGCAACTCTCGCAGCTCGAACCATCGCTGACATACCTCGCACACTCGCACCAGCGACTACTAGATCCTCGATATAGATGTCAGGGATTTCAATGCCTGCCTTCTGAGGTTCCCATGTTGCATCCCACAACCTCACCACATAATTTTCAATTTCTTCTGATACAAAAATTGCATTTTGAATAGTATTATCAAGGGCATTAAGATCTTTATAATCTAATAGCGGTTCAGAAATATTTGCCAATAATCTATCGACATTATGAAAAATAGGATCGAAAATTAATTGACGTCTAATCGTTGAATCTGAAGGTCGATCAATACTGATTTCAAATAAGAATCGATCTCGCGCCGCAGCACTTAATTCGAAGGTTTCCTCTTTCTCAACCGCATTACGGTCAGCGAATACCACCATATGAGGAAATTGAAATTCTCGCCCAAAGGCATCAGCACTATATTCAGACATTGCTCTTAATAATAAAGACTGAACTTGTGGGCGAGCACGATTAATTTCATTAAAGAAAAATACCGCAGTTTCTTCGCCATGGGCAATAAGAGGACCAGGATCAATAACGGGTCTACCGTCACCATCGACCCATGCACTGTATAGCAAATCATTAGGCATTAAATCAACACTGCCCTCGATACGACCAAAGGCACCGCCTAATGCTTTAGAAAATGCACGTAATAAAGTTGTTTTACCAACACCCACCCCACCTTCTAATAACACGTGACCACGTGCATGTAGTGCAATTAATATTAAACGAATGGCTTGTTCTTGACCGACCACCACCTGATTAACCACTTTTTCTAATGCTAAGGCATGTTCACGTGATGTTTGAAGCTGAGTTTCTGACATTACATCTTTCCTATTCATGATCTAATTTACGCTACTTAATTATTATGTATTTAAATAGTACTGAACGAAGGTATAAGCGAGCCAGACAAAACCGACAGTTGTGATTACAAAGCTAATCGCTGAATAAACTTTCCAGACCATTTTGTCCCAAAAATTCTCATCTAAAGAGGCAACAACAAAAATAGTGGGATTAGTGAAACCACCAATAGCCACACACCAGCAAGCAATGATCGGTAAATCAACACCGCTGGCACCGATCGCATAAAAAGCAGCACCAAAACCACCCATCAAGGCATAATCAACATGTGCCCGAATAAACGTAGCGTAATCAAATTTTCCATCTAAACCTGGGATAGGGAACCAGCGTGCAAACGTCATTGTCCACGCCCCTATAATGAGTGCCATCATGCATGCTGCCGCACCTACTAATAATATTTCCATTATTCTCTCCTCAAAAATATTTAATCGGAACCACAAGAACACTGTGGTATCGGTAGCAATGTTAACCTAAATCACGCCTAACAATCTCGGGCAAATATCCCTATGATGTCATATTATCTTTAAGGATTTTTCTTTAGGCCATAAACTGTAAGCCATTCATGAATTTAAAAATACAACTTCTTTATCGTATCTTGTTTATTGCTGTTTTGTGTTTAATGGCTAGTGCTTTTTATGTGCTCCATCAAACAGATCAACAAGCAATATCTGAAGCCAATTTAACCGCTAACCGTATTGAAAATCAGCTCGATAAACAACTTCTACAAATGTTCACTCGATATGATTATTCAAATACATTTCCAAATACTAAGTTATGGCCAGATACTAATGGTTTAGCTGGTTCCTGTATTCAATTCTTATCCCGTGATCAAAATCGTCACCGGAATCTATGTAATCAAGCTATTGAAACAGAACGAAATTGGCCTATATGGTTTGGTTCTTTATATCAGCACCTATTTTCTCCCTATTTTGAGGTAAAAAAGGATATTTCATTTAATGCCATCACTTATGGCTCAGTAGTAATCACCCTCAATGGACATATTGAAACTGCACGAGCATGGAACAATCTACGCGCTGTCATCGACGTGTTATTTATAAGTATTCTGGCGCTGTGTCTTTTGGTCTATGTCACTATCAATAGATTATTAAAGCCAGCTCAAATCATCGTGTCTGGGCTAGAAAAAATGAGCACTGGCAAACTAGAAACCCGACTGCCTTCATTTGATATTAATGAATGGAAACGCACCAGTGATGCCATAAACCAATTAGCTTCTAGCCAAGAGAGAAGTATTGGAGATAATAAAAAACTTGCTTGGAAATTAATTAATATCCAAGAAGATGAACACCGCTATATTGCGAGAGAGTTACACGATGAATTTGGCCAATGTTTAGCAGGTATAAATGCCGTAACAACTTCAATCAATCAATCCGCAAAAATTCACTACCCAGATATTTTGGATGAAACAGATAGAATCCGTCACATTACTAACCATATGATGGATGTACTTCGTAATCTGTTAACTAGATTACGACCGGCTGACGTCGATGAGATTGGCTTAGCCCTAAGCCTTAAAAAGCTCATTGATAGTTGGAATAAACGATCTCTTAATCAAACGTTTTATTCAGTGATTATTGATGATTGCGACAATCTACCCGATCCCTTGCCCGTCAATATTTATCGTATTGTGCAAGAGTGTCTGACCAATATATCAAAACATGCTCAAGCATCGGTTGCGACGGTGATATTGTCAAAGCAGAATCAAAATATTTCATTATCCATTACCGATGATGGCATAGCAGAAGTCGATTCCTTTGATAATACGGTTGGAGTAGGTTTATTAGGTATTAGAGAACGAGTTCTAGCATTAGGTGGCGAGTTAGAACTAATATCATCTAAAAATAAAGGATTAATAATTAACATTAATATACCAGCACAACATGATGAATAATAAAAATATAACTATTAAGATACTACTGGTTGATGACCATGCTATTGTGCGTGAAGGTTATCGCTCCCTGTTACACAAACAAGATGGATTGGAAGTCATTGCTGAAGCTAAAGATGGTGAGGAAGCTTACATCGCGTATAAAAAATATCAACCTGGTTTAGTTATTATGGATATTTCTTTGCCTAAACAAAGTGGTATACAAACCATCGCCCGAATTAAAAAACTAGACCCTTCTGCCAAAATCCTCGCTTTTAGCATGCATCAAAACCCTAGTTTCGCTATTCAAGCAACACAAGCGGGAGCCTTAGGATACATCACCAAAAGTAGTGATCCTGAAGTATTGATACGAGGGATCTATGATGTCTATCAAGGGAAATATTCAATCAGTGCTGATATTGCACAAGCATTAGCCGCAGAAAGGTTAGCTGACACTGAAACAACATTAGATGAGCTAACTGTTCGAGAGTTTGAAATACTTCGTATGCTCGTCGAAGCTAAATCTACACAAGATATAGCTGACACTCTCAATATTAGCCCTAAAACTGTTTCCAATAGTCACTATATTATTAAACGAAAATTAAACGTCAGCAGTGATATTGAATTAACTCATTTGGCGATAAAGATGAATGTGATTAATTTATTAGAAATTACCGGGCCTAATTAAATTTTTAATCCTTTGATAAACGTTCAATTATCCTGCCTATTGCTATTGTCAGTGTCGTTAAGTCAGACCGATTAATAATATACGGTGGCATAATATAAATTAGATTTCTGAAAGGCCTTATCCAAACACCTTGATCGACAATGAATTTTGGTAACCAATCCATCTGATCATCTAAAGGTTGATGTAATTCAACCACGCCTATTGCACCTTTCACGCGAACATCTTTAACGGAATCCAGAGATTGATAAGGCATCAATTCAGTTGTTAATTGTTGCTCAATAATCTTCACCTGCTGTTGCCAGTTCGACTCTAACAACACATCAATACTTGCACAGGCGACTCGGCATGCTAATGGATTCGCCATAAATGTCGGGCCATGCATTAACACTCCACTACCATCAACAGCCATACCCAAGGCTATTTTGTCAGTACATAAAGTTGCTGCTAAGGTCATATAGCCACCCGTTAAGGCTTTACCCACACATAAAACATCTGGGCATATACTGGCTTGTTCATAGGCAAACATCGTACCCGTTCGACCGAAACCAGTCGCAATTTCATCCAATATCAACAAAACATCGAATTGATCACATAGAGCACGAACTTGTCTTAAATACTCGGGGCAATAAAAACGCATACCGCCAGCACCTTGTACCAACGGTTCAAGTATCACGGCTGCTAATTCATGATGATGCTCATTTATTAATTGAGTAAATTCGGCAATATCATGATCTTGCCAATCTTCATCATTGATACATGTTGGTGCCGGTGCAAATAGATGTTTTGGCAATACCTGTTCAAACATACTATGCATACCATTAAGGGGATCGCATACAGCCATTGCACCAAAAGTATCACCATGATAACCGTTGCGAATGGTGAGTAAACGTTGTTTGTTTGTCTTGCCTTGAGCGAACCAGTATTGAATTGCCATCTTGATAGCAACCTCAACCGCGATGGAACCAGAATCAGAAAAGAAGACTTTTTGTAACGGCTCCGCTGTAAGAGCAAGCAATTTTTCAGCAAGTTCTATAGCGGGTTGATGAGTCAGCCCTCCAAACATCACGTGAGACATCTGATCAATTTGATCTTTGGCTGCTTGATTTAAACGTGGATGATTATAACCATGAATTGTCGACCACCACGATGACATGCCATCAATGATTTCACGACCATCTGCTAGTGTTAAGTAGGTACCATTGGCAGATACAACTTCATGAATGCAGGAAGGATGAATAACGCTACTGTATGGATGCCAGACATGCTTAGCATCAAATTTTAAATTTTCGCTTTGTTCCATAGCGTGATCATATCAGGCTATGCTGTGAATGAGATTATTTTGTTACGCTAAAACTCTCGCCACAACCACATGCTGACACCACATTAGGATTATTAAACTTGAAGCTTTGATTTAAACCTTGTTTAACGAAATCCAATTCCATTTCATCCAACATTGGCATACTGTTTTTATTAATAACAACTTTGACACCATCTTGTTCAATAACAATATCATCCTCTGCCACGACCTCAGCAAAGTCCAAAGCATAGCTATAACCAGAACATCCGCTCTCAGTCACACCAATACGAAGTCCAATACCAGAACCTCGCTTGGCGACCATATCACGCACTCTATTCACTGCTGATTCTGTTAATTTAATCATTATTGTTACCTAACTATTGAACATTAAAACTGATGATTTTGTCATCTGCTTTACTAGCATCATAAGACTGTACCACTTGTTCTAAGGTGATTCCTGACAAATAGACTCGAATTTGATCGCTCAAACTTTCCCACAAATGGTGGCTGAGACACTGTTCACCATCATGGCAATTAGCTTTACCTTCACAAGCAGTGTTATCCATCTTTTCATCCACCGCTAAGATAACATCTAAAATGGTGATCTTATCGGCTGATCGACTTAACGTATAACCACCACCTGGCCCTCTTGTACTACTGACCAAGTTTTGTTTACGTAAACGTGAGAATAACTGTTCTAAATACGATAATGAGATACCTTGGCGCGCCGATATATCAGCAAGGGTAATGGTACCTACCTCATAATTTAAACTCAGGTCTAGCATTGCCGTCACCGCGTAGCGACCTTTTGTTGTTAATCTCATACAAATACCTTAAAAACTCTATGGGAATATTTTCACATACCCGAGTATTTTAGTCAACTTTATCAGAAGACTCTTGTTGCTGTAGATCACACTGTTTAAGCTCTGGCATTTCAACATCCGCAAGTTGACCGCCTAACTGGTGAATCGTATCAGTCATCATATCCAGTCGTTTGTCTAATACTTGAATATGTTCAATCAAACCATGAATGGCCGTCGCAACCGGATCCAGCGTTTCACTTGATGTGCCGTAAGCATCAAATCCAACTGCTTCGGCTAATTTTTGCTGCTGTTTTTTATCTTCTGTTAAATCTGTTCTCACAATACGACCAGGCACACCTATTACTGTGTCACCGGCCACCACATCTTTAACGACAACCGCGTTCGAACCAATACGCGCACCCTCATGCAGACAAATAGGCCCCAACACTTTGGCGCCGGCACCCACCACCACATTATTCGCTAATGTCGGATGTCGCTTACCTTCTTTCCATGATGTTCCACCCAATGTTACGCCATGATAAAGCGTGCAATCATCACCAATTTCAGCCGTTTCACCAATCACTACACCCATACCATGATCAATAAAGAATCGACGGCCAATCTTAACTGCAGGATGAATTTCAATACCCGTTAACCAACGGCTAATCGTCGATGAGAAACGAGCTAACCATTTTAAGTTATGTGACCATAACCAGTGGCTCAATCGGTGCCATTGAATTGCTTGAACACCAGGAGAAGTAGTGATAATTTCAAAAACATTACGCGCAGCAGGATCACGGTCAAACACACACAGTACATCTTCTTTCATTTGTTGCCATAAAGTGACTTTCTCGGCCATTACTCTCCCCTTTTCGTTTCAGCTGCACGCAAAATGCCATGCAAAATTTGTAATTCATTTCTATCTAAGTCTGCACGATTAAATAATCGCCGTAACCGCCGCATTAAATTACGAGGTTTTTCTGGATCTAAAAAGCCAATTGTAACTAATGATTGTTCAAAGTGACTATAAAGATGCTCTAAATCACCAGCATCTATTGCCTCACGCTCCTCCCCTATCCGGCCAACTTCAATAGTTGGATCAAAGCTCATCTTCAGTTCATAAGCTAAGACTTGCACAGCAGCCGCTAAGTTCAATGAACTGTAAGCTGAATTCGCTGGAATATTAATAAGATGCTGACAACGGTCTAATTCATCATTCGATAGGCCTGAGTGTTCACGACCAAATACTATCGCAATCTTAGTTTCATTGGCAGATTGCTGAATTCGGTCTACCGCTTCTCGCGGATTGACGATCGGCACGGGTAAATGACGCAACCGTGCACTCATGCCATATACCTGCTGGCAACCCGCTAACGCCGAATCTAAACTGTCATGTACGACAGCTGCTGCCAACACATCATCAGCTCCTGAGGCCCGAGCAGTTGCTTCTGCACTTGGGTATATTTTAGGTTCAACCAAATGTAAGTTAGATAAGCCCATTGTTTTCATTGCGCGCGCAGCCGCACCAATATTACCAGGATGAGTCGTACCCACTAGCACAAAGCGTATGTTATCTAAGGTATTCATGAATCTTTTCTCGTTAGGAACATTGCATCACCATAGCTAAAAAAGCGATATTTTTGTTTTATGGCATGCTGGTATGCCGTCATTATATTACTCTTACCCGCAAATGCTGATACCAACATGAGTAACGTTGATTCTGATAGATGAAAATTGGTTATCATCGCATCGACACTTTTGAATTGATAACCCGGATAGATGAAAATATCTGTTTCACCTTCATAAGGTTCAATTTTCCCTGATCGTGATGCACTTTCCAATGCGCGAACACTGGTAGTACCCACAGCAATCACTCGACCACCACGTTGTTGCGTTGCTATAACTTGCTGGCAAACTGTCTCTGATACTTCTAACCATTCTGAATGCATTTGATGCATTTTAATATCATCCACACGAACTGGCTGAAAAGTACCAGCACCAACATGTAAGGTCACCTGTGCTGTTTCAATACCAAGTCCATTAATAACATCTAACATCGCTTGGTCGAAGTGTAACCCTGCTGTTGGTGCCGCTACTGCACCAATATGCTGCGCATAAATGGTTTGATAGCGCTCCAAATCATCTTGCGCCACCTCACGTTCAATATAAGGAGGTAAAGGCAATCGGCCAACAGATTCTAAAACATCAATAACGCTCATCTCAGTATGAAAATAGAGTTCAAACAAAGAATCTTGTCGTCCTAATACCTCTATGTCTATCGTACCTTCCAATAATAAGTGACGACCTATTTTAGGAGACTTACTACTGCGAACATGCGCCAACACAGTATGATCATTCAGTACTCTTTCAACCAGTACCTCTACCTTACCACCGCTATCTTTTTGGCCTAATAATCGTGCAGGAATGACCTTAGTATTATTAAATACCAACAAATCATCAGGTCGTAATAATTCTGGAAAATCAATGAATTGCCTATCATTCAGCACACCACTATTACCCTCAAGGGATAACAATCTGCTAGCGGTACGTTCTTTTGATGGAAATTGAGCGATTAACTCTGTGGGTAATTCAAATTGGAAATCTGTAAGTTTCATGGTGGGGGATCATAACAAACCCCTATACATTGAGACTATAAAAGCTTTCTAGTACAAATTAATGCTTCCCTAAAATAGTGGCTATCGTTATAATTCTTCGCTTGATTTGGCCGGAGTGGCGGAACTGGTAGACGCGCTGGATTCAAAATCCAGTTACTTCGGTAGTGGGGGTTCGATTCCCCCCTCCGGTACCAATCATCTTTAAAGACTATCTAAATCAGTCGATTCTCAAAAAGTTAGATTACAGCGCCAAATTGGTTTTTGTAACTCACAAACATTCTTACCTGTTATATCGGCAATACCACATTACCTTAAACGCAATGCCTCATTCTGAACGATTGGGAGATTAGTTGTGCTAATCCTCTATTAAGGCTGGCCTAAAAAAAAGATACTTTACTAGTGGAAAGTTTGTGGCTATAAAACAAACGTTAAATATTACGTGGCCTTTTCCCATGAGTTAGTACTTTATGAGTAACTGCAGTAGATGCCTGGTACGCTTTCGTTTTGCTCTGCAATATGTCAGCCGCCCTTCCTGACATCCACCTTGCTTTCCGACCATATCTATTAGCTTGGTCAATTGCTATTGGCTCTTCTTTTTTATCTAGTACCGATTTCATTTTTAAATCCTTTTAACTCATTTCGATGATAAATTGGTTTTTATTGTAAATATTACATTTCACAAAAATAATGCCGTATGTAAACGGTAATATGCTATGAAAAGCACGACAATATACTCATTATTTACATCTAAATCTATCAGATAGATTCTATCTAACTGTTCAGCGACATAATTAAGCCGTAGACCACTAATCCTATCCATAAAACACAAAAGGAAAAAATAATTTCTGTAAATTTGTCGATGATCCAGTTTTCTAGTTTTTCCATAACAATTCCCCTAAACAAGAATAAACATCTTTCTTAAGGGAGATTTTATCTGACAGACCAGAAATGACATTGACCTAGATCAATGATGAAGTAAATCATTGTTTTAGATATAAAAAAGGCCGGTCATCTGACCAGCCTTTTTAGGGAATATATTGAATTTAATTTATTGGTTTAACAAACCATAAGCAATTAAACAAAACCAGAAAGTCGAAAAGGAAAAAATAATTTGTGTGAAGTTTTCTATAATAATTTTTTCTAATTTTTCCATTCTTTTCTCTCAATATTGATTGCCGTACAAGCAGAACAATACCAGTTGTATTGCAATTTAGCCAGTTTAATCTCCAAGCAATAAGTGAAATTGAGCTTCGGAATAAGCTATTCCATTAATTAATAGCTCAATCGTATGATTACCAGAATAATACTTGCGAGTAGTGATACTTTTAAAAGGGTGCGATTTGCTCAGTGATAAAGATTGCTGTGGCTGTAGAGTAATATTTTTCCATTTAAACACCTTACTCGTTGTTAAACCATTCGCCTTTACATGATGAATTTTATAATCCAATACCAATGTTTGAATTTCAGAAGATTTTGATAATAATATCGTGCATAGATTAATATGTTGGCCTAAGGTTATTGATCGTTCTGCCAATTCAAAGACGGCGATATTCAATTGTGGTTTTGAAGTATAACCAAGTAGAGGGAACACTTCTGGTCGACCAGATTTAACCAGACTTCTCAATGCACGCTGAACTAACCACTGCCTGCCTTGTGAAGCATCAATCATCCATCGCTGACATATTTCGATTACTTTTTCAGGATGATCTTTCGCAATATCATTTAAATTATTCGCCACTGATTTTCGAACATAAAGACTGGAATCATCTTTTAGTTGCTCAAGTATTGGGAAAATAACATCCGGATTATCACAAAATCGCGAAAGTTTCTTTCCCCACGGTAATCGTGGTCGAATGCCTTCTGAAGCTAATCGTCTCACATGTTCATCTGAATGTTGAGTCCAAGCTAGTAAAGACTGATAGGTTATTTCAAAGTGTCGCTCAATAAATGGTCTAATCGCAAATTCGGCACTGAATAAAGGTGTTAAAGTTTTTAATACCTTTAATGCTAGTTTAGGCTGATTCAGACCGTATACTGCCACATAATCAATCAATGGCCATGCTGCAAAGCCACTTAAAGAATCCTTTTCGTCACCCCAATTCCAATGCTGTTTAATTTGTAACAAAATATTAACTGTTTCAGTAAAATCTTTCGGTAAATATTGGGCTAAAACAATAATCAAATGATCGACTCTTTGTTTAAGCTCCAGATCTTCTAATCCGGCTAATGCATCTTTGGTAAATCCTTGACAAGGAAAATCGCTATCAATTGCAGTTAAAACATAACTTATTCGAGCAACTGCATCAACATCTAAACCTGATTTCATCGCCTTGTGCTCACTCATTAGCGTAGTGACATTAACTTTTAACAAACAAAGCTATCGATTCAACATGCCGAGTATGAGGGAACATATCCATGATCCCTGTAGAAACCAGAGTATAGCCATGTTTATTGACCAACTCGCCAGCATCACGTGCTAGAGTTGCCGGATTACACGACACATAAACTAAACGTTCTGCACCTAAATCAGCCAATTGTTCTAATACTTCTAAGGCACCACTACGTGGTGGATCGAGCAAGATTTTATTAAAACCAGCCTTTGCCCAAGGGTAATCTTTTAATTGTGTTTTTGTTAGATCTGCTTGCTCAAATGTTGCATTATCTAGTTGATTATTACTAGCATTTTTACGTGCATGACGAACCAAAGCTTCATCACCCTCAACACCAACGACTTCTGTCACTCTCTTTGCTAATGGCAAACTGAAATTTCCTAAACCACAGAACAAATCTAGAATACGGTCATCCTCTGATACATCCAATAATTCCATAGCATACTGAATCATTTTTTGATTAATACTCGCATTAACTTGGGTAAAGTCGCTCGGTTCAAAATCAAGTTGCAAGCTTTGTTCAGGTGCGTAACTTAATTGCGGATTTTCAGGCCAAAGCGGTGTTACCGTATCAGGGCCTCCCGATTGCAAATAAATCCATAAGTCATTGGCTTTTCCATAACCAATCAATGCCTGTTGATCTTGTTCGGATAATGGATCGAGATTTCTAAATATTAATGCAACATGATCATCATCCATTGCTACTTCAATTTGAGCAATTCGATTGTATGCCTCTAATTGGCCAATCATCTCACCTAATTCAGCTAATCGGGCTCCGACACGTTGGTCTAATACCTCACAGCGGTCTAGCAATGCTAAATATGGCGTTCCTTTCTCTCGAAAGCCAACTAATACGCGTTCTTTTTTAGGCACATGTTTAACACCTAGGCGTGCTTTACGACGATATCCAAATAATGGTCCGGTTAAAGGTTCTAACCACTTCTGAGGCGCCACATTACCAAAGTGAGTTAAATGTTCCTCTAATGTTTTTTGTTTGAGAGCTAATTGTGCCTCTGGCGCCATATGCATCAAACTACAACCACCACATAGTCCAAAATGCTGACATTTAGCTTCGACACGATCACTACTCACTGAAGAAATGACTTCAACAGTTTTGCCTTCATCGTATTTACTGTTCTTTTTAGTATAAAGAAACTTAACTGTCTCTCCGGTGAGGGCACCATCAATAAAAATTGTCTTGCCTTCAATGCGAGCAATACCTCGGCCTTCATGAGATAAAGATTCTATTGTTACTTCTACAGGATCTTGTGGTAATTTCCGCCTACGGTGTCGTCGTGCCATTTACTATTCTCTATAATTTAAAATGAAAAAATCCAGTGATGATCAACATCACTGGATCCTTTAATATCACTATTATGACTTATTTGGTTTGCCAATTACCACCACTTTGATACCACCAACCTTTGGCAGCCTTCTTCACCCAACGACGTGCAAATGTTGATTGGATATCGGCTTTCCATTCTGGATGACCATTAGCTCTAGCAATTTCTGCATATAAAGCGTTACGATCTTTATTTTCATCAGCCACTAAACCTTTTACTTTATTTCTATCTTTTAAAGAAATGGCTTTAGCATCGCGTACTGTAATAAGACCATTATCCGTCAAACCGACAGCACCACTTACATAATATGGTTTTAAACTATTGTGGCGTTTTTTCATATTTGCCTGAATCGAATTAATCGCAGGCGAACTAATATTAAGATTGGCTTCTGCCGCTTCAACAGGAGAAACTAACCAATTTAATACCGTTAAAGTGACATTATATTTAGGCTTGTTAAATAAGCTCTGCTGTTCTTCATCTACCGATGGTTCAGGTACCGTTTCAGCGCCCCAGACATCCTCAATAATTCGATCTGCTGCCTTCTCCGCCGCCGCCGCAGGAAAATAAATATTGATTGTCACACATGACACCAACATTAGGCCTGCTACACTACTTGTTAACCATCTTAAAAGCTTCATAACCTCTCCTTTTATATCTCTTAATCTTAGAGCCTTATCTCACTACTGGCCCTGCACTTTCACTCACGGCTTTTAAACGTTCAATCAAATCAGGCCAATCTACTCGTCGAGTATAGCCGACTACATTAATTCGTGGAGGCAAACCACCACCTTTGACAATATAGTAGCCCTGATCAGCTTCTTCAACTCCCGACATTTCACACACTTCATTATGTAATGTGCAACTTAGACCTAGTTTCTGGTAAGAAAAATCCTCAAAGAACCGTAAAAAGCTACGTTGTAGTATTCCACTTGCACCACCACCAATTTGGGATAAGTTGTCCACCGCTTTTTGGCTGATACGACGGCGACTTTTATCACCTTCAGGTGTGGCAAAATTAGCTACAAATTGTACAGGCTGCCAATTTGATAATCGTAAATCACTGACTTTACCATCTAGTTTCCCCGTAATTTTACCAAAATCAAATGTTTGAGTAAGCGTTTCTAAATTTAATCCTTTCATATCTACATTGGCATATAGTTGTGGCAATGCACCAAACGGTTTATCGAGTTGTAAGTCACGAATCACCGTTGTACCTTCAAATAATTTTACTAACAATGCACCATTCACTTGGATCCGTTGATCGGCATAACTGACATTAGGGATAACACCTGATATTTTGCCGTGCAATAAAGGCCAACCTAGAGCCGTACTTAATGATTCCATAGATATGGGCGTTAACAAGCCATCAAATATCCATTTTGACTTCTCTCCACTGGGACGTTGTAGACTAAATTCACTCACTTGCAGTTCACCATCTAATATCGGTAACCGCCACTCATCTAATAAAGTCAATGAAGATAATTTTACTTCAGCCTTTACTCGTGAAGCCCCCAAAGGTATGGCATAAACATAACCACTTTGCCACTGTAATTCTGAGTTGACAGGCTGACTAGAGTTTGTCCAAGCCGCTGTCCCTGACACATTATCTAAGCTGAACCTTCCCGCATTATCACCAATAAAAACCTTATCTAAACCGAGTGATAATTGATAATCATCTGCTTTCTGTCTGTAGTGAAAATCGACTTCGCCAGCAAGTTCAATGCTATCCATTGCCGTACCAACGGAAAAGGGTTGTAACCATATTTCATATAAAGGAATAACATCTGTTTGTTTTAGTTTGAATTCTAACTGCTCTACCTTATCAAAATATCCTTTAAAACTCCCTTCTAGCTGCATGACATCACTATGGTCTAATTTGATATCCGACACCTCAAAATAATTATCATTTTGTTGCCAAAGACCCCCAGCGTCTATTGTCATGGGTGTTGCTTCAAAATCGATAAATACGGGTTCTCCGTATCCTTGCCCTTCACTAATATTAAGCGTTGTCTGCCATTGCCATGTTTGTTGTTCTCGTTCAAGATTGATGACCAAAGATGACTTTACTTTTTCCATCACATACTGTGCTTGAACATCACTTACATTCATTGCTGAAGCTGACAATTCCACTGTTAATTTATTAATCTCATCAGATTTTCCATATACCATTGACGATAGCTGTAGATCGCCTTCAATACTCCACTCTGTAAGAATTTTAATCTGCTCATTTTGTAAGTGAGGTGTCATAAATTCAATTAAAGGTATAAGGGAAAGTTTTGGCGTGTCAATATTTACTCGCCAACTGTTTTTATCAAACTCTGCATCAATCGTAATGATTGATGATGCCAACTTTAGCTCAGTGATGGCTAATTGATAATGGTCTTTATTGGGACTTGCTATGATGTTAAACACTAACGATTGCTGACCAATTTCTTGCTGTTTGAAATCAAGTTGACCACTGGCACAGGAAACGTATTCAGGTTTGAATATTAATTCATGACAATTAAGCTTTATATCAGTAATTAACCCTATGGGAGCCGCCAAGCTAACACTATCGGCATAGGCTATTAGACCTAGTCCTTTTGTTGTGATCGTTAAATCAAACTGTAAATTTTGCGCTTGTAAATCTTCAAAAGACCATTGACCAATTGATAACTTTAAATTATCACTAGCAACTGATATCCCTGACAAAAGAAGCCACGTACAGCATAGAAAACGGGCAATCATATTGGTCGGCTGTTATTCTGCTGGGAAAACACCTGTGGATAGATATCTATCGCCTCGATCACAGATAATACTCACAATAACTGCATTGCTTACTTGTTCCGACAATCTTAATGCTGCTGCTACTGCGCCACCTGATGATACGCCACAGAATATGCCTTCTTCCGTTGCTAATCGACGCATAGTATCTTCAGCAACATCTTGTTCCATATCCAAAGTCAAATCAACTCGTTCTGCTTCAAAAATAGTGGGTAAATATTCTTCCGGCCAACGGCGTATACCTGGAATACTGGCTCCATCCACTGGCTGAACACCCACAATCTGAATATCGTTGTTCTGTTCTTTTAAATAACGTGACACACCCATAATAGTGCCGGTTGTGCCCATAGCACTGACAAAATGAGTCACCTCTCCATCCGTATCACGCCAAATTTCTGGTCCTGTTGTCTCATAATGGGCCAATGGATTATCAAAATTACCAAACTGATTTAATACTTTACCTTTACCCTGCGACCCCATTTCTAGAGCTAAATCACGAGCAATTTCCATGCTTTCTGTTAATACAAGTTCTGCACCATATGCCTTCATAGATGCTCGACGTTCAAAGCTCATGTTCTTGGGCATAATTAATATCATTTTATAACCCAAAATGGCTGCTACCATTGCTAGTGCAATGCCTGTATTACCACTAGTCGCCTCGATCAAAGTATCACCAGGATTAATCTCACCCCGATTTTGAGCTTCACGAATCATGCTAATTACTGGCCTATCCTTAACAGACCCAGCTGGATTATTGCCTTCTAGTTTTACTAAAATTGTATTAGTGGTATTTCCGGGCAACCTCTGTAATCTAACCAATGGTGTATTGCCAACGAAGGCATCAATTGTAGGATACTGTTTCATCTTATTGTTCCATTAAAGTCACATATGCCATGGCGTATTCATTTTCATCACTTAAACTGATCAAACTACGACCAATATTATTTTCATCTATTAATGTTTGACCACGTTGAGAAAATGTTAATTCCGGTTTGCCTAATTTGTTATTAGACACGCCAATATGACGCAAACTCAAACCATCTCGAAAACCAGTCCCTAGCGCTTTAGCAACCGCTTCTTTAGCCGCAAAACGTTTGGCTAAAAATGCAGCCGGATTTACCGCCTTCTGAAATTCCGTAAACTCAGCGTCACTCAAAATTCTAAGAGCAATCTTATCACCATGTTTATCTAATAATCCCTGCATACGTGGAATATGTACTAGATCAGTTCCTATACCAAATATCATCTGCGACGTGCTTCCAGCATCAATTGTTTCATTTCACGTACCGCTGATTGAAATCCAGTAAACACACTGCGGGCCACAATGGCATGACCAATATTAAGTTCCACTACATTCGGGATTTCGGCAATTTTATCTACATTGTGATAATGGAGACCATGTCCAGCATTCACTTGTAAACCCAAATTATGAGCATATTCAGCAGCATTAATAATAATCTGTAATTCATGTTCTGTTTCGGCTGATGTTTCAGCACCGGCATAACGACCTGTATGTAATTCAATAACGGGTGCACCACATTCAACAGATGCATCAATTTGGGCAAAATCAGGGTCAATAAATAATGAAACAATGACATTAGATTCTGCCATTCTCTGGCATGCATCAGTCATTTTTGATAATTGTCCCGCTATTTCCAAACCACCTTCTGTTGTTAATTCTTGACGTTTTTCCGGTACTAAACAACAGTCGGCAGGACGATATTTTTCAGCCATCGCCAACATCTCTTCAGTGACTGCCATTTCAAGATTCATTTTAGTTTGTAAGATATCAGCTAACATGGCGACATCACGTTCTTGAATATGGCGCCTATCTTCACGCAAATGAAGCGTAATACCATCTGCCCCCGCCTGTTCTGCTTCAATAGCTGCCTGAATGGGATCAGGATAACGAGTACCGCGTGCCTGTCTTAATGTTGCAATGTGATCAATATTTACACCTAATAAAATTGCCATTTAACTGTTTAACCTTGTTATTGATTCTTATCAGCATACTGCTGTAATTGAGCAAATAATTGTCTGCTCCGTAATGGTTTACCACCCAAATAGAAATGTATCACTGAACGCATCATTTTTTTGATTTCATTCAAACTTTCCTGATCAAAATTACGTTCCGTCAATAAATGTAACAGGCTACGTCCAGAAATTGCAATGGCATGTTCTGGCCGCCAAAGCGACAAGCCTGAATCTGCTTGATAAGTATATTGTTTTTGCTCATCAATCGCTTGACCACTTTCAAATTCACGATCAAGTACCAAACCATATCCTAAATGACTAAGCAGGTGTTTCTCGAACAAGCGTAACACTCTCTCGGTGTGTTTTGCTTGCTGCAAGCCAAATAATGCTTGTTGATAGGCTTGGAATATCTCAGGCTCTACCACATGGTTAGGTAATAGCTTTACTAATAACTCATTAATGTATAAGCCACATAATGTTGATTCTGCTCGCAACACAAAATTAGGCGAGGCAACTTCTGCAGCAGTTAATGTTTGTAATTCACTACGGCCAGACCATGATAATAATAAAGGTTGATAAAGTTGTAATATGCCTGATTGGTTTCGTTTCTTACCCCGGACACCTTTAGCGATTAAGCTGACACGTCCATATTGCTCACTAAATATATCAAGTAACAAACTTGTTTCACGGTAAGGTCGTTGATGTAAAACAAAAGCTGGCGTTAATTCAGCATTCATAAGTTGTCGATTACAAATCGTCGTTATAACCTAAGTTTTTCAACATCCGTTCGTTATCTCCCCAGCCTTCACGTACTTTGACCCATAATCGTAAAAACACTTTCCGACCAAACAAACTTTGCATTTCAAGCCGAGCTTCTTTACCCACTGATTTTAATAATTCACCTTTCTTACCGATGACAATTGATTTTTGACCACTACGTTCAACATAAATAACGGCACCAATGCGATACAATTTTTCTTCATCGTCAAACTGTTCAATTTCAACTGTTATAGAATAAGGCAATTCTTGGCCTAAATGACGGAATAGTTGTTCTCTCACTAATTCAGCGGCTAAAAAACGTGAACTCCGATCCGTTAATTGATCCTTGGGGAAAATCAACTCACCTGCTGGCATTAATTTTTTTATTTCTATTTCTAACTGCTCAATATTGACACCTTTTCGAGCTGAAATGGGTAACACATTGGAGTAATCAAATTGTGCTGATAATTTTTCAATGTGTGGCAGCATCACATTTTTATCTGCCAATTTATCCATTTTATTGATCACTAAAATAACCGGAGCTTTAGCATTAGTTTTCAGGCGCTCTAAAACACGCTCATCTTCATCTGTCCAATTCATACCATCAACAAGGAACAAGATGACATCAACATCATCAATAGACGAAGCTGCTGCTCGATTCATATAGCGGTTCATTGCACGCCTCTCATCGATATGTAGACCCGGTGTATCAACATAAATTAACTGACTATCTTCTGATGTTTTAATGCCTAAAATACGATGTCTTGTTGTTTGTGGCCGCCGGGATGTAATACACAGTTTTTGCCCTAACACACGGTTGATTAACGTGGATTTCCCAACATTGGGCCGACCAATGATGGCGACATAACCAGACTTGAAAATATTATTGGTCATATTTTGCCTTCTATTAATTTTAATGCCCGATCAGCTGCTTTTTGCTCTGCCTTACGGTGACTGCTGCCTTGTGCCACAACCAATTTCTTTAACAATACCACTTGGCATGATGCTTCAAAATTTGGCACATTACTCTCTGTTTTTATCTCGCTAACACTATAAAGTGGTAAAGGTTGTTTACGACTTTGTAATAATTCTTGTAGGCGAGTTTTAGGATCCTTTATGATCTCATTAACATCAATGGACGCTAATCGCTCGTCAAATAGTCTTAGAATTAATTCTTTTACAGCTTCCAAACCGCTGTCAATATACAAAGCACCGAATAGTGCTTCCACCGTATCAGCCAAAATAGATTCCCGACGGTAACCACCACTTTTTAATTCACCGGGACCAAGGATTAGCACTTCACTTAAATTTAATTCTCGACCAATTTCCGCTAATGTCACACCTTTAACCAGTGAGGCTCGTAAACGGCTTAATTTACCCTCTTTTACTTGCGTAAACCGTTTAAATAATTCTTCAGCAATGACAAAACTTAAAATAGCATCGCCAAGATACTCTAAGCGTTCATTATTGACAGAAGCTGCACTACGATGAGTTAACGCTTGCTGTAATATGGCTGAATCATTAAATGTAACCTGCAATTGTTTGCATAATAATTGTTGTCGACTCGTTATCATCTATTTCTTTGTTTCAACGTCAACTTCTGTATGAAAATGACCAATTAAATCAATCTGTGCAATAAAAGGTTTACGTACTTCATAATCAATAATTATTTTACTGACATGAACATTATTCTTACCGCGAAGGAGCTCAATATTATCTTTTTTAACACTGAATATATAGCCAGTATCAAACCGTTTTCTTAATAAACTCATTACTTGTTTTTTGGTCAATTTATTATTTTTAATTTCAGCTTCCATACCGTCCATTATCTGTAACACACCGTAATATTCTTGATACATGGGCAGTAATCGCATTACCACCGTGGCAAAAAATGCAATAATCCCTAAAACGATTACCCATCCAATCAGTGTCATACCACGTTGTTTATGCATAACTATTTCCTTAGCTTAATTAATGGAATCGCCTAATCGATTCCATACTATACCACCTGAATTCCAATCCCAGCTCATCCAAATGAAAAAGGCTTTGCCAACCAAGTTTTCTTCGGGCACCGTTCCCCAAAATCGACTGTCATTACTATTATCACGATTATCACCCATCACAAAGTATTCACCTTCGGGTACGACCGTCTCACCTTCCATCAAACGTCGATCTGGATCGAGTAATATATCGTGATCAATACTGCCTAATTGTTCGTGTCGTAATTCACTTCTCGCCGACACTATTGCTAACAACGTAGCATCTTTCTCTTCCACATTCTGTATGACCGCCTCACCATTAATATAAATTATCTTATTAAAATAGCCAATCTTATCGCCAGGCAAACCAATCACTCGTTTAATATAATCAATATTCGGATTTTTCGGATAACGAAATACCAACACATCACCCCGTTCTGGCTCTCCTATAGAAATTACTTTGTTATTTAACACCGGCAATCGAATTCCATAACTAAATTTATTGACGAGAATAAAGTCACCTATATGTAATGTTGGCAACATTGAAGCGGAAGGTATCCGAAATGGTTCAACGATAAAAGACCGAATAACTAGAACCACTAAAATAATGGGGAAAAAAGAACGGGCATACTCAACTACCAGTGGCTCTTTTGATTCTTTTGAACGCTGCGGCGCCCATAATAGACTATCAATTAGCCAAATTATTCCCGTCACCATAACTAGGGTGACCATTAATGCTGGAAAGCTCACTTATAATATCCTTATATTATTTCTTCGACAATTGTAAAACAGCTAAGAAAGCTTCTTGGGGGACATCAACCTTACCAATTGATTTCATTCGTTTTTTACCCTTCTTTTGTTTATCTAACAGCTTGCGCTTACGGGAGACATCACCACCATAACATTTGGCTATTACATTTTTACGCAGTGCTTTAACGGTTGAACGTGAAATAATATGTCCACCAACAGCAGCCTGAATAGCAATATCAAACATCTGCCGTGGAATCAGCTCTTTCATCTTTTCAACTAATTGACGTCCTCGGGATACACTGTGATCACTGTGGACAATCATTGATAAAGCATCGACACGTTCACCATTAATCAAAATATCTAACTTCACCAGTTTCGCCACTTGGAAACGCGTGAAATGATAATCCAATGATGCGTAGCCCCGACTAACTGATTTCAGCCGATCAAAGAAATCAATGACGACTTCATTCATCGGTAATTCATAACTTACGGCTACTTGCTTACCCATGTATTGCATGTTTTTTTGGACACCACGCTTTTCAATGCACAAGGTAATAACCGCACCTAAATGTTCTTGAGGCACTAAAATATCTGCAATAACAATAGGTTCACGAATCTCATCAACCGACCCAATATCTGGCAATAAAGCTGGATTTTCAATATGGAGAATCTCACCTTTTCTCGTTAGCACTTCAAATACAACTGTCGGTGCGGTGGTGATCAAATCAAGATCGTATTCACGCTCTAAACGCTCCTGAATGATCTCCATATGCAATAGCCCAAGAAATCCACATCGAAAACCAAAACCTAAGGCTTGAGAACTTTCAGGCTCAAAAAACAATGAAGCATCATTTAATCTTAATTTGGCCAATGCTTCACGGAATGCTTCAAAATCTTCCGAACTTACGGGGAACATCCCAGCATAGACTTGTGGTGTTGCTGATTTAAACCCTGGAAGTGCTTCAGTAGCGCCATGATGTACATGGGTTAAAGTATCCCCTACTGGCGCACCATCAATATCTTTAACACCCGATATAATATAACCCACTTCACCACAAGAAAGTGCATCACGCTCACTACGTTTAGGCGTAAATACGCCTACTTGCTCAACCTGATATTCATGACCTGTCGACATCACTTTAATTTTGTCACGCTTTTTGATTGAGCCTTGCATGATTCTAACGAGAGAAATAACACCGACATAACTATCAAACCAAGAATCAATAATAAGTGCTTTTAACTCGCCATCAGCATCGCCTGTTGGTGCCGGAATGCGATCGACAAGTGCTTCTAATAAATCTTCAATGCCAATGCCAGTTTTAGCACTACAACGTACGGCATCCATAGCATCGACACCGATAATATCTTCAATTTCTTGTGCAACTTGTTCGGGTTCTGCTGAGGGTAAATCGATTTTATTTAATACCGGTAAAACTTCTAGGCCTAAATCAATTGCGGTGTAACAGTTAGCAACGCTTTGCGCCTCCACTCCTTGTGCAGCATCCACAACAAGTAATGCGCCTTCACAGGCAGCTAATGAACGTGAAACTTCGTATGAAAAGTCAACATGACCAGGAGTATCAATAAAATTCAAATGGTAGGTTTCACCATCCCGCGCTTTATAATCCAGCGATACAGATTGTGCTTTAATAGTAATGCCGCGCTCTTTCTCAATATCCATCGAATCAAGCACTTGCGATGACATCTCACGACTGGTTAAGCCACCACAGATCTGGATAAACCGATCGGCAATTGTAGATTTACCATGATCAATGTGGGCAATGATTGAAAAATTACGTATGTTCTTGATAGGTATAGCCTTTTTATTTTTAATGTTCAAGGCATTTCAAATTTGGTACTCAATTTGGTACTCAATTTTATTTTACCTAGCTTTGCTTAACTTGTCTTAGGTTGTCAGCGTCAAAGTAACGCTTTCCAAAAAGCACGCCTCAAAAGCCAGTAGTCGTTATCCGACATTGCGTGATGATGTGGCTCCAACGCTTCAGCGTAATCACGCATTGTTTTGTTCGTTGCCTTCTCAAACTGATCGTTTAAATTCAACATAGAGGTTAGTCGTTTGCCGACGTACTCCCAAAATACCAAGTTGGTATTTATATGTCTTGGTCGATACTGCACCAACTCTCTCGCCCGTGTGTCTAAAATGTTAAAATCGACGTCCTGCCATCTAAGCAGTGCGACTTCATCTAACGTCATTTCGGACGCAATGGCGAACAGTACAGCGTCTCTCCTGTCTATAGTCAAAGCGCTCAACTCTTGCCTTATTCGTGCAATGCAGATGGTCTTGCTTTTAAGTTGAAATGTTTCCAGCTTTGCGGAAGTTATGTCTCCAGAAGCCACACACTTTCTAATCATGTCCAGCAACACGACAACATCATCTTTGGCCCTGTCGCCGAGACCTTTAATCTCCATGCGCTTGACGAACGCCATCACCTGTTGAGGGTTTACACTCTCGACACTTTGATTCCAAAACTTTGATTGGCGTAGCGGTGCGTCTTCTGGTAGCTGTGCTACGTCTCGCATCTTGGCTATTGATGTCATTACTTTCCCCTGTAGGTGTGCTAATTTAACACATAAAAAAAGGAGACCAAAGTCTCCTTATTTCTAACAGTTCCAGATCTCCTCATAATCGGCGTCCGGATACTTGGCAATCATTTCGTCAAACTTGTTGGCTGCCTCCTCTCCAGTCTTTATATCTTCGTGCTCTTCAATGGTTTCAATCGAGCCATCATCTTTGTAGTTTAGCACTTCGACATCGTAGAAGTCCGGCTCAGCGTGTTTGTCACAGAGTCCAGCCTCTGTTTTTGTTACCCACTTCATTGCGCACAAATGTATTTCAATCCAACTTTTCATTGTTGGCCTCCTTATATTTTCTATGAGTCTTGTCCGCTATCTTCAAAAACGCCTTAAAGAATAGTGGCATAAAAAAATCTAAGTCCGGTCTGCTCTCTAACGGAAACCCTATAGCCGTATCCAGATTATTCGTAAGCTCCTGAGTATCGCGGTGAATTGCTTCAAACAAGTCGAAACTTATCCGTTCGCGGCGACCATATGCATCGCCATTAATATCTATTAACCCGCCGTAGTGAGTGGCGATGTAAATATTGCATAATTTAATATGTCTGGTTGCTTTCTCGGCACCATCCCATCTACCATGCGAGTTACTCAGTAGGTATCTAGCTATGTCAAATTGCATTAGCATCCATAGGCAGTTGTTTATTCTGGTCATGCCGCTTTCAACCGCAGGTCAACGTGACGCTCAATAAACTCAACAACGTAGTCCTCAGTATTTTCGTCATAACTATCAAACACAACGTCCCACGTACCCATGTGAGACCATTCGGTTTCACGTTTGATCAAGTTAATCAACCGTGATGATAAGTAGTCAACCTTAACCATACCGGAGGTCAGCAGTTCTCGGCTAATGAATCGCTCTACCAAAGTCTGCAACGTATTGGTCAAACAGACGCTCAATAAAGAAATGTCATGCTTGTTGCAGTATTCCTTTATCTGGCTCGCACCTTCTGGCTCGCATACAATCACAACAGGCTGACCTTCTGCGAACGCTCGACCTAGCTCATCAGACTCAACGGCATAATTGTTGCCTTTAAAGTGAACCATTTCGACCAGGCTGTTGGTGACAGCCAGATGGTTAAAGTCGTCATTGCTGACAAAGTAATAATCAACCCCATCTTTCTCACCCTCTCGCGGCGCTCGTGTTGTTGTGCTTATTATTTTAGCAAACCCAGCATCGACCAATCGTTGCTCTAATGTTGACTTACCCGATCCACTGGGTCCTGTTATTGTTACCACCGCTCTCTTCATTCTTTCACTCCTTCGACAAGAGCCCCTTCTGTCATGTTGGGGTCGACAATGCCGTTTCTTAATCTGGTTAGTCTCGCCTTCATACCAAGCAACTGTCTGAACGCACCTTTAAATTGATTAGGGTTTAACTTTCTAGCCTTAATCTCACTTTTCAATTGAGCAATTCGGTAGTCCACACATTCAAGTAATAAACTTGCGTCTGTATGGCCTACCGCAATGCCGTGTTTAAGCTCCACTACATAACTCCTTTTTCTATTGATTTAATTAGAACTCTCTCTGGAACTATCCAAACTATTGCACTTCTACCGCTTGGAGTAGGTCGTCGCGTACCGCTGTCGATTACTAACCTCATCTTCCCAAGTTCGTTTCGTCGAGCACATACGGTTTGCAATTGAATGTCCAACTCCTCGTTAATCTCATTTAGCGTCGCCCCGACGGTCGCCCGCCGTACCAGGAACCTAAAGATTTTTCCCCTTAGATTCCTGGTGACTGACGACTTTAGAGATCGTTTAGCCGCTAATGATGTAGCCGCTACCGCCATGACTACGCTCCTGCGATTGCTGATTCAAACTGATCAAAGACAAGTTCAAGCGAGTCAGCCTCATCCTTGTCGGTTCGATAAGCAGCCTCTACCATTCGAGGTAGGAACAGCGAGTGATTGGAGTTGCTTTTAGATGGCTTCGTTATCTGATTGAACCGAACAACGATAATGCTTTCTAACCATTCGTCAGGGTTAGCGTCAACGTGATCTCGCATCGTCTCGTTCTTAACAGTCACATCGACGACTAAATCACCTTCGGACGTAACACACGTCAATGCGCCCGCTCTTCCTTCGACTTTAGTACCGACTTTGCCAGGAACAATCGCAACCACTTTCAAGTCAACATCGACCTGCAATTTCAGCTTGATTTGATCTTTGCTTGTGCCGTCTCGCCAGAAGCCATTTGGATTCTTAATAACTGTGCCTTCTTTACCCGCCTGAAGGTATTCGGCATAGTCACCGTATGCTTCTTTGAGAGAGTGAAACACTTTGGTTCTAATCAGTTGGAGAGCGTATCCAAACTCATCTCTCAAGTCTTTAACCATGCCTCGTAGTCGCTTGGTGTACTCGACGTTGTACCGACCCTTCGGCTGAACATGTTCTAAAGGTATTGCGTCCCACATTAAGTAGATTGGTTTGTCACCTTCTGAGAAGTCGCCACCTGAAACAACGTGATTAATGACCCCATTGCCCTCTTCTCTCGGTAGAATTTTTCCGCGTCGAGACACTAGAATTTCACCGTGATACTGCATACCTTTCGTCATGCGAGATTGCATTTCACTAACAATGTCTGGAAACGCTTCGGCAGGCATCAATGTACCCTGTCTGCTTGTCAGCATTACCACGCCACCTTCTTCATTGTTGATATTGGTAAACATGCCGTCAGCCTTCTCTTGGCTAATAGCACCAACCTTCCAATCCCACTCGTCAAACTTGGCATCTTTAGCCAATGAACAACGCATGTACGGGAATGTCGGTATCAACTTCTTATATGCCTTGTTGATTGTCGATTCAGAGAAGCCAGCTCGAAGGTCTTTCTTAATGATTCGGCCAAGCAACTGTGCTGACTTAGCCGTCAATCTGCTCATTTCCGCAACTACATAATCTTTGGCTTCATTACCTGTTAGTTTGCGGGAAGCCATGAGGTCAAGAAGCCCCCAAGTACCTTCGTTAAATTCCTCACCATCTCCATACAAAGCTGGTACACAATCTGGCAACTTGTTCATACCGTATGTTGTATACGGGTCATAAGCCGCCAAACATACTTGTCGCAACAATTCGCTGTCGTTGTCCATCAGCAAGCCAAGTTTGAACTTCTTAGATGCGTTCGCCTTGCTTTCGTCCAATAAATCTAAAATCTTATCTGTCATTTCATTTCCCCTTCTTTAATTAATCGTTTAGCCATATCAAGCATTGACTCGCCTGGTAATGGCACATTTTTCTTCTTCTTAACTGTTGGTTTTTTCTTTGCTTCTTTTTCAACTTCTTCTTTGGCCATGTCCGTCACTAACTTGCCCATGTCCATAGTTTTAAATTCTGTTTCAGACTTTTTTGGCTTGGTCGTTTTAAGTGGTTTTGACTTTCGAGCATTCCTCACTGGTGACTTACTCTCAGGAACCCCAAGAATCCTTCTTGCGGCATTAAACCCCTGCGACAACTTGTCCTTTATTGTGCTTTTTCCGCCATTCGTGTGGTACGGGTCCTGCTCAAAATAAATCGCCTCGCCTTTGCTCACTTCTTCTCGTCGCATTTTGTCAGCAACACAGTTACCGCAGTCCGCCGCAGTTTCACAACTAGCGCTAATGCCATTTGGCGGCAACCGACCTTCTTTCGACGCTCTTAGCGTATGTAGGCACACAAAATACTTACGTCTGTCATTGTGCCGCTCACAGTACAAATAATGAGCATTGTTAGCGCCTTCTGACGCCTTTGCTGGTAAATTCATATCAATCCCCTTTTTCACCAAGAGCCCCAATTGGGATCTTTACTCGCAGTCTCTTCGACCACATCTTCTAACATCACTGGCGTTAGCAGTTCTAAGTCAGCGGTTTCCTCTAAACTTTCATCACCCATCAGCTTTACAAAATCCCCAAGTAATATGTCGTGAGCGTATAGACCAAGAAAACCCTTAACTCTCGTTATCGACCTCGTTTTAACATCGTCAATCGACACCCCTCTTTTGTAGCCGTTGTTAATTCTATTCTCTACCGTTTTGGCAACATCTCTTCTAGCTTCTGCTATCGCGACGGCGGCATTTGCATTTTCATAAATCTTCTTATCAACTCTGCCGCGTGTACCAATCTTGCCGTACCTCTTCAGTACAATCGTTGTGCCGCTCTTTCGATTTGACAATGTAAAAACGTCATAATCCTTCGTCTCATGTACAAACTGAGAATGACTTAATGTAATTTCATCCATAAACTCCCCTTCACTTCTCTTTATTCACAGTTCTAGTATGTCATTCAGACATAGGAAACAGCATCGGTACTATCTCTTTGCCGCAAGCATCTTCAGCTTGACCATGTTCCTGTTATTTACCACTATCGAGTCCCAATAAGCTCGTCTAACAACACTGGGAGCGACCTCATTTGGATCTTTACCTGGTGGCAGCACCGCTATTCTTACGACGAGCCCCAAACCCTTTAACATCTGCCCAGCGGCAACCGCATCCAGCAACGCTTGTCTCTCTCCATCCCACATAATCACAATGTCTTTCAACCCAGCCTCTTTTAGCTGAATAAACTTGTTCAACTGGTCTTCACCTTCTGAACTACCGTGAGACAAGTGCTTGCCGAATGTACCAACCGGCGCCACGCTTCTCAGCGACATTTCTTCGTCTAGGGCTATCTTGGTCGCCATAACATCAAAAACACCCTCGCAGACAACAATTTGCTTCGCCCCAAGAGCGTTATGACCGTTATACAAATGCTTACCCGTACTCGAAAAGCCAGGTGGGAACAAATACTTTCTCTCTGACTTGTCGGTGACGTCTCGACCTTGAAACGACACCAACTCCCCCTTCATATCGAATATAGGAACGATTATCCTTTTGCTGTAGTCCTGATACTTGATTTCACCATCGTGATTTCTGTACCAGAACACGCCAGACTTGCTATATCTGAGGTGGAAAAATCCAGTCGTACCCAAGTCGATATTCCTATCAGACAAATACTTTAAGTTTCTCCCCTTAAAAGGTAGCTCTGTGCTCTCTGGTAGCTTCAATTCAGTCTGGTCGTACACGACTTCAACAGAGGTCGTCTTACGCGCTCTCCAGCCCATTTCTCGCGCCACTGTTTTAATGTGATTGACAATCTCCCTGCCATTCTGCAATCCAGTCCACGCCTTGATGAAATTCCACTTACTGTAGTTCTCGCCTGGAGGATGATCGCCAGCAAAGCAGTTACCCAGTCCAGTTTCAGCATTGAGATACACCTTCCAAGAATTGCTACCGCAGACCGGACACTCTTTGATATTTATTTGAGTGCCCGAACTGCCATGTGCAATCTTGTAGGTAACACCTTCTCGGTCTAAATAAGACTCCATGTCGATGTTATCTAGCAGTTCCCCTATGTTTAAAAGCTCTGCCATTACTCCGCTCTGTCGATGATTTCTTTGACGAACTGCATCCGTTCAAAGTCTTGCCTAATGTAAACGGTAATATCACCCTTCTGATTACGAGAAGCGGCAAAGAATAGTCTCGCTACGCCCTTCTTCTTCTCTTCCTCATTGGCGTTGATTGAAATAACCAAATCAGCAATACGAATCCTGTTGAAATCCTCTGCAACATGTTCCATTCGAGCCACAGAACTTTTAGCACCCTCTCTGTTCGTCTGTGTAGCCGTAAGCATTGCCAAATTTTCTTCTTGAGCAATCGCACGTAAGCCAATGTAGATGCTCTTGGAGTTTTCAATCTCACTCTGACTGCGAATGTCCGGTGCCATTATGTCTGCGTAATCCACACAGATTAAGTCAAAGATCAAACCTTGCGCCTTGTACTTAGAGATTATTCGACGCAACATTGATGGCGACATTGAACCCGTTGGGAACTCCGCCATCATTAACTTGCCCGATCTCTCCTGCGCTATTTTTACCTTTTTTTCCGCCTCCATAATGTTGCTCGACAAGTCATTGACGATAATGTCTGAAATGTTGGCATCAAGACGCTCTGAAATAATCTCTCTTGACACCTCAAGCGTCACGTAAAGCACGTTATAACCAGCCAACGCCCCGAACTTAGCAAACTCACCAAGCCCAGTTGATTTACCCGACTTGGGCGCTCCCATGAACACTGTCAGTTCTTTTCGACCCCAGCCATGATGGTATAAAAGAGCATCGAGCTTTTTCATGCCGGTGGTAATACCGTCTTTCTTTCTCGTGCCAGCGACCTCTTCTTTTCGTCTCGTCGTTCTTGTGTCGATTTCCTCGAAGTAATCGTACAAACCACCATCTTTGTCTGAGCCCACGTCCATCGCTCGTTTGATGATTTCAAACGCATGGTCAAAATCTCTCTTCTCGATGAAATCCACAGAGTCAAGAATCGCCTGACCCATTGCCTGGTGGCGAGCAAATGTAGACACCTCATCCACTACAAATTCTCTGTCTGCGATATTCGCAACGCTCATTTTCTTAAAGGCAATAATAATGTCAGCCTTCATGTCTTCGCGAATTGATTTATTCACCAAGCCCTTTTTAATAAGGCTGGTCATAATGACGTTATCTGGCACCCGCTTGTACTTCTCGAAGTATTCAAGTGATAGATTTACCAGCGTTGCTTCTGCCTGATTCTCAAAGTATTCAGGTCTAATCAATCCTTCCGTTTGTTGATTGAACACAACGTCTCTTACGGTCATTGCCGCAATCTTGCTTTGGAAGGCATCGTCGAACTCATAATTCACAAGCTCTCCGGTAGGTTCACCCTCCTTCGTAATTGATACCGAACCCATCATCGTCGCAATGTCTTCCGCGAGTGTTTCTTCTGTCGCTTCCCCAGTCATATCAAGACTTAACCAAGAAACTTTCGATGGCATGCTTGTAGAAACACATAATGCCTTCTGGCGAATCAATAGTGATGGTGAACTTGTCAAAGTTTGTAATATTCCCAACAGCTTCGGTGCCATCGCTCATTTTAACCAGCCGTATGACCTTTCCATTTCGCAGTGCGCTATCTAACAGAATGTCGTGACCGACCAGCTTTTGTTTTGACTTAGGTCTGATTTGTCGTTTGGCTAATTTACTAGCGGCTCCTGGCAATTTTAATGTGTTTTCGCTCATATTCTTTTCCCCTTAATTAAATGTTTTGAACTGCGCTTAGTATAACTCACTAATGACTTACTTTTAACAGGTAAAGTTAAATTACCTTGTCAACGTGTTGCTGACCTACGTGTTTGATTGCGTTCTCTTTGGTGATCATCGGTCTAATGTTCATGTAGGTATTCAGAGAAATCTCTGGATGTACCCTGTTTAGCATCTGCCCGCCCAGCCATTCTTGGAAGTCTTCCTGATTCTCTCCCTGAACTCCCATAGACAACTCATACCTTTCGTCGTCAGGAATTTGCATGGACGTGTCACACCTCTCCCGCCACGCTTCAACCATATCTTCTAGCAAGGGCTTGGAGTAAAGTTGTGAGGGTCTGGGCGATCTCTTCCATATCATCGTTTCAATACACCACTTTACGGCGAAGTCGTTATAGAACTCGTAGTTAATTCCCAGCTTGTCCGCAACACACCGCGCTCGATACATGCCGACCGTTTCTCTATCTGAAATCTTTAAGAAATCCTGCGGCTCATCCTTTTTAAACCCCTTGAATGGCGACATGTGTGGGCCTCTTTGAAAATCAAACGTCTTCGTCTTCATATTCTTGTACGCTTGAATGTAGTATTTGGTGAACAAGTAAGTCGCTTCAACGAAGTGCATATAGCGGTAATCAAACCACTTCTTCTTCATCAAGGCTGATTCGTTGTATAGGTGTTTTGAATTTATCTCTGCCTGTAGAAACATCGCATCGTACTCGGCCGCAGATAGATCAGCATTGCAATAATGCTCCTCCCCGAACCGCTCAGCATTTGTCATTAAGCCTTTTAGTGCGGTCATGTTTTCCCCTTCGCTATAAAGTTATTTATTAATGATTATAGAAAGGTAATAAGTTAATAGTGATAAAACATAATCAGCCCGCACAACTCGGATGAGTAAATATGCGGGCTGACGGTTGTTAAGTTTCGTACGCCTCGATGATCTCCTGAACAATGCCAGAGCGAACAACGTCTTCGCGCTCGAAGGCGACAGTTCTTATCCCACCCACCTCACTCAGTCTGCTAATGGCATCTTCCAGGCCGCTTTGCTCCCTTATATCTTTCTGCTTCAGATCGCCATTGATGACCACCGTACAGCCCTTTCCGATACGTGTGAGAAACATCTTCATTTGAGTTACCGTCACATTCTGAGCCTCATCAAGAATGATAAAAGCGTTCTTAAATGTTCTACCTCGCATGTGAGCTAAAGTGGCAGGCTCGATGTCGCCTTTCTTTATCAAATAATCAACTCGACTCTTGCCAAGTCTTTCATTCAACACATCACGGAACGGCAAAAGGAACGGCTCATACTTCTCTTCTAACTCACCTGGCAAGAAGCCAAATGATTCGCCCGCTTCAACAGCCGGTCTCGTTAGTATGATTCTCTCTACAGAGTTATCCAGCAGCATGTCGGCCGCCATTGCTCCACATACATACGTCTTGCCCGTTCCCGCTGGTCCAACGCCAAAGGTAACGCTCGATCCCTCTATACTCATCATGTAGTGTGCTTGAGCCTCTGTCATGGCTTCTAGCGGTTTTACTTGCTTCACTTGTCTCCGTTTGTGATCTAATTCAAAAAGCTCCGTTTCAGCATTGACAAATTCCTGATCTCGTCGTGGTCGCTTGGTTTGTCTTTTTCCGCCGTTTTTCCGCTTTGCCATTGTTTTTCCTTTGTTGTTAAACTTCTTTCAGTGAACCTTTGACATTCCATCTCTTTGTGTGGCCATGACCGGTGTAGCTGTATTTCATTTCACTATCGAACCTCACCGACGCGATATGATTGACAGCCGGAACAGCGAATGAAAACTGCTTTGTCCCGCCATTTTTAGCATCCCAGAATAATTCCAAAATGTTCTTATCCTGATTTGAAATATTCTTGAACATGAACTCGTATTTTCTTCTCGGTCTTGTTGAATATTTCGGTCTTGTGATCGTGTAGCCGCCGTCGAGAGTCGTCTTTTCGGACGGATCATCGGACTCTATCGAAAAATGGCCAGACTCTATTGACGACGACATGCTGGGCGGTGGAAAATTAGCTATCAACACCTGAGATGGAGCGCCCCCTTTTACAGACATTGCGAGCCGCCCTGGTGATGTATTTACCGCCAACTGTGCGATTAGAGATGGAGTCAGCCCAACAACAGGAATCGCTCGTTGAGAGGGCTGCAATACAGCTCCCATCTCAAAGCTAGGAGCGCCGTCAATCACACCCAGAACAAGCAAAGACGGTTGCGAACTGTAGCCTCTGTTGATGCTGGGAATTCCTCCCAAACTCGACATTGACAATATGGTAGGCGTGTCTAACAGCGCTACTCCCGTGACCATCGTCGGCTGACCGACGGTGACCGTCATTACAAGTTTAGATGGGGTTGAGTTGTAGCCAGCGACAACAAGTGGCAGCAGGCCAACAATGGACTTGCTTAATTTGTCTGGCGTTAATGCGAGACCGTAAGAAGGGCTTGGTTTTTTGCCGACAAGTTCTATTGACAGCGCGACCGGACTGCCAACGAAAGGTCGCACGATAAGAGCGGTCGGAATAAGACCTGTTGGTGGAAGAGATAATTGAGATGGTGTGGATTCGTAACCAGCACTAACAGATGGAAGCAGCCCAGTTACAGGCATTACCAATTGCAATGCCTGAAGTATGTCACCTTCGTTAATTGCTGGCTGATAGCCCGTCACCACTAAAACGAGCTGGGACGGTGTTAGATTTAACTCAACGGAAGACGCACCACCTGATCCAAGCGGAGACGACCCTAGAGACGAAGCCCCTAACGACACTTTCTACTACCTACCGCGCTATATGGAAGCCCAGCCATTCGTGGGTTGGTTTATTTTAAAGGCGGCATCAGTCGAGCTAACCTCGGCAGATGAGTTTGAAGTGTCTAAATCCACATACCACAGCAATCTTGACGTTGACGCAAGCGTCCCTGCCACTACTGGGGCTACGGCAATGAGATACTTTGCGACGATTGTCACGACAGAGCCAAAGTCGGCAGCGTTTGACTGAAGATATGCAACTCCGGCCGTAATAACATCATCCACAGCCACGCCGCCTGCTTCTATAGGCGCGCCATCACCAGCGGAAATATAATTCGCGCCAAGACTAGCAACAGTCTGGTGAGTTACGTTGATCACGTAGGATGCGTCGGCAAGCACGAACATAACATTGCCTGATGCTGCATCGTCCCAATTTCGATAAGCCGATTTCAGCAAGTTGCCTTGAAATTTATTAAACGGTGTTACTGTTCCAATTGCCATTGTTTACCTCGATAACTTTAATATATTATAACTCACTCGTGACTTACTTACCATGACTAAAGAGATTCCGTCACTTCTAAAATAACCGCCTTTGATTTCAGCAACTTTGTTGTGCCGAAGTAGACCCACGCTTGAATCTCATAATCGCCAACCACATTGAATACACCCTTTTCCGTAACATAGGTGACAACGCCGTCGCTATTGTTCGTAACCGTAGACGTACCTTCGGTTCTCTTTTTGTTAGGAGCCACAATAATCATCTTCGCACTGGTGGAACCTACTAAATTCGCTTTAACTAATAACTCAAGATCTACACCAAAAGTCCCAACAATCATCACTCATCTCCTTCTAACTTCGATACAAGGCGAACTACCGCATTCGCCGTCGCTTCTACAATCTCACTAGAGCTTAAAGGCGCCCTAGTCCTAATGGTTAAACTCTTCTCAAGTTTTGCTTCCAAAACTACAGGTGGTCTGTTTCTAATCAAATTATTCACCAAATCATCCATGTCAGCATCCATGATGATCCTGACAATAGTTTCGCCAACCCTTAGCGTTGTTCTGTCGCTAATTTGGGCATAAAGTCTCTCTACCGTTTTGGAAGGAAGTTTGTCTAAAACCTCCTGCACCCACCACAAGCCATTTGTCGCAAGAGCAAGTGAGCCATAACCCACTCCGTTCAGCGCAACCGCTCTGGAATTCATTACACTCTCGTTACTGTTGTTACGCCGCCCACAGTCTCAACCGTTTGATCTATTTCCACACCTGCTTTTCTGGTGTTATTGCCCTCGTCAACAATAAGCGGTTTGGTTGGGTCAAGACCCATAATGCGAAACAACTCCAGCAGCATTGTATTTTGCTGCCCCGTCATGCCTGAGCCGCTCACAGGCGCGTCCAAATTGTCTAAACGAGCGTCTGTCGTCAAAACGGGATTGGATGGTATAGAAGTCAACTTGTCTCGCTCTTCCTGAGACATGACTGAGGTCACTACCGTATTTACTAACGACGATACCGTTGCTGGGAATTGAGCCGTCAGGTCGTCCGTGTAAAACGCCGTTTGGTAATCGTCTGAGTACAAAATCCCTGACACGGCAACTTTTGACAGATCGACGATCAATCTCCAACCATTCATAAGAAAGTAAGCGTCGCCCGTTTGACCGCCAGGTACAGGATCTAACCCTGTAAATCGCATTGGGAAATTGTACTGACTGTTTTCTCTTCTTGAGTTCCATCGCACGGCGGCAGAATAGACATCCTTACGAATGTCCAAAGCCGTCACGTCAGGGTGAACAATGACGAGGCTATTAACCCCGTCAAATTCAATCTTCTCGTACAGCAACCATTCCGCTTGCCAGTGATTCATTAACACCGTTATCTAACCTCTTTCCAGTATTTTGTATAAAACAAACTGGCAGAAGGCGAACCTGCATCATCAGACTCTTTTAGAACTCTCGCAGCAAAAACGAACTCACCTTGACTCACCCCATCAGCAGGCAAACCAAACGACTTCTCAATTCTGTCGCCCAACAAAATTCTGTCGGCCGAATTAGGACCAACAATGAATGACTCAATTGGCTTATCTGTTTTTGGAATAGTCACCAGTGAACTACTTACGTCCACTTCCAACATTGTTCCAGGCACAATTGACGATGACCACACAGCGTCGGTTAAAAACCCTGGGCTTTTCACAAATATACAAACATGCAAGGTCGCGTTGCCAATTGAAGCCCAATCAAATGTCTCGTGGAAGCCGATGATGCGATTTGGCTTACCATTGATGGTTAATTTAGGACGGAAAGACAAAAATGGCTTATATAGTTCAGAGTCAGTAAATTTGATTGGATCTACTGGCGAGGTGTGAAGTAATACGCCTGGATACTGCACGTCTGCGCTTTCTGTAAATACAACACCACACGAAATTCTCATCTCAGATGTTGAGGCCGCCGCACCCGTGTTTTCCTGCATCCAACGCAATGGTAAGTTGGCCGTTCGCATGTATGTAGTGGCGTGAGCATTGGCATTTTGGAACTCATGCAATGTAACCCGACGTCTATCTGGAGTTACCACGCCCATACGCACGCCACCCACGCCCAGCCATGACAAATCTATCCAAAACAAATTGGCTTTGCTGACGTCAAGCAGGAAGTCAGATGACACGTTGTTGTTCATCGTGTTTACATTCCAATCTGCTTGCTTGATTACAGTTTCTACGACTGAGCCGGTTACGTCTGATCTTAGAACGACTTCCAATTCAGTGCCATTCAATCTAAAGAAGACACCATTGAGATTATCGTAGTAGCCCCAAGCGCGTTGAACATTGACCTTACCTGTGTCCCCAACGGCTAATGAAAAGTAAGCTAACTGTGATGTGCCTATTTTGTAGGGGTGGTATTGATTGGTTGTTCTTGCCGCACGAGCACCCTGCTCAGTACCCGTTTGATACACTATCATCGAAGTGTTGGCTTCAAAGGTCACTGTTCCAGACCCATCCTCCTCCGTCCAATACTTGCCAGGCTGATCTTCACCAATGTGGTAATACTCGCCCACCGACACCATTTGGCTAACCTGCATACGACCAAAAGCATCAAACTGAGGTGTACCTTCAGGGAAGGTAGCGTAAGCTGCTCCGGCTTTATCCACCTTCTGAATAAACTGAGGTTGGTCGGGATCAGTTACGTGCATTGTTGCTGTGTAAATCTCGCCGCTGGTTTCCACCACCGTAGCGAAGTCCGTAGCGCCGTCCCACAGAATTTCGCCAGTTTCAAACTGACCCACCGTAAGATGGATGTAGTAAATGATACTTCCCGCTCGTATATCTGCCTTGAACACACCTGTCGCTCCAGACGTCTTGCCAATAATAGGCGAGCCTGTCTGCGGTCTATTTAATTCGGTCGTAACCTCAACGTCGGTCAACCGCTCATGACGTACTTTCTTGCCTGTACTGTCGGGCGGCACTGTTATTGAATGTGTTGTTGTCATGCAATTCTCCAAGTAAAGGGGGCTGTTACACCCCCTTAGTTAGTCAGTTGTGACTTATCCTGTTACGCAATGTAAGAAGGGTCAGCTTTTGGCGAGATTGCCACCGACAAGTTGCTGCCATTCAGCACCGCATCAATTACGTCCGGCTCAACAAATCCAGGTCGGTTATAAGCGATCTTGACTGCCAACGCTTGACCTGGAGTGTGACCATCAACCGCATAAGTTGAGAAAGCCATTACCACAGAGACAGTTGATGTAATCGCAATGTCTTGTTGGTTCGCGGCACTCTCGTTTTGGAAGATAATCGCGCCAGCAGTACCAAAACTATCAGCGTGGTAGATAGTCAACGTGCCGCCAACCACCAATGTTGGGGCTGAGATAGTCAACGTCATTGCCGAAGGCCACTGGCGTGTTGTTGGAATGTTATCCACTACACGTAAGTCATTTCGTTGAGAGGCGTCGTAGTTCAATAAATACGTTTGAAGCGTGAATACATCGCCAGAGAACGCAGTTAAGGGCCACTGTTTGTCGCCACGCATTGTCGCGCCAGCACCATCATTATTGATGTTTACCGCTTGGCGAAGTAAGTAGTTGATCTTCTCGTGAACCGTTTGGTTTGATTGGCCGTTACCCTCGACATAACCATCGAAGTTGTACGTCGGGCCATCAACAGCCCCCTCATAAACACCATCAATATCAGAGTTGTACAAAACCAATGCGTAGATGCCGCCTGCGCCTACAGTGGCGTCAGAAGCTACTAGCTTAGGATCAATACCATTCGCTGCCGATACCGGCATGATTTCCGCATAGTCAACATTGTGTTGTTCCATTACGATAGTCTTGCCTTCTTCAGCGCAACGAGTAAACCATGCAACGCCGTTTGATTGACGATTGTCAGCACCATTCGCATCGTAGATCAAGAATAGCTGGTTTACATAGCCTTGCATTACCGCTGCCGTTGGCGCAGTTAGCTCAGAATCAGAGGAAGGCCAGAAGTTAAACTGGTCAGTGCCAGCATTAAGCGAGCCTGAGCGCCATAAAGCGTAGATTTGACGTGCCGCACTTGTCGCGTCATCACGAATCTCTAAGGCTGTGTCGCGAACGCCGTTAAGCGTGTCCGTGTCATGTGGCTCCCAACCGCTTAATGATGCGAGCGATTTCGCACGAGGCTCGATAGATGTAAACGGTCGATCATATTTGTCCAAATCTAATGTGTCCCACATATCAACTAACTTAGACGCCAGAACGATACCTTGACAGCCATCGACAAAGCTCATCGCACCTGCTTCTACAAACTGATAGGTCTTTTTAAACGCAACGATATTAATGTCCGAGCCAGCGCTTTCAGCAGTTGGTGTACCAACTAGCTCATCCACTGTAATGACTGTGGCGGTAACGCCTGTGACGGTGAATGTAATACCCTCGTTGCCCGCAATAGACGAGTGAGAGAATGTAATAACGTCGCCAACCACAATGGCTCGATTAATAACACCATTGGCATCAGCCGAGCCGGTAGTTACCCATGCGGCGGTAGCAGAGGTTATCGTCCATTCAACGCCCGAGACAAAAGCCAACGCAACATCAACGCCACCTTTATCTGCAATGTGTAAAAAGAGGTTAGAGTTTTGAATTAAACTCGCCTTTGCTGTGATCTTAGCCATTATTTAATCTCCAATTAAGACATGTAAGAAGGATCTGGTTCAAGGTTGAAAAGCAATTCTTTATCTGTGGAGGAAATCACATAGTCAATTGATTGCCTTACCCATCCAGAACCACCTACGGTAATTTTTACTTTCGTGTCGCCCACATAGTTGTAGGCATAAATGTGTTGACCACCCGTGACATTTTGTACACTGGAGATTGTGTAAGAACCCTGTCTTATCCGAACCTCTACGCCATCAGGTAGATTTGTAATAGTTAGCTGTTTGCTGTTGACCACCGCTGTCGTGCCGCCGCCAGTATTTGTGTATGACGATGTGTCGCCTGTTGCGCCCGTTACGTTTATTGTCACTAAGCCAATGCTTGAGTTGTTCACATCAAACGACGAACCACCATGATTCCAGTTGTTAGCCGTGTATGTCCCAACCACACTAATCTCAACGTCATTAACATTGTCTTGAAAGATAATGTCCGTCACCACATGCAACACGTTATCTATCAGAAGCGCACCGTCGGCGTCTGTGCTGTTTGATATGGTGTTGCTGTTGAATGTGCTTAGTCCTGGGTCAATCTGCAAGCAGCCGTCAAATACGTTGCCCGTAATAACCTGACCTGACTCAAATGTACTGTTGTCCGCTCTCGCAATCTGTTTGCCGGTCATCGTTAGACTTGCCAAAGCCACATCAGAAGCGTCAATGGTAAATGTCTGAGATCCAGCCGCGTTGTAGATGCCACCTGCAATATCAATATCGCAACCAGAACCCACATATATAAACTTGTACAGTGTTGGTGATACGTTCACATCAGCAAACGTCGCCACATCGCCAACATCTTTAAAGTATGTAGCTGTGGCACCATTTCCTATCTGCAATGACCCAAACGCAAACTTATTGCCCTGAATCTCTTCCAGTATTCCAAACCCACTTGCTTTATCGGCGGTCGCTATACCCGACAGCGTAATTGGATCCCCACTTGTACCACCCGTTGCAATGATTCCGTCACCATAGCGAACATAGTCAAGCCATGAGTTGATTGAGTTACGAGGTTTTGCGGTCGTGTTTTGGACAATCAAAATCGAGGTAACTGTATTTCCACCAATAGCCACACCACTGTCAGGCGTAGAGCCGCCGTAAACTACGATATTTAACCAACCACCGCCGTAACTATTTGTCGGGTCGAGATTCCACGTTGCCGTGCCGCCGCCATGAACCACGTCCAGTTGCAAGCCTGTGGTGGTTGCGTAGTACCCTGAAATTGTTGACTTGAACCATAGACGTATGTGCTCTGTGCCCAATGCAAGAGTCGCAACGGAAACGCTTACTGCATTTCTGCCATTAGCCGTTGCCGCCCATGTTTGACTGTTCGCGCCCTGCTTCTTGTCATCAGGCTCGGCTACAAACGTATCGCCCGATAAACCAGTAGAGGAATCGCAATCATTTATGGTTGTCAGATTGGCTGTGAGTGTGGGTGTTGCCACGTTATGCTACCGCAGTTGCCAGACCAGTTTGATCTTCGATAATGTTTGCCACTGCCAACTCTATTGAGCCTAGCGCGTTAATTAGGTCCATATCACCATTGCCCGCCTTGACCATTGCCGTGCCTAAGTAGTCAGGGATCGAGACCGACTCTAAACCAGCCGCCTCATCATAGTAACGAACGCCATTAACAACGCCATACATGCGATAAGACACTCGCAACAGGTACATTGCCGACTGTGCGTCATCTGCGAAAACTGGCTGCTCTATTTGAAGCGAAGCCAAATGCACCTTGTCGTATGTGACCGCTGGCGCAACTGTCGCTCCTGATACCGTTATTGACATATTAAATTCCTGTATTTATTTGAGGCTTATTATAGCTCACCAATGACTTACTTTCCATTTATAAATCAACACGCTCCAAGTATGGCGAAAGCAAAAGTTTGCTAGGTGATAGCGTCGCAATATCTACATCGGGGTTTAACAAAGGCTTTCCCGCTTGTGCAAATGCCCAGGCAATAAACTCCGAACAGAACCAACTGTTCTTGTCCTGAATGTCTTTGCGCAAAATAAAACCCAAAACACCTTTAAAGTCGTACCCGCTTCCCAACTTTGTCATCGCTGTGCTTACGATATAAGGATCGTCAGTATCAACCGTATAACGCTCCACTCTATCGTAGTCATCTGCATCGAAGTCTCTGATGGCAACACCATTCTTCCAACTCGCGCCCAATAGACGACCGTCCTTCATCACAATGTCTACGTGACTGGCCCACGACCATGTTCTGAATTGAACCAACTTTGAAATTAAACCCTTTGTGCTCGAAAATTGTAGAGTAATCATTTTGGAATGTCGTCCGCTGTTATTTCACCACCGAAATATACCTTTCCCGCAAACAACAACGCGGAAGCTATACCCATAAACAATGCTAATGCCCCGCCACTAACGACTTTCAACCTCACTGCCGTCCAGAAGTCAGCTTGGCATTTTTCCTTCTCCTGAAGGCGCTTAATGTACTCGTGGTCTTGATTGTGTGTTTCGTTTGGAATGTCTTCAATTCTTCGCTTCATTTCTGACAAGGTTTCTTGAATGTTGCCTTGAATACTTTCCTCAATCTTCATGTGATTTTCTAGGGCGGCGGTCAACTCGTCTTGACGCTCACCCTGTTCTTTTTGCACCGCTTCAAATATGCCAAGTCTCTTTGACGTTTCTATTACTATTCCAAGAATTTCCGACTCTTTTGATGACATGACAGTTCCTTACGGGATAAATGATCGGTATATTATAAGTCAGTTGTGACTTACTTACCATATAAGGCTAATGACCTCTTAGGATGCTTTCATGCTCTTCACGGTGATACCACTTGCCTCCAGACACACAAAAATCTGTCACAGAAATGTAATCCCATGCCGTTCCTTTCGTTTGAATGTCGATGTTTGCGATCCCAAACCCGTTGTGCCACTTCTCACCTTCACAGTAACTTGCTGACCGCTTGTGACCGCAGCCGAGCTGATGCCATTCGTATGCGCCAAACACGGGTGAAAACATAGGCCAAACTTGATGTTGATGGTGATGCCCATTCGCGCCTGGCAAACCCCAGCTTCTTGCGTGTGGAAAATGGTGAAACAACAATGTGTCCCAATAAATCTTGTAGTTGTTCTGCAACTGCTTATTGAACTCACCCTTGGTGAACGTAGCCAAGTTTGCTTTGGCAATATAGTTGATCTCGAACTCTTCTAAACCCAACAGCTTGCCAACAGTGAAACCATGCAAGTCCGACAGCACAGCTCTCAATGCCGGTGTTGCATCTGTAAGCGCCCTCAATAGACGTGCTTCGTGATTGCCCTCGATGAAGTCAATTTGGCAGTCAGGGCAAACCTCTCTCAATGGTCGGAAGATACGCTCATGGACAAACTTGATTCGACCCACTACATCCCACTCACGCGGATCGACGCCGTATTTCCCGAACTCAGGTAAGTCAAAAATGTCGCCATTGAATACAATCAAATCCGGTTGGAGTCGCTTGGCGGTATCCAAGAACACTCTTAAAAAGAACTCGTCTATCTCAACGTCATGCAAGTCTGAGACAACCAAGACCGTCTTAAATCGACTGTCGTTCTCTCTAATGTACATACTGCCCCAATCGGCTCTCTCGATGTTTAAGGCGCGGTAATGATCAATAGAGGCGTGCTTGGCGATGCTTCTTTCCAGCGCGTGTTGATGTCGCGTCAGTTTTATACCAGCCTGGCGTTTGAACTCCTCAAATGTGCCGAAGTATCTATTCCATGTTGATTCTGAAATTTGCGAGTACACTCGAAAGAAGTTTCTACTAACCACCTTGTCTGGATCAATCTCAGAAATGCGGACCAACTCTGCAATACACTCTTCTGCGCCCCACTTTTCCATAAACTTGCCTTCGTCTTCCGACATTGGCACGAGCGCTCGACTGATTAACTTTGGAACATCTTCGCCATTTTTATAACGCTTGCGAATCTTGTTTGCTTTAATCTGCACTGTTCTTGGCACGATTCCTAACTTCTCAGCTACATCGGCGTTCTTTGGGTAGTCTTTAAGGTTGTTGTACACTTCTGCAAATTTATTAAAATCCATAGTTCTCTACTTGTTATTGTTAATCCAGCCAATCAATGCGTCATGCTGTGCCGCTAGTTCGTTGTACTGTTCGGCGCATTGGATGTGGGACTCAACTTCTGCTCGCTGTGAATGAGTGGAAGTGGTTTTGAGTATTGAGTTAGGCTGGTCGGTGGTTTCGGACAAGCTAACGACCTCGGCATTGAAGGGCTGCCTTGCAGTGTTGAGCAACCCGACAGCACCGATAGAATAATTGCAAGCGCCAGTACCTTCTTCTGGGACATACTTGATAATCTCCTTAGTTATGATTTTTACTTTGTCTTTGATGAGCCTTATTTTTTGGATCTCTTCCTCAAAATACTTCTGATCTAACGCCCTTAGCTTCTCGCTATCGCGGGCTATCTGAATAACAGCTTCTCTTTGATCAATCAGAGCGTCTGACAGTCTGTCTGACAGCTCCGCTTTGTGAAATACGTGTGATGTATACGCCGCGACTGCTGAACCGCTTAGGAACGCAATAAGAGCTATCGCAGGAATAGTTGAGAAATTCTTTAAAAATGGCAAAAATCGTAGAAACTTAAGAAAATTGAAAATACTTAGCATTACCACTTTTTCTCAACTACGTTGCCGGTCACATACGTGCCGTAAAATATGATGACTGAGCTACTCCAGACATCGCCTGTAATTTTGCTCATCATCAAAAGAAAGGTTGCTGTGACAAATGCTCCGACAAACGCCCACCACTTTCTCGATTGAAGTTTCGGCCCTAATGCCTCAGACATTGTGAATACCTCTTGAATAAACCAGTTGACCCGCCTTTTTCGATGCGGTTAGCGACTCCAGCCTGCTTTCGACCTCCATGAGACCGATGTGAACCCAGCGACCGTGTTCTTGAATAATTTGCTTGTAGCCGAGTGGCTTCATTTCGTCTTCGATAAACTTCGCCAATTGGTATGGCGTTAGGTGCGAGCAAGTAATGTCGGCAGCCAAGCCCCGCATGTGGTCCGAATCTTTAGAACCGCCAAGCTCTGTGTTTAAATCGAAGCATCTAAAGCCAGAGCTAACTCTAATAAGAACATTCGTGCCGAATCGCGCCGACAACTCCATCTTTAGCGCCTGGAGAAACCAAGACATTTTTTGAAGATTGTCGTTATCTAGTTTTGAGGGGGTGTTGTCGATACCGGCTAACTTGGCCGTGTTTGAGTGAATTAACTCATCTCTCGTAAAGTTAGGTGCAAACATAGAACGCCTCTTATTTTCAACAAAACCGAGACGTTCTCTTGCTTGGCTGTAAGTATCCTATCAAATCAGTGACTTAAAGTAAAGTCACCGGTGACTTATTTAGTCGCGCAAAGCAATCCAGAAATCGTTCTTGCTATGTTGTCCGATCTATAGATGTCACCTATTACAGCAACGCCGTCAGCACCCGCATCCATCACACTGCTAACATTGCTCGTTGTGATCCCACCAATGGCCACCAACGGCTTGTCGGTCATCGCTCGCAATCGTTTGATCTCGTCAAGACCCCACAGATTGTCTGCATCCGCTTTTGTCACTGTTTTAAATATTGGCCCAATACCAAAGTAATCAATGTCTTCACCGACAGCCGAACTATATTGATCTGGGCGGTCTAGCGTTAAGCCAATTGCGACCCTTCTTGGCAACATCTTGCGAGCAATGTTAAAAGGCACATCTCTTTGACCTATGTGAAGCGCGTCAGCGTCAATTGCCAGAGCTACGTCCAGTCTATTATTTACTATCATGGACACGTCGTTGTCTGCCGTTAGCTTTCTAATCTTCTCTGCCGTGCTGTATAGCGTTAAATCTGTGCAATTGCCCCAGCTAAACTGAATGGCCTTACAACCCGCCTCTATTGATTCCGCCACCACCTCGTACAACCTATGCGTCTCGTCTCGTGAGTAGTTCGTTATAAGTTGTAGGCGAATCACAACTAAACAGCTTTAAAGTTAGTCAGCATCGCGCCATTACTACCAGCGATAACAGACACGCTGTCAACACTCTCAATGGACAAAATACTGTGTTGGGCGTGCTCTGTTCCGTTCACAATCACGCTGCCTTCAGCAATGAATATTTTACTGCCCAAAGCTGCTGTCAATTCAAGAGATTCACTCGATGAAAGATCGTGGATTGTTCCGGTCCATTCAGTTTGCAAGTCTGGATCTGTAATGCAGTAAAACTCAAGTGGTTCGTTGGCAATTAAAATAGCCTGTCTCGCCTGGTAATCTAAAACATCAACAAACCCTACTTGCTGACCACGACCAAATGCGCCGGTAACAGTTGCGTCTATATTTAATAACTTCAATGAGCCAGTTGATAAGAAATGCACTCCGCCAGACCGATCAAGCATAGTTGCTGGATTAAACACATCACCCTTGCCGCCGGCTGTGCTCTTAGAAATGTGTAAGTTACCGCTGTGGTATATCTTTTTAGTAAGCCATTTGGGCATTAGATTATCACCTCGCCAATGCCCGTTACTTCCGACTCCGTAACGGCGGGCCATTCCGCGCCAAACATTGCGGTTAGCGTTTCAGGCATGGCTTCATCCCGTGTATCGAGTTCCGTATTCCATTCATTTTGAGCGCGTGGTGAGGCGTTGATAATATGCTGCCGCATTTCAATCTTAACGTCATCAATGGTTTTGGAACCACTTACAAACTCTTTCAACAAGCTCCTTTCTACACTGAGTTGTTGGATAATGTGTGGCTTTAATTTCAAAGCATTGTTAGTTGCGGTGTAAGTCACACTCATTGTACTTTTAGTCAAACTATATCCATTAACCACAAATGTAAATTCTATAAACATTCTTTCTCTTCCTATTCATTAATAGTTACTGTACGTGTTCCTGTGCCGTCCCATGTAGGCCATGCTGTAGTTACAGAGCCGTCTATAAGCCAAGTAAATATGCCGAGTGTAACGCTAGCATTGGACGCCAATAGATTTCCACCACCCTCCACATCTATGCTTGTAAAAAGCGATGCGGTTGGATACCCACTGCCATCCTCACCGAACTGTAGTTTAAAATTAGTAGAGCCGTTGCTCTTAATAGTTAATCGGGTAACATTGGCAGATAAAATAGGATAACCTAGATAGCTTGTTGGACTTCTTGAACCTGTTAGTGGACTCCAGGTATACCCATCTATTTGAGTGTTGCCATTAATATCCGTCCCTTCCGTTACCGTTAAGACAAAAGCACTAGAAGCCGCCGCACCATAGAAGTCACTCATTTTTATTGCGCCACTGAGCGGGACAGCTATATTACCTGCGTTATCTGGCACATAAATACCGCCACGATAATACTCACTTATGCTGATAGGGTTACTGCCGCCAAATTCAGTTTGAAGATCGCCCTTGCTTATTGGACCGGAGCTTTGAATAGCCATTAGACGGTCTCGTTTGCGGCCTGATCACCAACTGTGGTCAATACGCCAGCCGATGTTAGCTTCATCTTATTTACGCCGGAATAAGCGAAGTACAAAACACCTGCCGATTCTGTGAGCGCCCAATTGCCAATGTTTAAAGCAGTGCCTGGAATTCCTTGTATACCCTGTGGGCCAGTACCTCCGGCCATACGTTTGAACCATAGTTGTGAGCGCGTGCCCACAACTACTGTAGTTGTTGAAGTGGAGGCCGGCCCTCTTGCTATCCGAATCTCTATAGTTTGACCTGCTGTCAATGTGAAGGGCTCTTCGGCCAACTTGATTGTCCATTGAGGGGAAGATATGCCAGATGAACGTATATAAGCATCGTCTTGAACCATCCCTGCCGCAACGCCATCAATGAATATCTCAAGTTGTGCCTGTGCTCTTTGCGCCACCACATCTTGTATAGTAATAAAGCCACCAAGCGTATAACTACCCGCCTCAACTGCGGTAAATTTACCAGAGGCCCATGTAATATCACTTCCTGATTGGTCATCTTCTAGTGTCTGGAACGGTAGGTTTGCGAACGTGGATGTAAGTGCAAATGTGGATGTACTAGACCGCTTCATGAAGGAGATGGAGCTATTGCTGCTTGAAATTATCTCGTCCAGCGATTCTTTCGTCAGAGTGACCCGAATGGTATGTGTGCCCGCGCTCAGTGCTATGTTGCTCGCTGGGGAACCGTCATACGCCGTTCCATTCCACGACCATGTGTCATTGCGAGTGATTGTGTTGCCAGCGACAGCATAAGTTCCCACGCCCGCCACTTTGACAACCCCATCCGCATCCTCAATGACGTAGTAAACCAACGCCGCATCAGCAAAAGCCTCAGATACGGGTATTTTCTTTAGAGTTGCACCCTGCATGGTGACAACATTGCCCGTTCCAGTGCAGGTTTCTTCGACAAAATTAGCGAGCATCGTTAATCCTTAATGTTTTTACCATTATAACTCAGTCGTGACTTACTTACCACGACCATAAAAAATATCACTTAGCCCGAACTCCACACAATCTCCATACGGCTTCTCTGCGTAATAAAAAATATCATCAATGTGTGGAAAACCGTCATTTATCAATCTATCGACAAACTCAACCGGAAGGCCGTCAAGACCTTTGCATCTGTAATTTGCCTGCATTGTTTCGCCAGTTATTGCGTCTATTTTCGTATTGCCACCTTCCGCGTAGTGAGCGACAGGCTCCATCGTCTTCATGTCTAACTCCGAACTGAAATACTCACCGGATGAGTAAATCTCGTAGTAGTCCGTAATCTCACCGCCTTGATATTTGACAGAAAACATCCTTCCGTTATCACCCCACGTAAGTCCAATGGCCAAATACTCGCCATCACCACATCGGTACATTCCGTAATCTCTATGAAGTTTTCTATCGCCTGGCGGCGCTCCAATCGAAAGACTTCTTGCGGCGGACTCCGCGTCCTGACACATTGTCTCCAGCCTCTCTTTCGATAACTTATCTGGCACGCTTATTTGTGAGTTTATTCGATCAATAGCTTCATTGAGTTCTTCTAAGCTGTCGCTCTTGTTGCTTTTAAAACGACACCATTCATCTTCACTGTATGTATTCGCGTCGTGATGCTTTGCGAAGTCTAAAAACTCTTCGTATGTGTCTCCCGCAATCTCTTCCCACAAGTAAAAGTTGAATACATTACTGTTAATCTTTGCCGCCATTGTTTCGTGGTAATGAGAAATGTCGTCCTTTAGCGAATTTGACTTGTTATAGTGGTCAACAAGGACAACATCGAAATCACCAGAGGCGTTCAACACGTCGCCATGAAGCACTTTTATCTTTGCTTTATCAAACGATTGTTTGGCAAATAACTCGATAACTCTGTCATCACTCTCCACAACCGTGACGCTTCTAACATTGGACTTTGTTGCAATTAGCAAAGGAACGATGCCCAAACCAAGACCGCCAACTAAGACATCGCCCGTTGCGTCGAAATACTGACTGGCCAACTGCAAAACAGCGTGACGACCATTATTCATCCAGTGCTTTCCGTCAACCGTTAGTGACGTCGCAACGTCGTCTCTTTTTATTACAGCGCCATCAATTGAGCCGCTTGCGAATCGAATAGCATTAAGCTCGTGTTTTTTAACGTCACGTTTGGTGTTGATAATTACTTCGCCATCAACAATCAACGCCGCGTCTTCGCCTTCTATCCGCTTTGCTTGGTCTTTTGTGATTTCAACCGTTGTAACGTCACTACCAATGTACGGGTTGTCAGCACCGCTGAACACATACATGACATCACCACCCTCACCCATTACAGCAAAATGTCTCATATCAGTCTCTAGTCGTAATACGCGCCGTCAATGACAGGTATAAAGCTATCCTGCCATGTGGCCGTCAAACTATTTAAAAAGCCAGTAAATCCACCTCTTATTACCGTAACAATGTGTAGCTTGTCTGTGGTCGAATCCTTCATAAACGAGGCGTGGACGTACTCTCCCCAACCCGTGTCATCGTCGAAACGAGTACCACCAAGCGCTCTCGCTGGCACTGGGGACACGCTCATGACCGCCGGCTTTGTCATTCCAGTTATGTCCGCTATCTCTTGGCATAGTATGGTTCTCACAGGTGGCATGCCAGGTATGTCGTAATTAGCAACGAACGGCATTACACCTATCGCGGCTGGTTTTTTTGCGTCGGCGGTTGAGTATGTAATCTGACCAGTCTGACTGTACAAAGTAAGCCCGTAAGCGCCTGCACCTACCACATACGGTCTTTGTACGAACATGTATATTTCGTATGTCGTGCTTGAATGCTGTGGAGCAATCAACTCCGCGTGCCAAAACCCACCCGACTTACTCAAGCCACTTAAACTAGCACCCGTCGTAGTTGTGTTTATCACCGTCTTCAGCGTCGGATCTACAGTAGCGTTTAGAGCGGGCGCTGTTACAAACACCATTGGCATTGCCTCTGTGTCGCTTATACCAAGATTTAAGTCCTTTACTTCATATATCGTCAGTGAGCCAGATATTTTCCCGTAAAAGTATGGCTGCAAATAATCCGAAGACATGACTGTATTGCCTATGCCGTTTGAAAACAGAACTCCATAGCTCATATCAGCCTCCGTGAAATACTAATATGTTAGCGCTGTCGTATAGCCAATCTGTCGTTCCAACCTGCCAGCTCCACGAGAGAACACTCCCGCTCACCGTCACAATAAGTCTCGACGTTGTTAAATCCGCCATCTCTATTGGTGACGTCGGCACAACAACCCCTTTAATATTGCTCAGGTTGTATGTTGTTGACCCACTTTCGCCTCCGAGTACCGGTATTACATCTAGCGGCAAAAACGCTATAGTGTTGCTATCCAAAATAACGACACCTGAATCGTCAAACACCTCAAAACCATAACTCACGCCGCCAAGTCTCCCATCTTGACTCTCAACAAGCCCGAAGAATCGAAAACCTTAATCACATTGTTTTTGATTTCAAGTCGCGCTCCAGACGATCCAGACTTCACGTCGATAGTTCCTCTAAATACCGCGCTGTTCAGCTCCATATTGCCGTTTTTATCCAACTTCCAGCCCGCTGTGCCTGCCGAGTAAGCCGCTGACTGAATCACGTCACCAATTTTGGCGTTTGTAATTGCAGCGTTGGCTATGTGCGCGGTTTGAATTGCCACGCCAGCAATGTAGGTCGAGATGTTGACCGAAGTAATTTGATCCAGCGTTGCAAATGCCGTTTGGCCAGTTATACCGGCAGCGACGTTTGAGCCCGTAACGTCCGCATTTTCCGCGATAGTACCTAACTTATCACCCTCAGTAGTGTTGATGTCAGCAATAGAGGTTGGCAGCCCTGTAAGCTCATCGTACGCACCCACGCCGCCACCGCCAACTCCCGCTGGCAACGCGTACGATGACGGGTTGTTTAAAGAGCCAATTTGCTCCTCAATCATTAGCCCGTCGAAAAACATATCCACACCCACGCCGCCGTCGTTATCCACCCTCATTATCATTGACGTTGAGTCGTCCGACGTTAGGTCTACCGTCCCAAACACTCGAACCCAAGTGTCTGAAATAGCAGGCGATGTAAATGAAAGGCTGTAGTGCACTCCTGAGTCGGCAGTTCTCACATACAACTCACCATCCTTGGATATTGCCGACGCTCTAACCATTGCGCTGACAATCCACTTCTTATTTGGCGACATCTTAATGTTGTAGTCTGTCGAGTTGGCGCCCAGATACACATAAGCGTCGGCGCCTGTTGCTGCTATTTTCAATGACTGTGAGCCAAAGTACGCAACCACAGCGTCAACCGTAGGCGTACCCGTTGCACTAACAGATCCAAGCGTCGGAAGAGTGCTTTCAAGAACAGCATACTCAGCACTGACTATGTTGACGCCAGAACCCGCTAGGTTGTCCGTTGTTACATCCGCGTTGTCCGCTGGTATCCCTGCGCCCGATACCTCAGACCATTGTTGAGCGCCATTGCTGATCGCATCCGCATACGTCCCGCCTGAAGACAATACAATGTTGCCCGCGCCATCTCTGATTGTAATTGATGAGAACTGCGCTGTACCTGCTTTATCTATTTTCCAACCCTGTGTGGGTGAGAATGTCGTGCTTTGAATTATGTTACCGATTTTCGCATTGGTAATCGAAGCGTCCTCGATAAATGCCTGGCTCATAAACACCTGGCCGCCCGACACAATAAATGGCGCGGTCGCCGCTTCCAATCCCGCCACATCTGAAGGAATGATTGAGAAGGTATCCGCCTTCATTATAATCTGAGAGGTCGTCGCTCCTGAATTGCCCGTTCCTTGATCTACAGATATGCCCATGCCAGCAATGTACGGCTGGCCATCTGAACTTCTCGTCTCAACTTTAACAGTCCACTCATTCTCAAGCGCATCAATCTCGCCCTCAAGAACGGCAGCCAAGTGACTTCTTGTAATGGAGTCCGTCAACTGCGAGGCTATTACACCCGAATTTGTCGCCGTGATAGCACTCTCGCCAGATAGCGTCATGCCATCCTCACCCCACACGTCATACGCCCCAGTAACGACATTCCAGTCCTCGTCTGGCGCCACTGTAAACGTGTGACCTGGGTTTGGACCACTGTAGATGAGGTTCAAAGCGGATGGTGTAAATTCAGGGGTTTCAGATGCCCATATTTTATACCCCGCCAAGTCACCCTCTGTTTTTCTGTCGAAGTTGACTGATATTTGATCGCCGTTCGTGCTCAAAGTGACATTTGCTGGTGCAGTTGCTATTTGAGAATTGGTCGCTATCACAGACACGTCAGCGCCCACAGAGCTGTTAATTAGTCTTGGTTTAACAGTGAGCGTAATTGCTCTATTTATATTATTGTCGTTTACGGCGTCTGAGATGCTGTACGTGTACTCGGTACCTCTTACTGATACGGCGCGAGACAGTACCGCGTTTGCCTTAATCTCTACAATATAGTCACTAGCCTCCGCAAGTGCGTTCCATTTTATCGTCACTGACGATCCCGAAAATGCACCGACAATGACTAGGCCCGAAACCTGACCTGGCACTGGCGCTGTGCTACCTCCTGCGGCGTTCCAATCGCCGTTTAGACCATCTGCGTTTATGGTTCTTACCCAGTAGAACACAGGCACACCCATTGGCGCGCTTGTGTCCGTATAGGTTATTCCCGTTACCGCATTGATTTGAGATGCTGTCAGCACATCGTCCGTAGTTGAACGCCAAATCTCTATCTGAGAAAAGGTCTCTGTTGGATTTACCCAACTCAACACATACGAACTCTCAACCGTTGTCACATTTAAAGTTGTTGGTGTTCCCGTCTCTGGTCTGGCTGTCGCCGTGTGACTTAAAATTACCGCCGATACAAATGAAGCCTTTTGATTAATAATGTCACGCGCAATGATCTTAAAGTTTACCGTGTCGCCAACGCTCAAACTTGTGTATGAAAACTGAAGTTCTTGGGAGCCAACATTTCCAACCCTTTCGTATTCACCGCCGTTCTTTGCCGCGTATATGTCTGCACCACCGTACATGCCGGTTAGTGGCAATTCCCAACCCAAATCAGCAACGGGACTGTATGTCGAGCCCGACTTCAGCCACGTTTCGTCAACAATTGGGTTTCTAACATGACTTATCGAAACTCTCGACTCGATAACGGGATTTACAACGGTATTTGTTAAGTCATAAACCTCGTCCTTGTACTCAATCGCTTTGATGCTTCTTGTGTACTCATTAGAGCCTGACACGGCCAGAACTCTAAATGGCTTTTTAACCTTTGTAACATCGCCAAGCATCCACTTAGCAAACTGTGGCAGTGCGGCCGGCATAACAGCATCGACGGTCACTTCAGTATGTGTGCCAACTCCAGTTGTTACATTTCTTTCCTCTATCACGTCGGTGTCGTACAGAACATACGAATGACCACTGATTACAGCGGAGGCGTCATCAAGCTCAACACCAAAGCCACCAATGCCATCGTTGACGAATCTCGCTATTCTATAATCAATGCCATTTATAATTACTCTTTTAGAGTTGGTACTGCCGTCATAGCCAGTTAGCCATGCTATATTTGAAACCACGCCCGATACGGTTGACGCAAATCTCTGAACGCTGTCGAACGCGGCTAGAATTTTGTACGAAATGCCTGCTGAAATCGTCACCTCTCTATCTAGCTTAATCACCGACACGGTGCTTCCGATCTCCGCTCTACCGCCCTCTGACCAGTTAGGTAACTCGTGCTGAATCAAAATCTGACTACCTACGGTGCACGCTATCGCCTCAATGGACGCCTCAAACTCGACCGTTTGCGTGATGTGCTTGTTCAGATTTAGATGAAAAATTGCCTCTTTTATTGCCTGGCTAGATCTCGTAATTCCAAAAAGCGTAATTCTTGCAGTTCTTACAGGCTCGTTAGGACCAACAGAGGGATCTCTCACTTTCATTATCTGCCGCGCGTAGCCAGCATCCTTATTCCAGTAAGTGACTTCTATTTCATTTGATCTTTCCGATTGTGGCAGCCAGGTTACATTTAAAGACTTTTCGACAATGTTTGAAGAGTTGAACATCATCACTGGCGTGTCTGCTCTCTCGATTGCAACGGTGTATCGTGTGCCCACATTTACAATCTGTGCGTGACCCGCTCTAAAGACGTACTGGATTGAATCCCAAACATTACTCTGCGTATCAAACACGCCATCAAATCTCAAATCAGACGACTCACAAAAATCAGCCCAATCTTGCCACTGGTTTATGTCTATTCTCGATTCGCTAATTCGCCCGCCATAGCGCGTATTGGTGATAATGTCGTAAGCAACCCACGCAGGGTTGGATGACGCCTCAATTGACCACACAACCACGTTACCCACGATTCTTCTAACCTTCACGTACTTGCCACCGTGCAGGAACGTGACGTTTGGAACCGACGTCAATTGATCAGATAGTGTTACTTTTATGGCCTGTAGAGCCGTGTGTCTGTATGCCACATCATCGGTGACGATCTCGTTTATCTCACCCCAACTTACATTTTCGACAATTTTTACATCTTCATCTTCCGCAATTGGTCTTCTTACGCTAACCTCGTAAAAACCTTCCGGTAATAACGGCGAAAGAAACGATTTTCTTTTAGCTGCCCTACCTTTTCCTGTTATTTTAGTTACCGTTGAGTAGACGGGCTGACGAACAACGCTGCCAACAATCGTGCCGATGTAGTCATCGACAATCAAATCTTCACTTAATGAAGTTCCCGCTCTCAACGACCCCTGCTCGACGTCCGTATCGGAGTAATAGTAGGTTATGGTGTCGCTAACGACATTTGACGTATCAACCATGTCAATCCACGTTGCGTCGCCAACCTTTCTATACCTAATCTCCAGACCAACTGTTCTCGCATCCGTACCACCCTCGTCGTTGTACAGAGCTAGGCCATTTGGCGCTATAATGTCGATCCTTATCTTATCAACCTCTTTTGAGGTCGTGTACAGCGAAGGCGTCGTTGTTAGGTTTAAATTTCTGCTTACTGGAACAATGCTGTCGTCAAACCAACCTATCGGAGACTGTGTGGCGCTGCCCGATCTAAACTTGGTCTCAACGCCAGAAAACGTGCTGATGTCTTGGTTGTTTAGCTTTATGTCCGATATTCCAGCAATAACACCCTCGCCGGCATTAAACAGCATGTACAAAATCTGAGTGTCACCAACATTCTCAACGTATGCGCCAATTCTGTTGCCACCAATTCTGTGTCTTCCATATACAAGAGGTACAGCTATGTCCTCTGACGATGTATTTTTTGCCCCGTCAATGCCGTAGGTTTTGCTTTCGTCCAATCCCTCGTTATAGTTTGATTTCGACGGTATAGCCGAGCTTGGTGGCAACAATGCGTTGACCAGCATATTGCCGACCATCGAAATACCAACCGTGTATAGGCTACCCAGAGTCAGCGTTCCAATACCCAAAGATATTCCCGCGCCAGGCAACATGGCAGCCAACTGAGGCGCGAATACCGCTACCGCAATTAAAGCCACCATTCTAAAGATGTTTTTACTCTTACCACCTTGGGGAACAGGACAAACAACCACGCTGTCGCCCTTCTCAAGAATGACATCAAACATATCTTCTTCTGGAATTATTTTGCCGTTTACGGACAGCACAAATGACATCAACAAGACGGGCACGAGACTGCCTGCTGGAATCCCCTCACTCCATTCTGGGGTCGAGCGAACGCAGTCCATAGGGTCAAATGGATTGTTAATTACCGTTACTAGAAGATTACTCTCCGACATATTTGTATATTCCCATTAGTCTGTTTTGCCAGCCGTTGTCGCTTAATCTCTCTACAATCACGCCGCCTGTGTGCTGCCATGTGTGAACAAATTTGTCGCCGCCAATGCAGTAGCCCACATGAATGTTGCCTGGCACTCTGAACAAGAACGCGACACCTTCCTTCGCCTCGCACTTTTCCCAAAGGCGCAACTCACCCATAAAGATCGCTGTTATTTTTGCCCCGTCCTCTGGACTTGCGTAGTCAGGAATTTCAATACCGTCTCTACGCATCAGCTCCATTAGAAGTCCGTAGCAGTCGTACTCATCATCACCGCGACCGCCGTACTCGAACGGCACACCTATAAGATCAACGTAATCAGCCATTAGGACAGGTTGTTAATTGATGGAAAACCGCCGAAATTAAGAGCGTTTTCGTGAACACCACAACCATTCGGACCCTGTAGCGTAAAGTCACAAGATGACATGGCTCCCGCGTAACCACATTCGACACTTTTATATGCCCAAGGGCATCTGTCTCTCAACTGTCTGCGTCTTGGAAAGTTTAAAAGCAGGTGAAGCTCAGAACTTAGCGTCCACTTGACTACAAAGTCGTTTACGCTCGTATCTCTAACGGAAAATGTCTCTACCATCTCTGGCGGCAGTGATGAGTCTGCCGTACTGACGACCATCACCCTCACCTCGAAGCCGACACCTCCGCCATACTCGTTCATGCGTTGTTTCACTGCGCCTGATATGTCTTGTATCGTTACGGTTACGTTTGGCTCTTGACCCGCCTCCGTGCCTAGCTCGATCTCAAAGGGAAATGCAACATAGGTGTTTCCGTCATAGTCAAAGTCTTCTGGGTTGTTCACCAGATAAAGCGTCTCGACAAACACGCCAAGCGACGTCTTAACGTCAATCTCAAGGCACACCAAAAAGGGAAACTCGGAATCAATTCGATTCTTCTCTTCAACGGTTGCTACTGATAAATGATTGTTTTCCATGTTTCTCGCCAGTTATGTGATGGTCAATTATACTAAGTCACGAGTGACTTATCAAACCTCCTTCAATTTAACACCCGCAACGTCCCAGCGATGATTTCCGCCAAAACCCTTGTAAACAAACTTCATCTTGTCTTCAAAACGAACGGTAATTTCGGCACCCGACGTTGGCATAGTCCATGTAAACGATACAGATCCACCTTTTTTGGTATCCCAAAATGCCTCAAGAAGCTGTCTATCCGCCTCGCTTATGTCAGTGAACTTGGTCGTGTAGGTTCGTCTAGGTCTGCGCGTGTATCGCGGACGTGTGTCCGAGTACCCACCATCCTGCTTTACCTTTATTGCTGGATCATCTTGCTCTATAGAGAACCCCTTTGAGTCCTCCTTCGCAATCATACCAACCGGTGGGAAATCACTCATCGAACTGCACCTCTCATGCTGTCTCTAAACGGGCCAGGGCTCGACGCCGCAGCCATTACCACATCTAATATCATCTTCTTGCCGTCGAACTTCATTTGGCCTTGGTTTGCCGTTACTTCTTGCGTTGTTTGATTGATGACATTCACCTGGACATTTGGCGCCTGAGTACCGCCTGCCATTGTTACGGGAATGGATTTACCATCGGGTAGCGGTACAAATGCTTCCGCCATGCTGCCCTCGCCAAACAAGGCCAATTGTGGTGAGTTTGCCACGCCACCATTAGCGTACGCTTTACCCATACTCGACATCACGCCGCCATTCTTAAATGGCCACAGATTACTCAAGAAGTCACCTATGCCACTCATAGATCCTCCGGCTCTACCTGCCGCGCCGGATGTTGTGTGAATTGAACCACCGCCTGTTGGCATAACTGTGCCGCCGCCGAGACTGCCAAGTAAGCCACCCGCAAGGTCTCCCAAGAAGCCGCCGCCACCGCCGCCACCCAACGCTTGCGTCAGGGCTGATTGTATTTGTATCTTAATTATGTCTTGCAAGATTGATTCTGCGAGGTCTGCGAAGTCCAATTTGCCCGTTCTTACGAATGTAGCTAATCTGTCGCTGGCGTCGTCTAACCATCTAGCAGACGCTTCTTGCATCTTCTCAGTAGAGTCTTCCCAGTCACGTAACATTTTATCCATTGGCGTTTCTGTATTGCGAACATATTCTTCCTGCAGGGAGGCTAAGTTCTCCTTCAGGGCCTTATCTATTTCTAAGATCTCCTGCGCTGTCATTGCTTCTGTTTTAACAATAGACGCCTTCGCCTCTTTGACCTTCTGCTTGTACTCAGCCAAGTAACGACCCTTGTCTCTCAAAAGGGAGTTGTTAATCTTCCGCGTGTCTTCAATCAAATCACTCGCATTTGAGAATGTTTCCTTACCAATTGCGTCTAACTTGGCAACTTCGGCCAACCTTTTCAACTCTTCCGTAGCGTTAGGAACATTCTTCAGTAACTCGTCAATCTCACGATTTATTCGATCAACAAAGGTGTCATCTTTTTCAGTTAGGAACTCTTTCTTAGCTGTGGCAGCCTCCTGAGTCATGCGGGCTGATTTTTTGGTAATGGCGTCGATTGCAGACAGCTCATCGCGTCGAGCCTTTTTAACTCTGTTCAGCTCGTCAACAACCTTTGCGTAACCCTCATACAGCTCTTTGACTTCTGCCAAAGTTTGACCACCCACTCGCAACCCTGCAAGCAAGTCCTTGCCTTCATCACCAAACACGCCACTTTTTAACAAGCTCTCGAACTTAGCAACCTCGCCACCCAAACCTTCTATTTCAGCAGATGCCTCTATAGTTTTGGCCTTTAAGCTGGCAATTAAGTTTTCAAGACGTGAGCCCGCGCCGGAGCCAGGCTTGTCGAGCAGCTTAGCCGACTCGCCTGCTATTTTTATCTGAGCAACTTTCAACTCCGTCAGTCTGATTATCTCTTCTTGAAGGTCTTTTATTTGCGATTTGAGACCTGTGGTTTTTTGCAAACCACCGCCCTTCGCAAGCTCAGCTCTAATCAAAGCCATCTTTTCTCGGGTGTTTTTAAGAAGACTGTCGTAACTATCAGCAATAGCTTCCTGTCTTCTGCTGATGAACTCTTCTCTTTCTATGTCGCCATCGTTATACGCCTTTGAGATTATCTCCATTCTGTCCGAGTAGGCTGCTCTGACGTCCTTGTTCATTCTCGCCATTTCTCGCTTCAGGTCTTCTGACATTCTTGACGCATTGTTGTCCGCCATCAACTTCAGGCCATCTTCCAAACGCTTTTGCATGTTCAGGCGGTCTGTTATCGACTTGCCCAGCATATCTCTTTGTTCGTCGATTTCTTTTTGATATTTGGCACGTCTAGCGTCGCCAAACGAGTTAGATAGGCTACCGTCTCTGTGACCCTCTGCCTTCGCTATCTTCGCCAAAATAGCTTGCTCATTTGCTTCTCTTTGAGCGATTGAATTTCTCAAAATAGATTGCGTGTTTTCATCTACAACTTTGGTGCCGGTTCTCATTATTTCCGACGCTTCGTCTTGGTTGCCGGCAAATGCGTATATGGCTGCTGCCGCACCCGCTATAATTGCCGCGCCCCACGCCCAGGGACCCATTACCGCAAGCAGTGAAATCTTCAGCACTCTTAAGCTGTTCGAGAATAATAACGCCGCACCACTTCCTAAAGACATGGAGGTGGTTAAACCACCCGTTAGACCCGCCGTTACCGCCGACACTGTTCCGACCGCTGTGAGCGCCGCTGTGAGCGCGAGATATGTCTTTTGGATCTTCATCACGATAGAGGCAACAATCGTGGCCGTTTTCCAAACCACAACAAACTTGCCCACCGCCATCGTAACGTCCACAATTTGGCCGCCGTGTTTTATCAGGAATTCAGCCGCTGTGGTTAACCCTCTTATTACTGTCGCCAGCGCTTCACCCCAGGCTTGAGCAAATCTCTCTACCTTGTTTGGATCTAGCCCGTCGATTACCTTGCCCAAGGCGACTTTGGCCTCTTCAAACATCTTACTGTTGCCGATGGCCACCTGAAACTTAGTCCATCTCGTTTCTAATCGAGACACCATGCCCGACCATGTATCCATCATTAGTAGACCAGCGCCACCCATCGTTCTGTCCATCTCACGCAACATACGCTGTAGAGCATCGTGCGCCTCCACCCGCCCAGACGAGATCGCCTTAACAAGTTCTTGGAACGACATGTTCATTGAGCGAGCCATTAATTTGATTGCTGTGGGGACTGCCTCACCCAACTGCTGACGTAGCTCCTCCATCGAGATGACGCCTTTACCCGCCATCTGTTGAATCGCTATTGTTGCTCTATGAAGAATCTCATCCGTGCCACCAAACTGCGCTACGGAGTCTGTCAGGGACACGATAGCGCCCTTTACGTTGTCGAGATTAACCGACTTCATTTTCACAAAGCTGTTTGTCAACTCGCCCAAGCTAAATGGTGCGCGCTCAGCCGTGTCAAATAGGAATTTGAGGTTGTCCGCTGCTTCTGTATTTCGACCGAACTCCGATGTCGCCGTAGACATGCCTTTTAGTAGAAATGTCATACGCTCGATCTTGGCGTTCGTATCTATAATTGATTTCTGCCAACCCAATGTCGCGTTGTACAGATTGTGAATACCACCTTTTAAGATGGATGCTGTGATCGCAATGTCGCGGAGCTTGGGCAATAACCCAGTAATGCTCCGCTCCATGCGTTTGACGGATTTACTCGACTGATCAAAGTTTTTGGCAAGCGACTTAATCGTTTTGCCAGCTTTGATAGTTTTTATTGTAAAGTTTTTATCGTTAAGGTCTAACTCAACAGTAATACTACCAAGACTACTACCCATCAAACACCTCTACATCATTGCCGCTAACCGTTGCAAACCTTCTCTGTCCAGTTTCTCTTCTGACGTAGATACAGTTCCTAATTCAAGCTCAAGGCTTGACTGGTACTCTTGTAAATTTTCCTTACCACCTCCCAGCGCCACTCCATGCCTCAACTCACGCATGTCCTCTGTCGCCGAGATTCGACCTATGTTTCCCTGCATCAACCAAAATCGACGAAGGGGCATTGCTAGTACCTCTTTGTCGGTTAAGCTGTAGAAGCGACAGACGTGGCAAAAGACAAAGCCAAAATCTATCTCAGTAACCTTTGGCTTCTTGTCGTCGGTTACTTTTTTGCTTCTTTCGCGCCCTCTTCACCAATGTCACGGGCAAACCCGATAATTGTGTTGAGCTGTTGAAGACTTAACGCTTTCAACTTTTTATCCTCAAGCGTTGGAAATGCATCTTTGACCATTTGAATAAGCTCTTTCACCTGCTCGCTCAGGGTCATATCCTTGCCTTCGTCTTTCTCCGCCTTCTGCGTCAATTTAATAAACTCAGAAACCGATAATTCTTTCATTGGGTATTCGCTGCCGCCCAACTTCAGTACCTTCTTTTGTTCTTCCTGGATTTCATCCATATTCAGCATTTTTGCCATGTTACTTTCTCCTCAAGTTAAATTGCCCCTCCGCTAAGAGGGGCACTGTACTAAGTCACTTGTGACTTATTTGATTAAGCGCCTAAATCGCCGATTGCGAAAAGTTTGTTGCCAGCCGATGTATCTGGGTAGCCGGTAAACTCAACATTGTAAACACGCTCTTCGTCCACTTTGTATGCGAAATTCAACGCACCCGCTGTGGCTGCCTTAAACACCGTAAAGTCTTCCGAAACATCAGAAGGCGCATTGTCAGAAGGATGTAATGACAATAGCTGAGACGTTGACAACAAGTCAGCACCGATGCCATTCGTCACATCAACACGCTTTTGCGAATTAACGCCACCTGCCAATGTGCCAGCAGAAACGGTGTCGCTAGATGCCGCAAGCGTGAAGCTGTCGCCAGCAACCGACTTAAGGTCATAAGTGATTGTTAAAATAGTGCCGTTTTCCGAGTACGTCGCTGGCATAACCAACACGTCTACAGAAGCGTTTAGATCTGTCACCAATGTGCCAAGCGTAGTTGCTAAGTCAACACCAATTTGGACGTCGTTAGTAAGCGCAGGGCTTGCTTTAAACGTAAACACAACACCGTTGATTGTAATTGTGTCGGCCTCTGTCGGTTGGTCAGCAAAGGTAATCGTACCCGTTGCGTTTGTACCACCCGTTTCGACCAATGTCGCACCTGGCATAATCTTGACCAGATTTTCTAAAGTCGTTTCCGCCATCGGTACGGATACCTTGACCGAACGCTTCATGATGTACTCGTTCACTTCTGATTCACCAAATTGGTCAACCGTTACCTTATGTGTGTCTGTCGTAACCTCAACACTAACGCCACCTTTGGTATAACCCAAGTTGACGCCGCCTAAAGTCACATCGCAGACGCCTAGTTTGACGTTCTCTGTGCCCATTGTTTATCTCCTTTGCAAAGAAATTTAAGTTCTAATATAAGCAGTGTCGTAATTAACACTGATCTCAAGGTAATCACCTTTAGATGACGGAAAGATCACCGGCTCATGCCGAGGTCTCATGTACTTGACGGATATGCCCGTTAGAGCGTCTGTATTGCCCAGCGTAAGCGCTTCCATCACCATTTCTGCAAGAGCAACACCCTTCTTACGATCAGTGTGTCTCACGATAACCTGAAACGACGTCTTCCTATAATTAGGAAGGTCGTAGTCAATCTGCTCGCCAATTAGAGGGGACACCAGCAGCACACCCTCCTCTACATTCTCTGGCATGTGATCTGCAAACAAATCCTCACCTGCAAACGCGATGCCCTTGCTCTCTAAATAACCAGCTATAGGCTCCAATTTCATAGCGAACCCTTTATTGCCAGCATTACAGATTGAATAATTTCTTTCTCCAGCTTTTGAACCGCTCTTTCTAAATACTTCGGACCAACAACTTGACCATTTGCTCTCTGCTTTGCCAACGAGTCTTTGCCGAGGTTGTACTGACCCTCGTGCATTCTCGTTGCGTAATCACCGACAGTCTTATCTGGTCTGTGTGGCAGCGCTTTACTTTCGTTTACAAAAATAGTGATTCGAGTTCTAGTGTTGAGACCAAATCTATCCTCTTGCAACTCAAGCGCATCTTCCAAGTTTCCCTCATCAACGGGTGCTTGCTTTTTTGCCAACTCCAGTATCTCTTTCGCCCCGCCTCGCATTGCATCTAGCGCTCTTGGGTTTGTCTTCTTGTGTTGATTGCTCAACATTGACGACACGGCGCTTATGCCGCGAACTTCTAAGCCCATGCCACCAAATCAACCTGAACGTGGTCTACCCTGCCGTTCACGCTGAACCTTATATTCTTACTATCAACCTTCAGAGTGATGTCCGCTATTTCGACTTTATCCCCTAGATTTATTTTAGTTGTTGGCAAAAACAACAACCGCGAGGTGGACACAATCTCATCTATTTTGCCTCGTGAAGCAGAGCTGTCGGCACGAACCGACGTCTTTTCTCTCGAAACAACAAGGCGCACAACGCTACACAATGCCTGTCTGGGCTTTGCTAGCTTCTCTTGGCCATACAGGTCGGTAGACTTGGATGACTGAATTTGGCATGTAACGCTTGGTCTAATCATGTAACAATCATACCACTTTAGGCTTAATTATTCCAGTCACCAGTGACTTATCTTTTCGCTCGAAACTATTGAGCTGCTGTTTGGGTGGAATACTTCCTTTCTGATGTCGCCGTACGTCTGACCTTCACCGGTTGGGGTGATGAAAAATGGCATCCCATGATGCTTGTGGCCTGTATTGGCATTTTTAACATACGCTTTGTTTTTGCCGCTCACCGCAATAGCGTAAAGTTGCGATTCGTTGTAGATATTCAACAGCGACCCGCGAACTAGCGTAGAGATGTATCTGAGACTGCCCCAGCCCTTCCCTGCTCTGTCCGTGAATGAATAGTTGATCTCTCTATCAAATTGACTTTTGACAGCTAAGATCGACGCTGTGCGACTCCAGCCTCGCTGTCTGGACATCATGCCCACTCTTAGCGACATATCGTTAAAGTGCTTCAACACGGCATGGTCGTCTCTACGCACCTGACTGTGAAACGAATCCATTACGTCGGCAATGGTTACGGTGGCTGAGTCGACAAAGTTATCATCAAGCGTTCCGTAGTTGGCCAACTTCCACATTTGAGAAGCAAGTCTTTGACTCTCCTCTCTGGCAAAGTCATTACTAACCTCCCATACAGCGTGTCTAAGGGCGGATCTCGTCACCTCAGAACTCATAGTGGGTGATGTAGCAAATCTTCTAAGCAAGCCTTCTTTGCTCATAATGTGGGCGTTATACCGATCCACAAATGACTTTGTGACTGAGTTGATGTGATCAATCATAGTCAACCTATCCTTCTGCTCCACGTAATGTAGCCGGTCAGGTATCGTAGTGCCTTTTCACTCACCGCCAGTACAAGTGGCTTCCCAGGGCGAAACATGTTGGAACTCTCACCAACCGTTTCGGACATCAAACCAGTGCGCCGCTTGTCCTCAACCGTGTCGCCGCCCATCATGAAGTCCGCCTCGGCTATCTGCGCTTTGGCGATTGCAGCCAACAGGTCAGAATCAATCAAAGTCAGATCAACCTCCGAGATGTTGCCAATGTTAAAATTCAGCTTGGTAATGTTCACGTAAGCCTCGATCATTGCCGCTTTCTTCTGTCGATCTGTAGACCCAGACCAAATATCAATACCGACCATATCGAGAGAGGTCAATAGCGCCTGGTTGTAGGTTTGAAACGACGTTTCACCCACCACAAGCGTATTTGCCGCCTCTACGACGTATCGAGAGGTGCTGGTGACAATACCTAACGCCGTCACCATTGTCAGTTCGACTGTTCTTAATCCCTTTATTGCACCCACAGCAAGGGTATTCTCAGGGGAGTTTACCGTGATGGCCGTACCTGAGTCGCCATCATTGATAGTGACCGTGGTCTCTGCGACCAGTTCGGTATTGTCTTCCGAAAGGACTCTGTACGTTGCCGATGTTGGAGATACTAAATTGTCGTTATCATCGACAAACTGCATCTCAACCTTAACTATCGAACCATCGCGATAAATTTCCATCTGTTAATTACCCCTGCGCTGTAACGATTGCGTCAATCAGGCCAGCAATGCTGTTCGACTTAGCGCCAAACTCTCCAGCAATCTCGCGGACGCCTACAATGCCTTTTTCATCAGCAACAACTTCCAACTGCTCTCGCGTGTACTTGGCCGTTTTAACAGACTCTTTCGGCGCTTGACTGTTCATCTTTTGAATGTACTTCTCAACGCCAGTTCGATTGTCTTCGCCATCCGCAGTAGATTCAACAACGGGCAAAGTAACCTCGGCCGTCGATGGTGCTGGCATATTTGCGTTTTCAATAACTACGTTTGCGGGGCTTGAATTGCCGCCATTTTCAAACTCACATCGCATTGCCGCCGAAAGACGGAACGCCTGGGTTTTGGTGACCGCCTCGATAGACAAGCCATCTTTAAATTCGATACCACCCGCCACACCTGTCAAATGGTTAAAGCCTAATTCTAAAATTCTTAACTTTTGTAGTGACATCACTACCTCCTAATAAACAAAAACGGGCAATGGAAAAAACCATCACCCGTTCTATTCTAAGTCACTTGTGACTTATTATCCAGCTTAAATGTTCTGGATACCTTGGATACGCGCCAAAGACTTAGTGCTCTTCAGAGCAGTACCGCAGTACCATTTAAGACGTGTGCGAGTCGCATCTTTGTTCTGTACCGTACCGATGTCTTCAACAACGATACCAGCAGAGCTGCCGCCGTAGATAGCGTGTAAGCCATCAACTTCATTCAAACGCATAGCGTAGATAGAAGTGGCCGCAGTCTCAGTACCTTGAACTTCGTCAATTGGTAAGAAGTCATTAACGATGATTGGAATACCGTTGTGACCTGGAACCGCACGACCGAAGTTCTCAATCATAATGCTTTCAGGCAATGTACCACCCATAGCGCGTAGCAATGCGCGGTAGGCACGTAAAGTACCAGAACGCATCATAATCGCATCAGCACCGTTTGGAACTGCGTCTAACAACTCGTCTAACATTGTTAAAGTAATAGGAGCGCCATTAGCACCGGCAGTGATCGTCTGACCACCTGTAACTAAAGATGCAACACCATCAAACTCTTTAGCATTAGTACCGTTATCACCAATCGCTAAAGTGCGACGGAATTTTCGAGCAAGACCTTTTGCTTTTTGAGCGATTTGAATAGCTTTTTGGCTATTGTGATCACCCATTGTCGCGTCAAGGAATTTGTCCACATCCACATCACCAGCTAAAACTCGTAAGTTCGCAGTGACTTCGGTAAAGGTTGACGCTTCTTCGTTCACAGTATCGTTCACTGGATCTAAGAAATCGCCTTCTGAAATAGTGTTTTCACGGTTATAGACATAAGCCTTACCGTTCACACCCATAAATGGAAGCAACGCAAATAATTCATCCTTGTCGATGATTTCTTCAATCACACCAGAGACAAGTTGATTATTCGACAGCTTCTCAGCTTCTACACGTAATAGTGCCATTCTTTCTAACTCCTAAAAAAATAGATATGTCGATTTAACTAACCGGTAAGAGATAAGTCAGTCGTGACTTATTATACAGGATAGAGGTTTTATTTACTAGAGTTAAGAGCCGCTTCGATCTTGCTTGCGCCTTTCAACTCAATCTTGATTTCCTTGGTCTTACCACCACCAGGCTTGGAATCACCACCTGGCTTAGCTTGGGATCTAACAATGTGGTCGCGATCAGGGTCAGCATCAACAATCTTGGCAATAGCAGCTTCAAACCCAAGAGGTTTGCCCTCGCCATCTACAAGCATTGTGCGGCCATCCGTACCAACAGTTTTGTCATAAGCAATTACGCTGCCATCTTCCACATCAAAGTGGCTACCGTAGATAATTCGAGCTTTAGAAGACGTCAGAGTTAATTTGTCACCAATATAGCCAGAGGCGTCGAATGAATGACCCACCGTCAAGTTGTTGATCGTCGTATCCTTGCCGGATAGTTTTGATTTCAACTTTTCGATTTCAGTCGTCAGTTCGCCCTTGTCTTTATTTTGCTGTTCAACCATTTGCTGACGCAATTTATCCCACTCGCCCTTTTTCTCAAGCTCTGTGGTCTTCGCGTCTTTCTGCGTTTGAATCAACTTTCTAACTTCTTCCAAGTCAATGCCGTCAAACTTGCCAAGATCGGATTTCAACTTTTCGATCTCATCAGTTTGTAGTTTCAGCGTTGCCTTTTTGCTCATCACTTCTTTCAGCAGTTTCGCTTCTGCGTCTGACGGAGTGTTGCTCTTACCCTTGTTGTCGTTGTCGTTGTCGTCGTCATTGGCGTTGCCGCCTTTGTTGTCGCCGTCGTTGTTGGAATTGTCATCATTGTCGTTATCGCCGGTACCTTTGTTGTCGTCGCCATCATTTACGCCGTCAGCACCTACTCCGCGATTTGACTCCGGATTCTCTTCCCAATACGCCGTCCACTCTAACGAATACGGGTCTGTTGGTTTACTCATCGTTTTAAACATTGTTATTACCTTTCTTTTGACCATTCACTTGGTCGTCATTTATCAACTTGGCCTATCACTTAGCCATACTGGTGTCATTTCCCCCGTCGGGTTTTTGACTTTTCTCTAGCGCCCCGTCTAATGACGAGCTGCCGGAAATTGGTTCGGGAGCAGCCGGTGGCCACGCCTTCAAATCTGAAATCATTGTTGCTTTAATACTCTTCTCAATCTGTGGGAACAGTTTGTCGATTAATAGCTTCATCTGCTCTTGTCTTACGCTGTCAGGCGCCGCAACGAGAGATAGTCGCTCTGCTATGTCAAACTCGTCATACAGACCACGTACGTCAAAATCGTCTGGATACTTAACAATCTCCTCATTGGAGTCGTCTTCGCCATTCCATAGGTTGACCAGGTGAATCATTTTCTCTTCCGCTCGATCTAGCGCATCCGCCTTTGAAGCAAGCAAAGCATTGACACGCTCGAAGTCATACGCTTTCGCAACGCCAGAGCTATTGTCGATACCAGCAGAGTTGTCAGACTTGGTTCGCTCTCCAGCCATACCAACAGAGTGATAAATCTCGTTGATAATCTTCTGGATAACTGTAACTATTATTTCCGCTTGTTTTGGATCTGGTGACAGGTAAAATGGTGCATTACCGCTCTCGCCGTCGTACGTGAACATTCTCTTCGTTCCCATTTCCACTAACTTGTCAAAGCCATCGTCGCCAGGCAAAAGCCCCTGAGCTGGCATTGCCAATTGCGAGAATGTTTGATCTTGGATAATTGCATCGAGGTTAGACAGGTAGTTTGCAACCGCTCTGTCCAAGTAAGCTATGTCGCCAATCAACGATGGGGACTTGTAAAGATCATCAGTCTCAACGTGATCCACCTTAATGACGGGAACTTCGCCCAGCCCGTGTTCGCCGTCATCCTTTAGGCTGACAACTGTTTTTCGACCCTCTTTAACTTCCTCAAGGAGATACCACTCATTTCTAGTCCATAGGCGATATTGGTTGGATACGTTGCCTGACGACTCCATAGGGTCTTCGTCATCGCGAGCAATCTCGCGCAACAAGATCCAATTCAACTTACCAAAGTCGTCATAGCTCATGTCCAAAACATCTTGGGGAGACGCGACGTAGGAAAACGTGCGAATACCTAACTCTTTATGCTCAGCGACGGTCTCCGCTTTCGTTCCTGCGCCCGTGTTGTCGACTACGATCCATATTCGCCCGAATGTGGATGACTTGATAGACACCTGCCGCATGTACTGTTCGATATTGAGGTCGTTACGAGTGGACGCTTTCCAGAATTTCTTAACCGAATCTGAAGCGTCCTTTTCATTACGCTCTATGTTTGCTTTAAATATGTACTTGTTGACCAAATCAACAATCTCACGAGAATGATTGAATCTGTAGGCACGTTCGACGCGCTTTTTAAACTCTTCTGGGCCTTCTTTCACATACTCAAAAATGTGATCGGCAAACCAATCTCGCCCACCTTGATAGCACGCCTCTAAAAATTGCCAGTGCGCCAGAGTCGCCTGATAGTCAGGATGACGTCTAGCAATAAGTTTTTTTAGCTTCTTTGGGTCTTCAAAATCCATAAATTTACCTTAGCCTAATGTTAGGAGTTTAGTCACTCGTGACTTACTTTGTCAAGCCTACAAACTCACACCGATGATTTGAACTTTGCGAACTGGATACTCTAATTCAATCGGGTAACCAATCGCATCGGTGCTGTGTTCTATGTTCATTGTTTTGTCCACATCTCGCGTGCCAGGCTTGTATATGGTCTGCTCAAGCGAATCAATGAGAAATTTACACCCTCTATCGACCTTGAATTTAATATCACCGTTGCCGCTCTTTAACATGCGATTTACAGCATTAACTCGGTCTGCAATTTTCGGATGTTTTCTTCTGTGCTTAATTCGCTTAAAGCCCTTTTCGCGGAAAATATCGAGGTCAGTTTCGCCCCTGGCGTGCTGTGTCCAACCACCTGCGGGATCGGGGTAGACCGTCACCTGCTTCAGTTTTCTCCAGAACCTTCTCTCCAGCTCGTTACACACCTCTTCCGTGTTTGAGCCGAATAGGACCAGCTCTCCGACAGCCCACAGCTCGCCATTGAGTTGTGGCTGCAATATGACCGTACTCATTGGATCGATGTTGAAATCCTGTCCAATCCATATTGGAAGCGTTGGGTTAAAGTCGTACCGACCGACATGAAGGTTTCTATCGAAGGCGTGATACACCCGACCGCTCATTGTCTCGAAACTTGCCTCGAACTCCTGTTTGAATGATTTCTCATCCATATCAGCCCGGGCAGCCTCAATCTCCGCCGCCGGGATAAATGGAGACATGATTGTTGGGAACTGCCAGCTCGCCCACATACCCGCTTTGCGTAATTCGTCTTTCTGACCCAGCGTCCACACTTCATAAAGGTGGTTGTATGATTTTGGTGTGCCGATGAACAGCGCGTGTCCGCCTGTCGATGCGAGTGTTGGTCGAAGAACCAAACTCCACACCTCTGCCCTCATATCCTGAAACTCATCAAGAACAACATAGTGAAGTCCGACACCACGAAGACTGTCCGGCTTGTCAGCGCCCTTCAGCTCAACAATCGTCCCGTTTACCAACCAAATAGTCATGCTGGTCTCGTTCAGCTTTTTAACCCACTTTCGAGGGAATGAATCGAGTAGTTCTTGCCACATGATTTGTTTGGCCATTCGATATGTTGGCGCCACGTACCATATCAATCTCTTTTGAATTTTGGCCGCATTTACAATTGCCGTTTTAGCAAGCTGAGTTTTGCCCCACCGACGGCCTGCGACAACCACCTTAAACCTAGACCTGTAGTTAAAAACCTCTGCTTGACCAGGGTGCAAGGCCAGGCGAATGCTTTGAGATAAAGTATTAACCTTCATCTGCAACAATCCCTTCTTCCGCTTCCTCGTCAAACCCTTCTTCTACGATGTCTTGCGAGCCGTCCTCCAAGATGCCGCCAAGCCCATCTCCAACGCCCATAGTTTGAGCAGACGCTTTATTCCTAATGTCATCCATTTCTTTCTCTGTCAGCAGTACAATTGGCAATTCAGGTAGGTCGTCCAGATCAACAAACCCCTCCTGGTCAATGCCTAGCGCCTTCCATGCTTGATCCATAGTTCTGCCAGCAATTTGAGCCATTAGGTTCAGCACTTTCATATCCGGTTCTGCGGCGGCCACACCACCCGTATCTTTGATAGCTTTTTGAGCCATCATCATCATCATCTTGCTAATGTTCTCTTGGGTCTTAAACGCTCGCTCTTTGCTTTCGTGAACTCGCATCGGAAGAATTTTTGCGTTCTTAGCGACCTCATCTTTGATCGACTCTTCAGCCCCAGAAACTATTGACTCTGACTTAGCGCCCTTGAGGATTCCGTCTGCTTTGAATTTTCTTGAAAGGTGCTCGCGAGATGAGCCAATTTTTTCCGCTATTTGAGACAACGTGAATTCGCCAGACTCCCACAATGCTTTAGCTTCCGCCCACTGCGCGGGGGTGATTCGCTTAGCTGGTCTCTTCTTTGGCTTTTTGCTTTCTTCTTCTTTCTCAGCCACGATCATTCTCCAAAAAAATACGAGCGGTGGGGAAACCGCTCATTTGGAGGAGATCTGTCTGCCGTAGCAGAGTCTTTCTCGAATTGTTCATATTATATGTCCTTCTCTTGCCATATTCAAGTCACCCGTGACTTATTTAGTTAATTAATTTTCAGCCGCTATGTGCGGGCTGTTTATGATTTTCCGCAAGTGTTTATATTATTAATAATTAAAATAAAATAAAAAAATATAGTAATAGTGATAGAGCACAAACAACCCGCACAGAGAGGATCTGCTACGGCTTCATAAGCGCCATGCCGCTTACAGTAGGTGCGATTACCTGTCTACTGCGGCCGCGTCGCACTTCAGTGCCCTTCTTTTCAATCAAACCCTTCTTAATCAGCGACCGCGTGGAGAAGTGCAGCGATTGCTTGGTGGTCTCGTACGGTAGCGCCATCACTAGCTGATCCGTGTCTAAAAACGAACCATCTGGATTCGCTCGGACAATTGCGCTCATCAACTGGCCCTGTTTTGTTGTTAATGCCATTCTGTGTTCCTCAACTTCTCTTCTGCCGGTTGCTCATCAAAAGCCAAGAGTGGAATACTCTCCGGTAATTTCGTATCTACATCTGGGTTTTGATATACGCCGTACATCGGACTTCCAAACACTAACTGCTGTATGTTTTTGATTAGAGTGGGTATCTCCATCAAGTCTACTTTTGACGTACCGGTGTTTAGATTGCTTCCGGTCTTTTCAAGCGCCGAATGTCGGTAGTAAAACTCTCTAATTTCTTGAATAACTCTCGCCTTGTGCCCAGGAGACATCGCCTCCAATTCCTTTAGCACTCCGTCGTGGTCTGCGGGATGACAGTCAAAAAGCCTCTTCATAAACTTCAGCCCCTTCTCGTATGCGGCCGCCTGCTTTGGCTTGACGAATTTGAAACCAGCTCGAATTGCAAATGGATTAAACTTGCTCATTGAAGATTGGATCTCCATGAACTGCTTGCCCTCCATTCTGGCAATTAGATTTAACATTCGGTACGAAACCCCACCGGCTCTGAATAATGTGTCTACCACTATTCTCGAACACAGAACGAATTTCTTATTAACAAACTTGGCTCGATATGTGTTGGTTGACTTCGTGTCTCTTCCTGGCTTCAGCCTCGGAAACAGAACATGTCTTCCGGCCAAAAGTAATCGCGGCGATGATATGACGGCGACGGCAACTAGCTGACTGCCCAACATACATCTCCAGACCCGCCCAACAACCCTTCCTTCTGATTTGTAGTGCAGCTCGTGAAGCTCATTCCAGTCGTCCTTAGTCCCTCGCTCTACTCTCATGTGTTTTAGCAGAGAAAGTTCCCCATACGCGCTCTCAGAGCGTTCAATGAGTGCGTATTCGTTCTCAATCATCTACAATTCTCAACTCATGCTTTGGCTCTACTATTTTCAGCTCAAATTTTGGCTTTCTTTTGAACATGTCCCACAGACTTACGTCAGCGAAATTATCGTGAACATAAATCGCGGCTATGATGCCAAGACTGCCTCCAACACCAGATACGCCAATAAATAAGAAACCATCGCCAGCAACAGCATACTTAACAAAGAAATACCCAGCCACCGTAATACCCCAGCTCGTGACAAAAGCCAAAAGGTAACGAGACTGATGTACGTTCTTTGAATTAAATCCAAGTAGAAATACATTAAAAAATGTAGATATGAACAAAATCCCATGATCTACAAGCCCCATTCGTCATCGTCCTCGTCGTAAAACTCTTGCGAGCCGTAAATCGCAACAAGAACCAAAACAACGATGCCGATAACAGCCACCGCACCGACAATGGATAGCACTAACACTAGCCAGCTCAACATCTCTGCCTCAATCATGTTCCACCTCAATCTTGTCTCTAAAATACTTTTCAACGTAAAGGTTTGGACCCAACTCTTCTTTCAAGTCCATGTGCGTTGTCGCAACCATGACGGTCTTGCCCAGTTTTCTTGCCACCTTCTGCAAGTTGAAGGCAACAACTTTTGCCGTCACTCGATCTAGCGCTGCTGTAAACTCATCGGCTACCCAAACATCCGCCTCTGATTCAATAACTTTCGCCAGTCTGAACCGATACTTCTGCCCGTCGGACAACTCTGAAGGCTTGCGAACAAACAAGTAGGCATCGTTCAGCCCCGCCAGGCTAAGTAAGCGAAGTGCGTCTGACATATTCTTGCCAAGCTGGTCGATAAGAGGTCTGTCGTCGTATTCAATACTGTCGATGTCGGCTACGGAATTGCCATCTTCAAGCATCAATTTCGCAAGGTCTCTCATAAGCAATGATTTCCCCGAGCCAGATTGACCGGTTATGTAACAAATGTCGCCATCATTGATTTCAATCTTGAAGTTGTCGTAAATAACAAACTCCTTGTCGGACAAACCCAGTCCAAACGCCTCCGACACCTCCAGAACTCTTGGCGTGCGCTCCACCGATGATTTGAACTTCTTACTTATTGTGTATTGCATTTAATCCCCGACGAGATTGGTCATGAACGAATTAAAAGCGACGTGACCCTTCTCTCCGGTCTCATCTTCTAATCTGCCCATGAACTTGCCGATCATTCTTGCCATGTCTACGGTGACTCGCTTGAAGCCAAACGCCTCGCCCAAAGGTACTTCGCCAGCTTCAATTTCTTTGGCTTTGGCTTCTGCTTTCTCGGTGTGTTCTTTGACTTCGGTATCGAGGTCGTCGATCACAGAACTTAAATCCATCTCAGCTAGGTCGGCGGTAAGAAAGTCAAGTTCGTTATCTTCGTAGCCCATGCCGGTCATATCAAAGTCCGCATCGACAACTAGGCTTTCCAGCTCTTGTTGCTCCAGCTCATAGTCGAAATTCACTCCGACAGACTTGTTATCAACTAATCTGGCCGCTTTTATCTGATCGTCTGTCAAGTCATCTAACACAATCGTTGGAACGTACGTCATACCCAAGCTAATCGCTGCCAGACGACGCCCATGACCCGCCACGATGACATTGTTCTTATCTACCCAAATGGATGAGTTAAAACCGAAGCGACGAATACTCTCAACAATCACGGCCACGTCTTTGTCAGTGTGAATCTTTGCGTTGTTTTCGTAAGGCACCAGATCTTCAACTTTGAATTGAATCACGGGTCTGCCCTTGATTAAACTATCCTCGCTCATGTTCCATCGCCCCGTCGTTGAAATCTAGGTCGTCAGACTCTTCAAACATTTCTCCAGAGTCGCAATCGCCGCAATCCTCGCTGGTGCGTCTTGACTTGCACAGGGCGCAGTCATCTCCAAACTTAAAACCCATTGGTATTAGCCTCCATTTTCACTCTCCATCATTTCTCGATATTTAGTTGCGACCCACACGAGAGCGTCTCCGGCATTTGTCAGAGAGTCCGCTTGGTCTAGTTTTTGTGTCTTCATTACAAAGCTCATTAGCTCGGTAACATCATCTGCGTCTTCCATTGCTACCTTGAAACGCATTATTTGGTGTGTCTGTGTTGGCGCAGCCGCTAAGTCCCCTAGTGCGGGTAGTTCGTCATCTTCACCCAAATCTAAGTCGTCCAAATCTATACTCTTAGCTGAAAAGATAGATTCAAACTCCGCGTCGGAGAAAGGAGTAAAAGTGGATAGAACTTCAGCACCGCCTAAATCTTCCAACAACTCGGCTAACTTCAGCGTGTCGTCAGAACCATATCGACCGTTGTCGATCAGGCTGATTTCTTTTGCTCTCGTGTCGTCTATGACACCGAGATTAAGTACGGGAATTGATTCTGAAAGTTTATTGACGGCTATCTCTGCTCGATGCTCACCTCCAAGAATTTGGAGTGTGCCATCAGGCAATGTTCTTACGATTACTGGCTTGAACATACCCAGTCTGTCGATTGATCCTTCTAGCTTTTGTTCGTTCTCTGGACTCACTATATTGGTGTTCCAAGGATTCGGTTTCAATAGCGTCGGATCTAGTTGTTCTAATTTCATATTTTTCTTCAAACCTTATACAAGACGTGCCATAATAGTAAATCATTGGTGACTTACTTTCAAGAGGATTAAACAATGTCTGTAATTCAAATCGCACACAACGCGGTCAAAGCTAAGTTAATTGACGTACCAAGAGAGGTGAAGTTGAAAGTGTCTGAGCTCCTTTCTTATCGAGTGGAAGGTGCCGAACACGTGGCCACGACTAAATCTGTCGGGTGGAATGGGCGGTCTTCGTTTTTTCACTTTAAGCAAGGGACATTTCCCGCTGGATTTGTTCATCGGATACATGATGGCCTGACGAGAGCTGGCTACACTGTGAAGATCGTTAGAAAGGCTCTACCATTGCCTTTGGGCGACAAAAACCCGAAGGTGGATGACTTCCCAGAAGATCCCAGATACGATTATCAGGCGCTTACCGTCAAGAGATTGCTAAAGCATGGTCAGATAATCGCGCAGGTGGCGACAGGTGGCGGGAAGTCCAGAATTGCCAAGCTGGTTTACGCCACGATTAAGCGAGAAACTTTGTTTCTAACAACCCGCTCCGTCTTAATGCACCAAATGAAAGATGCGTTTGAAAAAGACATGAAAATAAAAGTTGGCGTTATTGGCGAAGGTGAGTGGAACGCGACAAAGGGAATGAATGTTGCGATGGTTCAGACGATTGCCCCCTACGTTGACAAGAAGACGGTCGAAGGCGAGATTGAGCGATTTTTGATTGCCCAGTTCAACGCCGAAAAGAAAGCCATCGATGCCTTAAAGCTCAAGCTGAAAAAAGATAAGGCGACGCTTCGTGAAATAAACACCGAGATTGCTAGGTTGAGACGAGCTTTGATCGCCAAGAGACCGTCTGACTCCAGACTAGCCACTGCCACCAAAGCGAAGGTTGCAAAGCACAATGCAAAACACTTGCAGGTTCTAAAGTTCTTGGAGCGATTTGAGGTTGTTATTCTTGAGGAGGCACATGAAGCCGGTGGCAATGGGTTCTTTGAGATTCTAAAGCGCTGTGTCAATGCTCATTACCGACTATCGCTTACAGCAACGCCGTTTATGAGAGACGACGAAGAAGCGAACATGCGGTTGATGGCCACCTCTGGTCCAATCGGCATTAAGATTTCAGAAGACATGTTGATCAAGCGCGGAATTCTAGCGAAACCAATCTTTAAAATTGTCGATATGGGAGATCCAATTAAGAAACTTCACCCGAATTACAACAAAGTTCGTCGGACAACCCCCTGGCAGCGTGCCTACAAGCTCGGTATTGCCGAAAATGAGGTTAGAAACGAGATTATTGTTGAAGAGTGTGCACGATCTAAGCGCAATGGTCTGACCGCAATGGTGCTTGTTCACCACACGGCTCACGGTCATATTCTGAAAAAGATGATGTTGGCTGAAGGTATCAAGGCCGACTTTATCTATGGCAAGCACGAGCAGTCACAGCGTAAAAGAGCCCTGGCTCGGCTATCAAGTGGCGAGATTGACGTATTGATTGGCTCTACCATTCTCGATGTGGGCGTTGACGTCCCTGCCGTTGGTCTGGTGATACTTGCGGGCGGCGGTAAAGCGGAAGTCGCCCTGCGTCAAAGAATTGGACGTGGTTTGCGCTGTAAGAAAAGTGGGCCAAACATTTGTTTAGTTGTTGACTTTTCTGACCTTCGCAACTCTCACCTAAAGGGTCACGCAATGCAACGTAGAGCGATTATCGAGGATACGCCTGGCTTCGCCGAAAACATTCTTCCAAAGGGTGTCGATTTCGACTACGAAGAGCTAGGGTTAGCGGCATAGCTAAGGTAGAATAGAATACTTTATTTTAGACGTGATATTATGTTTTCACGCTATCAAATACACTATACGGAGAGAGAGATGTCACAAGAAGAACAAGAGCCATTTAAGAGACAAACTATGGGGCTCACACCTACGGGCTCAACTAAGATAAAAGAGCTTGCTAAAAAATACAATGTCAACATGTATGTGGTGGTTGACGTAATGATTAAATCTGCCGATGAGGAGTCTGATAACTTTAAACACTTTATGGACATTGCGGTCGAGCAGCACGCCAAGCACAAAGCAGTGTCGAAAGAAATTAGCGATGCCGTTAGCCAAGTGACGGCGGGCATGACCCCAGAGCAGGTTGTGGACTTGCTAGAAAAAGCAAAACAACTTTAATTTTAAAAAAGGTCGTTTACATGGCCTTTATTTTTGTTAGTATAAGTAAGTCACAAGTGACTAATCAAGGAAATGACATGTTAGAGCAATTGAGAAAAATGTATAAGCAGTTCACTCGCAAAAGCAGAGTGAGAAAAGCGCTATCAACGCCACAGGGTCGTTTGGACATTCTGAAGGCTGGGTATAAGAAGTTCAGTAGTGAGTTAACCGAGCGTGAACGTAAGCAGATGCGTAAAGACATCAAAAAGCTAGAGCGTGAAATTCGACGCGACAACAGACAGCAGGTGAAATGATGAAACTGATATGGAAACTGCCAATCTTGTCGATCACGGCGTTGCTAGTCGTTGTTGCGGGCATGTTCGCGTCAGCGGTGGTGATGTTAGTAGTCGTATTGATAATTGGCTTGCTCTTGGTTGGGTGCTCTCTTTTTGTACCCGTATATGCCGCGTTTTGGTTTTATGGCGAGGTTAAAGCGACCATCACGACAGAGAAAAAGCCAGTCAGCCTAACCGTTGTCAAGAAGTGACAAAGTTTTGGAAATTTGTAGAGAGATGGCTGGCAGTTGTGCTGACCGCTCTGTTTTTAATTGGAAGCTGGTTGTGGGAGTAGCTTGATGGAAAAAGTAAGAGTTTCCGCCAGTAAGAGAGGATTCGACGGCGGTGTTGACTTTCATGTTTACACGTCCACTCACGTTGGTATACCCATCGCACTTTCTCCCAGAGACCTGGGAATGACTCCGCTACCAACATTCGATCTTACCAATGACTCAGCTCAAGAAATGATGGACAGCTTGTGGGGGATTGGGTTTCGCCCATCTGAGGGATCTGGTAGCGCAGGCGCTCTTGCCGCAACACAGCGCCATCTCGATGATATGAGAAAGCTGGCTTTTGCTCACGTGGATGCCGATGGCCCCACCACCGTATCTATCAAAGTTGATGAGCCAGTTTGGAGAGAGTGATGAGTTTAATTAGAAGAGCTAAGAGATTCGCCGAAGAGCGTCACGGTGAAATCAACCAGATTCGCAAGTACACCGGCGAGCCGTATATCACTCATCCAGCGGCAGTGGCAAAGATTGTCGCGTCGGTCAAACACACTGACGAAATGATTGCGGCATCTTGGCTACACGACACTGTTGAAGACACCCGAGCCACCACTGAAGACATTTACGACTTGTTTGGGAGCGAGGTTGGCTACTTGGTTCAGTGTGTGACTGACGTAAGCAAGTTAAGTGACGGCAATAGAGCAGTCAGAAAAGCGCTAGATCGCAACCACATTGCTCAAGCTAGTGCAGGTGCGCAAACGATCAAGCTGGCTGACTTAATTCACAACACATTGAGCATTGTCGAGCACGGGGGCGACTTTGCGAAGATATATTTAGCAGAAAAGAGATTGTTATTGGACGTTTTACGAGACGGTGACAAGGATTTATGGGCACGAGCATATTGGCTCGCAAGACAAGGGGATGTGGGTGAGTAAATTAAAATCATTAATGGTAGGAATACCAGAAGATCAAGCGCGACAAATACTAAATGCGGCGGCTGAAGAAAAAATTGAGATTGTCAATAGAATGACCGACCAATTCAACCGATTAATCAACCCTACAGCCGTTCAGCAACACAGCGTTGCGAGAGACTTGGTTGACAAGGCATTGGAGCGTGCGCGTCAGTCCTCACTTGAGGAGAGCTCGTGATGGACTTTACCCCGTTGTGTTGGATTGTTGGGGTTGGTGGTTACGTTCTCGCACTTGCCGCCTTTCTCATAGGTGAGTGGGCCAGTGAGGGTAAAGAATGTGACCAGAGCAATGGGAGCGACTTCCAATGAGAAGTGAAAAGATAGATAAGAGAATTGTTCAACACATTCGCTCTCGATACACGATGGTTGATGTGATCGCCAAGAGAGGGTTGTTCAACCAGCGATGTCACCAGAACGCCGTTCAGTTTGCTTCAGAGAATAAAGGCTATGGCGTAGCAGAGGTCATTTACATTGACGGCGGCACGCCGATTCTCCACTACGTCAATACCAGGGCTGGCAGATTCTACGAGACAACATTGGGCTTTGAGGCCAGTGACCTTGAATATTACAAAATCAGGGACATAAACCCTAGCGATCATCAAAACATCGTAGGCGAGTTCAGACGGTCGCTTGAGGGCTGGCGCAATGAATACACAAACTGGTTCACGCGACTGTATGTCGATAGGGTCGTCTAATGTACCCAGAGCCACCAGACGACCACACAGGTTGGTTCTTCGGAATCATGTTTTTGATCCTGTGCGGGCTGATGTTATTAGAAAAGTTTTAAAAGGCGAGTGGCAATCCTAGAGATGATTGTCTCAATCGGGCGAGTGATAGCGTCCACACCACAAGATAACCTGCCATCCGAAGTGCTGCTCGCTATCATAAGTTAGTAGGAAAGGTTATCAGCTATCACGTTAATTAATCAAAGGGAGAGACCAATGGATGCTTACGTTATTATAAAATTCAAGATTAAAGACATTATTGATCAGGAGAGTCTCGATGAGGCATACGACGGCAACATGTCAGCCTGTGTTAAAGACAGCATAGAGAATGAGGGGCTCGGTGGGGTGATTGAAGATGACTACAGAATATTGGACTCAGGAAGTTTGTCGCCTGTCCCTGGTCTAGCCATAACCTCCAAGCAAGCGGTCGAAATGATGAGAGCGGGCGGGTACATAATTAGCGATAAATTGCCTGAGTTTGAGTCCTCATGAGATTCGACATACCTGTTCCTGCTAGAAGAGCGGGCAAGTCCATGATGCAAGCGGCTCAGGCGAAGTTCTTTGCGGATGAGGCTCACTTCATTAGCACACCATCGGGTGTGAGCGTTTGGTTCGACGAGCTTCGGGCTATTGAAATAGCCAGACCCAAGATCCACCTGGTCAACGCCATTCGTGAGTCTATTGTTGGCAAGATGCGAGCTGAAAGCGAGCAGAAGGCCAGGGAGGTGATAATGATCGAGGTTATGGGCGATTGCCTTGGTATTCGGGGTTATTTGTAATGGCTATTTTGGGCCATAAGGCTGCAACTGTCGGCACAATGTTAAGCATGTTGTCCACCACCCACACTGACAAGCAAATTTTGCACATGCTCTCTCAAGAGAAGATCCAGAAGATTTTGAGAATTGTCAGAAAAGCGCCAATTGAGAAGCGCACCGGAGCTGACATATCGTGCCCTGTTTGTGGGTATTACTGTCTAGGCAAAGGCGGTATCGGTTGTGTTGATAAGCCTAGCTTGGTGGAACTTCACAACTGAATGTAATTTCGGCAGCGGAACAGCGAATGTAGGGTATTCCTATTGTCGTGTCCGAGGCTAATTCAACTGGCGACTCATTCCTTCCAGCGCAGAACCTAACAGCCTCTTCACGCAGGTGTCTGAGTACGGAACTGGGCGCCCCTACCGCACACGCATCACTTGTTCTTGATAGGTTGTATTTATTCTCTTCCAACGAGGTGAATTTGGTAGTTGCACAGCCTGATAGTGTGACAATGATCAGGATTGATAAGATGGTCTTCATGTTTGTTCGGTCTCTCGTCGGTAGTATAAGGTTAGCTGGGAATTGTCGGCCGGTAGTATAAGGAAAGCACTTTATAGTGGAAAATATTGGCTCCTATACCTAGGTGCTTTTTGAGAATTTCTAGGACTTTGTTATTTTCTATCTAACTTGCTACTTACTCACTCATAAACAAGTTAGAGCGTGACACAATTATCACGCTCTAATCGTTTGCTTATTTCTTCGCGCTTGCTTTGCACATTTTCAATAGTTGCTTGCTTTCGTCGCTGTCTTTTAATGATAGCATTTTGTTTTCTTTGTCGTACTCTGTAATGTTCATTATGTGAGTTGCAAACGCTGTGCTTGATGTCTGCGTGTCTGCTGTATTGATAGCGTAATGATTGCGTATGTCTGTCGCTTTCATACTGTCATTCTCGATACAGATAGCACTTGAAGATTGACGTTGCTTTGTTGACATTGCTTTGCTATGTCGCGTCATGTTGAGCAAGTGCGCTACAACGTGAGACGTAAACGTCTTAGACTTGCACAAAACGTCAGTCTTTAGACTGTTGATAATTTCAGTACACTTTATAAGAGCGTATGCGTTGCTGTACGCTGTCGTTTTGTTGTACTGCTTGATCTTACTAGTACATGATAAAACAACGTCTGTAGAGCTTAGCGCTACGCTAAAATTAAGTATATGTCTCGACACTGCTTCGCTAGTAGCGTCAAGCTCGATACGTTCTGATAATTCGCGTTGAATTTTCGCGTTGCTTGCAATGTTAGATAATTTTACGTTAGATAATGATTTTATGTTTTGAATGTGCTTAGTAGAATGTGTCATTATATGCTCTCTTTATAGTTAGTTAGTTTAGTAGTACGTTGCAGTGAGTGACTTGTTATTGCTTAGTCTTGATACTGACTTAATAAGCGTATCGTGCTAAGTCGTTAACGCTGTTTCGCTGTAACGTGTAAACATAATAGCACGCTGAACAATACACGCAAGCACTAAATGCAAAATAAATGTAAATAAAGTGTAAGTGACTGATTGATATAGAGATAAAAGCTAAAATAAATGTTGCAATTGTAAGAAGTAGCATAAAAAGCGTGTAAATGCGACGTTTTAAGCGTGTATATAAAGAGTGTATTCCGTCAGCGTGTAGATGAGGAACATTCTCAAATGAGGACGATTGCTAAATGAGGAGCGTTCTCATTTAAGAACGATTTCACTTTCCATGGAGAAGGAACTTGGTTCGCGCGTACGCAGATAGCTAGCCTTTCCCAATCAGGTTTCCATGGAGCAAACCACTTCCAGACCCACTTCCGCTCTGGCACTGGCGCAATGCCCCAGCCTCTCCCACCAAGGAAACCTCACATCGGTGCGACAACCGATACCCTCTCCCGCTCACCAAGTAAAGAAAAGAGCGAATTAACGCCCTTCCCTTCACCTCATGTTATTAGCGTCCGTAGACGGTCCCTATTGCATCATGCGTCGGTGCGAACGGTTGTGTTGTGCTTCTACAAACATGTCATCTTCCACTTGGGTTGCTAACATCTCCATATCGAGTGCTAAATCGTCCATCGACGTTGCTTCCAACTCGTCAAACTCTTCAGCAGTGATCTCCACGTGCTCCACACCTTCAATCATTACCCAATTAACGTCTAATAAATTGCTCATTTGGTTGCTCTCTTTTGTTTCGTCTCGTAGCGAATTTGCTACAGTTCTAGTATCTCAACTGAGCATTGGAATAGCGGTCGGAGGGTTGACACTACCGAGCGGTAACAATCGACGCCCAATGACGCTTTCCTTGGTGTTTCGGCGTGTACGGGAATGGCCTGCAATCACCTTGGCCTGCGTTAGCCTGAAATTGCCAAGGAACGGTGGACTGTCACCCATAAAAAAGCCCCAATTAAGGGGCTTTTTTGATTGCCTGGTGTCGGTGGACTACGCTGCCTTTTGGAAAGCCAAACCAGTGATGATGCCTGATACATAGCCTTGATAAATCATCAACGCCTCACCACGTTCAAAACTGTCGCCGTCATTGCCTTCGCCGCGAGTGTGGATGTACCAAGTGTACTCATCATCCTCATTAAGCTCGTCGTTCCGTAGCAGTGCAACACTGGCGGTGCGGCTATTGAATTCCGATACGGTCAGTAATGGTTCGGATGAGCTGAACTCGTGCACTTCACCACAGTCGGGACAAGGCACTTTACTCATTGCCTCTTGAAAGGAGTCAGCCAGCTCGTCAACTTCCACCTCAGACGCAACTTCATGTCCTGGCTCAATCTCAGGCTCACGTTGCTTTGGCTTGGTGTCACTGAGAATTGATGGGACTCGAATAATCTTGACATCAATGCCCATGTTGCTAAATAGATTGGCAATCGCATCTTGAACACCATCCGCCGGATTGGCAGCGTTCTTTAGCCGCAGTTCGTCCAGTGCTTTGACGTGACCCAACTGAATCTCGTCTAGCGTCTTCATGTGGCCCAATCGTACTCCCGCTAGGTGTACCCGTTGTTGGTCAAGTAAACTATCTTCTGTCATTTGTTGCTCCTCATGCGTTAAGAAAAATGGTTTGAACGGCTGCAAACGCAACAACCGCCAAAATTGTATAACTAATCGTTTTAATGGTGCTCATGCTGACAAGACCATGTGAAATAGTACGCCACAAGTGACTACAAAGAACGCGAACCCAATCATGTTCATTCGGTCGTCAAATAGTGCCTGTTGCTGTTGTCTCTTGGCGTCTCTGATGCTTTCGCTATATGTCTTCATATCTGCTCTCTCGTTAGTGAGATTACATAATAACAATAAGTCATCGGTGAGTTAATCGGTAGTTCGTAGGATAAAGCAAACTACCAAGATGTCAAGGTGCAGCACTCCATGGAAAAACACCAAGGAAGAATCAAGGAAAACAGTTGGAATTGCCAAGGAGAGCAAGTGGTGTAGGTATGGAGGTAGGAGTTGGTCGGTATAGGGGCATCGAGCCGTTCCCATTCCCTTTTCTAGTCAGATAATAAATGGAGGTTCTAGCCCTACTAAAAGCCGTACTACGAACCTCCAACTCCTAACTAAAGAGAGTAAACTATGAAGCGGCTTACCAGCGCATGTTCATTATACCGATGTTACATATCGAGTGCTACTTCGGTATAGTCTTGGCGGTTTCCTCAACGGTCTTCAAGTAAGCGTCGATAACATCTTCAATCGGATAACGGCACTTCCATAACTGATTGCCTCTGGTAACGAAGCTGGCTAACCGAATAGCTCTGGAGAACATCACGTTGTCGGAACTAAATTCCCGTGATCCGTCAATCTTATCGAGATGCCGCTGTGCCTCATCCGCAAGCTCACTGTTTACATAAAGCGTGTAATTTCCAACCTTTATCTTCTGGTGCGTCATATCGCTTCTCGCTGTGTTGTTGTCTATGTGATACATAATATACACTCAATCGTGGTCATAATATCGGGTGTTTCGTTAATTTCGTCACTTTCCTACATTGAGACATACCGTCGTTAGAGAACCAAGTCCCTAGAGTGAACGCGCGACTTTTTAGTGTGCTCTTGGAATTGCCTGGTCTCCGGTAGCCTGACACCTATAGGAATCCGTTCCCGTTCTCAGTCAGCCAAATACAAATGAAATGGCGTAGATGATGCCGCATACCCATAGAACCAAGTCCAGTGCGGCTCTCATAGGTTTGCCGTTTGAAATGTTGCGTTTACGTTTAAACACCATTGCATTAAATCCACACCCAACCCCCAACACTCCCTATCAAACACACTCTCATCCCTACTACTATCACTCATACATACACCACACTCTCCCTCTATCATTACCCTACACTTCACCTATACCGTATACATCGCTCAGGTCTCATTCTTATTGACCTTCTAGCTTTTGGTCACTTTGTTCTTTTCTTCTACGTTTAGAAATTAAATTGCATTGGGAAGTCTTCTCCAAAGTTCTTAATCCTTTTCGTTTTGACCGCTATTCTCAATCTTCTTCCATGATCACTATTGTCTCTACGTTTTGGGATTAGTTGACTTAACCTCTTATACTTATACGCTTCTTCCATTTTCTTGAAGTTATGCCTCGCTTCTTCACCATTATGATAATAAGTTCGTCTTCCACTATGCTCGATTATTATTCCCAAATGCGTCTCAATCAGCCTTGCTGTTTTCTTACCCTTTCCGAATTGCTTGACTACAACCTGAAACATATGGACTCCTTCTTATTCGTTTATCTTATGACTCAACTATATCGTCGTTTCATTGGAATTACTCTCGGTACTACAGTGCTCAAATTAGCTGTCCGGAATCGCTACTCTAGTGCTTATCTATCTCTGTCATTCCGACCGCTTAGAACGTGAATTTGAGCGTCTGACAGCACTTGGGAGACTCGTTATCTATTGCACTGTTATTCTGCTAGAAAAGAGGCTCTTTACTATTGATATTGCGTTGCGCTCTTGGTGATCTTGGGATTGTAGTGCCTTGATTTATATAGGCTTTCCAAAACGTGCTAAAAAGGGGCATTGCGCCCCTCCCTCTTACAGTTCTTTAAACGGTACTTTTCTGATGAAATATCGGTACAAGTCCTTCACAATATCGTATGGATAAACGTGGATATAAATGACGAGATTTACGAACACCCAGAACACTCCGTCTCTTTTCGCTCCTTTTCTGTATATCCGTGCCGTTCTGTTGTGAAATACGAGCCACAGGCAAAGTACGATTAGTCCGACAAATAGATACAGTTGGTAGTACGAAATCTCAAACAACGGTATTCGCCTTGTCTCTGACAAATGCCTCAACTTGGTCAAAGTCATTCGCTATTAACACTGGGTTGCCCGCTTTTATTGACTTTTCAATTTCATAGACCTCATCATCATCGTCCATAGATTCAAACTCAACGCCAATCCAAATGCCGTTTCTGTTCGTTAGTCTAATCATCGCTTAGGTCCAAAACCGAACAGCTTGAAGAACCAATTACCCTTCTTCACCACATTCTTCCGGTTCAGTTCACTCAATGTGCCTGTCTCGGCACCGTTGTACGTCTTGATGCCTTTATGTGCCATCACCAGGTCTCTACGGAGTTGAACCGTCTCGCGAGATAAGTCCATGTTCGACTTGTGTAGTCTTCTCATTTCCGCAATGGAAGACACGGCGAACTGAACCGCTTGGCCAACATCATCATAGCTGTACTCCTCACGCATACTCTTTAGGAGGTCGCTAGTCTTTTTATTGACGTAGGTTGCCAGTCGGCGTTTGCCACTATCTATCTTCTTCTGGTGTGCCAGTACGCCTACCGTTGGCTTTTTACCTTCTCTCAATACTGCTTCACTCATTTTGTCACCTCTTGTGTTGGTTGAATTTCAATCATGTGGTTCATAATCTTCATTAGATGCTTAGCCTGCCACTCGGCATCCGATAGCGCGTTATGGTGAACGCCTTCTCTTGGTATCGTTATTTCTGGATATAGGTTCTTCAACGTCCGATAACACATATCGTTTCGGAAGTTCCAGGGAGGGGTCATACCTATCTGCTGGTAAACGTCTCTTAGGATTACGCAGTCAAATACAGGCGCATTGGCCCAGACCCTCCTTGCCGTCAGCGGTACGCCCATTACGCCCAAGAACAGCTTCAGTCCTTTTAGAGCGCTGATAATCGTTATCTTGGATTTGCTTATCGCCTTACGCGCTTCGTCACTCTGCTCCATCCACCAAAGCACCGTGTCTGGCTCAATGTCTCTATCAATGCCAAGATTGGTGTACGAGCGTATGTCCACTTCCTTGTAGAAGCGTTTCTTGATTTCATCGGTAGTTGGGTCAAATATGACGGCGCCTATGGACACCACCATTGCGTTCGGCTTTCGGCTTAGCGATTCAATATCAATCATTGCTTGGTTCATTTCTTTTCCCCCACGTCCACCCACAAGCCACGAAAATAAGCCTCGCGATTTTCGTCTTTGCTGGCATTAATTCGCTCTTCATACTTGGCTCTTTCTTTTACAATGGTTCTGGCGTCCCAAGAGACAACACCAGTAATCTTTATTTCGCTTATGGCAGCAATACAGCCCGCTATACCTGCTCCGCATACGTGAGTTGCATCTTCGCGAGTGCTTTCCGCCAGAAGAACTTTGCCGCGTCTGACCACAGGCTTGTCATTATCTTTGGCGGGCTTGTAGAAGCTGGTCACTCGGTATGAACTATCGCGGTACTCAAACGTCTCTGCAATGCGTGGATTGCCTTCGCCTGGCACACCAAGATTGAGATCGTACTTGTCGACTATCTCCTCGATTCTTCCATCAGGCATAGTGCTTGACCAACCACCGTAACCATCAACTGCTAGTTCATACGGCATATCAAAGAATGGTTTGTAAAACCCACTCTGACACGCTTTGGTTAGGTCTTCTCCCACTGGGTCGTGATAAGGGTTGCCTTCCCCAAACTCCTTATCAGATTGAAAGATCACATCGACCTTCATTTCCATAGATGGCTCTGTTGTGAAGTTGTGACGAGCCATCGTGCATCTATAGGTTTTCATTTCACTCATTTCTTTTCCTCTTCCTTATCCTTCATGTACTTGTTAATCCACACCAGTCTCGTCTCTTGACCGCCTAATAATCGTTTCAAGTTGGAAATGTATCGCTCACACTCGAACTTACTCACTACCAATTGCCTCTCACATTGGTGTTTTAAGTTACTCATTTGCTCTCACCTTGTATATCGCTTCGACGCAAAGCCTCAAGTCACTAACTCTGTAGCCATCAATCTCACATATATGCTTGTCGCCCATTTCCATTCCTATCAGCGTTGCGTCACTTAGACCTATATTTACACCGCCTATGTCCACGTAGAGCAGCACCACTTTGAACTTCATACCTCTGTCGTACTCATCTATGTAGGCATTGCTGGCTTCTCTTATCAAAACCTCTGTACCTATTGTGAGTTCTGAACCGTGAGCATCGCTCCACTCTGTTAAGTCTTTATGCTTCATGATTTTCTCCTTCAGGCATATTGATTGTCGTATTAGGTGGGTAATAGCAATGTGGAGTCATGTCGGGAAACTTCTCATCATTCAAGTCCCGTATCTCCGCCCAACGACCCTCATCATTTAACTCTCTAAGTGCTATTCCCATAATGCTTTCGCCTGGGCTTGTTGTGTGTGTTTTCATTTCCTATTCCCCAGTTCTTTCAACATTGCGATACACCGCCATCACCTGTTCAGAACTAACGCCATAACCCTCAAGGCTATCTACGGTGTCTGATATGTCTTGCGTGTAACAAACCTCATGGTTGTTCAATTCACGTCTGATAATTGCCTCAATACCGTTCTCAGCAATGTCTTCCTTAATGCCTTCGGCTCGAATATCGCTCAAACCTTTGCTAACCGCATCTTCATTCCCTCTTCTGACAATCAAACCGCCACCGACAGATGTGTAGTTCTCACCTTCGGTTCTCTGCTCCTCATACTGCTCGTTTGAAAAGGCGAAAAAGCAATCAAACCGCTTGAACAGTTCCGTTTGTTTCGCCTGAACGTAATCGGTTAAATATTTCACGCTTTCGCTCCTTTGTTAATCCACTCTTGGTTGAGTTTGTCTCGCAACTTAACCAACGGATCAATCTCTGATTTGTAATGGGCGTTGTGAACTGGATCGGGAACAGGTTGGTCAGCGTTCCAGCAATTCAACCTATGTATCAAATGTGTCAGTTCGTGACTCTTTAGGCTTTCCCAATTTTCAGGCTTCTTCACAAGTCACACCCAACATTTATCACCGCTTCGATAGTTTGATTGATGGACTCATACCCCTCTGCCTTCATCTTTTTATTCAATGCGAACATTTGACCTTCGCCAATGCTGATCTCCAACTCCACTCTGCTTACGTGCTCCGTATCCTCAAGAGCCTTCTCTGCCTTCATCACATGACTCAACGCGCTCACATCGTAATGACCAGAGTCGCCGCTTGATTCTGTGGCATATTCAGCATCAATCATTTCTTGCAGCGCCACTCGTAGCTCTCTGATATTTTTATATGTTGGTTCGCTCATAATTGCTCTTCCTATTTCGTTTGTTTCTTGCTTAGTTGCTCGACTAATTACAGTTTAGACTTTGACTTAAGGAAAGTCGGGTGGAGGTATTCACTTGCCTTTTCTCTTTGCTTTACGCTTCTTAGCTTGTGATTTGCCTGGACGTTTGTTCTCTTTACGCCAATCATCCACTGGCTTGTCTTTAATCAGGTGGTGAAGAATTGGGCTATAATCAATAGCTATTGGGAACGGCAGTATGTCGAAGTCTGTCGGGTTGCCAACGAAGACAATCTGCGTACCAATCGAGACGCCACCTCGCAACTCGTTTCTTGTTTCTATAAGCGCCTCAAGGTAGTCGGTGTGTCCTGGTGTTCCTACACTTGTATACGTCGTCATTAGCCCACCCCATGATGTTCTGCTACTTCTTTGGCTGTATTAACGCCGTGCTCGTAGTCTTCGTCTGTGTCGTCCTTTTCACGCTCATAGGTCACACCGACAACGTGTAGTTTTGGCTCGTCGTACTGGACGAATATGTCCCCACTTTGACTGTCGACACCAGCACCGAAGTCTCGCAAATTCTCCCAAACGCAAGTAACAAGGTCTCCGTTCACCGGTAGCGACTTCCAATACTCGCTTGCTTCTGAGTCATTCGCCACAAGCCACTCTAGTGCTTGTTCTGGCGTTAGGTCTTTTATGTTGATTTGCTTAGCCATTGACATTCCTTCTAAAATTACTGACTCGGTGCTCTCGTTGTATTTCGTCACCAACTCTTCCAACTCTTGATTCATTTCACGTCCTTCAATATTGATGATAGGTTCTCTTCCAGTGCCGAGTGAAATAGGCTCATAGCTCCCGATATTGAATCCCAAGACGTTTCAAATGGCACACTCACTTCGCAAATCAACTCACCATCGTGCTCAATCTCAAAGTCAACGGTCATTTGGCCATCTTTTCTAAACTTGGCACCTGATATATATTGCTCAAATGAAGGACTGCACCAGATGACATAGTGTCTTTCGGATTCACTCGTCAAATACATAGCGCCACTTAGTTCAATCACTTCCAAAACCCACTTATGTCCGTCAATCACCATGCTGTGCTTCTCGTCTTGGCGGAGCGCGTCATATAGGTCTTTCAGATGCGTTTCTTTTTGCTCTTGATTCATTTCGCCTCCATCAATTCTTTTAATGGCGCTGTGTTAGGGTTCAACTTCACGGCGGCCTTTGGTACTTCGCAAATAACTTCTGCGTTCCAAACAATTACGTCCTCTTTAGCCGTTTCCATATTTTCAGATTCGATATAGAATCTTTCGCCATCTTCAACACATAAAAAATGCTTGGTCATATTGCTCTCACTTCGTTGGTTTCAATGCGTTATTGCACTGTAATCATTATGACAATCAGACTGAGGTAAGTCGGGTGGCGATTCAATAACACCAGTGGTCTTGCCAATCTGTTCCCTTGCTGACCGATATGTCGATTTTCTCAAGATCCTCCGCCGATATGTGCAAAGGAATGTCATTCACAAAAAGGCTTTGTGCCTCCTCCAAACGCATCTGCCTTAGCATTGCCGTCTCTTTGTTTCTCTCTTTGTTTCTCGGCGTCATCAACAGCCTCCTGAATAAAATGTGTGATTGCCGTGAGTAGCTTTTGCCATGTTCACGGACCACTTGGGGCTAAGGTCTGAGCGTGCGTAGTGACACGTATTACCAACTTCACCTGGTATCTCAAGAGCGATATGGGCGCCTGTCATAGAGATCTGCCAAGACCGATGATCATTAATCTCTTCGGGCTTTCCATCCCAGTAGAATGAGAACTGGTGCTTTTGCTTCACAACGCCACAGACCGTGTTAGGAAAGCGTTTGCTGTGTACTCGATTCATAATGGTATCGGCCACTCTCATTTGTGCTTCCAGCGGTTCGCCTCTCGCTTCAAAGTAGATAGCCATTGCCATGCAAGTTAGTGGATCAATCATGTTTAGCTCCTATTAAAAAATCATCAACGTCAAGAAACTCACCAATAAACACCGTCTTAAATGCAATTCCAGTCGGAGGTAAGCCAACTTCTATAACCACCAAATTAGACTTTTTACCTTGCTTGATTTGAAACTCCCTATCTCTCACCACCGCTCTTACGTGAAAGTTGTCATCAGCAAATGTGGTATGTGTGCTGGTCTCCTGACATGTAAGCCTCTTGGCAATTTTCTCCGCTCTTTCTCTATACATCCGAGTAAGTCCTTTTGATCACTTTCGCCGCCGTGTTTATTTGATGAGCCGATGGTGTGTAGTCTTTAGCATGTTCTTCCGCCATAGCCACGCACTGCTTGAAGGTAGGGGTCATTGAACTCTGTCCATACGCTGTGGGTACATAATCTCCCCAATTATTCTGCCAGTCGCAAATGTAATAGCATCGGAAATATGGCTTAACCTTTTGGTTTCTGTAGTATTTGTACTCAACGATTTTGTAGATGCCACAAAACCAGTAGGTGTCCCCGAAGCGCTTCTTGGGTTCAAACTTCACGATAAACTCTCCTCAATCATGTTCCATCTCTCGATGAAGTTAGTTAGGTAGCTTCGGTGCATTTCAGTTATCAGATCCACACTCTCCAACTCACACAACATTTCATCAGCACTTCGCCACTCAAGTTTCCATCGTTCACTGTATTGCTCAAGTTCGTCACACAGAGGTGCGAGCGAGTCTGGAAATGGATGTCTATTCTCTTTGCTCATCTTCTTTCTCCATTTGCTCTTTCAATTTAGTTGCCCAATCAATCAACGCTTGAAGTGATTCTGGGTTGGCGTTCATCCAATGAGTCGCCTTTGAATCGAGAAATATTTCACCACCCTTCATGCTTGACACCTTGAATTTAGCCATATCAACAGTGGACAATCTGTTGAATTGCTGTTCGTAAAATCTACTCATGCCGTACTCCTGTTGAGAACCAAATATTGCTGTTTGCTTTTAGGAAGAATTTTCCATCGTCGCAAATGTCCCATTGGTTTACTTCGTGGATGCTCTCGATGTACCCATCCTCTATCGCCTTGTCGATACACGCCTTTCTATGTTTCTTTTCACTCACGACATGCTCTCCAACAGGCACGCGGTAGAACCCTTCTCAATCGCCTGCCTCATGCCCTCGTGGGCTGAGTAGTTCTCGCTATGACCAGAGTAGTAATGGACGCTGTGCTTTTCACACCACACCACGAATTTTTCAGCACCTTCAGGTGAGTAAATGTGTACGTTGTCGTCAGTACCCCACACTTCCATTTCAAGTTCCAAAGACCAATCGAGAACCATCATTTTGTCGTCTTTACCGACGTCCATGACCTCGTGCGAAAACTGTGTCAAGTAATCTAGTCCCATTTGGTTCCCCCTTCTGTTTCTAAAACAATCAAACTGGTCAATCCCGCTAACGCCATCGCTGTAATCGGCATCGCTAGTTCTAAGTAATTTCCACTAAATAACTCGCTTAGTATGAATATTCCACTTGAAGCAAATACTAGGTTTGCAAAGTAAACTATTAATTTTGGTAGCATTTTGTTCCCCTCGTTGTTGTCTTTTCGACTGTTTCTATTATCTCAACAAATGCGTGGATTGTTCAGTGGTGACTTACTACTACCATTCCGGTTCAATGTATTCGTGACATGCAGCACGCCCATTGCCATAACTTAAAACGTATTCCATACCTTCCCACTCTGTATGAGCGTGTTGGTCAACCACTTCTGCTATGTTCCAGAACTGTGTATTTACGCGAGTGCCATCTCCATGACGATTCTGTGACTTTCGGAAGCCCGTTCTTAGGAGATGTTTTGCTTCTTGTTTGAATTGATCTAGGCGTCGATAGTCAATCTTCTCGTCTCTATCCTTCATTTCATTTATGAAAAGCCGAACGCCTACTTGAATCATTTCGTCAAAGGCATCATCCCAATCGTGTCCGTGAGTGTTCTTGATTTCGACTCGCATTGGGATACCTCGATTATGTACCATCGCAAGATTCATAATGTCGCGGCCAAGCGCCTGTTCTGGCGTGTGAATTGAGTAGCCATCTCTTTGCAACTCACCCCACTGACCTCTTACGTGCCATATGCCGCCAAGTGCCTCAAGTTCGTCACCGACACTGCCAATAGCCCTCAGACCATTTTGATGCTCAAGCAGATCGTGGGCAACAAGCAAGCCAGAGCCCATAGCCATACCTTCTGTCGCTCTCATGCCTTTGATTTTCAATCCCAGTTCGCCTGATAATTGGTCTTCGGCTACTTGTAATCTTACGTATCTCATTTTCTCTCCCCATTTGTTTGCTTGTTTGACGTTTCTAGTATCTCAACAAGCCTGCGGAATGTAAATCACTTATGACTTACTTCCTCAATGTTGCGCATGATGATAGATATGAAATGAAATGTCAAACATTGGTGATCATTCTCGCTACGCTAACGCTGTTTTGAGCGTTGGTATTGATTGACTGACGCAATGATGTAAGTCTAGTGTTCCGAACGCTTAGAGAGCATTTAAGACGTTCTCCATTGGAACGTGTGAGATTAAAAAATAGGGGCTAAAAAGCCCCTACAACGAAAAAACTGTTAAACGAAGGCGGACACTAACGACGCTTCCGTTTCAGTCATTCCTAACTTACTTGACATCGCCAAGATTTCATCCTCATCCTTGCGTTCATGTACTGGTTTTGTTTTGGTAACGGTACCCATTGTCGGCACTGGGAGCTTACGTTCCGACGCTGGCAAATCAATGCCAGTCAATTCTATTGTCGAGCGAGGCCAAGCGGCGTGGATTCTATCTGCTGCCTTTTTCTCGCTATTTGCTCTGGCGCTAACGTGTAGCCCACCATCGACCAAGAAGCTGTAATTGTGAAATTCTGGTTGTTCAGTCATATTGTTCCCCTAACTTATTTGAAAATAAAAGAGGGGCTTTCGCCCCTCGATACTGCGTTACCTTCTAGTCAATCATTGCGCTCAGTGAGTCCAACAATGTGCTTTCAGGGTTGACATTCATAGTCTTATCATCCATCACCGCAATCTTCATCGCTGGTAGAAGTTTGAACATTTGATGTCCTTGTGAGCGAGCCGTTCCCTCACTGTAGCCTTTGACACCATTTGCCTTTTGATCTTTCATGTGAGTAATTAGGTCAATGGCTGTAATACCCTCTTCGCTGTTTGTCAGGAACTTAATTGCTATTGCTGTGTAGGTTGATAACTTCGCACTACCGTTGACAGCGCCAATCAAGTTCACAGCTTTCTCGCCAACTTTCACAGCAAGCTGGTCGATAGCATCCAGCAGAGCATCTTGCTGTTTGACCAACTCTTCAGGCTTCAGCTTGGCGTCCGACAGTTCAAGAACCAATGCTTCGCTCATTTTTTCACCAAGACGTTCACGCAGTACCACTGACTTCTTAGCACCCGCCATCGTGCTTCGTGTTTTTGCTTTACCTTTGCCTTTCTCTGACAATTCTGTGGTTACTGGAGCATCGTCTTCGCTGGTTACTTCAACAGCATCGGCTTCGGAATCTTGTGCTTCATACGCTTCGGTAACCGCCGCTTCATTGTCGAGATCGGTAACCGTTGCCTCTAAATCGTCGTCACTTACTTCAATAGAATCACTTGATGATGGCTCTGCTAACAAACTATCCAGTTCGTCTAATTCAATATCCGCCATCACTGCGTCATTAACCAATTCTTTCGTTGTTGTTGTTTCTAATTTGCTCATAATAATTACCTCGTTGTTTCGTTGTCTGCTTATTGCAGTGTTTACAGTTTACGTCCTGATCTTAGGATGTAACATCGGAACATCTATTGTTCCTGACCTCGCTGATAACTCTTTATTGCTTCGTCGTTTCAGCCTGTACATCATCTCACTCAGACGTTGGCAAACGAAGTGGTAGCTTGAATCTACCAGTGACCGCAAATGTCGCGCGTGTATATATAGACCGCGCGAATACTCTCTAAATTAAGGAAGGTATATCGGTAGTGTGTAGGCAGTTTGATACTGCTTGATGATTGTTGGGGTATGATGTGTTTCGTGGAGTCTTTCCACGAGTGTTATCCAACCCATGATAGGTAGTGGGGGTCTGCTCCCATTCCTCCACTACCTGATTTTTCTGCGTGTACGCCCACCCGCTTCCTTTCCCTGATAGGATTTCAAGCAGCCAACCGTTTTCTCAACTACCAAGAGCCTGACATCATAGAACCGATAGGCTTCGGATCATCCGGAATCTCTGGCTCAACCCACTCGTCATAGTCTTTCAGTTCGTTGTCTGGCTCAACCCACGTAGATTCTTCTTCTTCCGACACATAGTTCGCAATCTCACCTGTTTTCTCCAGGCGCCAACCACTGTTGGTGTAGCGAGATAGAAATCCTCTGTACGCATCGAGCGCCTCATCTGCCGTGTTGTACTCCTCACTAGCAAGCGGATCTCTAACGAATGTAAATGTCACCTGACCTTCACTGTCGACCTTCTCGATTCTATTGCTAACCTGCAACTCAAACGGCGTCCAATACTCTTTTGGCTTCTTATTTATATCTCTGACAATTCCGTGCCATCTCGCAGTCACCGTGAACCGATTGTTCAAGAATTGGTCAATCAAACAGTATTCCTCGTCCTCTCTCAAGAACTCCCAATCGGCTACTGATACTTTCTGCCCAAACTTGCTAACGTGTCCTGTTGCCATTATCTGCTCTCCTCAATTTCGTTATCTAGCCTGACGCCGGTAGCCTGGTGTCCGTGATGGTCGATACAGTCTTGCTGACTATCAAACACCAACTCTTCACCAGACAGTTTGAGTGGTATTCTCAATCTATTGGCCGTCCTGACAAACATATTCTCTTCACCTTTGATCAACATGTGACCGGCACATTGCAATGACGTTTCCTTGTGACAAACAAAGGCGTCTGATTCTAGGATCTCCGTCATACGTTCGTCGCCCAGCCAACCTTCTAAACTGTCTTTTCTAAATGGGCACTTGCCGCATGGCTTCTTAACATTGGGTAGTCTCATAGAACCTCTCATTTCGTTTCAGTACATCTATTATCTCAATCAGTCGTTGGAATGAGCATCGGTAAACGACAGCCAAAGAAAAACCCCGAATCATTTCTGACACGAGGTTTCTCCCAACGAAACACAGAGAGCAATCTGTGTAGGTTAGAAGATTACATCAAATTATTGTAATCTTCAATCTCCTCTTTGGTCATTACTTTAGCCCGACCCATGATGCCGTAAAACGCCAACACAGGTACTCTCGCTAATAATGACAGCATGTTAATTACCGATAGGATCATCGCCGCCGCAAGTGAGAGAAGGTTGAATATCAATGGGTGCAACACCTCAAACCACAAGTCTAATGGCAAGTGAATGGTCGGGAAGACCACACCCGAATACAGTGAGTGCAAGTAGCTTGGATTTTTCTTCTTAATCTTAACCATTATCTACAACTCTCCCCTTCATTTTTTTAAGTGCCGCCTTGTACTTGTCATTGGCTAACGTCAGTGCTTCAATCTTCACATCCGTCATTGCCTTTGCTCTTTTCAACTTCTTATTTTCAGTCAGCAGCCTAGTGTTTATGGCTATCAAATCCATAACCTTGCCGATAGCCTCTTCTTCGGCCATCTCTTCTTCGGTAAATATCGTGTCGCTCATTAATTGCCTCCAGAATTTTCAAATCTGAACCAATGCCACCACCTTCTAGCATGTAACTCATCAGCCAGTGCCATTAGATCGTCAGGCCCAGCAGGGACACCCAAAAAGCCACTTATTTTTGCCATAGCTAGTCCAAAATTCTCAGGAGGCCGAACTGAGTGGGTAATGCCCCATGCAATCAACGCCTCACTTACGAGTAATTTCTTACCTTTTAATGAGCCGTCACATTTAACCACTCCAGTTTTAAACATTTCAGGATAGTTCGTCATGACTCGCCTCTTTCTAGTTGTTCCGTGTACAGCACTTGCTTTTTAAATAGATAATCAGGCGTGTGTCCAAGATCGGTTATCAATTCGTTTATAAAATCCAAAACCGTATCAGCACTCTGTCCATTTAGCTTCTTTACAAGCCTCAATGTAACTTCAATCTCTTTCCTATAATTCTCTTTGTATTTAGCGACTTCTCTGTTTAGGTCTGTCACCTGTTGTTGGAGCTCTTCAATACGCTCTTCTTGGTTCTCACATTCAGCTACGAGCTCCTCTGAGGTTGTTGAAGAAGGTCTCTCAAAAATACGAATTTCTTCTCTGGCTCTAATTGTTAATTTACTCATATCACTTCAAATCCTTAATGTATCGCTGGATCATTTCGTAGTAATAGTGATCGGTTTCATCTTCCTCTATGTCTAATGAGTCCTTAACAAACTCCATAAGCACTTTCTCTTTCTGCTTATTTGACAGTTCGCCCGTTGCTTTATTGTGGAGTTTCAAAACGTAGTCCCGTAACTTCTCAGCTTCGGCTACTGTCTCGCCATAACACTCAATGGCATTGCTATGTTCCAAATCAGGCACATCAATACCTGCGGCATACAGTTCACCAAACTCCGTCTGCATAGTCTTTCCAACTTCAAGTCTCTTTTTCATATTCAATTCTCCCGCTTCTTGCTATCACCCACAGGCTGATACTCTTGCTTCAAGGGAGATATAGGCTCGTCATAGTCACTTATCGTATGCAAATGAGTTCCATTAAGCTCAACACAACAAACCGTTATGCCATTCTCTAACTCATAACAAGGTCTGCTCCACCAATCCGTATACTTGTATTTAGCCGTTTGTCCGTTGTTTAGTATTAAATCCTTCATACCCACCTCGCTATTAATCAATCACTTATGACTTATTATATAAGTCAAATAGTGGAATGTCTTAGGCAACTTCTTATCCGCCATCAGACAAACCCCATAGATTTAGCCAACTCAGGATGAGGCTTTAGATAGCACACCTGCTGAGATGTAATATCACCCATCATTAATTCAATACATTTCTGTTGTGACAAACCACGAGTACGCATGTAAAACATTTTGTTCTCGAACTCCTCGTTGCCCTCCTCTTTGCCGTCAAAGAATCCAACAGAATATTCGTCGCCAATGCAGGCGTGGTATTCTTTAAACCGCTCTTGACTTAACATTGAGTATTCGTGAGGTTGTATGTCAACTTGACCGTTCTCACTAATGATCGTCATTTGCACCTCTGGATTAGGCAGTTCATCGAGACCATCAAAGAACTCTTCAATGCCTTCATCCAGCTTAGTTCTATCACCATTTTTATAGCGATATAGGGCGCGCAATGCACTATGTTTATTAAGGAATTTCAATTTACCTCTGCTATATCCTCTACCTGTTTTATACGACTCGGTAAAGTCAGAATAATCACCATAGGTAGGGTCAGCGTAATCAGTGAAATATCCTTCGACGAAATACTTACTAGGCTTGGCTAGATAGATTCCTAACAATAATGGTCTATATTGTTTGCCGACAGGCAACTGCTGAACAACCATTATCCAAGAATACAAATCAATATCTTTAATTTCTTTAGCCATCGCTTACGCCACAGCCTCTATCGCTCTCGGCACATCTGCTAATTTAGGTATCGTGTAAGCACCCTGATCAATACCCTTGAACAAGCACTTCATCATCACGTCCACATCGTATTCAGCACCATGCGCTTTGCTAGGGTCATATTCGACGCCCAGAGCGAAGCACAGCTCTTTCAGATTAGGGTTCTTGCCCAGTGGTGTAGCCCATCGAGCTTCTTTCATCGTACAAAATACTTCTGTCGATGGAATCTCCAACCCAACTCTTGCCAGCTCCATCGCAATGAAGGGACCATCAAAGTTCATGTTGTGTGCAACCATTAAGTCAGCATTGGCCATTTGTCTCTGAACTAGAGGCGCAACCTCCGCCCAAGTCTTTTCACCCGCCAACTCTGCAATGCTAATGCCGTGAACCTCTTGAGCCTTCGCATCAATAGATCGTTTTGGGTTTATTCTGGTCGTGTAACTGTCTACCAGCTCTCGACTGTCGCTGTCATAGGATCTAAAGCAAATCTCAACGATTCTATGACCGTCCTCCTGGCTCAATCCTGTTGATTCAATATCTGTGCCTGCAATTATCATACTAATATCACCTCTGATCCCATTGGAAAACTCACTCTGAATCCGCCATTCATATCGTGCTCGGCAAAGCAAACGCCAAGCCCTCTATCCACTTTCATTAACACCCACACAAGTGTGTCCATTTTCATCACATGCTCATCAGCGCGATTGGCATACTTGAAGCGTTGCAGAATTTTTAGGTCTTCAATTTTCATCACCAACTACCCCCTACATATTTTGATTCACTCACTTCCATGACCTCTTCTTTCTCAACAACCTTTGCAACAATGGTGGGTTGCTTAATTTCGTCACCCGCCGCCGTTATCAGATTGATAAAGTCAGCACCTATAATGCCGCTTACGGTCATAAACAATGTGTCCAGCGCTACTCTGTACTGACTATCGGTAATAGCACCACTGCGATGCTTACCAACAAGATATTCAAGAGTCTCGATTGCCTTTCTATCGAGTTCTTCCTCAACAGTGGGAAGGAAGTCGCTCACTAGGCGGCCTTTTTCTCACAGTCAACATTTTCGCCTTTCGCATGACTAATCAAACAGTTGATTTTGCTTGGTGGAATTGCAAGAGCGGTCGTTATCTTTTTCTTATCTTCAACCTCTGGTAAATACTTCTCACCTTCTGGCCATTGCTCTAACAAAGCCTTTATAGAGGTGCAGCCATCCAGCATCGCACGAAGATTTTGCCGAAGGTTGACCCACTCGTCATTAACCACCGCTAGCTTGTCGCTCATTTTTGTAAATCGTTTGGCGAATTTATGAGTATCGCTATACTCTGGTCGACCAGAGCCCATGTTCCAGCACTTCATATATTCACCCAACTTCAGGTGAGCGCATCCAGTACCAAAGTACACATAAAACCCATCGTGTGTGCCAAGAATTCTATCCGGTGCTTCGTTTACGTAGTTAAGATCGGCACCCAAGAAGTCCTCTCTTATTTCTTTGGCGAGAATAGACGCCGCCTTGTCGTATTTCTTTTGGCCAGCCCCCTGCGTATCGAACTTAACATTTTCAATGATTGTCTTTCGATGCGTGCCAGTTAGTCGGCCTGTTTTTAATTTAATCATTATTTGCTCCCCTTATTTCTTCGTTTGTTTTACGATTTCATTATCTCAATCAGACAATGGAATGTCGGTAGGTAGTCAAAACGCATCATCAATGTCTGACGGTCTGCCATCAAGCCAAAGAATTACATCCTCATCAAACGCGCTACCACCTTCGGCAGCCGTTCTCAATTCTGACGCCCAGTTTTCCATCTGCTCGATGTCCTCAGCGTTGTCGCCAAACATACCGTGAGGTGGTAACTCGTCAGCTTGCTTTTGCAGTTCTGTCGCTGCCTCTAAAATTTCATCTTTGTTCTTTTTCATAGTTCTCCCCTCGTCAATGGACAGCATGTCTGCCTGATTCAAGCTGTGTCATGTGTCGCTCGTGTACGCGATTCATTGCGTTATCTATCACATCACATCGACTTGTGAGATCGGTCGTCTTACGATTGATTATGAAGCGACCTGACTTCATCCTCCCGTCAGTAACTAAGCCCAGCACAAGTGAATTGATATGCTCGATGTACGCCATGTTGTTCGGCGCCTTTCCTTCGGCTTCAACAAGTGGAATACCTGGCTGAACTGCAACAAGCAGTGCGAAATATTTGTTGGCTGAAGCTATACAGCGATTCATGTACTCAATGAATAGAGCCTCGTCATCTTTGTCCAAGTTCTGACGCTGTACGTCTGCCATTGTGTAAGCAAGCATGTCGATAGGCGTTCTATCGGTCACAAACTCACCCGTGTATTGTTTCCACAACGCTTCTGCGGCATCGAGAATCCCGTTTTGGATCATCATTCTGATTTTGAAGTCATAATCAACTTTGGGATCAAAACCCAGTGCCCTGAACACTTCACTCGTACTGGTTCTAACAAAAGGAATACGCGCCAGTTGCGCGTACTCCTCTGCTAGTGTGGTTTTACCAGTGCGGTGAGCTCCACAAAGTCCAATCATGTTAAATCTGCTGGCTCTGGAGTGCTTTCAAAAGACTTGGGCAGAACGACTGGAATCTCACCGTTAGCCAAGCCACCTTCAAGAATTTCACGTTCAACCACTAGGTCGCGGTTCAAGGCGTTTTCGCTTGTGAACTTGTCTGGGAATCGAGCCTTTAACTTGTCGATGTTGATTTGTGCCGCCTGGTCGAAACTAGATCCCAACAAGCGAAGAACCATCGCGTCATACCACATGCCATCACCCACTTCTTCAATAGCATTGGCAACATCAAGCGGCGTTCCTCTTTTGACGTGGTTCAACATCATATCGAAGAACTCAATGCTCTCAGTTACCTTACCTAAAGCGGCATGAAGCAACTCAGCCGTCATTGGGTCCAGCTTCTTAGCCGCTGGCATTAGTTCGCTTTGCGGTGCTTTAATCCCAAGATCAGCGCCGTAAATCAAGTGACGCTTCATGTTATCCATGCCTTCGCCAATTGTTATCAAATCATCCGTTAAGAAGTTGAAGATTACCTGGTGTTCGCCCGTTAAGACCATACCTTCTGGAAACTTCTTCTCTGTGCGCTCTGACGCCGCTAAGTATTCTTGCTGATCCATGATTATTTCACCTCTTTATGATGTGACACTGGGTAACAAGCAACGCCGCCCTTCTTTGAACCGCCTGCAAACATACAGCGAACATTTGGATTACCAACCGGAGTCCACTCACTTACGCGAATATTCCAACCTGCTGTGTCAACGGTGTATTCAGCGGTTGGCTTAAGCTCTTGCTGACCTAAAGTCGTCAACTTCTCCCAAGCTCCTGCTGATGCTGTTGTTGATGCTATGACGAGTGCCAAAGCTAATAATGTTTTCTTCATTTACTTCCCCTTTAATTGATTGAATCTTTAAGAAACCACCTCGATGAAGTGGCTTTTCAAAGCACCGTCTTTCCGGTGTGTCAACGCTCTATGCGTACATTGGATTTAAGCAATGGCTAAATACATAATCGCCTCCTTTGTTTGAAATTAATCAGCTAATTCAGAGATTTAATTATAGTCACAAGTGACTTATTTAGCTACTGGTAAAGTTAACTTACCGACTACTTAGCGTTCATCATCCTAACTTGAGAGCCCACTGAGTTCATTGCACTGTATGGCATGAATACAACATCACCTGTCGCACCCGAAGTCATACGTGCGTACAACGCTTCTGCTTGAATCTTGGCAATCTCTAATCGACGTAGCTCAAGCACTTGGTCACTCAGCCCCGAATTTAGAGCCTTGTTCTGTGCCGCTGCCGCTTGTGCGTCAATCAGGTTCTTTTCAGCATCTTTATGTGCCAATGTGATGCCGTTATCTCGCTTCAATAATTCAATGGCTTGTTGTGCTTCTTCCTGTGCAATCTGCAACTCTCGATCTTTATTGGCAATCAAGCGATCACTAATAACTGTCGGCAATGTCATTCGGGTTACGACCGCATCTGACACTTCAATCGGACTTTTCGCCAAGCGCTTGTTCAACTCAACTCCAACTTCTTGATTGATCTTGCCACGATTAGCTAATGTTTCCTCTGGCGTGTATTGACTAATCACATCACGAAAGGCTGTTTCAATAATCGGCTGGGCATAAATACCAAATACCGCATCTGAGGTAACACCCTTTTTCTTATCAACTTTAATGTCGTGGAACATCGTATTGATAACTGCCGCATCATCACGAAGACGGTAACGAAACGAAAGAGTGAAATCCATCTTAAGACCTGGACGCGCTTTGCCTTCAGAATCATAGTCACGCATTGTCACGCCCATACCCATTGTTTTTCGATTAGTTGTTAAGTCCAACAAAACCAAATGATCGCGACCCCACGTTGAATGACGACCTTCGCCTAATACTTCAGCGTTGTAACCATTGACACCAAGAATCTTACCCTTGTGACCTGGCGGTACTTGTGACGTACAGCCGCTAATACCAATCAGCGATACCGCCAATAATGCTAATAAAATTTTCTTCATATTATTCTTCTCCTCGAATGGCATCCCATTCTGCTTTTGATTTGTCTTTCTCTTGACGGATTTCGCTAAGTTCATAGGACTGATTTGATACTTCAACAACCTCGCGGTCGCTAATGTAAACAGGCGTATCAAACGAATGACGTACCTGTGTTCTTGCATTGTCGCTTTGCACTTCCAGCTTTAATGGCTTGAAGAGCAAGAACAACACCCCAACGGCAATAATTACCATGTGCGTTTTGAAATTTTGTTTGATTTTGAGTTTGTCTGGTGCTTCCAGAAAAGTCACCGCTAATACATAGCAACAGTAAGCGATAAAGGCTATTCCAAAGACATAGAACAGCGTGTGTAAACCTTGAATGGTCATGTAATTCCCCTAATTTTAAAACGAGTGTGATTGCCAAAGCATCACGAAAAGACAACCACACTCTTGAACACTTTTATATTATAGTCACTGGTGACTTATTTAGTCAATGCGAATAAGTTTTATTCTTTTGGCTGATTTAAACACCACAAAATGACGGTGATCAATGTACAAGCCATCTTCTGCCGTCTCGATAACCTCACGAATGAAACCTTGACCATTCTCTAAAATCATCTTGTTTGTTGTGTTGGCAGCAACTTCACCTAGCACTCGCTCAAGCTCTTTGGTAACTCGCGAGCCTCCAGACGTATGAGCGGTAAGCATGTAGGAGTAAGAAAAGTAAACATTAATCAAAATGCCATCTTTAGTCACTACGTCACGATTTATATGCCAATACTTCACATCGCCACGAACCTTTGATCGCCCGTCGATTATATTTACATTGTCGCAGTAGACACTTCCTGAACTAATCTCACATATACCCGCCATAACGGGCGTCGTTGCCATAAAACCCAACAAGCCAACTAATAATAATTTCTTCATTTTTGCACCTCGTTCTTTTGTTATTTAGTGTTTACATTATCTCAATCAAACACTGGAAAGTCGGGTGGTACTACGCTAACTGACGATACTGAATCCAGCCCTTAAAGTTAGCTGACCACAGATTGTCATTCACATCGGCATGCGTAATGCCATCTTCCCAACCACGCTCATCATCATTCATAGCGTGTGGCATAGGCGTTGCTTGATGCTCAAGAGGTGATAAGTGAACAGGGTCGTCGTCACCCAATACATGACCATTACCGCTGTCATACGGGCGTGTTGCCAGCATGTTGTACAACTCCAGGTCTTTCTCGATACTTGGCTTGCTATTGTCGTGATTCAAGTAGGACACACGAGCACATCGAGCCGCACTACACTTAATGGCATTGTCAAAGTCCTCTTGCGAGATGAACAACTGCTCGTCTTTCATTGAGCCGAACTCGCTGAATATGTCCACGTACGGAAGATGCCAACATTGATCGCTCATGTGTACTGGGCGACTCTTCTCCATAGCCTCATACATACAGCTTGCCAGTTCTTGAATTTCTGGCTGAGCATCTTTATGAATACGGAGGTTGAAGAAGTTCTCCCACTCCGTTGCTGTTACAACTGTTTGCATAAACTGGAACGGCTCAAGAATACGATTGGTGATCTGCTTGTGAGCATCCGCTTGAAGCAGAATCTCAGCTTTACGTGCCGCTGTATTCGCTGCCTGTTGCCAGGCAAGCATTGCGTACTCTTTTCTAACAGCATCAAGCTCAACATTGGCTTGCATACCAGGTTGGTTTCTTCCCCAATGAATAGGTGTTGCTGGGTCAGTTCTAACCTGTTCAATCATCTTCTTCACCGGAATGGCTCGACTGCTTGCCGCATTACGACTGAACAATCGGTGAGTCATAAGCTCGCCATGTATGTATCGGTGGTATCGCAACTGCACCGTTCTTATTCTGTCACCATTAGAATTAATGCTGTCTGCAATTATCTTGGCACTAATGCCGCCTTTACCTTTAACTTCTATCATCCATTCCTCCACTGTATCCGTCGCGTTCCCAATTAACCCCTTTACGAACAAAGTTGCCATTCTTAATCACGCGACGAGTTTCGCCATCACAAGATGGGCAAATCGTGAGAGGCTCATCAGTTATTTTCTGAATCACCTCAAACTCACGATTGCACACATCCTCATCTCTACATCTGTACACATACGTTGGCACTACTAACCCTCACCAGCGCCAATAAACAAAGCGTCAATTCGACCGGCTCTTTCTTGAGAGCGTGTCGCAATGTCTTCCAACTGCTTCTTGTTGTCACGGACGGTCTTCAACTGCGTTTCGAGGTTTTTAGCTCTGCTACCCATGTCGTTCGCCGCCTGTAACGATTTCTTAGCATGTTCGCTGTACTTACTCATGGCAGTGGTAAATACCTCACCAATGTCTTCAAATTCGGCCTTAGCGCTCTTTATCACACCGTTTTGATCGCCAAATATCACCGCCTTTACTGCTTCTATCAATTGTTTCATGTTCATTTTTACTTTCTCCAATAATAAAATGGGTTAAAACCCGCTTGTTGAGTTGTCAATAAATTCCGCCGCTGGGGTAATCCCTTCAGGCTTGCTATCTATTCCCTCCTTAAAATCCGCAACACAAAGGTTGCAAATCGTCTTGTTGGTTAGATCACTTTTAACCAATGTAATTTTCTTATCCGAATCGTTGATGCCGCAGAACGAACACCGATGCTCGTCGTCTTTTTCTGCCGCGCCTACCATTGCAAATCCCCTGATGAGTAGGCGTCGACCTTCGTTTCAAAGAAGTTCTGCTCCGCATCATTGATCTGACTAAACGTGTCGAACCAGGGAACAGGGTTTTCAGTGCCGTATATCTTGTCCAACCCCATAGATGTGAGTCGAAGGTCGCACAGGTATTCTGGAAACTGCCCCTGAATTGTGTCGTTGAGACCTAACACACCGCCTTCAATGATGTACTTGCCCCAATCTGCTTCAAAGTTCACAGCATGTCGGAACAAGTCATAAACCTTTGCAATCAACTCAGGTGTAAACAACTCAGGGCGTTCTAATCGCAATGTGTTCCAGATATTGAGATGAAGGTGTAGGTGACCCACTTCGTCACGCTGAATAAACTTAATCATCTTGGCGCTGCCTTTCATCTTGCCCATTCGAGCAAGCGTGTAGAACGTCAGGAATCCGTTGTAAAAGTAGATACCTTCCAAAGCGACGTTGGCTGCAATTGCCAATACAAAGTTCTCTGGTGAGAATCCTTTACCCAAGATGAGTGAGCTGGACATTACATGCTGGTTCTTCTTAGCCAGAATTTCATCCGTTTCAAACATCCAATACACTTCTTTCGGATCGAACCCAATTGTCTCAATCATTTGTGCGTAGGATTCGACGTGCAGTGCTTCATCCCATGCTTGACGTACCAAGCACTGATTGATCTCCGGACTCGTTACGTGTCTGTTGATGTTGTTCACAAGGTTGTTTAACTGTATTCCATCTAAGTTAGATAGAAACGCTAATGCTTTCTTGTAGGCGTCGATCTCACCGTCTGATAATGTTCCCAATGCAAACTGCTTCGCATCGTCGGTTAAATCAACTTCGTCAGGAAACCAAGTGTTCGCCATCATCGTTTTCAAAATGTCACGAGCAAAGGCGTGTTTTACCGGTCGCACTTGCATGAGGTCGTTTTTGGGTCCCTCGATAACCCGCCGAGCGTTTACTGCCGACTGTACTTCTTCCGTCATTCATTTTCTCCTTAAATTGTGAGGGCTTTTACACCCTCACATAAGTCACTACTGATTTATCTATAATATCAACAAAACTATGGGTTTGCTATTGGCAAGACTCACAATCGGGGTTGTCGATAGAACACATTTCCGCTGGAAGTTCGTCGCCCATATCTACTTCCCCCGCCATAGCCATCAACTCTTCTTCCGTCGCGCTGACCAGTACCGTTTCTACTTTAGCAACCGGTACCACTTTGTCATTCAACTCTTCAACCTGACGACGAAGGTAGTAAGTCGTTTTAAGAGCCAGTTTCCAAGCTAATATGTACCAATCACTCAAGTCTTTACCGCGTGTACCTAGTTTGGCGAAGATGTTGACTGATTGAGACTGGTCTAACCACGCCTGACGTACTGCGGCAGCCTTTAAGATCCACACTTGATTGATCTCGAATGACTCCTTGCACAACTCTGGACGACCGTAACGCAATGAAGGATCGACAATAGTAAATACACCACTGTGATTCTCTTTCGTGTAGGTACGTTTGAATGTTGGTTCGATTGTCGGCGTAGTGCCTGCAATGTTCGCAATAGTCGCTGTCGGAGCAATG
>JABSQO010000030.1 GCA_013215775.1 Piscirickettsiaceae bacterium
CCCCCCCCATTATTTCCAAGGCGATAATCGCATCGTTATTGGTGAAGACGCACAAGGAGCTGCATAATGTTCTCAAGTCTCATGAGTTGGGTAGATGCTCGCTTCCCCGCCACGAAAATGTGGGAAGATCATCTTTCTAAATATTATGCTCCAAAGAATTTTAACTTCTGGTACTTCTTTGGCTCATTAGCAATGTTGCTCTTAGTTCTGCAGATTGTCACGGGTATCTTCCTGACGATGAACTATAAACCCGATGCGGCATTAGCGTTCGCCTCCGTTGAATACATCATGCGTGATGTCGAATGGGGCTGGTTAATCCGATATCTTCATTCAACAGGTGCTTCTGCCTTTTTCATTGTTGTTTATCTGCATATGTTCCGCGGACTCATTTATGGCTCCTACAAACAACCGCGTGAGCTCGTGTGGATCTTTGGCATGTTCATCTACATGGCTCTGATGGCCGAAGCCTTTATGGGCTACTTACTACCCTGGGGACAAATGTCGTTCTGGGGTGCTCAAGTGATTATCTCGCTATTTGGCGCATTACCAGTGATCGGTGAAGGTTTAGCGTTATGGATTCGTGGTGACTTTGTGGTTGCAGATGCAACCTTAAACCGTTTCTTTGCATTCCATGTTATTGCGGTACCACTCGTATTACTTGGCTTGGTTGTAGCGCATATTATTGCCTTGCATGAAGTCGGTTCAAATAACCCTGATGGTGTTGAAATCAAGAACCATAAGGATAGCAATGGTATACCTCTTGATGGTATTCCTTTCCACCCATACTATTCAGTCAAAGATATTGTCGGCGTGATTGTATTTTTATTTATCTTCTCATTGATATTATTCTATATGCCTGAAATGGATGGCTGGTTCTTGGAGAAGGATAACTTTATCCCTGCCGATCCATTGAAAACACCAGAGCATATCGTGCCTTTGTGGTACTTCACCCCTTTCTACGCCATACTGCGTGCGGTACCTGATAAATTAATGGGTGTAATAGCAATGGGGGGATCTCAAGCGATATTATTCCTGTTGCCATGGTTAGATCGTAGCCCAGTGAAGTCCATTCGCTACCGTGGTCCTTACTTCCGCTGGGCGTTAACCCTATTTATTATCAGTTTCCTTGCGCTTGGCTACTTAGGTACTCAACCTGCAACCACGCTATATACCAATATGGCGCGCTTCTTTTCAGTAATATATTTTGCCTTCTTTATCTTGATGCCTTGGTATACCAGTATTGATAAAGATAAGCCTGTGCCAGAAAGGGTGACAATGAAATGAGAACGTTAATCATCACATTATTTATTGGTCTTGTGGCGGTCACTTCAGGCCAAGTAATGGCCACGTCAGGTGGTCTGCATCTTGAACCTGTCGACATTGATTTGTCCGACAAGGCATCTCTACAGCGCGGGGCCAAAACCTTCGTAAATTATTGTCTAAGCTGTCATTCTGCCTCTTTTATGCGGTATAACCGAATGGCAAAGGATATTGGCTTGACCGATAAACAGGTTGCCGAAAATCTAATGTTTGCATCAGATAAATTGGGTGACACCATGACTATTGCGATGCGTGCTGAGGATGCAAAAAAATGGTTTGGAGTGACACCACCAGATCTTTCTGTCATTTCTCGTGCTCGTGGCACCGAATGGTTAAATACCTATTTCCGAACCTTCTATTTAGATGAAAGTAAAACAATGGGGACTAATAACTTAGCCTTTAAAGATGTAGGTATGCCTCATATTCTTTGGCAACAACAAGGCTATTTAAATAATACTGATGGCCATCTTACTGAGGCATCAAAAGGTGAACTATCAAGTCATAACTATAATATAATGGTGCGTGATTTAGTTAACTTTTTAGCCTATATTGGTGAGCCATCTAAAATTCAGCGCTTAGCATTGGGTAAATGGGTATTGTTATATCTGTTCATTTTCTTCCTTGTTGCTTATCCGATGAAAAAAGCTTTCTGGAGAGATATTCACTAATATCTTCGTCATTGACTAAAGAACAATCAACCACACCTGAATGCTTGAAACTTATTAAGCATTTATTAGGAGCAGCGCTATGGCTAACAGCAACCGACGATCAGGATTAACTATTTATTCAGATCCCGCGTGTCCGTTTAGCCACCGTACACGCATCGTCCTGCATGAAAAGAATATTGTGGCGAATATCGAGGACATTATTGATGATCAATGGCCGGAAGATATTGCTGCGCTCAATCCATATGGAACTAGCCCCACTCTGATTGACCGTGATATGGTGTTATTCGATTCTAATATTATTATCGACTACTTTAACGAACGCTTTGTTCACCCACCATTACTACCTTCCGATCCTGCCTCACGAGCAAAAATGAGGTTAATGCTGCATCGTATTGATAAAGATTGGTATGCACTGTGGAACGCATTAATAGGCATGGAAAAGGGTAAAACATCAAAGGCACGTAAAACAGTGCAAGAAGACCTGACCGTATTAGCGCCGTTATTTGCAGAATCACCTTTCTTTATGAGTAAAGACTTTTCCTTGCTCGATTGCAGCTTGGCACCCTTATTATGGCGTCTCCCCATGCTTAATATTAAACTTCCAGCTAAAGCTAAAGCCGTCGAAGAGTATGCTGAACGTATATTCGCTAGAGATAGTTTCCAAGCTAGTTTAAGTGATGTTGAAAGAGATATGCGGTAAATAAAATCAATGACGCCACAGAAACCTTACCTAATTAGAGCCATTTACGAATGGTTGTTAGATAATCAGCTCACACCTTATTTGTTAGCCAATACCACTGTTGATGACATCAAAGTACCAACAGAATATATTAATGATGGCAAGATTATATTAAATATTGATCCCTCAGCCGTCCATAATTTTCACGCAGATAATGAATGGATAAGCTTTTCAGCTCGCTTCTCTGGTAAATCGATGGAATTATTTATTCCTATCGTTGCTGTATTGGCAATATATGGCAAAGAGAATAATGAAGGAATGTTTTTTACTGATGAAGAAACATCCCCGCCGCCGCCAGAAAACACTGTACAGATAAAGAAAAAATATTCTGGGCTTAAGATAGTTAAATAAAAAAAACGGGCTTTAAAGCCCGTTTTTTATTGTTGTGTAATCATTAAACTATAATGTTTCAAATCCAACAAATGTCACTGATTCATCAATCAATGTTTCATCCCCTTCTTGCCACTTATTACCATCTGGCACGATAGTCCGTAATTGATATATTTCACCCGGAATATCTTCACTCAATATAAAAATATAGTATTTATTCGCGTAAAGAGGAAATTCAGATTTTTTAGGATCGTTAATATAAGGTCGAATAGTATATTGAAATGCGTTTAGCTTCGTACCATTGTACTCAATCTCGATTTTTTCCTTTTTTGCTCCTTTCGCTAATTGCCACTTAACTTTTTTCTGCAAATAATGCCATCGCTCAGCATGCGAACGATCAATAGTTTTGGCTAATTCTCGTACATCAAACTCTAGAAAAAATACGGCAACTGTATTGCCTTGCTGATTGTCTCGATCTTGATAAGGTCGATTGTGTTTCCCAGTAAAAAAATCAATATGCGTATCTTTACGACCCGTATTTCGTAGATTAGTCAGTACTAAATCAATCGTATCGCTACGTGGGCCATCAATAAAATGCTCTTTTTTATAAACATAATGTAATGTCCCAGGTTCCATAATATTTTTCAAATGTGCCTTATCAAATATCTCATTATTGATCTCACTTATCCCTGGAACAGCATAGGAACTAACCGAAAACATCAATAATACACATGCTGACACTAACGATGACCGTATTTTTTGCACAAGCACTACCTCTTTAAATTTAATGTTATTCTTACTTCTATATCTAACTAATTAAGCCATTCATATGACCATGAAACTATACCGAAAGATTCCATACTTACTCATTATTATCCTGTTGTCTTTAACAGCTTGTAGTAGTGAGACTCCAGAAAGAATCTATCAACAAAATAGTAATTATTCCTATGAAGAGACCCTTATCAACCTTGATATTGCCATCTCTGAGCATAACTATCGCATCATCCATCGTAGCAATATTGGTCAGGCAGTTCGCGACCGCGGTGACACGGACTATCCTCTTTCAACCGTGATCAGTTTCTGTAATATTACTTATGCCAGAGAAATGATGGATCTTAATTCCGATCTTATCAATGACATGCCATGTATTGTGACTGTCCGCGAAGATACTGGTAATACAGTTATCGTTGGTACTAAGCTAATGATTGATAATACCAATAATGACCGTGAAAATGACTTCGCTAAACGAATCAATCACAACCTAAAATCAATCGTAGCAGCAACTATCGAATAATGCTGAAATCCATTATTCCTTTTCAAATCGTTGAGGCCTTTCCTCGCCCAAAGCACCGTCTGACCGAGCTTTTAAATAAGAATACAAGTGACTGATATGTGGACGAATATTAGGATCATTCGCCCATGTCGGCATTTTAAACTGTACTGCATCTCTCTCTGCGATTTGCTCAAGGAATGCAAATCTCATCTCAGGATCATCTATGTTCACCGTTTCAAAATATCGGCGCAACAGTTTGATTCTAAATTCATTTTCACTCATATCTGCAACACGCTTAAGTAAATTAGGCGCAAAATCCGTGCCCGTTGCATGGCGGCCATGGCAAACAAAACAAGTCGAGTTAAATAACCTCCAACCAACATAGGTTTTATCATCAACCTTGCCATCTTCAACTCGGTAAATGGGCTCTTTTTTCTCTGCAATGACGATTACATTTTCCGTAGAGGGTAAATTATACTCACTTATGATCGCTGCTATATCATCTTTCCGTTTGTCGATGATGTCATTCAGTAGCATTCTCCACTTCGTATCTTGGCGTCTTGTTCCCATTGCAAAGCTAAATATAAATCTATCACCAAGTTCATTTAAGGGTACAACTTTCATTGCTACATCGGATTTACTTGCGTAATAGCCCGCTATCGGACCCCACAGCAAGACAACATCAACTTCACCTGATGCTAGTGCATCAGAGACTATGCGTCCGGCATTGACACGAACATCACCGGTCATCATTTGAAAATATTCGATTTGATCTGCTAAGCCCAGCTCTAGTAATTTGACCGTTGCAACACCACGGTCAAAAAGACCTATTCTCAATTTTTTATATTCTTTACTCACCTTTGCAATATCACTGATGGTATTGAGCTCGTATCCTTCACCAGTACGATATACCATTGCTTCGATGGAGCTAAAGTATGATGTTGTTGGCATTAATATACCTGGCGATGCTGGTACGCTCATTGCAACATCACACTTAAATCGGCCAGTAACCTCATCAACCTTTTTAATTGTATTACGGCTAAAGCCTATACGTTGAGGAAACCAATAGTATTCAACTGGCAATCCCAGCTCTTCACCAATGATAGCCGCAATCCTATTATCAAAGCCTTCTAGCTCTTTATTTGAATAAGGGAGGTTATATTTGTCAGCACATATCCGAACTGCTGTTTGCCCCTTCAGGGGTTGAAGATTAGCAGCTTCGGCTAGACCGATATTGGCCAATAGGCCAAACAAGAAAATTGATAATACTCTTACTGTATTCATTGTTGATTCCTAATCTTACTTTGCAATCTATAAAGACATTATTCTATGCATTAACGTTCATTTAATCCATAAAAAAAAGCCCGACACAAGTGCCGGGCTTTCTTATTTTGGTTTTTATCTATTAAATAAATTTAATAAACAAAAGGTCTTATAGGCTAAATACGCTTAAGATACCACCCAAGTTAGTCCAGCTAGATAGAGCTTTGTAAGCACCTACCGCACCAAGACCATCTGTGTCGTTTTCTAAGCTAGGAATAGCCATACCGATACCAGCCCAACCACCTACACCAGACAAGATTGAGATGTATTGTTTACCCTCATGCTTGTAAGTGTTGACGTTGCCGATGATACCAGAAGCAGTTTTGAATCTCCAAAGCTCACGACCTGTTTGAGCATCAACAGCTTTGATGTAGCCTTCTAATGTTCCGTAGAATACTAAATCAGAAGCAGTTGCTAATGCACCACCCCATGCTGAGAAACGTTCTGGGTTAGACCAAACGATCTTACCAACACGTGCATCCCAAGCAATGAAGTTACCTAAGTGTGTGCCACCTGGAGCTGGGAACATGCTTAATGTTGCACCAACATATGGTTGACCAGATACATATTCAACTTCGAATGGTTCGTAGTTCATACAAACGTGGTTTGTAGGAACGTAGAATAAACCAGTACGTGGAGAGTATGCAGAAGGTTGCTCATCTTTAGAACCTAACGCAGCAGGACAAATACCTAAAGTATTTACGTCTGCACCGTTACGTGCTGTTGACATAGCAGCTACACGATCATGAAGACCAGTCTTAAGGTTTACACCGTTAGACCAGTTAACAGCTGGATCGAATTTTTCAGCTACTAACAACTCACCAGTTACGCGATCCATTGTGTAACCAAAACCGTTACGATCGAAATGCACAAGAGTTTTACGCATTTTACCGTTTACTTTTTGGTCTACTAATGGAACTTCGTTGATACCATCATAATCCCACTCATCGAATGGAGTCATTTGGTATACCCATTTAGCCATACCAGTATCTAAGTCACGACCGAATAAAGACATTGACCATTTGTTGTCACCTGGACGTTGTACAGGGTTCCAAGTTGATGGGTTACCGTTTCCGTAGTACATCATGTTTAGGTCTGGGTCATAAGAGAACCAACCCCAAGTTGTACCACCACCGATTTTCCATTGGTCGCCTTTCCAAGTTTTCAAAGATGAATCTTTGCCAACTGGTTTCAACATATCCATTGTTTTCTTAGGATCGAAACCCATTTCAGCATCAGGACCTGTGCTGTACATTTGCCATTTTTCGGCACCATCTAAGTCGTAAGCTTTAACGTAACCACGTACACCAAACTCACCACCAGAAATACCAACTAGTACTTTGTCTTTAAAGATGTGTGGAGCACCCGTGCTTGTAGCGCCACGAGTTGCAGTATCACGTTTGTGAGACCATATAACGTCACCAGATTTCATGTCTAAAGCAACTAATACGTTATCAGCTTGAGCTAGGAAGATTTTTCCATCGCCATAGCCAAGACCACGGTTAACTGTGTCACAACACATAACTGGAACAGTTTCATCGTAGTTTTGTTTTGGCTCATATTTCCATTTGATAGCGCCATCGTTGTTTAAGTCAAGAGCAAAAACAATGTTAGGAAATGCAGTGTGTACATACATAGTACCGTCGATAACTAGAGAGTTACCTTCGTGACCACGTAAAACACCTGTTGATAATGTCCATGCCATGTTCAAATCAGCAACGTTATCTTTGTTGATTTGTGCTAGTTTGCTATAACGTTGGTTGTTATAGTTACCTGCAGCAGATACCCAGTTGTTTTCATTTTCTTGCATTATTAAGATTTCGTCAGCGACGGCTACACCAGCCGTTGCCAATGCCATCATTGCAATTGTTAATGTTTTCAGCTTCATAAAGTTTTCCTCTATTGCTTTTTAGTTATTACGTCACGAAATGTCCCGTAATGGAACCTCATGCGTTTGCAAACATTAGACCCTGTAAATTCTTTAGTCAAGCATCTCACTAAGTTTTTTTATGAGTTTTTTCGGGAAAATCTTCCCGTTTTTATAACTTGTTGAAAATAAAGGAAAAGACAACTTGTTAGCTATCTAAGACATGATCTTTGATCCATTCTATTGCTAGTAGGATCGCTGCTAATGTGCGCTCGGATCCGAGTAATTCAAGTGTCACATCGAGTGGTGGAGACATAGTATTACCCGTAATAGCCACCCGAATTGGTTGAGCAACTTTACCCATACCAATTTCTCTAGCCACTGAACATTCTTTTATTTGATCATGAATAGGTTCTGCTTGCCAATTTGGCAGTACAGATAAACGTTGATGCATATCTTGTAATACATCCATACTTATCTCTGTTAAGTTCTTCCGAGCAGCTTTTTCATCATACTCAGTGACTTGTTGATAAAAGAAGCGACTATTAGTTGCCATTTCCACTAAGGTTTTAGCCCTTTCTTGTTGCGCTTGAACCACTTTAGTCAATTCAGGGCCTTGTGAAGGATCAATTCCTAACTGCCCCATATGCCAACTTAAGTGATGGGCAACATGTTCAGGCGAACTATTTTTAATATACTGTTGATTAAGCCATAATAATTTATCGGTATTAAAGCTTGATGCTGATTTATTAACATCTTTAATATCAAACAGTGTAATCATTTCATCAATTGAGAAGATCTCCTGATCACCATGAGACCAGCCTAGGCGTACTAAATAATTTAATAATGCTTCGGGCAAGTAGCCCTCATCACGATAACTCATCACACTGACAGCGCCATGACGTTTAGATAAGCGTGCACCATCATCACCTAAAATCATTGGTAAATGTGCAAATACGGGTATCTCGGCAGCCAATGCTTTAAAAATATTGATCTGTCTCGGTGAATTATTGAGATGGTCATCACCACGAATAACATGGGTCATACCCATATCTAAATCATCAACCACCACGGTCAAGTTATAAGTAGGCGTGCCATCCGGCCTCGCAATAATTAGATCATCTAATTCTGAATTTTGGAATTCAACATCTCCTTTGACAGCATCTTGCACAATGACACTGCCCTCTGTTGGATTCTTAAATCGAACAACAGGCTGCACTCCTTCTTTAGGTGAGCTGATGTGGCGACAACGACCATCATAGCGAGGCTTTTGTTTATTGGCTCGTTGTTGCTCACGCATTTCATCTAATGCTTCTTTGGAACAATAACAATGATAAGCATCTCCTTGCTCCAACAGCTGGTCAATAATTTCTTTATAACGATCAAAACGCTGAGTTTGATAAAAAGGACCTTCATCGTATTCCAATCCAAGCCATGTCATTCCTTCTAATATGGCATTAACTGACTCTGCTGTTGAACGCTCCAAATCGGTATCTTCAATTCTTAAAATAAACTGTCCACCATGTTTACGAGCATACAGCCATGAAAATAATGCCGTACGTGCACCACCCACATGTAAATAACCTGTCGGGCTGGGAGCAAATCGAGTGCGAATAGTCATGTTTACTTTCTCTTACATTGAAATAGCGATATTGTATCAATATGTGTGACATATATATAAGGTATAGATGGAACTTTAAAAACGTATTTCCATCCAATCTTTACCATAATGATCTATTTCAAGGAATGACGGCCATGTTAAAAGCTATTCTCCATACTCTGAGTGTACTCACACTCACATTCGTTACTGCTTGCTACGGCAGTGACAATTATCCAATTAAGGAGGTCACATCCGGCATTTATTATCACCAAGGTGTCCATGAGGACCCTTCTGAAAAAAATATTGGTGCAATTGCCAATGTCGGTTTTATTATCGGTGATCGTTGCGTAGCCGTTATAGATAGTGGTGGTAGTTATATCGAAGGTACTCAGTTACGAAAAGCAATTAAAGAAAAAACTGACCTGCCCATTTGCTACGTTATTAATACGCATGTTCACCCCGATCATGTTTTTGGCAATGCAGCATTTAAAGATGATAAGCCTGAATTTATTGGCCATGAAAATTTACCGGCAGCACTCGCAGCAAGACAACCCTTCTTTGAACGGGTATTTAAAGAAACATTGGGAACCGCATATAAAGGTGTAGAATTCATTGCTCCTACAATGACCGTTCGCACAAATAATCCTGTCACAATTGATTTGGGCAATCGCCAGTTAGTAATGACTGCATATCCAACATCTCATACAAATCATGACTTAACCGTCTTTGATAACAACACTAAAACACTGTGGACAGGTGACATATTGTTTATAGACCGTATTCCAGCGATGGATGGTAGTATTAACGGTTGGCTTAGTACAATGGAGCAATTACAAACACTGGATATTGATTTTATAGTTCCAGGCCATGGCATTGCGAGCAATGATAAATGGCAACAAGGTCTGGCCAACCAACTACGTTACTTTAATATCTTACGTGATGGCATTCGTGACATCATTGCTGATTTTGGTACAATTGATCAGGCCTCTACTCAGGTAGGACTAGAAGAAAAATCAAATTGGGAACTTTTTGACCAGTATCATCGTCGAAACGTTACCGCATCATTCGTACAACTCGAGTGGGAATAATCAAAGTTGTAATGGAGAAAAATCATGTTTAACCGTATTGTAAGCCTTGTTATCGCTAGCTTAGCACTAAGTTTTTTTAGTGTATCATCCTACGCGGTCACACCCACAGAACCTTTATGGCCAACATTAAAAGTAGAATATTTTGGTGATAGAGCAGCATCTATCCGTGAAAATGCTGATGATCTATTGGTTATTGAAGCACCCAAACGTGCTGAAGATGCAGCGATTGTACCGTTCACAATTAAATCATTAGTGCCTCAAACAGCCGATAAATATATTAAAAACATTCATATTATTATTGATAACAATCCAGTACCTTATTCAGCTAATTTTCATTTATCTCCTGACTTAGGTTTAATCAATATTACAACTCGCATGCGGGTGGATCAATATACCTTTGTTCGTGCTATTGCTGAAATGAATGATGGCTCATTACATATGGTGTCACGGTTTGTGAAAGCTTCTGGTGGTTGCAGTGCACCAGCTGGTAAAGATGCCGCGGCGGCATTAGCTCGATTAGGTAAAATGCAGATTCGCATGCGTAAGCCTACAATTGGTGAGCCTGTACAAGCCCAAGTTATTGTAAGCCACCCAAATTATAATGGCTTACAATTTGACCAAGCTTCACGTCTATACATCCGTGAGCATCGTATTACAAGAATTGATATCAGCTACAATGACAAAGTACTACTCGCTGTCGATACTGGTATTTCGTTTAGTGAAGATCCTAGTATTCGTTTCACTTTTACGCCTTCTGAAGCAGGTGTATTAAAAGCAGATGTAAAAGATACTAAAGATCAAGAATTTACTCTTTCGAAAAAAATATAACACTAAATTAAACCCACAAAAAAGGCCGCTTTTGCGGCCTTTTTTATTGTCTATAACTTAAACTTTATCGTCTAATACGACAAGAATCATAAGCCTCAATTTGTGTTTTCGTAAATAAACCAATGCCCTGACTCACATCCTCATTATCCCTAAAAACCCCGCCACGATCACCTGGTAAATTCTTATATCTAAAGCCAGTACTAACGTATTCATATTCCTCTTGTGTAAACACATCTGCTATCTTATCGATAACGCAAGAACATTTATAAGTAACCTCATAAGTATTCATTTTTCCTTCATTCAGTAGAATACATGCTTGCACATACTGCACCGAAGTCACTGTAGAAAAACTATTTGCCATACCAACACTTGGTAGTACACATAAGCTGGCTGCTAATAGTGCTAATCGCGTGCTCTTCATTAAATCACTCCTAAATTTATTTCCTCTGGAACAAATCCAGACCAATACTTCTATGCCGAAGTTCCTAGCGCTAGCATATTTAGTCACTGCATCATACCTGAACTTTATCAAAACGTATGCAGTAAACATAAACCAGTACCGAGCTTCCCTATCAATGACAAGTTCGGGTACACTCATCTCTAAAAAATCGCCACGAAATAGAATGTTTAGGAGAGACTAAATGAAAAAGTTGTTGCTTCACCTCGATACCGATCCAATACCAAGCACATTTGACCAAGCGGTTGTTTATGACGCGGGTGTCGATAATGTAATTACATATGGTGGTGCAACGCGTGATAATGTTACTCCGCATGTTCACGGCATGATTTTCACTCGTGGTGGTAAAAACCTAAAAAACAGTGCTATTTTTATCGGTGGCTCAAATGTTCCTGCCACAGAAATGGTCGGTAAAGCAGTCAAAAAAGCATTTTTTGGACCCGTTCGTGTATCCGTCATGCTCGATCCTAATGGTTCAAATACCACTGCCGCAGCGATTGTTCGAAAAGTCCTGACTAATTATGATATTTCAGGTAAAAATGTCGTCATTATTGGTTCTGGCCCTGTAGGCCAACGAACAGCACTTTTTTTATTAAAAGAAGGTGCGGCCCAAGTCGTGCTGACATCCCGTAGTATTATTCGTGTTAAGGCTATTACCGATCAAATGAAGGCTGCTTATGGTGTTGACGTAACCCCAGCAGAAACACGTAACGACGACGCCGTTGAAGCGTTATTAAAAGGTGCTCATGTTGCCATTGCTACTGGCCCTGCGGGCGTGTGCGTGTGCTCTAATTCTGCTTGGAAAAATAGTGATACATTAGAAGTTATTGCTGATGTAAATGCCGTTCCACCATTAGGTGTCGAAAGTTTGGAAGTGATGGATAATGGCAATGAAAAAGAAGGGGTGCGCTTCTATGGTGCAATTGCCATCGGGAACTTCAAAATGAAAATTCATCGTGGTGCCATTAGTTCTTTATTTAATTCAAATGATCAATTTTTGGATGAAACCACTATTTACGATATCGCCTGTAACATCGATACCTAAATCTATAGTGTCAACACAAAAGCTAGATAATTCTCTCTTGAAAACCACAGTTCGAGTGAGTGCTCCAGCTCGACTCCATCTTGGTTTTCTTGATCTCAATGGTAGTACTGGTAGAAAGTTTGGTAGCATTGGCCTAGCAGTTAACACTCACCAGACAATAATCGAGGCGCAACTTACAACAACTACTTCTATTTTGAATAATGCCACTACTTCGCAGGATATTTGCCGAAAAGTAGAACAGTTCATCACACGATTTTATAACACTCTCGGTCGAGATATCCCTATAGAGAAACGGGGTGTAACACTGTCATTAATTGAACTTATTCCAGAGCATGCTGGGCTGGGTTCCGGGACACAACTCGCTATTACCATTGGTACCGCATTGTGTAAATTGCATCAAATCTCAATTACGACGGCTGGAATCGCAGCACTATTAGGCAGAGGTTCACGTTCTGGTATCGGTATCGCAATATTTGACCATGGCGGTTTTATCATTGATGGTGGTATGAACGACACCTCATCCATACCGCCATTGTTAGTCCATTACGACTTTCCGCAAAACTGGCGAATAGTGATGGTGATGGATAAAAATCAACAGGGGGTGCATGGTTCACAAGAATTAGCGGCATTTAACAATTTGCCAACATTTCCTTTGATCTCATCCCAAGCAATATGTCATTTAACCTTAATGAAATTATTACCGGCATTAGTCGAACAAAAAATAGCGGACTTTGGTCAAGCCATTACCGATATTCAATTATTAATTGGTGACCATTTTTCTCCGATACAGGGTGGCAATTATGCTAGTCAACATGTTGAAGCATTATTGAACTACGCCACAAGTCTTGGCCATTCGGGTATTGCTCAAACCTCATGGGGGCCAACTGGTTGTGTCTTTGTAGATAGTGAACAATCTGCTCAACAATTAATTAACCAGTTAAGTGAGTATGCTCACACTCAAATGAACAGCCAAACGGAACTGTCATTTATCATCGCACAAGCCAATTCAAGTGGTGCAAACATTGAAATCATTACTACATAACGATTATCATTACGCTACTAAGCATGATTAAACCTCACCTTTGAAGGAAGAAAAATGGCTAAACGTTCAATAATTCACATGATTAACCCGATGGTGCATAACAGTCCATTTGATATCAACATGGCTGTTGATGCTGGTTATGACGTTATCGTACCGTATGAAAATGTTCAGCTGGAAGAAGTTCACGGTCTGGTTCAAGATGCTATTTTTTCACGCGGTCCCACTGGTGTTAAAAGAACCAGTATGTTCATTGGTGGCCGTGATATGGGGCTAGCAATGGATATGTTGGATGTCGCTAAACGGGCAATGGTCCCTCCTTTCGAAATTTCTGTATTTGCCGATCCAAGTGGTGCATTTACCACTGCTGCTGCATTAGTTGCGTGTGTTGAGCGCGAATTAAAGAAAAACTTTAGTCAGGGATTAGAAGGCGCACGTACTGTTGTTTTCGGTGGTACGGGCCCTGTCGGATTAGCAACAGCCGTCATCGCCGCCCAACAAGGTGCTGATACGACTATCGTTGATCATTTCTCAATTGATACTGCGCTTGAATTTGCAGCTGAAGCCAAACAACGTTATAACGTTGACTTACGTGCTACTGCAGCTTCATCTGATGCCGATAAAGCCCGTTTAGTCTCTAATGCAGATCTTGTGTTTTGTACTGCCAAAGCCGGTATTCAAGTCCTCAATGCGTCGGTATTAGCCGATGCCAAACAATTAAAAGTGGCGGGTGATGTTAATGCCGTCCCACCGCTAGGCATTGAAGATGTTGGCATCATGGACTTTGGGGCTCCAATCATTCATGCAAAGAATTCTGCTGGGGCTGTCGGTATCGGTGCGCTTGCTGTAGGCAATGTTAAATATAAACTTCAACAAGCTATGTTAGAAGAAACACTTGCAGATAAACCCGTTTATTTAGATTTTCGTAATGCCTTTAATGGTGCTCGCAAACTTGTTTAATTAAACTTTTTTAATGATGCAAAATCAGCACAAATCGGTACTGATCTTTGCACAAAGTGGTCGGTTTTTAGCTCAAAAAGCCAGCCAAGCAGGTTATTCTGTTTGGGTGGCTGATTGCTTTGGCGACCAAGATACCTTATCTATTGCTGACCGATGGTTAGAAATACCGCCTTTCCCTAATCAAAATCACCATGCTCTCTTGGCATCGTTATCTGAATTATCTCAGGGTGAAGATTGCACATTAATCTGTGGTAGTGGCATTGAAACTTGTTACGCTTTACTGGATAACTTGCCTGACAATATTCAACTTCTAGGTAATTCGGCACAAACGATTCACGCCATCAAGACTCCTTCATTATTTTTTAGTTTATTGAACCAACTAAGCTTGCCTTATCCCATCACTCAATTTGAACAACCTGACAATAATGATGACTGGTTAGTTAAATCCGCCTCAGGTCTCGGTGGCAATCATATTCAATCCCTAACACTAAACTCTCCAATAACGGATCATTATTTCCAGAAGTTTATTGAGGGGATAAGCGGTTCAGTATTATTCCTCGCAGATGGTAAAGATACTCAACTCATTAGTATCAATAAACAACTTCATACTGGTGATGAGCCTTCCCTCTTCCGTTTGCTGAGTATTGAAACACCATGGAATATTACTGATTTTCATCGACATCAACTAAAACAAGCCATTAGAGAAATAACTCAAGCAACGAGATTACTCGGACTAAATAGTCTCGATTTTATGATTTCATCTCAAGACGAATTGTTGATTTTAGAGGTTAATCCACGCCCAAGCGCATCGGCTGAATTAATTGATAACACCGCTAGTCTATTTCAGCATCATTGCAATGCTTGCCTAGGTTCATTACCAAATGAACCAATTTCATTGGTGAATAACAATACCTCATTACGCTATCTGTATGCGGATATTAATTGTATTATTCCCGATGATATGAAATGGCCCACAGATTGCTATGATCTTCCAAAGGCAAATACCTTTATCAACAAAAATCAACCAATTTGCACCACTATCGTTAATGAAACTGATAAGGAACCCGCACTGTTCTTACATCAGAATATTGAACAAATTATCGTTCAACAAATTGCAGCTTACCGAAAAAAATAATCCGTACGCACTCAAACTTTAGAAAAGTAGTTTTAGAATTCGTCGTCTTCAAAATTATAATCTAACTCCGCTGACGGTTCATGAATATAGTAACCTTGGGCGTAATCCACTCCTAAGCGCCACAATAATGCCAAGCTATTGGCATCAGAAACAAACTCAGCAATACTACTTTTACCTGCTTGCTTGGTCACTTCTATAATCGCCTTAACGGCTGCCTGGTTTTCTGCATCCTTGGCCATGTTCTCAACAAATGCACCATTAATTTTCAGGTAATCGACATCCAATACTTCTAAGCTCTGCGAGAAATCCAACCCTGAACCAAAGTGCTCTAAACCAAATTCACAACCTACATTTTTTAACTTAGAAATAGTTGATTTAGCCTCCTCTAGATTCTCAAATGCAGCTGTTTCACTAATTTCGAAAACCAAAGATGAGCCATCAATATTACTACTATTGAGCGAAGCACAAAGCCAATCAACAAATTCAGTTTTACATAATGTTTGCTTAGATAATTTAATGAAAAATCGTGTTTTAGGATTCGTTTTATGCTGTTCGACTAAACGATCTAAGGCGTGAGAAATAACCCACTCATCAATTTCATTCATTAAGCCACATTGTTCGGCATAACCAATAAAATTATCTGGGGTTAGTAGCGCCTCGTTATCCACATCTTTCAAGCGAATTAAGGTTTCATATAAGTCCTGTTCCTCACCATGCAAACTCACAATAGGCTGATAGAACAAACAAAAACCTTCATAATGAATCGCCTTCTGCAACCGTTGTTGCCAAGCTGCCAATTCACCCTCATTTGGTGCATGTTGAACTATTGTGTCCACTTGATATCGTGCCGTTTGATTACCACCAGCACGCTGTGCTTGTATACAAGCATGGTCGGCATTGTCTAATATTGCCTCTGCTGAGGATAATCTTTCTGATATTCGGCTAATACCAATACTACACTGTAGGTCGACCTGATTAACTTGTGATACATAATTATCTATAATCTTGCGATAGGTTTCGGCACGCGCTTGCACATCATTATCATCATCACTTGCGATAATCACCGTAAAGACTTGATCTGAATAACGTGCAATCACATCTTCTTCCGCAGTATCTTTGCGTAACAGTTCGGCAACATCCTTTATAACCAACTCACTCGCACCCAAACCAATTTTATCTTTAATATGCAAAAAGTCATCAATTACAATGTAAAGTAAAGCCGCATCGCCTTGGCCTTCACCCGCTTTACCCGCCACTGTTTCAAGCTCATCCATAAATCGAGTACGACTATACAAACCCGTTAAGAAGTCATGGTCACGTAATAACTGCAATTGCGCATCAGATGTTCCACTACTTTCATCATTATCTCGAATAACAACCTGAGTACAATTTTCGTCTTCTACCTGCGCATGACTAAATTCTATATTTGCTCTAAATCCGCTACCATCGGCTTTGACACACTGTACTGACACTGTTTGTGGTTTCGCCTCTAAATTTTCTGAAAATTTTCTGAAAACAGACTTAAATTTTGCATGGTCATCAACCGTGACCATATCTAAAAATGGCAAACCATCGATATCTTCGACTTCTTCATAACCGAATAAGGCTATATAAGCGCGATTGACATAAATATGCATTCCCTCGTGCATATATGCGACGGCATCACGAGAACTTTCTAATAATAAGCGAGAGCGTTTCTCACTCTCACGTAACGCCCGCTCATTCCGTCGACATAAACGTCTCATAAATAGGTTTTGTAATTCACGCTCAACGGCAAATTGTAGGCGCTGGGAATCGCCCATCATGACGACATCCTGCACACCCACATCATACAATTGTTCCATATTAGCTTTTTCGGAACATAATACGATGCAAGGTAAATCTTTACCTAATCGTTGCAAGGTGTTCACAACTTCTCTAGGCGGAACGACAGAAAAAGAATCTCGGCAAAGAACCAAATCCCAAGATTGACTTGTCAGTGCCTGCTCTATTTCCTGTAAATTATCGATCCTTGAAGCTCTTACCGCATGACCAGTACTTCGCAAGGTATTCGTGATGCTATCAGCTTCAGTCAGCGAATCATCGACCAATAACAGCCGTAAAATGCTTTCAGCTCTAGCCACTTTACTTATCCTTTCTCAGTGATGTGCTCATCGGTTGATAGCCTTCTAATCGGGTCATTTGTTGTTCTATCCATTGATAAACTTCTTTATTGACATCCATTGCACTTTTATCTTGTGTCTCTATCTTAGCGCCAATTACCAAATTAATCACGCCCGGATATTTAATGAAGCCGTGTCTCGGCCATGCTTTTCCTGCATCATGTGCTACTGGTATAACAGAAACACCTGTTTCAACAGCAAGTCTTGCACCTCCAATACCAAACTTCCCCATCTGTCCACGGGGAATGCGAGTGCCTTCTGGGAAGATCACCACCCATATTCCTGATGATAAACGTTCCCTGCCTTGGTCAATGACTTGCGTTAACGCTTTTCTGCCAGCATCACGATCAATTGCTATCGGTTTTAATGCGGCTAAACCCCAACCAAAAAAAGGAATCCATAATAATTCACGTTTTAACACCCATACTTGTGGCGGGAGTACCTTCTGCAATGCGAGCGTTTCCCATGATGATTGATGTTTACACATAATGACGCAGGCTTCTGCTGTAATATTTTCGACACCTTCTATTTGATATCGAATGCCACATATTTTTTCCAATAACCACAGGTTTGATATTGCCCACTGACTAATAATTTTATATCGCAACTTGAACGGTAACGGCCAAACTAATACCGCTATAACAGAAAATAAAATGGCAGTGAGGATATGCAGCCCAGCAAAAATTAATGAACGAGCAAACAGCATTAAACGCTAGGCTCTAATAGGGCGGTAACAACAGCGGCCAAATTATCATAAACTTCAACACCATCAGGGATTCCATCAGCCAGCGTTTTTTCTCCTTTGCCAGTTCTCACTAAAATAGGTTTTGCACCTACTGTTTGTGCTGCTTGAAGATCTCTTAATGAATCACCCACTGCAGGTACATCATCTAACTTAATTCGTAAACGATGAGCTAATTCCGCAAACGAACCACCCAGAGGCTTGCGGCACGTACATGCATCCTCTGGAACATGAGGACAGTAAAGTATCGCCTCTATCTTGCCACCAACTTGTGCCAACATTCGGCGCATTTTACTGTGAATTCGAGTCAACATATCAACATCAAGTAGACCTCGAGCGATACCCGATTGATTCGTAATCACAATCACTCGATATCCTGCATGATTAAGCTGAGTAATAGCTTCTAAGCTACCTTCAATTGGCTCCCACTCTGCTGGTGTCTTAATAAAGTCATCTGAATCATGATTAATGACACCGTCTCGATCCAGAATTATTATCGACATGAGAATCCCCGTTTATTCCTGCAGGCTTGAAATATCTGCTACACCGAGAAACAGTGCTCGTGTCTGATTTAACAAAGCCAATCGATTGTGCCTAACCGCAGGATCGTCTGCCATCACCATCACTTCATCAAAGAAACCATCAACTGTTTCTCCCATATCTGCCAAGCAGCGTAGCACTGAGGTGTAGTCCGCTTGCTTCATTAATGGTTGAACAGCATCTGTTACTTCGACTAACTTATCTGCCAAAGCCTGTTCCGCTGGTTCTTGCAATAATGCGTTATCAATTGCACCCACTTCACCTTCCGCATCATTTTTACGCAATATATTGGCAATCCGTTTATTGCCTGCAGCCAATGATTTTGCTTGTTCCAACTGACGGAATTCAGCCACCGCATTTAATCGCTGCATAAAGTCGAGAGGTCTTGTTGGTTGAACAGATAATACCGCTTCGTAGATATCAGCCTTATAACCTTGATCAAGTGCATAACCTTTCAATCGATCAAAGAAATAACCCATCACTTGAGATGTTACATTTTTTTCTGTCAATACATTATCAAAACCTTGCTGTGCCACTTCGAGTAAGTCAGCCAAATCAACATCCAGCTTATTCTCGATCACAATGCGTAATACACCTAGTGCAGCACGTCGTAATGCAAACGGGTCTTTCACGCCTGTCGGTGGCTGACCAATACCAAACAAGCCGATTAATGTATCTAGTTTTTCAGCCAAACTCACTGCTTGGCCTGTTGTTGTTTGTGGCAATTTATCACCCGAGAAACGGGGCAAATATTGTTCATCTAATGCTTCGGCTACTTCATCATTTTCGCCATCTAAACGAGCATAATAACGACCCATAATTCCTTGCAAGTCTGGAAACTCACCCACCATTTCAGTCACCAAATCACACTTAGCTAACAATGCAGCGCGTTCTGCTAACGAGGCGTCACCGCCAATTTGTTTCGCAATCACTGTCGCTAATTTAGCTACCCGAGATGATTTATCAAAAACCGAACCTAACTTGTTTTGAAATACAATGGTCTTTAACTTGTCCTGACGATCTGCCAATGGTTGTTTACGATCTGTGTCCCAAAAGAATGCTGAATCACTTAGCCGTGGCAAGATCACGCGTTCATTTCCTGCAACAACTTGTGCTGGGTCGCGACTTTCAATATTACAAATAGTAATAAAGTACGGTAGTAAATCACCGGCTTTATCCCGTACAGCAAAATATTTCTGATGTTCTTCCATCGAAGAAATCAATGCTTCTGCTGGTAGCTCAAGGAATCGCTTATCGTATGATCCTGACAATGCCACTGGCCATTCGACTAAACCGGTCACTTCATCCAATAAATCTTCATTGATAACGGCTTCACCGCCCAATTGAGTCGCTATTTTAAGTACTTGATCATGGATTGTTTTATGTCGCAACTCCATATCGACCAGTACATGGCCTTCTGTTTCTAATTGCGATGCATATGTTTGAGCCGATTGGATATAAATGGCTTCTGGATTATGAAAACGATGACCTCGACTTTCACGCCCAGATTTAATACCTAATAATTCTAACGGGATCACCTCATCGCCAAACAATAAGACTAACCAATGAACAGGGCGAACAAATTCACCTGGTAAATCAGCCCAACGCATACGTTTCGGAATAGGTAAGGCTTGTAATGCCTGCGGTAAAATATCCGCTATCAAAGTACTTGTTTCAGCCCCTTTTTGTAGTTGCTTAAAGACTAACCATTCACCTTTATCTGTTGCCATCTTTTCGAGATCATCAACGTCAACCCCACATGATCGAGCAAAACCTTGTACCGCTTTTGTCGGGTTGCCATCGTCATCAAATGCCGCGGCGACTGCTGGACCACGTTTTTCTACTTGCCGATCTTGTTGACGAACTTGTAAATCAGTGACCATCACCGCCATACGACGTGGTGCAGCATAAGAACGGATTGAACTAAAACTTAATTCGGATTTTTCCAAGCCTTGTTTAATACTAGCTTCAAATGCCTGAATTAATTTCTTCAATGCCTTCGGTGGTAACTCTTCAGTACCTAATTCAATCAATAAATCACGGACTTCACTCATGCTTTTGCCTCCAACTTATCTGATGATGGCACCATCGGGAAGCCTAAAGATTCTCGACGTTCATAATAAGCTTTCGCCACTGCACGAGCTAAGGTGCGAACACGCAAAATAAAACGCTGGCGTTCCGTCACCGAAATTGCTTTACGGGCATCTAATAAATTGAAAGTATGTGAGGCTTTTAATACCAACTCATAGGCCGGTAACGGTAAACCAGCTTCAATCATACGGGCACTTTCACGCTCATAATTATCAAAATTAGTGAACAAATTATCTACATCGGCATGATTGAAATTATACTCTGACATTTCCACTTCATTTTGATGGAACACATCACCATAGGTCACTTTACCATTGGGCCCATCTGACCAGACCAGGTCATAAACACTACTCACACCTTGCAAATACATCGCTATACGTTCTAAACCATAGGTAATTTCACCCGTAACAGGGCTGCATTCAATCCCACCAACTTGTTGGAAATAAGTAAACTGTGTCACTTCCATGCCATTCAACCAGATCTCCCAACCAAGACCCCACGCACCCAATGTTGGTGATTCCCAATTATCTTCAACAAAACGAATATCGTGTATAGAGGTATCCAATCCCAGCATTTTTAATGAATCAAGATATAGTTCTTGAATATTAATGGGTGATGGTTTCAATACCACTTGAAATTGATAATAATGTTGTAAACGGTTTGGATTTTCACCATAACGACCATCAGTAGGACGGCGTGAAGGCTGTACATAAGCTGCACTCCAAGGCTCAGGCCCAATCGCTCGTAAAAATGTGGCCGGATGAAAAGTCCCTGCGCCCACTTCCATGTCATAGGGTTGTAATAATACACAGCCTTGTTCAGCCCAATATTGTTGAAGTCTCAGGATAAGATCCTGAAAGGTTTTTGGCGTTTCCGCCACCGAAACCGTAGTTGTACTCATTAGTTAAAATCGCAATCTATAATCAAAAACCTACTGATTATATCTAATATCAATCTTATATACCCAAAATCATTGGAACTGCGTGTTTCAGAGCTAAGGAGGGAAGTCAGAGCAAGGCACAACGCACAATGAATGACTGGTCCTTCATAAGCGTTGAAACACAGTACTGGCTTTTCATCTTAGCTCCCATAGAGCGGGTTTAAAAGCCTAACGATATTAGTCTTTAAATTCAGGTAAAATCATTGCATAGATTATAAAGGAACGAAGTCACTCATGAGTCGACACATTGGGATTGTGATGGATCCAATTTCAGCTATCACCATCAAAAAAGATAGTAGCTTTGCCATGTTACTAGCCGCACAAGCTAAAGGCTGGTCATTATTTTATATGGAACAGCAAGATTTATTTCTGACTCAAGGTATCGTCTACGCCGACATGAAACCTTTGAAGGTGATGGAAGATCCTGATCATTGGTTTGAATTTGGTGATTCCCAGACCTTGCCTCTTGCTGACTTAGATGTTGTTTTAATGCGTAAAGATCCACCGTTTGATATGGAGTACATCTATAGCACCTACTTACTAGAACAAGCACAAGCCGCTGGCGTATTAGTCATCAACAACCCACAAAGCTTACGTGATGCTAACGAAAAACTTTATACCGCCTGGTTCCCTCAATGTTGTCCCGCGACCCTAGTCACTCGAAAAGCTGAACTCATTCGCAGCTTCCACCAGCAACACCACGATATTATCCTTAAACCACTGGATGGTATGGGTGGCGCATCGATATTTCGCGTGAAAGAAAATGATCCCAATTTCAGCGTGATTATTGAAACGCTAACCAACCATGGCAAAACATCGGTAATGGCACAGCAATTTATCCCCGAAATTATTGATGGTGATAAACGTATTTTAATGATCAATGGTGAGCCCGTACCTTATGCCCTAGCGCGCATTCCCGCCAAAGGTGAAACTCGTGGCAATCTCGCGGCAGGTGGTCGTGCAGAAGGAAGACCTCTCACTGACCGTGATCGCTGGATTTGCCAACAAGTGGGACCCACACTACGAGAAAAAGGATTGTTATTTGTCGGCCTAGATGTGATTGGGAATTATCTAACTGAAATCAATGTCACAAGTCCCACTTGCATACGCGAACTTGATCAACAATTTAATCTGAATATCGCTGGCGATCTTATGGACAGTATTGAACAACAATTATCATGAAAATATTTCATCTAGCATTAATTTGTTGCGTTGTTTTCCTCTCAGCATGTGATAGTGAACCACGTGCTCGCCAAGCCAAATTTTATGCCTTTGGCACCGAAATAGATGTCAGTCTCTATGATGTTGATGAACAGACTGCCGACAATACAATTGACGTATTAGAAAAATCTTTTTCGAGCGTCAACAATACGTGGCATGCGTGGCAACCCAGCACCCTAACAACCATTAATAATGCAATTAGTGAAGGCAAATCTATTGCTGTTGATAATGATGTTGCACAACTGATTGAACTCGCAAAAACGCTGGCTATAAATAGCCAACACCTGTTCAATCCTGCCGCTGGGAAACTGTTTGAGTTATGGGGTTTTCACCGTGATGATTGGTTTGAATCACATCCCCCACCGAACGCACAAGAAATTACTACTTGGCTCGAATCATCACCAACCATGGAACAGATTCATATAGAAAACGGCCTATTATCCAGTGACAATACAATGGTGAAACTTGGTTTTGGTGGTTTTGCTAAAGGTTTTGCAGTTGATACAGCTATTAATGCCTTACAACAACAAGGCATCACTAATGCCATCATCAATATTGGTGGCGATCTCCGTGCTATCGGCTCCCATGGTAAACGCCCGTGGATCATTGGCATTCGCCATCCTCGCAGGGATAACATGATTGCTTCTATCGCTCTCCACAATGATGAAAGCG
>JABSQO010000031.1 GCA_013215775.1 Piscirickettsiaceae bacterium
TTGCCGACTTTAGTAAGAAATTAGCAATGGGAGCAGCAGCAGCCCCTCTCCGCCGTAATGTCACCATTGACGAGGTCGGCAATGTATCCGCATTTTTATGCTCCGATCTCGCATCGGGAGTGACAGGTGAAATAACCTACGTTGATAGTGGATTCAATATTGTTGGTATTACAGGGTAATTTAACAATATTCACTAATCATTATTACAGGGCATTTATATGCCCTGTTTTGTATCTAATAGCCAATTTTAAGGGTAGCTACCATGTCTCATAAACACGCAATGATTTTATTAGCCTTTATCGTTTCAGGCGCGATTGGTGGTGTGCTCTATGGTTGGTATTTCGGTACACAAGCACAAAATATTGCCTAGTTGGGCACCTTATTTTTAAATGCGTTAAAAATGACCATTATCCCACTGATAATGGCATCTATCATCACCGGTATAGACTCATTAGGTGATATCCGCAATCTAGGTCGTATCGGCGGAATCACCGTGCTCTATTACAGTATCACCACTGCAATTGCAGTATTTATCGGCTTATTAGTGGTGAACTGGATCCAACCTGGGAAAGGTATTTCCCTTGGTGACCCGAGTGTTTCAGAACATATATTATCTAAACGAGATACCGGAGTGACCGATATCATCCTTGATATGATTTCACCCAATATGGTTGCCTCAGCCAACGATATGAGATTACTACCACTGATTGTCTTTGCTATCTTGTTTGCGATGGCATTAACAACGCTTGGAAAAAAATCCGAGCCTGTTTTTGCTGTGTTTGAAGGTGTCAATGAAGCGATGATGAAATTGGTTATTTGGATCATGCACCTTGCCCCTATCGGAATTTTTGCTCTGCTGGCCGCTCGACTTGGCAATGCGGGTGGTGGCGAACAATTTATGGCTGAGATCAGGGCTGTCGGACTACATGTTGTAACTGTATTGACGGGCTTAGCGATCCATTTTGTGGTGTTGTTTCTTATTCTAATTTTCATTGCTAATCGTGGTATTGATTATTTATTAGGTATGTCCCGTGCTTTAGTCACTGCTTTTGGTACAGCCAGTTCATCAGCAACCTTACCGATGACGATGGAATGTGCTCGTGAAAATAATGTTGACCCTAAAGCCGTTAAATTTGTTCTGCCATTAGGTGCCACAATTAATATGGATGGTACGGCATTATACGAAGCCGCAGCCGTGCTCTTCATCGCTCAAGCATATGGTATTGATCTCACTATGGGGCAGCAAACTCTCGTCTTCATAACGGCAACATTGGCTGCTATTGGTGCGGCGGGGATACCCGAGGCAGGTCTGGTCACCATGGTCATTGTATTAACAGCAGTTGGTTTACCGCTCGAGGGTATTGGATTATTACTCGCTGTAGACTGGTTCTTAGATCGATTCCGTACAACAGTTAATGTCTGGGGTGATAGTGTTGGCGCCACGGTTATTGATCGATTTATCAAACAATAAACTTAGTAAGGGAAAATAAGGCATAAAAAAAGGCGCTTAATGCGCCTTTTTTATTAATTTTAACATTAGCAACTACCTGAGATATTTAGTAAATACCTCAATATCTGCATCAGTTCTCAGTGTCTCTATAAAGGCTTGTAATTCACTAGAGCCGTTAGTCCGACTTAGATACGATTGCAAACCATCACGTTCTTCCTCTGTGGCTTCTGAGGGGTCACCATCTGTAACAGAAGTCACTTTCACCACAATGTAATTACCGTTACTCGCAGTAAAGCCTGTAAAGATAGCTTCACTCCCAGGCCTTCCAAGAGAAAAGGCTTTTTGTAGTACTTGTTGACTGAGGTCAGAACTCGCTCTGCCATAAGACTGTGCTTCATGCCAATCTTGGTCTGAAAACAATGCTGTCGTTAACTCACCAGCTTGCAACTGCGTTAAAGTAGCCATCCCTTGTTTGCGTGCTTTATATCTAGCCTGTTCAAATTTAAGCTGTTCTCGAATAGCAGGAGAAATTGATTCAAATGGTAACTGACTCGCTAAAATATGTTTCTTTTTATGAAGTACCAATAAATGTGTTTTATTCAATTCAATAACAGCACTATTTAATTCATTCGTTAATACATCTTCACTGAATGCTGCCTTAACTAGCTTCTTATGACTAGCAATGCCAATTCCACCATCACGCGTAAACGCTTCGGTAGTTTTTATTTCCAATAATAATTCTTCTGCAGCTATATCTAAATTATCAGGATTCTCATAACTTAAGTCCGCTAACAATTCGGCCTGTTCATAGAATAGTTCTTCAGCTTGTTGGTAACGGTAAGATGATTCAATATCTTGTCGCGCATCAGCAAACGATTTGCCTTCAGGTAATTGAATTGCTGTTAATTTAATTAAATGATAACCAAATTCTGTTTGGACCGGATCACTAATATCACCTACGGATAGTGCAAATGCTGCATTTTCAAACGCGGTATCCATAACACCTCGTTGAAACAAACCTAAATCACCACCGTCTTTCGCTGAGCCTGTATCGTGTGATAATGCAGCCGCCAACACAGAAAAATCCTCACCATCGTCTAAGCGCTGTTTAATTGTTGTGATCATGACTAAAGATTCAGCATCATCACCTTCAATTAGAATATGACTCGCTTGACGTTGTTCAGGACCTAAAAACTGATCCTGATTATCAACATAAAACTGTTGAAGTAACTCTTCATCAACCGCAACCGCTTTGCTTAATTCAGCTACTGATAATTCAATGTAATCAATAGCAACACGTTCTGGTGCCATATAATTTACTTGATTAGCATCATAATAAGCTTGCACATCGTCATCGGGGATATTTACTTGGTCTAGTAACGACTGTGCTGATATCACACCATAAGCAATATCACGTGTTTGTTTTTCTAAACGTAATATATTGTCAATTGAAAAAGACGATACCAATGCCGATTGTTGGATATTATTTGTTAATTCTTGTGCTAGTAAATCTTGACGAAATTGGGCTTCATAACTTGCTGGGGATAATCCAACACGTGCCAATGTTAATCGATAACGCTCAGGATTAAATTGACCCTCTTGTTGAAATGCAGGATTAGATTGAATGAGATTATTCACTGCAGTGTCGCTGACTTGCTGGCCTAATGAATTATTTGCTGCCAGCAATAATCTTTGCTCTATTAGACCATCTAAGACGCTTTGTTTAACAGCCATAGCTTCAAACATTTCAGGATCAAAACGCTCACCCATGCTTTCACGCATTCGATCACGATATTGTTGAAATGCCCGTTGGAATTCTACTTGTTTAATAGGGTCACCATTGACTGACGCCGTAACGGCATCAGAAGGTCCCGTTAAATAAGAATTAACGCCCCATAATGCAAATGGGATACTAATTAATCCAACAATAAACCAAGCAACCCAACCTTGGGCGCGTTCACGAATAAAATGCAACATAGAAGAGAACCTTCAAGAAAAAATTGTCTTTAATTACTCACTAAAAATAAGCAAAAAAAAAGGCGCATATTATGCGCCTTTTTCCAAAATTTGGCGGAGCGGACGGGACTCGAACCCGCGACCTCCGGCGTGACAGGCCAGCATTCTAACCAGCTGAACTACCGCTCCTAATTTTTCTGGTGGGTGTTGAGGGGATCGAACCCCCGACCCTCGCCTTGTAAGGGCGATGCTCTCCCAGCTGAGCTAAACACCCATCGAAAAAGCGGCTAGTTTACCGCATCTTTTAAAGCTTTGCCAGCTTTAAAAGCAGGTATTTTTGCAGCTGCAATTTGGATCTCTTCGCCAGTACGTGGATTACGTCCTGTACGTGCTGCACGGTCACGCACAGAGAAGGTACCAAAGCCAACCAAAGTCACTTGATCACCACCACTCAAAGCACCTGTGATAGCAGAAGTCACACCGTCAACAGCTAATGCTGCTTTGGCTTTAGAAATATCGGCAGCAGTTGCTACTGCATCAATCAATTCAGATTTATTCACATTCAGTTCCTCTCTAATAATTTATTTAGTTATGTCCCCAGCCCATGGGAAGTGAATATCTAACTACAGCAAAAACTAGGTGTCAAGATGAAAGTAATGCTTTTCATCGATTCGTTCAAAGAATCATTTAACTCTGAAAAAGTATTCATCTCCTTTGTCAAAAATCATGCCTGAAACCAAGGCTTAATATTTCACTGTTTTTCTGACAACCATGACTGAGTGATAGCCACATATTGTTCTATAGAAATAGTCTCTGGTCGTTGCTGTAAATCAATATTTAACGCTTGCAAAGCCGCCAATGAAACCATGTTTTTCAATGTGTTAGAAATGGTTTTTCGACGCTGTGAGAAGGCCTTAGTTACAATGGAGTTTAATGCCTCTATAGATACATCGCCACTCACAAACTCTTTCCGTGGACGCAGATAAATTATTGCTGATTCTACTTTAGGTTGAGGATCAAATGCTTCTGGCGGTACAACAAACAGTTGCATGGCCTCACATTGATATTGCACCATAATACTGAGACGACCATAGGTTTTAGATCCGGGTTGCGCACAAATTCGTTCAACAACTTCACGCTGTAACATAAAACACATATCTTCAATATGTGAGGCTTGTAGCAACAAATGGAATAGTAATGGTGTCGTAATGTTGTAAGGCAGGTTACCAATAATGCGTAATTTTTCGTTATTAATAACTAATGATGAATAATCAAAACTCAACGCATCGGCTTGGTGAATCGTTAATTGTGGATATTGAATCAGCTTGGCTTGTAGTAATGGTACTAAATCTCTATCTATCTCGATCACATCAAGTTGATCACAATTTTCTAACAAAGGTATCGTTAGCGCGGCACGACCAGGACCAATTTCAACTATATGCTGACCTAGCTGCGGATCGACTGCGCCAACAATGTCAGCGATAACACTTTGGTCATGCAAAAAATTCTGTCCAAATCTCTTTCGTGCTTGTGGATAACGTCTTGATGAAGCCATAATTATTTCTGCTTTGTTGCCATTTCTATAGCCATTTCAACTGCCGCGTGCAAACTACCTGTTTGTGCTTGGCCTGTTCCGACTAAATCTAATGCTGTGCCATGATCTACTGATGTACGAATAAAGGGTAGTCCAAGGGTAATATTCACTGCCTTTCCGAACCCTTGATGTTTTAATACCGGTAAACCTTGATCGTGATACATCGCTAATATTACATCAAAATTCTGCAATTTATTCTCAACAAACAGAGTGTCTGCAGGCCATGGCCCTGAAATCATTTCCCCTTGTCGTTTAAATTGTTCAATAATCGGATTAATCACGTCAATTTCTTCTCTGCCGAGATGGCCATCTTCACCAGCATGCGGATTTAAACCACACACTCCAATTCGTGGCTTTGACAATCCAAACTGCGATTTCATGCTCTGAATGAGAATATCAATAACCTGCGTTAAAGAGGCTTGTGTGATAGCTGAGCTAACCTCTTTTAACGGCAAATGTGTCGTTGCCAATGCCACGCGAAGTGAAGGTGTTGCCAACATCATAACCACCTTCTCGATGCTGGCACCCTCAGCTAAAAATTCAGTATGTCCAGTAAAAGCAATATCGGCATCATTAATAATTCCCTTATGAACGGGAGCCGTGACCATAGCAGAAAATTGTCCAGCCAAACAACCATCTAGTGCCAACTGTAAAGTGTTTAATACATATTCTGCATTACGACAATCTAAAATACCGGGTTGACTCTCTACCACTAGATCAACAGGCAAATAACGTATTACACCTTCTGGAGGAATGGTTGCTGCTTGTGTGAAATCAACCTGCTCGAATATTAATGACATTCCGAGGCTATCTGCTCGCTGTTGCAATAAGACAGGATCAGCAATCACCACCAGTTCACAAGGATATTGGTGATGTGCTATTTGTAAACAGAGCTCTGGACCAATCCCAGCAGGCTCACCTGCAGTTAAGGCAATACGCGAACAATCACTCAAAAGTCACGATACTCAACATAAGCTTCATCACGTAATTGGCGTAACCAACCTTCTAACTCTTCTGCAGCTTTACGTTTGTGAATTTGTTGGCGTGCTTGTGAACGTTGGAATTCTTCTGCCATATTTTCTTCACGGCGATCATACAGTTTAATAAAATGCCAACCAAATCGACTCTTAAAGACATCACTGATTTCACCATTCGCCAAAGTATCTAGTTTTTCTTCGAACTCTGGCACCATCGTACCCGAACTAAACCAACCAAGGCTGCCGCCTTCTATCGCTGTTCCCGTATCATCTGAATGGGCGCGTGCCAGTTCAGCAAAATCATCACCATTTAGCACTCGTTCCCGCAAGATATTAAGCCGATCTTCGGCATCTTTATCTGTTGTTAATTGATTCGTTTTTATCAGAATATGACTCGCCAAGGTTTGCTTGACCATATGAGTTTCTTCACTTTTCTTCTCGGCTAATTTTACCAAGTGAAAACCACTACCACTTCGAAGCACATCACTCACATCAGCAACGGATAACTTGGGAACCACGTCAGCGAATAAAGAAGGTAATTCACCTTTTTTGCGCCAGCCCAAATCACCACCTTCTAATGCATTTTGGCCATCAGAATAACCCGATGCCACTGTAGAAAAATTAACACCTTCAGCTAATAAGGCTTGTACTTTCGTTAATTTCTCTTGGGCAGCTTGTACTTGTTCTGGTAACGCGGCTTCAGGAACGCTGATCAGAATGTGTAATAAATGATAGGTTTCTTCTCCACCACCCTGCGCTATTTGTGTCGCCAAAAAATTATCAATTTCTCGATCGGACACTAAAATACGATCTTCTACCTGGCTTTTACGCAAACGACTAATGATCATTTCTTCTCGTATTGACTCTCTAAAATCAATAAAACTAAAACCATCGTTTTCTAATACATCACGAAATTCACGCAAACTAAGTTGATTATTACCGGCAATCTGACGTAGTGCTGCATTTAGCGCATCATCGCCCACTCGCACACCAACACGTGCTGCTGTTTGTAGTTGTAACTGTTGAATAATGAGTCTTTCCAATACTTGCTTCTGCAAGATCTCTTTTGGAGGTACTGCTACCCTTTGCTGGTGCGCTTTCTGCTTAACCGTATTCTCCATCTCGATTAGCTCACTTTCAAGCAACACCTCATTATTAACCACGGCGATAATTCGATCTAAAGGCACGGCATAAACCGAACCCGTCATAAACAAGGTAAACAATAAAACTCTAATCATGGAAAACTCAAAATAAATGTGATTACTGCGCGGTATTATAAAGAATACGGAGCATTAAATATGTATAGCAATAATTTTTACTCAAAATAGCCAACCACTGCATTATAAAAAGACAGCTTTTTATCGCAGTTAGTTCAACTTGATCTTATGAGCCGTAGCCCAGAATACTTCTTTCCAATAATTTTTCTGTTTTTTCGCCGAAATCACCTAAGCCTTTCAACTCGAGTTGGAAAAAGATAGCTAAATTACGATCGTCATCATCAGCATCATTAATATAATTCCTAGCAACTAAACGGGTTGCCCAGCAACAATTTTGATATTCAATTCCCAATAGGCCTTCTAGTGTTCTGCTATCTTTCAATGAACGATACCAACGCCCTACCATACTCCATTGATTGTTAAAGGGAATACGGGCAGAAATATCAACCTGCTCTAAACCATCTAATTCACTTGCTCCATCACGACGGTAACGATGGGATAGATTCAATATTCGACCATTATCACCGCGATAGCGTAGTTGCAATGCAGACATGTTTGATGTGTCACCATGTGGATTCCATTGAATCTCACCTCGCACTGACCATTCTTCGGCAATAGAAGCAGCGATTTCTGCTACATAATCTGAGTCTGAACGTGTTCCTACATCTTCATTAATCACAACATCACGATCACTAAAATAGCGGATTTGACCGATACTTGCTCTGAAATTTTCTCGACCTGTTTGCCGATCTATGATCCGCGATGTCAATGCTAATGATAACTGGTTAGCATCACCTACTCGGTCACTACCTGAAAAACGATCATAGGCAAATAATTGGCCCATATTAAAGGTTCGCAAGCTACTATCAAACACTGGAATATCTGACTGATTTCGTTCTGGTATATAAAGATAGAATGCTCGTGGTTCCAAGGTATGAATATAACTGCTACCACCCAAAGTCATATCACGTTCAAAAAACAATCCACTGTCAATGCTAGCAATGGGCAATGTTCGCGTTGGAGACTTATCAAGTCCCGGTGTGACATTGTCATCCAAATCATATCGCGTATGGCGTAATGCAAGTCTTGGCGTTATGAATGCAGCTGCAGAAGTCCACGGTAAACTGACCGATGGCTCTATATCAAACCGTTGACCTGCAACATCATCATCATGTTCAAAATCGACATATTCAGCTGTCATTCCATAGGTTAGCCCCATAAACTGATCCGGCAGTGACCCACGCAACTTTAATTGAGGCAAACGTTGATATGGTTTACTCGCATCCGTTAGCGTTTGATACCCTTGCAAACGACCAATAAATTCCCAATTATCTCCTGTATAGCCGACTTTTAATCGTCTATTAAGATGTGTTGTGCTCGCTAAACTTAATGTTGAACCAAAATCTTCTAAATAGTCATCATCGGAAACATAGTTATAGTCAATATCCGCTTTCCAGTTTGTAAAAAACTTACTCTTGTGTTGTAAAGAAAAATGTTTACGATCCTTATGATAGTAAGGATTAAAGTCATCACCATTCTTCTTTAAATCGTCATCAGCCAAAAAGCCCGCATTAACTTGGCCTTCACCACGATCATACAAATAACGAAACTCGCCATTAAGCATTAACCCACGTTCAGACATATAACGAGGAGTTAGTATCGCATCCATGTCTGGCGCTATATTCCAATAATACGGGGTCCGAACATCAAATCCTGTTTCGTCACTATTACCAATGGATGGTGTTAAAAAGCCTGATTTACGATCATCATTTAAAGGGAAACTAATATAAGGTGTATAAAAAATAGGCCATCCACCCAAGCGAATAACAACATCTTCCGCAGTACCTATTGCGCGATCATGATCAAGATTGACATTCGTCGCGTTAAGCAGCCAAGAATTATCACCGACTGGACAAGTAGTATAGGAAGCATTTTTCAGAGTTGTATGTATTGTACCCTGCCGAAAAACATGGCTAGCATGGCCTCGGGCATGACTTTCACGTAGACGATATTCAGCATCGATCATGCTGCCACTATCATCAACTAAAGACCACTCTGCTTGTTCTGAATTAAGAATAATCTCACTATCTCGTAGTTGAATATCACCCTGCGCCGTCACAATTCCAGATGTTTGATTATAAGTCGCACGGTTTGCTTGAAGTTCTTGTCCACCTCGCTTCACCAAGACATTACCACTGAAAACTGAAGTCCCTTCTTCGACCAACTGCGCATTGTCAGCCGTTACATCAACTGCTGTTTGCTCTGGATTAGCTACATGCGGTAAGAAATCAGCATCTGCTGCAATATCACAATGCTGCCAATCTGATGACTCGGCTATTACAGTCATAGAGTTAACACTGAATAATGTAACCGCAGAAAAAACAATCAGTTTGCGCATGACCACCCTCAAGATACTACCTTAACCATTAACATTGGCTAAACTAAACTAAATACAATCTGTAACTTATCGCATAGAAATCAGATTTCATCAAATAACACGCTGTAGAAAATCATCCTGCCAACTATCAATCAATATACATCAATAACTTAGCAATCATTTCCATATTTTATATTAATATAAATTAGTTCAGTTTCCGTCAACATTTCAATACATTTAGGAGAATGGTTAAAATATTATGTTGACAGAAAAAATCGAACTCCCTATGATATGCGCTTCCTTTCGGGGGCTATAGCTCAGCTGGGAGAGCGCTTCGCTGGCAGTGAAGAGGTCGACGGTTCGATCCCGTCTAGCTCCACCAGTAAACCGAAAGAAACAGTTTTAGGTCCCCATCGTCTAGAGGCCTAGGACACTGCCCTTTCACGGCGGTAACAGGGGTTCGAACCCCCTTGGGGACGCCATATAAAACAACCGCTTAGGTAAAACTAAGCGGTTTTTTTATATCTGCGTGTAACGAATCTTTAACGTTGAAATAGTTTTTTCTTACTATGCTCACCGTATATTTAGTTCGTATATATGTATATTAGTTGTACATCGTCCGCAACTCTAAACTTCAATGTGTCACCACAAATCACGTCTCTCCATTGGCAACGCCATCCCCTAGAGTAAGATGGGCAATAAATGGTTCGTTTCTTTCAACATCCTGTTCTTAATACTTAAATTTTGCAGTGACGTCGTTTATTGAGTCAAATTTGATCACAATGCGAGCTGGTAGCTCATACTGCATTGATAGAGGAAGCTCAACGTGCAAAGGACCAACAATCCGTTCCTTCCCATGTATTTGCCAAGAAATATAAACCGAATTCCCCTGATAAACTCTTGTTTGGAAAGTGGTTGAGCAAGATCGACCTCTAAGAACGACACCGCACGATAGAAACGCACCTGTCTCTTTAACTTGTATTCTTACATTCTCTAGTTCTGTTCCAGAATTGTTATCTAGAATCAAAGCATTAAATGTCAGTTCTTTTTTAACGGATACGGTATTACACCCTACTATAAAAAATACAATAACAAATAGAGAACACCAGAGTTTATCTTGAATATTCACCGCCACTCCCATTTAAAAAAATGGTTGCCCTATAAACAGATAGGCTGCTTTATTATCACCTTCTGCTACACCATATCCTAAATAGAGTGGACCAATAGGTGTATCAGCTCCCACAAAAAGTGTGCCACTTGCTATCAGGTCGTCTGTACTAATGTCACTTTTATCTTCCCATGTATTGCCGAATTGTAATGCTGCTCCGGCGTACACAGGAAAAAGTTGACTACGGTAAAGTCGATGTTGGTATGCAACTGAAAGTAAACCAAAATGCTGACCTGATAATTGATTTTTTTGTAATCCAGACAGGTTCATATATCCGCCTAGCCGATAACGATTATGAATAGCGCTATCACCATCAATTGTACTGCCATATTTCATACCGGTAATTAATGTACCGTCGCCCCAACTTTTTGCAGCTCCCAATGATAATAGAACTTGGTCATATTCATCATCAGCCCCCAATGTTTCACGAGCACTGGTCCATTTCAAACTACCTAAATAACCCGACCGAGGGAAATATAAACTATCTAATGTATCGACTGTAGCTCTAGCAAAGAAGTAACCATCATCAAAGTCAAAATTCTCAAATGAGGGATCACCAACAGCGATATCAGCATTACCAGTAGTTCTACTCAATCCAATTCGGACTTCACCCCACTTTCCTATGTTTCTTCCCACAGCGACACGAAGCTCCCACTTCCCTACTTCATATTCAGCATCCGCGCGACCACCACTTAGATCTGGGAAAAGTCTCACATCCTGGTTACTCCATGATATTCCAGCACTTGCAAAATAGCGGTCTGCTGGATCTAATGGTTGATAAATCTCTGTGAAAAACCCAAGATCTTCCCCAAGTTGAATAGCTGTTCGCCATTCACCATTTAGTGCATTAAAGGGTTGTTTGGTATAAGCAAAACCAATATTAAATGATGATTGGCCCGTAAAATCACTGCTCAATTCTATTCCACTTTGTAAGGAATCCGTTCCCCATTCCTTTTGTTTCGCATTTATGATAATTCCTGTTTTACCATCTTCCTTAACAACGTCGTAGCGTACTGTTTGAAAAACTTCTAAGCCATATAAGGTCGCTATTCCTGATTCAATAGCTTCTAAATCTAAAGGCTCCCCTATTGATAGGTCAAAATGCTCTCTTAACACCTGCTCATCAAGGGAAGAGTTATTATCAAAACGTACAAAATCAATTAAAGGCTCTTCCCACTCGAAACTACGGTGATTTGATAGATACTCTCGATAATCAGTTTCATCTAGTGATAATTTTGCTAGCTGTGATTCCATTTCACGGCCCGTCTCTGTTCCAACATTGACCGCTTCTAACACCCGGTCGAATCCCATTGTGGATATGGTGCCGAGTTCAGGGACAATAAGGATGTCGTTTTCTGACAGGGTCTTGACTTGAGCGGCTACATTTCGACTTGTTAATATACCCGTAAGCTGTTCAATAACAGCTAAAGCCCCATCCAGCTCATCTTTTGTAAGTAACGGAGTACTGATATCAATAGCAATAACAATATCAGCACCCATATCTCTGACCACCGAAATCGGCAGGTTATTTGCCGAGCCGCCATCGACGAGTAATTGTCCATTCAATTCAATAGGAGCAAAAACAGCTGGTATTGCCATACTGGCATGCATTGCAAGTGAAAGGTCACCTGTTCCAAGTACAACTTCTTTGCCTGTCGCTATATCCATAGCCACAGCCCGGTATGGAATAGGTAATTGATCAAAATTGTCAATCTCAGAAACAGGCAATGTTAGTGCTTTTAAAATCAGATCAAATTTCTGGCCTTGTACTACTGCAGTTGGAAGTTGTATCCCTGCTCCAGTAACACCAATCTTACCTTTTGCCAGATAAAGAAGATCATCTTTTTTACGACGTTGAGAGCGTTCTGGACGAGATGGTTTATCATTAAAGACATCATCCCAGTTAATTGTTGCCAGTTGTTCCGCAACCTCATCACTACTCATGCCTGAAGCATATAATCCTCCGACAACTGCTCCCATACTCGTACCAGCAATATAATCAATTGGTATACGCAGCTCTTCCAGCACCTTAATGACACCTACATGGGCAGCACCTCTAGCCCCGCCCCCACTCAATGCTAAACCAATTTTTGGTCTTTCCTTTTGCGTTTCAGCAGCTATTAACCCAAATGAAGTACTTATATTAAATAGTGTCAAAAAAAATAGAGATAAGCTCAATCGAAACATGATTTTATACATTTTCAACTCACTTGTGTTTGTATTATTGATTTGAGTGTCGAAACTATTTTTTATTTTCCTGCATCCAATTGTGCTTTAAAACGTTTGGCACAGAACCGTAGACTCATCTCTATATCTTTCCATGATAATTTAACCATTACCCTATCTCTTTAACGGCCTGAGTCAATACTAGACTTGTTCTATTGATGTGTAAAATCACAGATATTTCTCAATTGGAAATAGTGAGAAAAACCCCGAATTAAATCGTCTCCAGAAACCCGTTTCAGGCTCATGACTATATTTCACCATTTTGCCATCCTTCAAACCATTCCACTCCAAATCACCTTTATCATCGAGAGTGACCTGCCAACTATTTTCTAGTGAAAAGTTTTGTTCAATATCATGTGCAATTATTTCCGCCAATTCAGGACTGTACACAATTAATGCCAGTTCACTATTGAGATATATAGAACGTTGATTTAGATTAAAGGAACCCACAAAGACAATCTTTCGATCAAATACTATCGATTTAGCATGTAGACCAAACAAAGTATCTTGATCACAACTATAGGGAGCTACAACCAAATACTGACAAGATTTAGCATCGGGTCTAAGCTCAAACAGTTCAGCGCCATTTCTAAGCAATTCTTCCCGTCGGCGTGCGTAACCAGAGTGGTTGGTTGTTAAATCATTAGATGCGAGTGAGTTTGTTAATGCCCTCACTTTGACACCTCTATCTGTGAGTTCTTTCAGTAATGCTACCCCTTCATCACCAGGCACCAGATATGCAGATTCAATCAACAACTCACCAGTCGTCTTTTTAGCCATTTCCCTTAGAACATTAGCAACACGTTTACGCGTGTTGTGGTCATTTTCATCCAGCATCAAAATCTGATCATATACCAGCTCTGCATGAGCCCAAATCATCTTATTAAATAAAGATTTAAAATCAACATTGGCAGATGAAATAGTAAGATTATCTTGCCGTACTCTTTCCTCGACACCCTTTCTAAAGGCCAATATTTCAGCCTTATCAGTAATCCCTTTAGCAATATTGCTTATTGAAAAAGCACGTTCACTATTCCAGTATTCATCAAAGCCTTTAGTTATATGGGCAACTGCAGGGCCGATAGTAAGAAGGTCTCTATCTCGGAAATTCAATTCATGATTCAAATCAAAATATTCATCACCAATATTTCGACCACCCACTATTGCTACACTGCCATCTACTATGAATGATTTGTTGTGCATTCGTTGATTAAGACGTCCAAAGTCACCGATAAACCCTAATAACTTTCTCACCGCCCCCTTTCTAGAGGCATTAGGATTATAAATACGAATTTCTATATTGGGATGTGCCGCCATCATAAGAAGCAGAGAATCACGACCACCAATGCTGAAATCATCAAGTAGTAAGCGAACATGAACCCCTCTATCAGCAGCAAGTAATAGCTGTTGTGCCAACAACCTGCCCGACTTATCACTATTCCAAATGTAATACTGCAAATCGGCCGCTTGTTCTGCCGCATGAAGCAATGCAAACCGTTTTAGTAACGCATCTTGTCCCGTATTCAGGATAAGAAAGCCTGACTCTTTAGTATGTGATGCAGCAACTGTGGCAGATATTTTACCGAGGGAAGTCTGTAAGGAATCGGAAAAAGCTAACGAAATTTCGCGTTCTTTTTCAACTTGAAGTGTCGAGCAACCAGTAAGAAGAATCATACTGGAATATATCAACATGATTAATAATGACTGTTTGAAGCAATGCTTAAGTACCATGAAATTCAGTTCCATATGTACCAGAAAACATTCCACCTAAACATGAAATTGTCGTCATCTGACGTAGTGTTATACAAATAGTTCTAACCAAGATAATCGATCCTGAAAAAGACTAAGTTTCTAGAAATCTAAGTATAACTATCTTTCCTTGATCTTAAAAGCCACTGTATACGGTTTAAAATCTGCTTTAAGGAAAGGTCTATTCTCATTTCAACGTGAATATACAAAGCCCAATCAAAATGGGAATAAAGAGAATATTGATGTCATGCCGACTCACCGATAAACATGGTTTTAAGCCGAAATTAAAGATAGTTTCTTGAGAAAAACCAGATGCAGTCTAGCAATTGATGTTCAGCTCCCCATATTGAACTTTTTATTGAATTCGCCTCATAAAATATAAACCTATCACAGCAAAAACAATCGTTGGAAATGAAGCCGTTAACCAAGGTATGACACCAAATACTAACCCAATATGTTGAAAGCTTTGATTGAATAAATGAAAGCCTATTCCAACTAACGTCCCAGCTAAAATACGACCGCCAATCGGTGATGAACGCAATGGTCCAAAAACAAATGGGACCGCCAGAAATACCATAACGGCCGAACTCAATGGCATCATAACTTTCATCCAAAATGCTATTTGATATTGCTCCACTGCTTGATGATTTCTTTTTAAATAATTAATGTAACTAACTAGACTCCATACTGGCAAAAATTCAGGTGGGACAACTACTATGTTGACCATTCCTGGATTCAACTGTGATTTCCATCGCGCAAATTCTACTGACCGGACTCGCACACCTTCTTCATCAATGGTGCTTTGAACAACGTCTGATAATGTCCAACTATCATCATCGTATTCAGCTTCCTTTGCTGTTGTGACAATTCGCAAACGATTCTGTGGATCAAACTCATAGATAGAAATACCTGAAAAACGGCCATCCGGTAATATCTGTTTTATATGATTAAAGTGGTTACCATCCCGCGTCCAAAACCCATTATCAGAACGTGAACCAACTGTCCCAGTCTGAGCCATAGACTGAATTTCCCGCGCTTTTTGTTCTGCCGGAGGTCTTAATACTTCACCTGTAAAAACCGCTACCATCATTAAACATCCGGCAACAATCATTACCGCTTTACAAATTTGTTGCACCGAAATTCCCGCCGCACGCATCACAACCAATTCACTTTGACTCGCGAGACTTCCTAAACCCAACACACTTCCTAATAAAGCAGCAATGGGCAGCAATTCATAAATTCGTTTGGGCATTGACAGGGCTATATACCAAAAAATATCTGCTAATTGATATGATCCTTTTCCGAAGTCATCTAGTTCCGTAATAAAATCCATAAAGGTGTACAGACCAAGTAGTACGAGTAAAACTAATAATGTGCTCGCGAGTATTGTTTTGGCAATATAACGCTGTAATATTGTCATCTCACCAGTCCTTTGTTTTGTTGAAACTGCAACCATAAGTAACGAATTTTATGTCGGTTGATCAGTAACAATAAAACAGCAATCATCAAGGCATGCACCCAAATGGCACCAAACCATGGTGCTATAGCACCTTTAGACACCCATGCACGTGATACACCCAGTAAATTACTGTAAATAATATAGACCAATATTGCAGGGAAAAACCCTGCATAGCGACCTTTCCTTGGGCCTGAATTTGCTAGATTTATCGCTAACAGACAAAGGATAATCGTCATGATTGGTGCTGATATTCTCCACTGTAATTCCGCGATATCTTTAGGCTTTGCTCGCTTCCATAACTTACTGGTTGGTGTGGTTTTATGACGGGTTCGCACACGTTGTTCTTCACCTTTCTCCACTAATAAACTGTGTGTGGCGAAATGGGCAATCACAAAGTCTTTTTCGCCTGCTTGGCCCTGATAACGATAACCATCCTCTAAAATAAGATATTTATTTCCGGTCTCAATATCGACTTCAAAGCGGCCTCTATCAGCACGAAAGACTAGTGGTCTTTGATCCTTATGAATTTCAATAAAGATATTTTCCATACCTTGTTTATCTTTACTGAGCCCCTGAGAATAAAAAGTCCACGTTCCATCACGACTTTCTTTGAAATTTCCCGCGACTAAACCACTAGTGTCGGCTGCTGTTTTCGCTTGTTGCTCCAATTCATAACGACCCGACAATACATTCGGCACAATAAGTAACGACAAAACAGCGACGATGACAGCAATCATTCCTGAAAACATTAATACGTTTCGCATAATTTGTTTATCGGAAATACCGCAGGCGAACATTACGGTTAGTTCACTATCCGAACTCATCCTTCCCAATGCCAACATCACGGCAAGAAAAGCGCCCATCGGTAGCAATAGTGACAATGCACCTAATGAGCTATAACCCAATAATGTAAAAATCACTTCGCCAGGTAAATTACCTACAGCAGCTTGCGCCAAATAGCGTGCAAATCGCGTAGCCACAAAGATTAGCCACAACACACTGATCACAGCAAGTAAATTGAGTGAAAACTCTCGCCATAAATATCGGTCTATCACCGAGGTATAAGAATGAAAAAATTGTCGAACAACGCGCATTATTTAATGGTCTTCGTTAGAATAGGCCTATCTATTTAGATGCAGTCTAAATCATCTACGCTCACAGGAGAAATTAATGCAGTATTTTGTCACAACAAATGCACCAACAACAATCGAAACTGATTGTGTAGCAGTCGCCGTTTTTGAACAAGGTGAATTAAGTCCAAGTGCCATAACAATTAATGATCAAAGTGATGGCTATATCAAACAAATTATCGATCGGGGTGATATTACAGGCAAATCTGGTCAAACATTACTATTACATGATGTCGCAGGTGTCAGTAGCCCAAGAGTGTTACTTGTTGGTTGTGGCAAAAAAGATGAAACCACTGAAAATAACTTTAATTCTGCCATTACGGCGATGACAACAGTTCTAAATGCCTCTGGCGCCTCTGATGCCAGCAGTTGTTTGGCTGAAATCACCATTCCTTCACGTAGCCATAATTGGAAGGTTCGCCAAACAGCCATTACAGCTGAATCTGCACTTTATAAATATACTCAAACAAAAAGTGATGTTAAACCGCAAGATAATCCTTTAGAACGTCTTACCTTTATAACATCTGAAGACATTCAACAAACCGAATTAGCGGCCCAAACTGGTAATGCTATTGCTAACGGTATGAATCTAGCACGCGAGTTGAGCAATCTTCCTGGTAATGTTTGCACCCCGACTTACCTTGCAGAGCAGGCCATTGAAATAGGCAATAATTTTGATACTATCACCACCACAATTCTAGATGAAGCTGAGATGGAAGAATTGGGTATGGGATCACTGTTATCTGTATCTCGCGGTAGTCGTGAACCAGCCAAACTAATTACCATGAATTATCAAGGCGCAGGTGATGCCCGCCCCGTGGTTCTAGTCGGTAAAGGTTTAACATTTGATGCCGGTGGTATTTCACTTAAACCATCACAAGCTATGGATGAGATGAAATACGACATGTGTGGTTCTGCCAGTGTATTTGGCACCATCTCTGCAATTGCTGAATTAAATTTACCGATTAATGTTGTCGGTGTAATACCAAGCTCAGAAAACCTCCCGGATGGTGATGCTAATAAACCGGGTGATATTGTCACTAGTATGGCGGGTAAAACGATTGAAATTCTCAATACTGATGCTGAAGGCCGTTTAATATTGTGTGATGCTCTCACCTATAGCGCACGCTTCAATCCTGAAGTTGTAATTGATATTGCTACCTTAACAGGTGCCATTATTGTTGCTTTAGGCAGTCAAGCTTCTGGCTTAATGTCCAATAATCAAGAACTAGCTGACGCGTTATTACAAGCCGGTAATGATAGCCATGACCGTACTTGGCAATTACCAATATGGGATGATTACCAGCAACAATTAGATAGTAATTTTGCTGATATCGCTAACATCGGTGGCAAAGAGGCTGGTAGTGTCACCGCTGCATGTTTCTTATCTCGCTTTACTGAAGACTTTAACTGGGCTCATCTTGATATTGCTGGCACAGCATGGAAAGGCGGCAAGGCAAAAGGTGCAACAGGCCGTCCTGTTCCCCTACTTGTCCAATTCTTACTCAATCATATTGAATCCAATAAATCTTACTAAAATATGACACGTGTTAGCTTTTATATTCTCAACGGTATCCAAGAAACTGATCGGCAGGTATTTGCCTGCCGATTAGCCGAAAAAGCTTATAGGCAAGGTAATCACGTCTATATTCATACTGAAAATGCTGATCATGCCGAACAGCTTAATCAAATGTTATGGTCTTTTCGTGCTGATAGTTTTGTACCACATCAATTGACGAATACTGATAATAATGATGCCAGTCCGGTATTGATAGGACATAGTACCTCACCTCCTAGACTGATGGATTTACTGATTAATTTAAGCGCTGAACAGCCATTATTTTTCAGTCAGTTTGAGCGTGTAGCTGAATGTCTCAATGACGATGAAAATATCAAGACAGCTGGACGACAACGCTACCGTTTTTATAAACAACGTGGTTATGAATTGGATACCCATCAGATATCACTCTAATACAACGCTGAACAGCGTATAATCTCGACCTTTTACTAATAGCTAAACTATATTAAAGACCATGGAAAAAACCTACAGCCCTAACGAAATCGAACAACACTGGTATCAGACTTGGGAAAACAATGGTGAATTCAAGCCATCTGGTGAAGGCACGCCTTATGCCATCATGCTGCCACCACCCAATGTCACGGGCAGTCTGCACATGGGCCATGGTTTTAACAATACCATCATGGATACGCTCACCCGTTATCACCGAATGAAAGGTGATAATACCTTATGGCAACCGGGTACCGATCATGCTGGTATCGCCACCCAAATGGTGGTTGAACGTCAACTTAATGCGGAAGAAAAAACTCGCCATGATTTAGGTCGCGACAAGTTTATTGATCGTATCTGGGAGTGGAAAGAAGAATCGGGTAATAACATCACCCGCCAATTACGTCGCCTAGGTTCATCGCTTGATTGGTCTCGTGATCGCTTCACCATGGATGAAGATTTATCTGAGACAGTCAAGCATGTCTTTGTTCAGTTACATAAAGAAGGTCTGATTTATCGTGGTAAACGTCTGGTTAACTGGGATCCTGTTTTACATACAGCCCTCTCTGATCTGGAAGTATTATCCGAAGAAGAGTCCGGACATATGTGGCACTTTCGTTATCCACTCACCGATAGTTCAGGCTATTTAGTAGTTGCCACTACCCGCCCAGAAACTATGTTCGGTGATACTGCCGTTGCAGTACATCCTGAAGATGAGCGTTATAAACACCTTATCGGCCAAACCATCACCCTGCCCTTAGTCGGTCGCGAAATTCCGATTATTGCTGATACTTATGTTGATCAAGAGTTTGGTACCGGTTGTGTCAAAATCACCCCTGCGCATGATTTTAATGATGCTGAAATGGGTCAACGTCATCATCTCGAAAAGATCAATATCTTAACGATTAATGCAGCCATCAATGACAATGCACCAGAAAAATATCGTGGCTTAGATCGTTATGAAGCTCGTAAAGTGATAGTCCAAGATTTAGATGATCTTGGTTTATTAGAT
>JABSQO010000032.1 GCA_013215775.1 Piscirickettsiaceae bacterium
TGTTACGCATACCATGTTCCATCACTTCCGCTCGCAATGTCGCCCAATCAAGTTTGGGTTTGCCCACCAAGCCTAAGTCACGCGCTGTATCAATTGGCAAGATACCGCGAGACCACTTAGAACCTTTGAAAGTTGGGTAAGCACCACGTTCTTTGGCCAACTCCATCGAGGCGCTGATAACCTCATAAGATAAATACTCAAAGAAGGTATTGGTCAAGTCTAAATGCGCTTGAGATTCCCAATCAACGCCGTTCTTAACAACGTACTCTGTCCAACCCATCACACCCAAACCAACTGGACGATGCTTCATGTTTGAGTTACGAGCCTTCTCTACTGGGTAGAAATTCAAGTCGATTACGTTGTCCAACATACGCATTGCAACTGGGGTAATTCGCTTCAAGTCATCAAGGCTATTAATCTTACTTGCATTGATCGAACCTAAGTTACATACAGCCGTTTCTTCGTCGTTTGTGACCTCTGTTATTTCAGTACATAGGTTTGAGTTATGAATAGTTCCAATATGATCTTGTGGGTTACGGCGATTGACTTCATCTTTGAATGTTATCCAGGGGCCACCCGATTCCCATAATGCCGACATCCAACCTTTCCATAACTCCATCGTTGGCATTACTTTAAGTGCAAGACCTTCCTCTTCACGGTTTTCGTATGCAATTTTGAACTCGTCACCATATAACTCATGCAACTCTGGACAATCTTTCGGACTAAACAAAGACCAATCTTCACCTGCTTCCAATCGTTCAAAGAATAAGTCTGGAAACCAACCTGCTGTAAAGATTTCACGAGCACGTAGGCGTTCGTCACCTGCGTTCTTCTTGAGGTCGATGAATCGCAATACATCGCCATGCCAGGGTTCAAGGTAAGCCGCGAAAGCACCATTGCGTTTACCGCCTTGATTAACTGCTACCGCTGTATCGTTGAAAATCTTTAAGTAAGGCACGATGCCTGATGATTTACCGTTTGTGCCGTGAATCAAGTCACCCGCTGGACGAACTCGTGTCCAATCTGTACCGATACCACCTGACCATTTGCTCATGTGAGCGCACTCTTTAATCTCGTTAAAGATCCCTTCCAAATCATCACTTACGGTATTCAAAAAGCAAGACGACATTTGTGGGTGAAGCGTACCTGCGTTAAACAATGTAGGTGTGCTTGAGATAAACTCAAATTGAGACAGGATGTTGTAGAACTCGATAGCCCACGCCGTCCGAACACCACGCTCTTCATTTAAAGCAAGACCCATAGCAACACGCATCCACATGTGCTGTGGCATTTCAATCACATCACCATTCTCTTGACCACGAGCAGGTTTGCGACGAATAAGATAGCGGTCATAGATTGTTTGCATACCCAAGTAAGCAAAGCCTAAGTCACGGTCTGGCACGATTGTGTTGTTTAACGCTTCTAAATCAAAGCCACCGAGTAACAGTTGTGGCGTTAGACGTTCTTCGTCAATACCCTCTACGATGTACTTTTCAATTGGTTGATATTTTGTATCGCCAAAGGTCACTTCTTTGCGAACCTTCTGCAACAGTAAGCGAGAGGCTACGAATGTGTAATCTTGACCCTCTACACTGATTAACTCTGCCGCTGATTTAATCAGCGACTCATGGATCTGACTTGTTTTAATCCCATCAAAAAACATAATTGATGATTTAACTTCTACTTCCGACTCTGAAACTTCGAGCCCTTCACACGCATAGCGAACTACGGCGTGGATCTTCTCAATATCTAATGGCGCAATATCACCATTACGTTTGACCACATTCATTTGCATATACTCTTCTTCCTATTTATTGTTTTAAAAAGGGGTGACTATCATACATTAGTCACCCATGACTTACTACCACGAACCAAAATTAGAGGTCTGCTCCTCAATCATCTTTTCAATTCGTGTCATTTCTTTCTCTTCCTTCTCCCACGACTTCATATTCAGAGCCATAGTTATTCTATCAACGCCATACGGAACTCTATCCGCAGATGGGTTATTGACAGGCGTGTCCAGAACCCAAGAGGGCATTTCCATACTCACCTGAACCTCGCTAGGGCATACAGCACCACTGCCAATCTTGCACGACGCGGTGTATATATCCTTCATCGTTTTCAAGTCCTGGTCATGAGCAATTTTCTTGTTGACACACGCAAGGCACTCTTCATTTATCGTTCTTTCCAGCTCCGCGATAGCATGAGCCGCAACCTCCAACTCATCTCTCGCGCCACCTCCCGACCTTTTATCAATGAGAATACAGACTTTGCCTTCTTTAAGTCTTCTGCCTTCTGGTCTTACCGGCTTGGGTCTAAATAGTTCAGGATCAACTCTGAACAGTTCAGGATCAACCGTAGTGCCATCGTATGTCGGAAGGGCCATCAGGCAACTGCTGCCATAGAGCGCATCATTTCAACCGATGCGGCAAATTGCTCCGTAGTTACACCCGCGTAAATGGCCGCCACTGCGTCCGCAAGATGTTCGTTATCATTCATAGGCACTAAGACGCCTTTACTCTTACGCATCTTCCAACCCGCATCAGGGTAAGCATCCATAGCCCACTCAATCATTTCTTGCTTCGTTGCTGTCTTCTTACCAACTGACATCAATTTCACTTCTGACGGCGTTACTTCAATCATCGGACAGCGAACGGAGGCCAGCAAACCAATACAAATTCCGTAACTCGCCATTGCCCGGGAACTTTGAGATCCAACCGGTACTTCGACCATCGCTATCTGAACACCCTTCGTCATTAACTCTAGGTCTTTATGCAAGTGTCTCGAACGTCGTAGGTCGTCGCTGTTCTTTCTAACTGTCTTTCTAGTCACCTTGTCTGCCATTGCTGGCTGTGACAAATGCAACTTTTCAATCTTAATCTCCAATGTATCTAAGTCAACTATTGCTTGCGCATAACCAAAATTTCTTAACGCTGGGTCAACCCCAACAATTCTTATACTCTCCACGTACTACCCCCATATTCCAAAACTTGAATTTTCACCATAAAGCTCCTCAACTCGAAGTGCCTCAACCTCGTCTCTTTCTCTTTCATCCATTCGTTTAATAATTTTAGATTCCTCCGCTAAATCCCCGCCAACAACCTTTTCAATAAACGCTGAGAAGCCATCCAATTTTTCATAAGCGTCACCAACATTCATCTCCATAAGGCCGTCAATGCCTCTCACTTCAAATACGACAATTAACCCATCTCGCTTGCCCATGTAGGCGCTTAAACCCTCAAACCTCTCGCTGCCAATCATCGGTGTTTTTCGGAATCCGCTGTCTGTCCGTTGTGTGACATTGAACGGCTGATTAAGAACAAAGTGACCCACGTTGGCCACAAGCGAATCATTCAACTCATCCAACAGCGGCTCAAGAATCTTTGTAAGCTCTTCTTTACTCATTCTCACTTTCAATTCCCCTCTAAGATCATCTTCGTTAAACACCTCAAACCTTCCCTCTAGCTCTTCTCTAGCCTTAATCATGTCGTCAATTTTCAAGGTTGAGTCTCCAGGCACGGGGTCGGAAGAGAATGACCCGCCCATTAACTTTCGGATTTCTTCAGAAGGCAACTCGCCAAACTTACCCGCCGCTGCCATCATCTTTAACAGCTCAACGCCTTTCGTCGTTTTTTTAGGGAATTTACTCACACTCACCTTTGCAAAAGCATCACCTAACTTTTTCACAGACTCGGTAGCCTCAGAAGTGGCAGCTTTTGACCAAATATCTTTTTCAAATCCGTCTACAGAACTCACTCTTGTATCGGGCAAATCACCTGTCGCTGTCATTACGTCAGCGCGCCAGTTACCGTTGCAAACCCATCTTTCTTAGTAACCGTTGCTTGATCTCTAATCCAATCGCTCAACTCATTGTGACTAATGACCAACACTGTTCCGCGCTCTCTTGCTTTCTCATCGAGCAGTCCCATCAATCGCTCAAGCCCAGCATCATCAAGTGCGTGGTCAACCTCATCCGCAATAAACAGATTGATTGGCTTAGTCGCTCTACTCGCAACCATATCTTGCAGTGCCATAGCACTCGCTAGTCTGACTTTTCGCTTCTCACCACCTGACAATCCGATAAAGTTATCCGCACCTGTTGAACTCTCAACCTCAATGTTGAATTTCTCACGAATTTCACCTTTGGTTGTAGTAGTTAGTGTTGACCATACGGCCGTAATGTTCCCGTCCGACAGTGTTCCCAGGTAATGTGCCGTTCTCTCATTCAAGAATGGCGTTACGCTGTCTAAAATGTGCGCTCTAACACCCTTCTGACCAAAGACTTCAACTGCGGCTCCAGTCAACTCGGTTTGCTTACCCAGTTCCTTTAAATCATCAACGAGAATTTCTATAGCCTCTTCGACATCCTTTCGATTCTCTCTGTTCTCATTCATCAAGGTTTCGTAAGGATTTTCGGTCGTTTTTGCAGACTCCATGTTCGCTATCGCCACCTTCGCTTTGTCTTTGCACGTTGCGATAGCTGTCTTAGTGGTCTCAACGTAGTCTATGCTCGTCTGTAATGCGCTCTGTCGCACGACCGCGCTACTAATGTCAGTCATTGACGCTTTGAACAATTCCATCACTGTAGAAGCGCTCTCAGCCGCTCTCTGACTAAGTTCGTCCAACTTTGCTTTAACTTTGTGATCGTCCGATGCTAATGCGAGTTTTACTTTGGCAATCTTTCTCAACTCACCCAAGTCTTCTTTCGTATGTTCTTTACCACATTCACCACACGGCTCGCCCACTTTGTCGTCAATACTTTCCAAGTCCGCTAGACATCTTAACGACGCCATGTGTGACAAACTCTTGGCAGAGTCAGTCTTGCCAGCCTCTATTTCCGATTTGCTTGAGACCTTACCAAGACTCTCCAACTCTTCATTCTCAGACTTCACGCCGTCTATCTCTTTGACGACCGCCTCTAATGATTCACGCAATGACGATTCATTCAATGTGGTTAATTCTTTGGTCAATTCTTTTGCTTTTACAATCTGGAGTCTCGCTTCATCGCGGTAATTCTCAATCAGTTTTGCATTGGTCGTGTCAGCTTCGTCCTTACGCGCCTCCAATCGGTCGTATGATTCGTCCAAATCAACCAACTTTGACTTTCTACCACTCAGTCTTTCGACTTTTAAATCCAACTTAACTCTGGCTTCGCGATGTTTGGTCAGTGCAACTACATGTGCCCCTTGCAATCTATCAATGCCAGCAGCCTCTTCAACTAACACCTTCAGTTGTTTGTCCGTCATGCCAGGCAAATCAGGCATTGATTCTTGACCCGCGTAAACTGCGGCTCTAAATACTTCTAGCGAGCAACCTATAATTTGAACAACCAACTCTTGTGTGAGTTTGTCTGTTCCTTTTGTAATGTCATTACCGTTGTGATTGACGGTCAATCTATTCTTAAATTCCTTGTGCTTTCGGTATCGAGTAACCACGTATTCATCATCGTCGCCATCTTCAATAAAAGCCTCAACCCTAGTGTTCTTTTTAGACGTCCGATTAACAACAGCGTCTCCTTTCACACCACGAGCGGTTTCACCGTACAGGCACCAACACAGAGCGTCTGGTACGGATGATTTACCCGCACCGTTACTTGTTGCACTTGGGTCGTCTTGATTATCGCCTTGAATGAGAACTAAACCTTTATTCTTTAGATTTAACTCAGCACTGCCAATCGTCAGAAAATTTTCAATCTCTACCGTTAATAAGTCCATTACACTTCCTCCACTTCTGAAAGAATGTCAGCACACAGTTTGACCAATTCTTTTTGATTATCGTACTTAGCAGCCTTTATAAATTCACCTACCGAACTCTCAACTGACGCACCCGATGAAACTGTTGCACCTGTTCGACTGACTGATGCCGATTTCTTTAGCTTGTTGATTGTGACGCCTAGCGCTCCGCTCTCTGTTAGGAAGTCTCGCATTGCGCTAACGTCTGATTCTTTTTCTACCTCCATCGTGACGCGAACGTAATTGCCATCTACTAGCAGTGGCACATCTTCTTGGTCGGTGTCTTCATCTAATGTGTAAAATCTGGGTGCGTTTGATGCTCTATAAGTCACATCATCACCAACAAGCAAGAAACCTGCTTTGCTGTCAGTGTCGCCCCATGTTTGATGCGTTGTAGCCCCTATCGAGTAGACGCCATTGCCAAACTCAACGTGATTGTGATAGTGACCCGCAAACACACGTCTAAAACCAACCTTCCCCAACCACTCTGGATCTAGTCCGTGATCTGGCAAGCCTTTTATCACTCCGTCAACCGGAGCGTGAATGATTAGGTCTGTCGGATTCTCTTCACATGCGGCGGAGATGAAGACCTCAAGTATCGCCGTCTTCAGTTGCTCAATGTCGTCAATGTATGGAATAAAGGCAACGCGCTCGTCACCTTGATCATGCAATCGAGGCTCGTTAAACACTTGAACGCCAACTTTTGATAATGCTGATATGGAGCTTGATAGCGTTTCGGCGTTGTTCGACTCCAGGTCGTGATTACCTGAGATGGCCAATATTTCGTAACCCTCATTGATTAACTTCTCAAAGCAATCAAGGACAGGGTTTAAAACTGTTGGTGAAATTTTACCTCTCACATGAAAGATGTCGCCACCAAGAAGTAACTTATGACCACCGTGTTTCTTCAATTCGTATGCCGCTCGCCACACTTCATCAATGATGATCTGTAGTCGGCTGTTGATACCGTCTTCATTAGTGTGCGAAAACGCACTCCACTTATGAAGATGTAAGTCTGATAATAATGCGTACATTTGCCCTCCCCGTTCGTTTTTTCAACTGTCATAAGTATAACTCACTTGTGACTTATTTATCTAGGTACTATTAAATAATTATTTCGGCATTTCTCTTCCTGAAAAACTTCAATGGCAAACACTTAACATCCTTGTAGCCACGCCGTACTGTTCTAGTTTTGCTGTAGTCCTGAAAGTCGCTCATTCTGGTCAAGTACAGATCATTAGTGCCCTTGACTCTGACGCCAACCATCTTCACGTCATCCATCTCTAACGTACTCAACTGACCAATCTCTATCCACCAACTCGCCGTGCCCTTTCTCATGGCTTCTGAGATTGTCTTCTCACCATCTCTGTCTATTTCAGCCAACCTCAGTGCTGTTATATAGACCTTTGTGCCGTCTTCAAATGTGAGAAGGTCGCCAATAATTCGACGACCTTTTCTTTTTGTTTCAACTTCATATTTCTCTAGGTTATTAAACAATTATTCCAACCTCATTAAATTAATTACCGTTGCTCTGTCGTTATGCTTCCAAATCATATTGCCGTATGCGCTTTTGACGATTTTATTCAATGCCGTAAGTCGTTCATCCGGACTACCTTCAAAGCTCAACATCATGTGGTTCGTGTAGATGGAGTCGTAAACAATCATCGCCTTGCTGTTGCTGTAAACACTTTCGACACGAGCCTCACCATACTTGCCATTTTTCTTGCTGAATAATGAAACAATTGAACCTTCACGAACTCTCTTAACCCATGCCTCGCCCAATCTCAATGTTGAAAACTTCTCACTCGTGCCAATGGGCTTAACGAACAACAATATTGGCTGAAACATTGGACACTCTGACACAACTATCTCGACGCCCAAATCATTCGATCTCGCTGTTGATCCGTTACAGGTGTCGTGCAAACCACATCTTTCACACAAGTCGCCTACTCGTCGCGAGTAAACACTTTCTTCATTGCTAAACTTAACGCCTCTCATATCGGCAATTGGTAATGTCATGTCACTCTCCTCTTTAAGTGACACGACATTACCACACCCCAACACGTATGTCGGGAGGCACTATCTAGGCAATAAAGAGTTCAATTCATCCGTCAGTTTATTACTGTTGATATGTCCAATCAATTTACCTCGTTGATACTTCTTATCATCAGTCCACTCGATGAAAGCACCACTCTTTTTCAAAACACCTATCTCAGTAAGGTGATCAATCAAAGAGCCAGTTAAATCAAAGTACCCTGCACCATCCGAATCTGCTTTAAATAAGAAGTCGATGGCTGCAACTTGAAATGGCATAGTGTGTTTTGACTTCACACACTTGGCTGTAATGTGCTGACCAACAAACGTCTTAGCACCATCAACCTGCTTCATTATTTTTTTACGACTGACCGACAAACGAGCAGATGCGTAAAACTCCATTGCGCCGCCTCCAGGTGTCGTAGTCGGATCACCAAACATAACACCTGGCTTGAGGCGTATCTGATTCAAAAACAAGCAAGTGATATTTGACCGAGATGTTCGACCTGCTATTACTCTCAACGTGTGAGAGGTGGCGCGAGCCAATGCGGTCGTGTCATTCATCGTTTGCTCTGTCAGGTCTTTTTCAAGAACAGACTTAGGTACAGCGGATGCGATTGAATCAATGACAATGACGATTGGCGAGCTGTCCGTCACCATTCTTCTTTCTCGCATCTTCTCTGCAACCTTCAATGCTTTTGTCATACCTTCTTCCCACGTTACAGGGTCGATAGATACGAATTTCGATCTGTCCAAGCCCAACTTCACTGCAAGGTCAATCATAAAGGCATGTTCAAAGTCTACAAGAATTGCCATACCACCTGCCTTCTGTGCTTCGATCATTACGTTTACCGCTACAATCGTTTTGCCAGAGGATGATGGGCCATATATCTCATACATTCGACCATACGCAAGACCCTTGTCGTAATCGCCTGACAGAATCTTGTTGTACTGAGGAACGCCTGTACTTAGCCAACCTTTTATTTCTGGTGTGCCTGCCGCGTCCTCTAAAATCTCTAAAAAATCATCAGTCAGGTCTTTTGTTGCTGTTTTAGCCATTTGCTTTCTCCTCGAAAGGTTGTATCCATGTGTCCATGTTATTTAGAATTGATTGAAAGGCTAACTCCCCACACAATTCCTCGAATTTCGCCCTGTTGAATTTACCCTTCACGGCATTTGTAGCTTCTGCCGATGGCTTCTTCGCATTACGCAAGTCCATCAACTTCATATTGCGTTCAAAGCCGTCTCTAACGGGAAGTAACTCGCCATACTTCTTAGAAGCGGGAGGTACTTCGTTATTAGCAAAGCGACTAATAACTTTCGGCAGTTTCTCAGGGAGTTTCCCTTCATCTGCCAACTGTAAAAATCTCGCAACGCCGCCATACTGCATAATGAACTCTGGCGCACCTTTCGCACCGATACCACCAACGCCAGGAATTGTGTCTGAGCCATCGCCTTGAAGCGCTTTCCCCTCTACAAAATATTGAGCGTTAATGTAGCCGGTGAATTCCGCAAAATTATTTGCGTTTACGGTTTTGTCTCTAATCGTGTCGTACCAGACGCACTTGTCGCTTACGAGTTGAATCCAATCTTGATCGCCCGTAACCAGCATCACTTTTATATCTTGGTCAGTGAAATGCTTCGTTAAGTACCCAGCTAGATCGTCCGCCTCGTACTCTTCTGCTGACAACTGTCCTATGCCTAACAAATGCAAACACTTGAAGATGTACGGCTTCTGGTCGTGATAGGCTTTGCGCTCTGCTACTTTCTCAGGCGTATCATCTCGACCGTCCTTGTACATTGGGTGCAGGTCAAACCGCCACTGCGTATGCTTGTCCCACAGAATGATTGGCGTGTAGCTAGAATAAGTGCGAAGTAACTTCCGCATTGTTTTGATACAGTGGAAAATCGCTTGAACTTCTTGATCTCCAACGTGCAGTTTTGTCGTGTGATGTGACGCATAACCTAGACTGTTACCGTCAATCAGTATTACCTTTTTCAATTTCATTGTTCTTTCCCCTAGCAATAGATAGAAAGGGTCCCAAAAGAGACCCTTTCTGGTTGTTGTCTAATTGCTTAGAGCGAAGCCAACATGTCGTCTAACTCATCATCAGAAATTTCATCCGAATCAGCCTTAGCGATAGCTTCTTCCTTCTTTGGCTCTTCAGCCGAAGACTCCGCGTACATATCATCATCTAACGAATCTTCTACGGGAGCGGATAGCGACTTCGCCAATGGTTTGTCAGCAGGTGGAGCAGCCAACATTAACCCTGACACATTACTAACAGCCGCGATTGCCTTGTTGCGACCCTCGTCGTACTCTTGCTCCACATACTCGCCCAAATTGTGTAGATTTTTAAGCACTGCGGCGTCAACAGGTTTCGACTTAGCGGCTGGCAGAACGCTGTACTCAGTGTTCAAACCAGTACCAGAACGAGTGATTAAAATATCAATGCCTTCAGAAAGACTTGTGACATTTCCATACTCTTCCATCAACTCCAACACTTTTTCAAAAGTGGTAGGTGACAGTTCGAGAATGACTGGCGTTTTTGCGTCTTCACCGTCAAGATGTAATGCGTTTACCAACACACGACTGCTTGAGCGACTTTCCTTCAACGCTTCGATGATTTCATCATCACCAGCTTCGTTAATGCCCTGTGCGATACCTTCACAAATAGGACATGCTCTCTCGTGCGTTTTCTCAACACACATATAGACAGCCTGTAATTTGTCATTGGTATCTTTGATGAAGTGTTGACCGAAGTCTTGCCAAAATTGACCCTCTTCATCACCAGGATTGGGAAGAATACGAAACTTATTCTTACCAGATACGGGTTTGACGGTCTTCTGACGACGACCACTTGATTGTTGAATTGCTTTTTTCTTATTGCGGATTAGATCCATAATATCAGCCATAATTTGTACCTCTTGTCTTTTTTTCTAGTTAATTAAATTGTCATATACCGAGTCATACGACGTTGTATATCGACATAATAAAGTATAGTCACTGGTGACTTACTTTGATAAACAAATAAACACCCCGCACATCTAACCTTTAGCGAGGTTTCTTGCTTTCTCACGGAGACTGCTCGATCTTTCAGTTGCAGCCTCCGCCGTTTTAACACGGACTTGCCCTTTGAACTCCTCACGCATACCGACACCAATCTGAACCATCATGTCTTTCTTCTGTTTCAGTGCCTCTAGCGCGTGTCTGCAAAGTTCTGCCTCCGCTCTTGATGCGTTGTACTCCTTCTGAACTCTCACCCATCGGATGTCAGCCTTCATCTCGCAATCAATCATTTTCTCGGTCAGCTTCCTACCTTCTATTGCCGCCAAGTCTCTTATCTGTTTGTAAATTTTGGATTCGGTCACGTCTCGCTTCATTTTCTTATTGTCCGACGTCTCCTGTGCTTTTGCCGCAATCATCGCGTAGTGGGAAAATAATCCCGACTGCGACATCATTGCGCTGTCCAGCGTTTCTGGATTAAATGACGTATCCTTCATCAACTGTTTTGGGTCTATAATTAGATCACTCATTTCATACCTTCTTTTTATTTATCACTTGCTTACAGTGTACTGTTCAGACTTAGGCAAGTCGGTTGGTATCTGCGAGAATCTGTTGGAAACTTTTCAAAATGTCCGTTGACAATTGATGGCGAACTTCTGGCTTTTCCGTGACATAGATAGCAACGGATCTTAATTTGTCTACCGCGTTCTTCAATTCCAGAATCTCGATGCCTTGATCTCGATGTTTGGCCAATTCCTCTTGCATTGTCTCCATATTCATTTCTGGTCTGCCTAGCGAACCATCATCATTCAAAATATCTTCACTCACTCTAATAACTCCTTCACTCGTTCAAATGTTTCCTGCAAATCCTTCGACTTAGCAGGGTCAAAACTAATCATTCCTGGACTGATGCCAAACACAATGCTTGCATCTAACTCTGGGACGTACACAACCTGCCCTGTCAAGTCCATTACCCCACCCTTAACGTCTGGTACAAAGTGACGAATAACACCACTCCCCAACGCTATGATTACGGCCGGCTTTAATAACTCAATTTCACGCTTCAGGTAGCCAGAACAGCCATTGATTTGCTCGTTGGTTAGTTGCTTTTCATTCTTGGGTGACTTCACTAATGACGTGTAATAACCATTGTTCAACTTCAACCCCGAATCCTTAATGGCGGTCTCAAGGTACTCACACGCCTTGCCCTTCATCATCTTGCTGTTTTGCTCTTCCGACCAGTTAGGTGCGTCTGTCACAACCATAAACTTAGGCGCTTTTCCCAATGTCGTCTCTGGATGAATACCACCCGCAAGTGTGCAACGCTCGCAATGCCTTGTTTCATCAACCAGCTTTGCTATTTCCATTCGCGTTGTGGATGCGATGGCCAAGTCTCTATCGGCTTTAATGCTTTGGACGATTAATCCAGGCATCAACTGCATCTGCTCTTTCAATCTGTCAGGGTGTCGCGCTGGAATTTGCTCAAGCTCTACGTCTGCAAATGCACCAGTCTTGTCTAAAACCTCTTGGTGTCGCTTGTTGCACTTGGTCTTATTCACCGACTTGAGGAAGTCCTCCTTGCTTGTGAACTTCTCTCGACCCTCTCTTGCGGCCAATATAGCTCTCGTGGTGTTATCAGACAGCCCTTTTAGTCGATTAAATGGCGTGTAGAGGACATGTTGCTCACGCTTTTCGTCGTACCCACTCTCAAAATCCATTCCCGATTTGTTTATATCCGGTGGTATTACATAGATACCATTGCTCTCCGCGTCCTTCACAATTCCTGGCAACTTATCTTCTTTAGCGACCGATAGTGATGCGGCGTAAAACTCCTGTCTGTGATAAACCTTCAGCCACATGGCCCAATACGAGATTATTGAATACTCAACGGCATGACTTTTGTTGAAGCCATATCCAGCAAACTTCTCAATCTTGTCGAACAGCAACTCCGCATTGGTTGGATCTAATCCTGACGTTTTGCCACAACCTGAGACCCATTGATCACGCATTGCAGCCATCTTCTCTTTATCTTTCTTACCCATCGCTTTACGAAGATGGTCGGCTTCTGTCATTGTGAAACCAGCTAAGTCACGAGCCACTTGCATGACCTGTTCCTGATAGACAATGACCGAGTTCGTACTCTCCAGCGCGTTCTTCATATTGTCGTGGTCGTAGTACGGCATCTTAGAACCGTTCTTGATTGCAACGTAGTCATCCATCAGTCCAGCGTCCATCGGACCAGGACGATACAATGCGGTTGTCGCGACCACATCATCAAATGTTAGTGCACCATCTTCGGCTAGGCTTTTCAATAACTTACGCATACCTCCCGACTCAAACTGGAAGATGCCAATTGTGTCACCCTCGCCAAACGCCGTTATTACTTTCTCGTCGTCGAGCGGTAGCGAGGTCAACTCCAACATCTTCCCCGTGTGTTCTTTAATAAGATTGAGCGCTTTGGTTATCGTATCTAAGGTTGATAGCCCCAAAATATCCATCTTGATTAAGCCCCAGTCCTCTACTGTTCGCTTGTCCCAATTCACAATTCTTGCTTTCGATCTAATCTCAACCACTGCTCGATTAGTTATAGGCTCTCCAGCTACAACAACCCCAGCGGCATGCTTTCCTAAATTTCGCATTACACCTTCTAGGTTAGTCGCGTGATTCCAAATCTCCCCGTGTTCTTCTTTAAAGGCGGCTATCTCTGGCACTTGTTCAGCGGCTACCTCCAACTCTACTGACGAACCGTGCTCTTTCGGCACATATCGAGTACACGTAATTTGGTCACTAGGCAGGTCATATACTCTCGCCGTGTCTCGCAACGCTGACGCAGATGCCATTGTTTGGTAGTTGCTAATGCCAGCAACTCTATCTTCGCCGTAATGCTTCACTAGATATTCAATAACTTCACCACGTCGAGAGGACATAAAATCTAAATCGACGTCTGGTAAATCAAGACGGTCTGGATTAATGAATCGCTCAAAGATCAAGCCAAAACGAATAGGGTCGACGTCAACTATTCCTAGTAAGTAGGCGACTAAGCTGCCACCTGCTGAGCCACGCCCGGGTCCAACCATAATTCCCGAATTCTTAGCCCAACTTACCAAATCCTCCACAAGCAGGAAGTAACGCTCGAACTTCATCTCCTTCAGAATTCCCAACTCATACTTTAGTCGCTCTCTATATATCGGCAGGTCTTCTTCTTTAGGCTTGTAACCCATCGTTTCTTTACCAAGTCGATGCGCCCAACCCTCTTTAACCATCAATATCAAAGCGCCCATCTCGTTCTCTGCCATCTTAGGTAATGTGACGGGTTGCTTTTCCCATTTGTAGTTACATAAACCAACCAATGTATCCATATTCCCTAGCGAGGCTCTTATTTCGAGAAGACTTGTGTCAGGAGAATACGTGGCCAACTTATCTCTAAGTGCTACCACCGCCGTCACCTGCTCTTTGAGAGGTCTAAAGCAGAAATCTTGGACGAACTGTATGGATCGCCAGGGGGCTGACATTTTCGTATTTGACGTGACTGCCGCCAATACCTGCAATGTCTCTGCGTCTTCCGTACCTTCGTACATAATTGGGTACGTTGCCAATGTTGGGAGGTTTCGCTCTGCCGCTATATTTAGCGCTTTGCTGTTAAGCGTGACAAACAAAGGGGTATCTATTGGCGTTATCTCTATGAACGTCTCTGTTGCACTGTGAGACTCGGTAATTCTATCAATGATAGAAGCGTAGTCTGTCATGTGGAAGACGCTGTAAAAGTCACCGGTGCTTAGTGCAAGATTGCCCTTGCCAAGTGTCTCCAGCAAATCTTCTAAACCAATGCGAGCAACGTAATAGAAATAGTCAGGCGTGTTGGCTTTTGACAATAGCTTGATTAAGTCGGTCATACCATCTGCGTTCTTCACGTAGACTTTGGGATACCACTCTGGATTTGCCTTTTCCTTTTCGCCCGACGCTTTCTTTGGCTTACGGTATGTTGGGTCTTCAACTACTCGCAATCGACAACCAATAATGGGTTTGATGCCCGCCTTCTTTGCAGCACTGGTGAAATCTACCATGCCCGATATTGTCATTGTGTCTACCAACGCAACACTCTCAGCACCAACCTTCTTAGCGCCTTCAATAATCTGCTTGGGAGACAACATACTCTCGCCAATAGAGAAATGTGATCTCGCTCCTAATATGTGTTTTATATTCATTGTTCCCCCTCGAATTTCACTCGACCTGTGCCGATATTCTCGTTCACTACGCCAAGTATTTTTAATGCCGCAACGACAATTGAGACTTGTGAGTGTGCCGTTCTTTTAGCCATACCCATCTCCATATACGTTGTGTGTAATTGTTTCTTTGAGAAGCCACCGTTCAGTAACATGTCAAACGCCTTCTCCAAAATAACCGGAGTCTGACCCAAGTACGGATTAACGCCCGCCTTTAGCGACTTTAATAAATAGTCACCATCAAAACCCCTTCCAAAAATAGAACTAATCATTTCTCTCGGCTTAACAGGAAGAGAACCGTCTCTCACTATTTTCAACTGCTCTTCCGACAGTTTTAATCTGCTCCTTCTGGATTGTTTCTGTACCGGCGCTTTCTCTCCGTTTACTAACAATCCCGACTTAATTCTGTGAATGTCGAATTTCTTCTTTAACTCCGACACGTCCATCGTTTTTCGCATATTCATTAAGGAGTCGTATGCTTGAGCGCCACAGGCATCATTGCTCTTGCACGCCATACACGTGTCGTCTGCCGGTAAGTAAGATAAGACCGATCCGAAACAGCCTGGTTTAGTTAAATCTGTCATTCATTCACCCTATAATGTGTGCGAGACATCCAATCTCTTTTTTAATCTCGCCCCGTTTGTATTTGCTGACGTTGCAAAGCATTAGAACTAAGCTGATAGCGGTATCTAATTTAGACGCTCTAACATGACGCGTAAGCGATCCGGTCTCTATAGCTACGTCAGTCTTCACTTCTCGCATTTCCAGCTCTCTAATCAACTCTGGAGGCGACTCTATTGCCAAATCAACTGACTTTTTAGCAAGCGGAGATAATCTTTCATATACCGTCTCGAACAACTCCATCGCTTCAACAATTTTTTCTGGAGGCGCGGCTGAACCTTCAACCCCCATCTGCGTGTCAAACATGCTGTCGAGACTTTTTTCCTTCATGTCTATTTCTTGACGGCACTCTTTCTCAATCAACTTGTTAGCCCAGCGAAATGCAACCTTCGTAAAATAAGCAGAAAACTTATAACCTCTGGTCGAATCAAAACCCTCATACGCCTTCATGTAGGCAATAGCCAACTCTTGAAAAACATCCTCATATTCGAGAGTTAGACTCATTCCAGATACTCGTCTGAATATTTTTCCAGCGATCATGTGAACCAAGCCGAGATTGTCTTCTAGGCTAATACCGGCTTGGTTTGAATTGCGTTGATTAGCCATTTCTATCCGAAGATACGCTGTGCGACGCCTGCGGCAGTCTCTCTGTCAACAGAGCCTAGACGATTGACAAACGACAGTTGAAGACCTGCTGTCCAACTACCCTTCATAAACCCAATCTTAGCGGCGTATATCAACTCTCGTGGCCCGATGGTTGCGCTCATAGTTCCTGCGTCATAGGCTTTGCGAATGTCGGTTGCAAACTGAATTAACTTTTGAGCATCCTCTGAAACGATCCCAGCTTGCGACACAATGACTTGCGCCTCTTGCTTCGCTGGCATGTATTCAACATTCTGAATGATGCCAAAGCGACTGTAGTTGGCGGCGTTACCCATGTTGGTGCCGATGTACAACCCTGTTTCATCGCCCGAACCATTAGTGTTGCCAGTAGCGACAAATCTAAAGTCCGCATGAGGTTGAACAATACGCCATTCTGGAGGCGCTTCTTTAATCACCAGTGACTTACCTTCTAAAACCGGTTGATACACTGCTAAGATGCTGGCATGTGCAAAGTCGTACTCATCGGCGTTATACATCCAACCGTGCTTCATAGCTAATGCCAGCGGACCAGGCTCAAAATATGTTCCTGATTCATTTGCTAACGTCTGCCCAACAATGTGAGACTCTTCCGTATTGGCCGTATGCTGTACTCGGATATAAGGTCGCTTAGTGTGTGAGGCGATTTGCTCAAGCACTGTCGATTTACCAACACCTGCGTGACCCCATAAATAGACAGGAATATTCAACTCCAGACCCATTAATGTCGTCTTTAATAAATCAATGTTGAAGATGTAACCATTGTCATTATCGGGAATCATTTCAGAGTCGCGACCAATGTCAAACACTCTAATAGGGATTGACTCGCCCTTCTTGCTTAATGCCGCTTTAGCGCGACCAAGACCAAACGTCTCAGCCAATGGTTTCATTGAGAAGCCATCAATTGATTTAATGTCGATTACCTTTGCGGCCGTTGCCATTTCAATCTCAACAGTCTCAACTGTTTTATTTCTGGCAAGACGCTCTTTGGCTTTCTCACTTAGAACGGGCGCGTCCGGATAACTCTCTTGATAGTCTTCAAGCGAGGCGTTCTCATGCGCATCTCGAAGGTGTAGCTGAATACTGTGGACTTCTTCGCCACAAAGACGACAAGTGATTTTGCTCATACATGTTTCCCCTTTAATTTCGTTGTGTGCAATTTTCTATTGCATGTTTTATATAATACGCATCAAACTACGGAAAGACAATAGCTCACTGATGACTTACTTTATTTTCCCAGCATAACGCGAGATAACTGGCTCATAACCTTGTTTGGCAACTCTGCAATATCATCCAGCACAACATAGTCTGGATAGTATTTCTCTACCGCATTTGTTTGAATTCCAATACCAAATAATTCGATACCTAGCTTTATATACTTCTTAACAACACCCTTTAGGTGTTTTGATTGCTCCCTTCCATTGCCGTAAGCCGCTGGCTGACCATCTGATAGAACAAACATAACCTTGCCATGTTCCGGTCGCCCTAGCAGTCTTAAAGCCGCAATCTCAATACACTCTCCGTCAATGTTGTTCGCCAAGAAACTCTTATGCGGTGCGTATGCGAATCTCTTTCTCTGCTCGACCTTTAGTCTCTCGCCGAACCCTTTAAATATAGGCATGTAGATTGTCTCAGTCCTTGAGAAGTTGCGACCCATCTTTTCCTCATCACGTCTTAATTCGTCCTTGACCGAATACGGCAATTCGTCGCCTGTTGTAAACCCAATAACCTCATAAGTCACACCAATCTTTTCAAGAACCTGCGCCATCGCATAAACCGACGCCATTGCTGTTGCTATTCTCGCGCCACCCATCGAGCCAGAACAGTCAACAACCAAACTCACAGCAACGTCTTTAGTCTCGCCCTGTATGTCACGTCGGCGAAATACTCTGTCGTCTCCAGTCTTCAACTTGTACAGCGAACTTGGGTTGACTCTTCCCGACCGCAGACCTGGCATCCATCTTGATCGCTGTTTGGCAACAATCAGTCTTTCTAGGTTTTTCTGTAGAGGTCCAACCATCTTTCTAATAACGCTCTCCATGCCTTCCAAGTAGTCGTCTCTATATCTATAATCAACGTCAAGAGGTTCAACAACATCAAACTCGTTGGTGTAGATTAGATAATCAGCTTCACTGGCTGCTTCCGACGCATCATCTGAAATGG
>JABSQO010000033.1 GCA_013215775.1 Piscirickettsiaceae bacterium
GCAATATGGCAATACGTTAGTTGATCCAGAACATCTGGCTTATTTACCGGCAAATAATGTTTTGTTGGTGGCAACGGGGAGTCAAGGTGAACCCCGTACGGCATTGAATCGTTTGAGTATGAACTCATTCCGAGACTTGCAATTAGAGCCGAATGATACTGTTATTTTTAGCTCTAAAGTTATTCCTGGTAATGAATTAGCCATTGAAGCCTTAATAGAGCGCCTTAAAACAATGAAATTGAATGTCATCACTGCTGAGGATAGTGTATTGCCGATTCATGCCTCTGGCCATCCGGCTTCTGAAGAATTGAAGTTAATGTACGATTGGATTAAACCGGATTGTGCTATCCCTGTGCATGGCGAATTACATCACTTAAAAGCTAATGCACAAATTGCTAAAGCGACTGGGGTGTCCCAACAAATCCTTGGTCAGAACGGTGATCTCTATTTTATTTCACCTGTGAAAGGCATTAGACGTCATGCTGTTAAAACAGGCCGTTTAGGCTTGGTCAAGCGGAAATTAGTTAAAATCTAGTCTTCTAGTAATGACTTGCTACTGCAACCCGTCTTGCAAACTATGATAATGTTGAGTCATGGTCAGTACAGAACGCCAATTTATTCGACATCCAACTGATATCCCTCTAGGGTTTAGTGTGGATTCTTCAGGACATAATTTCCAAATGAAAGATGTGGCTGAAGGTGGCTTATGTTTTGTGAGTCAATACGATATTGATATTGGCCAAATTATTCATATCGTTATTTCCATTTGTGATCCAGAATTTGATGTTGATGGAATTGTACGATGGTGCCGAAAAGATGGAGCAGATTTTTTAGTTGGTGTTGCATTCCAAGAAAAATCAGATACGTTTACGATGCGAATGGTCGAGCAAATTTGTCATATTGAGAATTACCGTCAACAAATGAAATTAGAGCATAATATTGAACTGTCTAGTGAACAAGCGGCAATAGAGTGGATTAGTAAATATGCTCACGAGTTTCCACAGATCTGATACTAACTATCTAGTAATTCAATCCAATGTTTAACCGGTATTGCAGTCCCTTTTGATAGATGCATTAAACAGCCAATATTAGCCGTTACAATCACATCAGGATTTGATTCTGATAAATGTTGAATTTTATTATTTCTCAATTGCTTTGAAATAGTCGGTTGAAAAATAGAATATGTGCCTGCTGAGCCGCAACACAAGTGAGAATCGGTAATAGAAGAAATTTGATAACCTAATTTGGCTAAGACGCTTTCGACTAAGCCCGGTAATTTTTGACCATGTTGCAATGTACAAGGTGCATGGTATGAAATATCAGTTTGTTTTGGTTTGAGTGAGGATAAGTCTTTTTCGGATAAATATTCGGCAAGATCTTGGGTTTTGTTTGAGACTTTTAGTGCCTTTTGATAATAAGGATCTTCAGGTTTAAATAATGTCGCATAATCTTTTACCATCACACCACAGCCACTGGCTGTTGAAATAATCGCTTCAATGCCTGATTCAAGCAAATCATACCAGTGGTCAATATTATCTTTGATTTTTATCAATGCACTTTCTGGTGCCGATAAATGATGATCAATTGCACCACAACATTCATCTTGTTTTGTTTCTATTGCTTCAATTCCTAACTTTGCCAATACGTTCTTAGTCACATGATTAATATTAGGAGCAAGAGTAGGCTGAACACAACCTGTTAATAGTAATACGCGGCTTTTGACTTCGTTTGGTATTAGTGAGGCTGTTTGAATAGAAGAATGTCTAAATAAGCGACCTACAATATTAAAAAGTCTCGGTGAGGTTAATGCTAGTCGCACCGTGTTTCGGTATAGCTTTTGCCACCACACTCTTTTAGGTTCGATAAGTTCTCGACCAATATCAACCAATTCACCATATTTGACACCTGAAGGGCAGGTTGTTTCACAGGCGCGACAAGTCAGACATTGATCCAAATGTTGAATACTATCTTGGTTGAAGTCATTACCTTCTAAAACAGACTTAATAAGATAAATACGACCTCGAGGTGAGTCTAGTTCATTGCCTAATACCTGATAAGTAGGGCAGGTAGCTAAGCAAAAACCACAGTGCACACAGGATTGAATAATATCCTCAGCTTTTTGCCCTTTTGGATTGTCTATAAATTGTGCTGACAGTTTTGTTTGCATTAAATAAAGACTCTGTTTGGGTCAAAAATATTTTTTAATCCTTGTTCAATACGTGTTCTGACAGTTGATGTATTTTGAGTTTTAACCGTGACTTGCCGGTTAATGTGATCTGTATACGCTTGTGGAATTATCTTGAAACTTATTTCGCAAATAACGGCTAATTGTCCTTGAGATCCAACCAATAAACGCGAGACATCATAGCCAGCAACATTTTTCATCACTTGACCACCAAAAGTCAGTAGCTGTCCTTGTCCATCGACAATTTTAATGCCCAGTATTGAATCCCTTATTTCAGGGCTGCCTACAGCATAGGCTCCACCGATAGTTGAGGCCTCATTTTCTGCAACAAAAAAAGATAAGACTTGTCCATTCTGTGCAAGAAGGTCTTGTATTTGTTTAATGCTGGTACCCGCTTTAACAGTTATAACTAACTCTTCAGGGTGATATTCGATCACACCCGCATACTGAGACATATCTAATATGTTGTCGTGTGAGATTTGTTTTTGATTTGCAGTGCCAACAATTTGTAATTGTGTGGCATCGACAACACGCTGTTGAATTTGTTCAAGCGTTAGCATTAAAACCGTTCCAATTCTGGATGTGGCAATTCGCCATGATGAACATGCATACGACCAAGTTCTGCACATCGATGTAATGTTGGCACGGCCTTGCCGGGGTTGAGCAAGTTTTGTGAGTCAAAAACAGCTTTTATTTGATGGAAGATATCAAGTTCTTTGGGTGAAAATTGGTGGCACATGGCATCAAGTTTCTCAATACCTACACCATGTTCGCCAGTAATACTGCCACCGACATCGACACATAATTTTAGAATGTCAGTACCAAATTGTTCGGTTCTTCCTAATTCGCCTTCTTTACTGGCATCATAGAGAATAAGAGGGTGTAAATTGCCATCACCAGCATGAAATACATTGGCAACACGTAGCCCATAATGTTGAGATAACTCACTAATTTTTTCTAACACGTCAGCCAAATGTCGTTTTGGAATAGTGCCATCCATACAATAGTAATCAGGTGATAATCGCCCCATGGCAGGGAAAGCAGACTTGCGTCCCTTCCAAAATAGCAAGCGTTCTTGTTCACTTTGTGACACTTTCAATGTCGACGCATTTGCTAAAATTGCCAGCACTTTATCGAGTTCATCTTTAACGTCTTGCTCAACGCCATCTAATTCGCATAATAATAAAGCTTGGGCTTCTCTTGGATAACCTGCATGGGCATAATCTTCAGCAGCGTCAATAGCGAATTTATCCATCATTTCTAAACCCGCGGGGATAATACCTGCCGTAATAATCTCTGCAACAGCATTAGCGCAACTTTTAACATTGTCAAAACCTGCTAATACCACTTGAGCAAGCTCTGGCTTTGGCAGTAATTTCACAGTGACTTCAGTAATAATGCCTAGTAAACCTTCTGAACCATTCATTAGCGCTAATAGGCCTAAACCCTCATCATCGCGATGAAGTATTAATTCCTCGCCATCAATGGTAAGCATTTTTATTGCGATAACATTATGAACAGTTAGCCCATATTTTAAGCAATGCACGCCACCTGAATTTTCAGCGACATTGCCGCCAATGGTACAAGCGATTTGTGATGAAGGATCGGGCGCATAATAAAGACCATACTGTGAGGCTGCTTCACTAATGGAAATATTTCTCACACCGGGTTCTACAACCGCATATCTTTCACTGGGGTTAATGGACTTAATTTTAGTCAGTTTGGATAAACCCAGCACAATGCTATCTTGCAATGGAGTAGCGCCACCTGCAAGTCCTGTCCCCGCACCGCGTGTCACTATAGGGGTTTGGTGTTTATTACATATTGAGATGACTTGTTTAACTTGTTCAATATTTTCCGGCAAAACAACGGCCAATGGTTTTTGCCGATAAACACTCAAGCCATCACATTCAAATGGTCGGGTGATTTCATCACCTTGGAGGACACATTGTTTGGGTAGGCTGCGTGATAATTCTTGAGTAATTAACATAGGTATTATTATAATAGTTTTTTTTCACTTCTTAAATAGATATAACATGCAATCATTTAACCCTCCAGTTCGTACCTTAATGGGCCCTGGTCCTTCTGATGTTCACCCTCGTGTTTTACAAGCAATGGCTCGTCCAACTATTGGTCACCTTGATCCTGCTTTCATTAGCATGATGGATGAAACTAAAGAGGCATTGCAATATGCTTATCAGACTGAAAATGAACTAACAATGCCTGTTTCAGCCCCTGGTTCAGCGGGAATGGAAACGTGTTTCGCAAACTTAGTTGAGCCTGGTGATAAGGTGATTGTTTGTATCAATGGTGTGTTTGGTAACCGCATGAAAGAAAATGTCACACGCTTGGGTGGTGAGGCTGTTATCGTTGAAGACAAGTGGGGTGAAGCTGTTTCTGCGGATAAATTAGAACAAGCACTTAAAGAAAATCCAGATACCATAATAGTTGCTTTTGTTCACGCAGAAACGTCTACAGGTGCGCAATCAGATGCTAAAAAATTATGCGCCATTGCTCATAAATATGACTGTATTACTATTGTTGATGCCGTCACATCATTAGCAGGCACAGAACTACGTGTTGATGAATGGGAAATAGATGCGATTTATTCAGGTACTCAAAAATGTCTTTCGGCACCACCGGGTATTTCTCCGATTAGTTTTAGTGAACGTGCTATTAAGAAACTCACTAACCGTAAAACCCCAGTAACAAGCTGGTTCTTAGATCTTAATCTTGTGATGGGTTATTGGGGTAAAGGTGCTAAGCGGACCTATCATCATACTGCACCAGTGAACACCTTATACGGCCTTCATGAATCATTAGTGATGTTATCCGAGGAAGGCCTTGAAAATGCGTGGGCTCGTCATAAAGCAAACCACCAGTTACTTAAATCAGGTTTGGAATCTTTAGATATTGGTTTCCTTGTTAAAGAACAAGATCGCTTGCCACAGCTTAATTCAGTCTTTATTCCTGAAGGTGTTGATGATGCTGCGATTCGTTCGACACTTCTAAATGACTATAACTTAGAGATAGGTGCTGGATTAGGTACTTTGGCTGGTAAAGTTTGGCGTATTGGTCTGATGGGCTATTCAGCGAGACGTGAAAATGTCTTACTGTGTGTATCAGCACTTAAAGAAATTCTTTAACTATAAGTTTATGTGGCGATACATAGTGCTATATAGGGCACTAAGTTGAACATAAACACGCTGAGTTTAAACACGGCCATGCTGGTGTAATGAATGGCATCAAAGCGTTCTACTGATAAGGTAAACCATCTGCTATGGAAGTTATAGATCCAGTCATGAGCTTGGGAAAACATTAAGAACCAAAAGAGTAATAGCCCATAATTAATGACAGCACACCAGCCTAAGACATCACGAAGTAATTCAATAGTCATCTTTTTATCCTGATTATTTAGGGAAGGGTAACAACTTGTGGACTCGCGATTGATAATCGCGATATTCATCACCCAAAAAAGCCATTAAGTTTGTTTCTTTTTAATAGCGTCGATAGTACATCTAAAGCTAAAAATAAAAAAGCTAGAAGGAGTAAACTTTTGGGCTTATGGTAAGTAAAAAGAAAAGAAAACCACCTTTTATATTGCAAGTGATGCGACTCAGTGTTCGTATCCTGACATTACTATCGCCACCATTGGCTACTCGACTAGTGAATTATTTGTGGTTCAAAACACGCCGATATGATGAACCTAAGCGGGAACAGAAATATTTACAAACAGCGACATGGCAAACCTTAAAGGTCAATGATAAGACTGTTCAGCTTTATATCTGGGGAGAAAATAACAAGCCGACGATATTACTTGTTCATGGCTGGAATGGGCGAGGGGCTCAATTAGGAGCGTTTACAGAATCTTTTGTCGAACAAGGTTATCGGGTGATTACTTTCGATGCTCCAGGCCATGGTCGCTCATCGGCGAAAAGTACCAACCTTCCTGAAATAAGTCGGGTAATTCAAAATATCGCTAAAGAATTTGGCCCACTCAAAACTGGGATTGCTCATTCATTTGGTGGCTTATGTCTTATGCATGCTGTTACTGAAGGTATTAAAATTGATAAAGCAGTGTTTATTGGAACGGCATTTAATGCAGAACGGTTGGTAGAGATCTTTTCTAGAATTCTTGAAGTTCAACCAAAGATTATTGAGCGCCACAAAAAATTACTGGAGCAACAATTTGGTGAAGATCTATGGGATCGGTTTTCAATGCCAAAAATGGTCAATAAAACAACAATTCAGGGTCTGATTATCCACGATGAAGACGATGATTCTGTGCCAGTCGAACGTAGCAAGATGATTGCGAAAGAGTGGAAAAATAGTGAACTTGTTTTAACCACAGGCTTAGGTCATCGCCGTATCTTACGAGATAAGATGATTATCAAAAAAGTAACGGAATTTATTACTCAACCTTAATGATATCTGCGATACGGATGTCACCACTAACAAGAATTTGTGCTCGTAACCCTGCTTTATGAACCATATATTGCAATACTTCAGGGCCGATCAGTTTAGATAAATGCGTGCAAGGTTCACAGAGTCGAATACCTCTAAGCCTTGCTTGCCCGATAGAAAATTCTTTACCAACAAGCTCATTAAGTCGTATATCTTTTGTCACGATATTCCGACGAAAATCTACTCCCGAATAATCGAGATTAGTTTTGTCATTAAAACTATCAATTTGCTCTTGTTCTATTAATGTTATTTCAAAGTCAGGAAGGTCTTTTAAAGCTTCAGAAAAAGTACCTTGTGTTGAATAATAACGGTCACCGACAATGCCTTTACCAGCTTTAATCTCTACAGCTGATACTGAGTGCAATGATCCAGAAGCTGTTTCAGCCAATAAAATCTCTTTTATAATTCCATTCATATTAGTTACTCAATTTAGTGTGAAGCATTATCAAAATGAGATTGAAATAAGGCCTTCATCTTATCTCGCCCTAAATGTCGCAATAACGCAATATTACGTTCAGGAATCTTATCTGATTCAGGATAATTGGCAATTGCTTTCTCTAAGCTATCTTCTCGAATGATATGTAATAAGGGAAAAGGGGAGCGATTAGTATAATTTTCCACATCATCAGGCTCTGTGTCGGCAAATTGATAATCCGGATGAAAACTAGCAATTTGAAAAACACCTTCTAATTTTAAATCTATTAATAAACCCTCAACCACATCTAAAAACTCATTGTAATCATAAAAGTTTTGCAGCACATTCGGATGAATTAATAAGGTTGTTTCAATCGATTCATCATTAGTCAGTAACGCTAGTTCAGTTTGTAATTGCTGTAGTAGTTGCTGTTCGGTACTGACTTCTGTGGTAGAAAAACGTATCCGATTGTTCAATAACTCACGTTTGGCAAAAGGGCATAGGTTTAAATCCACTACCAGAGTCTCAACCCAATGCCGTACCGATTGAATAATGATGTCTTGTTCCAATTTTTATCCTATTAAAAGTGTGTTTGTTGTCACTATAACCATATTCAGGAAGAGATTCCCGATCAATTCAGGATATTTTACTGTTGGTTAAAATTTACAGTAATTTATAATGAACACTCTGTAAAACATTAATTTTACATAAATTTTTCGTGTTACGTTTATATGGAGTATTACAATGAAAAAAATTATTTTAGCAACGGTTCTTTTGACAATGAGTGTATCAATGATGACTGCACAAGCTGCTGTTTCATCAAGCTTTGCTGATCAATTAATGATGCAGAAAACACAATTACGCCCACAAGCATTTAACTTTTTTAGTGATCGTTATAAACAAGTAGCCGCTCAACATAATGTCCTAGCAGCTGTTAGTGTAGAAAGCCCTTCATTCAAAGTACAGCTTGATAGCCAAAAGCAGCAATTAAGAATGCATAAATTCAATCCAGCAAGCGATGCCTTTTTCCAAAGAATATCGCATTAATTTGCTACTTACTGAAGTAAATTATAACTAAATTGTTTGCACAGGTTCAGAGTGAGGCCCTAAAAAGTCTTACTCTGAATTGAAATTACTAGTTTTAGTTTACCTTCTCCGCACAAAACCTATATAAATCTGAATTTCTTCCAGCTATTTATCAGCTAGATCATTCACATCACGAACAATGTTTATTGTCACAATACTCTTTGTTTTTTTAAATCTCAGTACACTCATTTTAGTCATCAGATAACAAATCCCTCAAACGTAACTTTCTGTAACCTCCGCTGTCTTTTGTTATATAGTCGGTATGGCACTACTATGTGACTTGTCTAATAGTCTTGTGGGGAGTAACTACATGTTTATGAAATATAGATTTCAATCTGTGGGCATTTTGTTATTAACAATAATGGCGTGGAATGTCGCTATTGCTCATGACTCTCAGAGCTTGATTAATATCATTCATAGTGAACATCGTACTGAACAAAATCGATCACGAGATCGCTACCGACATCCACAACATACCTTAGAATTTTTCCAAATCCAGTCAGATATGACGGTGGTTGAAATATGGCCAGGGCAGGGATGGTATACCGAAATATTAGCGCCATTTATCAAACAAGGTCATGGACAATTTATTGCTGCAGGTTTTCCCATTAATGCCGGCCCACAATGGCGTCAAACAATGCAACGTGAATATCAACAATGGTTACAAGCCTCACCCCAATATTATGATCAAGTAAACATTATTGAATTAGGACCACCTTCTTTTTGGCAGATTGGTCCTAATGAAAGCGTCGATGCTGTGCTGACATTTAGAAATGTGCATAACTGGCTTAAAGGTGGTTATGAAATTGACATGTTCAATGCCTTTTATCGTGTATTAAAACCCGGTGGCATATTGGGAGTGACCGATCATCGGGCAAAATCCGGTACTGATTTAGAAACAATGAAGAAATTTGGCTATATAAGCCAAGACTTGGTGATTGAACTAGCTATAAAAGCAGGATTTGAATTTGAGGCCAGTTCTGAGATTAATGCGAATCCTCGTGATATTAAACATTATCCCGAAGGCGTTTGGACATTGCCACCAACACTACGTTTAGGTGATGAAAACAAACAACATTACTTAGCAATAGGCGAGAGTGATCGAATGACACTTCGATTTAGAAAACCACTGAGTGTTACTAATAATTGGGCGGCAAATTAGTCATTCGAAGTCTGGCGCACTATTTTGACAGTTCCAACAAAATTCAAATGAACCGTTATTGACTTCGTGGCACTGAGAGCAGACCCAATCTGAGGTATTATCAATATTAAATGAGGCATCTAGAATTTGGGTTGCCTTGTCATAATCAGAATCATTAACAACCCATAGCTCCAGCCATGTTTCGAGTGGTACCAGATCGCCAGCACCGCCAGCTGCGAACTCATTCTTCAACATTACTTCAATACCAGAATTCTCGACAATATTTTTAATATTATGAACGAGGTAACGGTTTTCACGGGTATAGAGTAATTTCATAATCGTTTATTCATAAAACAATTGGCGATCTTGTTTTCGTTTATTAGCATTGGATAAGATTTGCTGTTTTTGGCTCAGTGTCGTTTCGATACTGGCCCATCGCATAATTTCTTCTATACTTCGAAAACAGCCAAGACAAATATCATTGGTGTCTAAGCAACAGTTTCGTACACAAGGTGAGTCAATATTAGCCACTACTTGATGGGCAGTGCTTGATATTTGATTAAATCCTCAACGTTTTCATACCAAGGGGCTTTATCGGCATAAAATATATTGTGGATGGGTTTGACCTTGGGATCTTCATCTAATGAGCCTGCCGGAATAACAACGGCCTTAGCGCTTTGTGTTAGCCACGGTAAGCGTGTTCCACATTTTTTGCAGAACGTTGTTGCAAAGTGTTTTGTATTCGGTAATTCATATCGTTCTAATAATTCTTCACCACTCAACCAAGTAAGTTGATCAGGATCGATAATAATATTTGCTGCGTGAGTAGAGCCCGTCACTTTTTGACAGCGAGAACAATGACAGTATTGAAATACTTTTATCGGGCCAGTAAATTGAAAAGTGATGTCACCACATAAACAACTACCCGATATACTTTTATTGTCCATAGCATCTCCGAATTACTCGAATTCTCCCGATTCAATCACTTGTTGAATCTTATCTAACTGTTCCGGAATAGTGTCACAAATTTTTCCGTCACCTCGGCAACTAGAGCATAGATATACGGACCAAGCCGCATCAACCAATTCTTTTTTATTTGGGTAATCAATCCGGTTAGTGGAACCGATTAATGCTTTCGCACGAGTTGCGTTATGACTGACTTCAAATTTACAGGCACCAACTTGATCACGGTCATTAAAGTCATAGCGTTGGTGAATATCCACTCCAATATGATGTAAGTAGCGCATTTCACGATAAATGTGCCGCAGTGAATCACCTGAAAAAGATGAGGTGGCTTGTACGTTAACCGCTACAAATAATAAAACAAGCCAAATGAGTCTGTGTATTACTGTCATAGTCGTCTCCATCGATGTAAGCAGTTTACTTCAATAATGATCAATGGAGTAAAGTATGAATAATGTGACGTTTTGATAAAAGGGATTAGTATGAAAATATTCATGCCTATCAGTTGGCTAATTTTAACCCTGACGGTGTTATCAATGTTTAATAGTGTGAAAGCAGATCAGTTAAAAGTCGGAGATACCGCACCCGAATTTAATTTGTATGATCAAAATGGCAAAACGCATTCGATAAATCAATATGCCGGACAATGGTTAGTACTTTATTTCTACCCTAAAGATGACACGCCAGGCTGTATCAAGGAGGCTTGTGCCTTTCGAGATGAATTTCGCGTTATTACTGAGCAAAATACCCAAATATTAGGTGTCAGTATCGATAGTCAACAAAGTCATGCTGAGTTCGCCGAGAAATACAATTTGCCCTTTCCATTATTAGCGGATGTGGGCGGGAAGGTGGCAAAGAGTTACCAATCGCTGTTTTCATTAGGGCCATTTAAATTTGCCAAGCGCCATAGCTTTATTATTGACCCTGAAGGTATTGTTAGAAAAATATATCGCCGAGTAAATGTCAGTCGTCATAGCCAAGAGATCATTGCCGACTTACAAGTCCTTAGGCGTGAGGTGGCTGATTAAGTAATGCTAATCGAAGTTTCTTTTATAGTGCTTGTTTACAGATGATCGCAATGATTCAGCAAACGCTATAATACGTCGCACTTCATCTATTTAGGACTTTCCTTTGTTAAGTTATCGTCATTCGTTTCATGCTGGAAACTATGCTGATGTGATTAAGCATATTGTCATCATAGAAATTCTTGAACATCTGATTAAAAAAGACCGTGCCTTTGATTATATTGATACTCACGCTGGTGCAGGGCTTTACAATCTTCAGAGTGGACATGCCGTTAAATTGCAAGAATATAGTCAAGGCGTTGGCAAGCTAAAACGTGAGGATTGGCCAGAATTAGCGACATATTTTGATATTTTAGCTAAGCATAATTCAGATGGGGATTTAAAATTTTATCCGGGCTCACCTTTCATTGCCATGCACTTTTTGCGAGGTCAGGATCGGAGTTGGTTATATGAACTACACCCCAAAGACGCTGAACTGTTATTAAAAAATATGGCAAAGATAACGCGGGTACGAGTGATGCGTGAGGATGGTTTCAAAGGATTACTCTCACTATTGCCTCCGATATCACGTCGAGCGTTAGTATTGATTGATCCTTCCTATGAAATAAAAACGGACTACGCTACCGTGTTTGACACCATTTCCAGTGCCTATAAAAAATTCCCAACAGGAACATATGCACTCTGGTATCCGGTTGTTGATAGAAAGATTATTGATCAGCTAGAGCGAAAATTTATTCGAAGTGGCATTAAAAAAGTCCAGCGTTTTGAATTGGCAATCGCTCAGGATCAATTCGATACTGGTATGTCTGCCAGCGGCATGATTGTGATTAACCCGCCGTGGACATTGCTAGATAAAATGTCACAAGTACTGCCAAAATTAGTGACCACATTAGGTGGTGACGGTGCTTTCTTTAAATGTGATGAATTGGTGGGCGAGTAATGTATTGTCGAAGTGAAACCGTGTGCTGTTCTCAACATTGATCACCATAGACTGAAAAACGACTGTGTCAGAAAATTTATTTACCTCATTTAAACAATCGATTGATTCGTACTCTTTGCCTGAACGGTTTACTTTTCCCTTCTATTATCAGCCTCATCCATTGTGTTTATTAGCGGCAAAACAGCTACAGCAACATCTTGAGACGCAAACACAGTGGCAGCATAACTTTGGACTAACTGGCGATAAAGAAACGGCTATCGGTAAGATGTTTGGTGTGTTGTTAGTGCAAAACAAACATAATGAAATCGGCTATTTATCCGCTTTTTCAGGCAAGATGGCGGATAAAAATCACCTACCAAAATTTGTTCCTCCTGTATTTGATATGTTGGTTGAAGATGACTTTTTTATGGTCGGGCAGGCTGAGTTAAATCAACTAAGTGATCAGATAAAAAAGCGAGAGAAAAACCCCCATATTTTAGCGCGTGAACAGATATTAAACGCTGAACTTGATGCTTCTGCTGTGCAAATAAAACTGCATAGAGAACGAATGATTGCAGGGCGAAAACTTAGAAAGTTCAAAAGAATCTCCGCTGATAGCGAGTTAAATTCTGATGATTTTTTACAGCTTAAACAACAATTAAGCAAAGAAAGTATTCAGCAAAAAAATCAGCTACGAGATTTAACGCTTTATTGGAATGACCGAATTGAACAAGCAGAGCATAAACTTCATCAACTTACCGATGAAATTGATGCTTTAAAACAGCAACGTAAAGAACGTTCAGTTTCATTGCAACAACGGCTATTTGATCAGTACAATTTTCTCAATCAAAATGGTGTTGAAAAAAATGTGGGTGATATTTTCAAAGATACCACTCAGCTTGTGCCTCCAGCAGGCGCAGGGGAGTGTGCTACTCCTAAGTTATTGCAATATGCTTTCCAACATGAAATGAGGCCGTTAGCAATGGCTGAGTTTTGGTGGGGTGAACCACCCAAATCAGCTATTAGAAAACATCGTAATTTCTATGGCGCTTGTCAGGGTAAATGTAAGCCTATTTTAGAACATATGTTGCAAGGGATTGAGTTAGATGAAAATCCATTATTAACCAATCCTGCCGCAGGGAAAACTCTTGACGTCGTTTATCAGGATGATGTCATGTTAGTGATCAATAAACCGGCAGAGTTTTTATCTGTCCCAGGTAAGAATATAGAAGACTCGGTTTATCTACGGATGAAACAACGCTTCCCTTCGGCAACAGGGCCTTTAATTGTTCATCGACTCGATATGTCAACGTCCGGTTTAATGGTGATTGCCTTATCCAAGGGAGTGCATAAAAAACTGCAACAACAATTTATTCATCGGACAGTGAAAAAACGTTATATCGCCTTATTAGAGGGTAATTTACAACAAGATGAAGGCATTATCGATCTGCCGATTAGGGTTGATTTAGATGATCGTCCTCGGCAATTAGTTTGTTATGAACATGGCAAGGCGGCTAAAACTAAATGGCGGGTTATCGAACGTAAAGAGAATCAAACCAAGGTGTATTTTGAACCAGTAACAGGTCGCACACACCAACTGCGAGTGCATGCCGCCCATGTGAAAGGTTTAAACATGTCGATAGTAGGAGATGACCTTTATGGAACACAAGCTAATCGATTACACCTGCATGCCGAATCTTTAGAATTGGCACACCCGATCACCAAAGAACCGATGAGTTTTCAAGTTGCAGCTGAATTTTAAATCATCAATGGCGATAAATGGTTTCAATTAAATGAAAGCCAAACTTGGTTTTAATTGGGCCATGTACGGTTAACACAGGCTTTTTAAAAACAACATTATCAAAAGCCTTTAACATTTTCCCAGGGCCAAACTCACCCAGCTCACCACCATTCTTGGCAGAAGATTTGTCCAGTGAATGTTTTTTAGCGAGTTTAGCGAAATCAATACCACTCGCTAATTGTTTCTTGATGGTTTCGGCTTCTTCTTTGGTTTTAACTAAAATATGTCGTGCACAAGCGATGGCCATTCGTCATTTATTCCAATTCGTTTTTCTAAGTGTCATCACACGATTTATTGAATTACGCCACAGGAAACACGAGCACCACCGCCACCTAGTTTGGCTGGCATATCCGAATGATTATCACCACCGGCATGAATCATTAATGCACGACCTGATAAATCACTTAATGAGACGCGAGGGGCAAGCACTGCTCGGCTAGCAGAGCCATCAAGTGCAACATAAAGTGGTGGTAAGTCACCACGGTGGCCTTCGCCCCATGGAGTGTCATGATTGTTGGTATTTGCTGGATCATAGTGGCCACCGGCCGCTTTACCTGCAATCACTTTACCGTTGACCTCTTTGGGTTCACAGCTTGCATTTTGGTGAAGGTGAAAACCATGTATTCCGGGTGTTAAGCCTTGTAAAGAAGGGGTAAATACTAAGCCATATGCTGTTTCTGAGATGGTGACCTCACCAGCGCTAGCACCAACACCGTTGGTATCGACAAAATTCATCGGTACGATGACATCGGCAAATACAGTTGTTGATAAGGATAGTAATATTCCGGCAATTATTTTCATTTTTCTTTCCTAGATGAGTTGCAATAAGATTAACAGACTAATGGATGACCAACTAGGTTCCTTTTGGTTTTAGCCTTAAGGTTATTCCATGCTGTTTATGAATAGGGTAAGATTAACTTTTGTTATATTTTAATCGATGAGGGCAAGAAAATGCAGTATAAAAGTAGTTTGATTGTAGCGTTACTTGTTACCTCGCCAATCCATGCCGTCGAAATGGAACGCTCCACTATCACCAGTTGTGCCTATCAAGGTGGCACAGCACGGGAAATTCAAACAATTCGGCAATCAGAAGGGGATGATTGGTCAGAATTTGAGCAGAATATAAAGAAAATATATAAAGAGGGTCAAGGACGTAGTGATTTGCTTGCCATAGCAAAAAATGTTTATTTACAACCAATAAATACCTCACCTGAAGAAGCGTATGACGTCATCTTTGCAAGCTGTGTTAAACGGATACAAGGCACGGAATCTTCAGCGTAAGACTCTTGTTTAACTAGGGTACTTTTTTTGAAAAAAGAACGATCGAGCTAACGCGTAAAATTGTCTAACCATTCCATTCCATTTTATTTACATTAAAGTTAAACCGAAGCCGAAGCTAGTGACTATGAGCATCTTAGTATTACAAATAACCATCAAACAATGGGATAAAAGCCAACGAAGCCAAAAACATATTGAGCAAAGGGCAAAAATAGCGAATCACTATCCTCTTGTATTTCCACCCGCTTTTTATGCGTTGGATAAACAATGTGTCATCGATCAGCACGGTGACGATTTGCTTGGCAATAGGCTACGTTATTCACAGCCAGATGATGACACGATTCAGTTTGATCAATTTCAAATCGGCTTAAGCAATAAGATACTTGAGTATATTGGGTCGGCTGATTCTGACATAGCCCCTAGAACGATAGGCTCACTCGATAATAGATGGGTTCAATGTCAATATAACTGGCGATATGGCGTAGACCAAGGCGGGTTTTATTATTGGTTGTATGAACAGGTAACGGTCAATGCAATCTATCTAAACACGTTAAACGAAAGTATCTTTATGAATGAGGCACCAGACCAGAGAGTGTTATCGACTTGAAAATCAACTAGGCTAAGCCCTTAATTTTTGTCTACTCATTGACTTAATTGACTAGCCGTTTTTACAAATTCATCCACTGTTGCTTTAAGCATTCTTACTTGGTTGTCATCACCAAGCTGGCCATCTTCATCAAATGCTTGAAATCCAGAGCTAACCGCTATTTGTGAAGGGATAACGGTTACACCGATATTGCCCAGCATCATGCGTAGTGGAACTAACCCTCGTAAGCCACCCAACCCACCCGGTGAAACAGCACCTAAAGCTGCCACCTTTCCTCTAAATGCAATTAAAGGCGCTTCATTTTCTTCATGCGGGCGCGAAATCCAGTCTAGTGAATTCTTCAAAAGAGCAGACATAGAGCTGTTATATTCAGGCGATGCAATAAAGAATCCATCATGGTCGGCAAAAAGCTGTTTGAGTTTCTTAGCATTGTCAGGGACACCATTCTCCTGCTCAAAATCACCGTCATATATCGGCATTTCAAAATTTTTCAAATCAATATATGTCACTTGAGCATCAGCTTTTCGCGCCATATCAGCAGCTAGTATTGCTAGTTTCTTGTTGATAGATTCTTTGCGTGAGCTACCAGCAAGAAAAAGTAATTTAACCATGATGTTTTCCTTTTCTAATATTTATGACGAATGTTGTTGTTTGGTAATAACAATGATCTGCCCATCATCAACCGCGGTGAAATTTAGCTGATCACCGCGAACAAGATCACCATCGTTCACTGTTTCACCATTTAATACACCTTGTCCTCGGGTGATATACGCCAGAAACTCTCCATCTTTTGAAATCTTCTGATCGGCAACTAAGTTTGCCACTTCTATAATGGTATGGCTATCCACTGTTTTATCCTGATCTTTGGAACCACCATAAATAGCGGTTAGTTCACCACGCTGAAGATCGTATAACTTATAACTAGCGGGTTCGCCAGCCACCTCAGGCAACACCCAGATCTGTATCATGCGATTTTTTTGATCATCAGGGTTAATTTCATTATGGCTAAAGCCCTCACCGCCGGCACGTTGAACCTGTACTTGATCAGTATCCAGTGATTCACCATGCTCTAATGAACCTTCATGGTCGATACGTCCTTCGACAATAACCGAGATAACATCAATCTCTCGATGAGAATGCATACGCGTTTCACCCTTAGGTAAAAAGCGTGCATCGGCTAAATAAACCATGTTGCCCATCCCGTCCCATGTGTCACTATCGCCACCAACACGTTGATCTACTACAAGGCGATGTTCTATTAATCCGGCAAAACCACCTAGTGGCAAGCTATCTCTATGTAATACTTGAATGCTCATATTTTAGCTCCTTTATAACTTGTAATTTTTATAAAAGATAATATAGTGGTGTACAGTGCTATTGTAAAGTAGGTACCTTTTAGTAACTGTAAAGAGAGCATGAACAAATGACAAAACAAAAGCATGTATTTTCTTGCCCAATTGGTGGCACATTGAATGTTTTTGCTGGGCGGTGGAAACCTGAAATTCTTTGGCATCTGAAAACTGGACATATGCGGTTTAATCAACTGCAAAGGGCCATCGGAGATGTTTCGCAAAAAATGCTAACGCAGCAACTGCGAGAATTAGAGCGTGATGGTTTGATTAAACGCACTCAATATCCAGAAATTCCACCACGGGTTGAATATGAATACACCGAGTTAGCGAACACGCTTCAACCGATCTTTACCGCCTTGGTAAAATGGAATGACAAACATAATGCGGCAGTGATTAAGGCGCAAAAGGAATATGATAAGCAATAAAAATAAGGCTTATTTTGCTGCCTTGGTATTAATTAAGCTGTAGGGTATTCACAAACCATTGGCTAATATCAGCAATTTGTTGCTGACAAACCGAGTGTTCCATTGGGTAGCGTTTCAATGTCGTTGGATAGCCTTTTGCTGATAACAATTCAAAACTAAGCTGGCCTAAACTCAAAGGCACAATAGGATCATAATCACCATGATGAATTTCAATGGCAAGATCCTCATTGGCTAGGTTAAATTCAACACTGTCTTTAGTGGCAAAGTAAGTTGAAAGTGCTAGCAAACCCGCTAATTTTTTAGGAAAGGACAGGGCGGCTTCAAAGGCGACAGCAC
>JABSQO010000034.1 GCA_013215775.1 Piscirickettsiaceae bacterium
GGGGGGACTTCTAAGTTTGTTGGGGCGGGCACACCTTGATATACACGACCAGCAAGATCAAATTTGGAGCCATGGCACGGGCAGAAAAAACCACCTTTCCAATTGGGTCCTAAATCTTCTGGTGCGAGTTCAGGGCGATAAGTTGGTGAGCAGCCTAAATGAGTACAAACACCGACTAAAACAATAATTTCATCACGGATTGAACGTGTTTCATTGACGCAGTATTCAGGTTGTTGACTAGCAACGCTACTTTCAGGATCGCGAAGCACGTCATTAAGTGTTGCAAGACTTTCTAACGCTGCAGTAGAACGGCGTACTATCCATACTGGCTTTCCGCGCCATTCAATAGTCATTTGCTGACCAATTACAAGCTTACTGATATCTGCTTCAACTGGAGCGCCAGCAGCTTGCGCTTTTGCGCTTGGCAACATAGATGTAATAAACGGAACGGCAACGGCTGCAGCGCCTGCACCACCGACGACAACACTTGCCGCTGTAGTTAAGAAGCGCCGTTTACCATTATCAACTGAATTACTCATGAGACAGGATTCCTCAGCATGGAGTGTAAATATTTATTGGGCTTGGGTATTAATGACACCAAACAACTGACAAATTTTATCACAGCTGATAGTGCTTGGATCAAAAAAGCCCACTTAATTTAAGTGGGCTTTTGAGAGTTAAATCTAGAATGAATTATTTAACAGCTTTTTGTGCTTTCTTAACAAGACGTCTAAGAGCGCCTTTTGGTTTAGTAGCAACAATAGTCTCAAGGTTGGTTGGCTCGCCAACAATAATCACTCCACCCATACCGGCTCCCCAATGTGGGTCACATTTGTAAAAATAAACACCTTCAACTGTTAAGGGTTCTGTTGTTATATTTTCACCCATTGCAGAGGTCCAACCTGTAGCGCCTTCAGGAATATATTCAGTTTTACTTTGATCTTTATTAGTAAATAGTGTGTTGACAATGTGGCCGTTCATACCTTCCCAAGAAACAGTGTCACCCGGAGCAATTTGAACAACAAGAGGGTTGAATGCAGTAACTTGAGCTTTTACTATATGGTTTGCAGCCATAACTGTTGATGATAATAGAACTGATGCGCCAATAACTGCACCGATAAGTGATTTGCCATACTTCATGATATTTCCTCTTTAAATTTTTATAATTGCTTTAGTGCAGTTGTAGCTTGCCACAGTGAAGCTGAACTGAACCTGAACAGATTTAAGGTGTATCTTTGTACACTTGTGGATAACGGTTATGCCCCGTATTCGCGCAAGGATACTACCATTAAAAATGGCTGTATGTCTAGAAGTACAGCGGTAAAGGGGTGATGGACGATTAAAAAATAGTGCGTTCTATTGCCTGCTTTGCACCATTTAGAGTAAAAAATGTTTGTCCTTTTGTGCCATCAAGTAAGACATAATCAAAGCGAATTTTATCACCTGAAATAAGTGCTTCAATCGTACCTAAATGTGGGCGGTCATCGCCTTGCCAAATAGGGCAAATCACTCTTTCTGGCAGCCTTTCAGCGATAATATGGTTAACAGAGAAATCTTTATCAGTGCTGATTTCACCATTACTATTAACAACAATGGCATTAATGCCTTCATCTTCAGGAATAATGACGGCAACAAAACCACGAATCATTTGCACTGGCTTTTGATCATCAATTTGAAAAGTAGGTAACTGAGTTTGTGATAATTCATCGAAGGTATTATCGGATAAACTAAAATCCAGCCAAACCTCATCGTGTTCAGATTTGAAAATAGCTAATTCAAAGCCTTCTTCATTTCTGACCATTGCTGACTGACTCTGGGATTGTGTCGCGGCATGGGTGAATGTTTCTACTTGCCAATCTGCAGATACGGTGATGGAAAATAAGCTACAGATTAATAGAATGGCTCGATTCATGTCAGTCCCTCGGTTTGTTGTAAAGCCCACATCGCTGCATAGTGGCCTTTATTAGCGAGTAATTGTTCATGGTGGCCACGTTCAATAATTTTACCATGGTGGAGGACTAAAATAGTATCGGCATCAATGATCGTTGATAATCGATGAGCGATGACTAAGGTTGTTTTATTGGTACTAATAGATTGCAGTTCACGATTAATAGTTTGTTCTGAATGACTATCTAAAGCAGAGGTGGCTTCATCAAAAATTAAGATCTTTGGATTTTTTAACAAAGTACGCGCAATGGCAACACGTTGTTTTTCACCACCAGATAATTTTAAACCACGCTCACCCACCATGGTGTCATAGCCGTTAGGTAAGCTGCTAATAAAGTCATGAATATGAGCTTGTTTAGCAGCGTTAATAACAGCTTGTTGATCAATGTCTGGATTACCATACAAAATATTATGATAAATCGTATCGTTAAATAACACGGTATCTTGTGGAACAACCCCGATGGCTTGGCGAAGACTGTGTTGTTGAACTTTGCTAATGTCGACACCATCAATAGTGATACTGCCAGCTTGGGGATCGTAAAAGCGGAACAATAATCTAACCAATGTCGATTTGCCGGAGCCACTTGCTCCGACGATAGCAAGTTTCTTTCCTGCCTCCACGGTAAAGTTGATGTCATGAAGGATGCTGCGATTTGAATCATAATAAAAATCAACATGATTAAACCGGATTTCACCTTGTGGTACTTCTAAAACAGGAGCACCAATATTGTCAGTTGTTTCTTGATGTTGTTCGAGGATTTTGAACATGCGCTCCATGTCGGCTAATGAATGACGAATTTCACGATAAACAAAACCAAGAAAGCCAAGTGGCAAATAAAGTTGCAATAAAAATGCATTGATTAAAACAAGATCACCTAAGGTTAATTCACCTGCTACAACCCCTTGACCTGCAAGTAACATTAGAATGGTTAGCCCAGCAGCAATGATGGCTCCTTGACCAATATTCAGCAGTGACAATGATGTTTGGTTTTTAACTGCGGCGTGTTCCCAACTTGTTAATTTGTTATCGTAACGCTGTAGTTCATATTGTTCGTTATTAAAATATTTAACGGTTTCGTAATTCAATAAACTATCGATGGCTTGATTATTGGCTTGGGAATCCATTTCATTCATGGTGCGACGAAAACGCATACGCCATTCCGTGACGACTAAGGTATACGTTATATATAACAGTATGGTTCCAGTAATGATAATCGCAAAAATACTGTCATATTGTGATAATAAGATAACAGTGACCAAGCCAATTTCTACCAATGTTGGCAGAATATTGAAAATCATGAAATTCATTAAAAAGCTAATGCCTCGGGTACCACGTTCTATGTCTCGGGAGATACCTCCGGTTTGTCGTTCTAGATGAAAACGTAACGATAATTTGTGTAAATGGTTAAATATATTGCCCGCAATTTTTCGTACAGAGCGATAGATAACTTTGGCAAATAAGGCATCTCGTAATTCACTAAATAGACTACTTACTAGGCGTAATAAACCATATGCAATCAGCATGGCTACCGGGAGGTAAATAATATCTTGTTGTTGCGGATCGAGCGCATCAACAGCACCTTTTAGCGCCAGTGGAATACCTACATTAGCGAGCTTGGCAAAGGATAATAGTGCTAATGCAAATATCACACGACCTTTAAATACCCATATATAAGGTAGTAGGCTACGAATTGCTTTCCAGTCATGGTGATCTTTCATGGGCGAAGTTTAGCGTATTATCTTCAGTTGAGGGAAAGCAGAAAGCCGCAGTAATAAATTTTCGGTATAATTAATCGGTTATGGAATGAAATATTTTATTTTTCAGCACTAGTGAGTGACTTAAATGCCATTATATGAATACCGTTGTGATGCGTGTGAGCATGAATTTGAAGCGTTACAGAAAATGAGTGATGAGGCATTAACTGATTGCCCAGATTGTAATGAAGCTACATTGCGTAAACTTGTTTCCGCGGCCGCATTTCGCCTAAAGGGCGAGGGCTGGTATGAAACTGATTTTAAAAGTGGAAAAAAACGAAATATTGCCGATGCGAAGCCAGACTCAGCTACAAAAAAAACCAGTGCAACAGCCGATAGTTAATATTGAGACTAAATTATGCGTAAATATCTGATTGCTGGCTTATTAATATGGATCCCACTAGGCATTACTTTCCTAGTGATTCGTGCGATCGTGAGTTTATTAGATCGGGTATGGCTATTACTTCCGCAAGTGTATCAGCCGGATAACTTAGTGGGTTTTCATATTCCTGGTTTAGGCGTTGTTTTATCAATTGTTTTAGTCTTAGCAACAGGAATGATTGTTGCTAATATGATCGGCAAACGTATCATCGCTGCTTGGGAGTCATTACTGGCGAGGATCCCAATTGTTCGCACTTTATATGCGGGAATTAAACAAATTATGGAGGCGGTATTAGCCACGGATGCTAAATCGTTCCGCAAGGTATTGTTGATTGAATATCCACGTAAGGGTTTGTGGAGTCTTGCATTTATGACCTCAGATAATCTGGGGGAAGTGCAAGCAAAAGCAGGATCGAAGGTGATCAGTGTTTTTGTTCCTACAACACCTAATCCAACGTCGGGTTTTGTGATTATGGTGCCTGTAGAGGATGCTATTGAACTAGATATGCCCATCGAAGATGGACTAAAAATGATTATTTCCATGGGGGTTGTGATACCACCGTGGCAAAAAGATAAATTAGTCGACGGTATTACTGCCGACGAAAACATTAACTAAGCGAATTGGAAAAAAGATTATGCGTAGCCATTATTGCGGCGATGTAAATGAAACATTGGATGGAAAAACAGTAACGATTGCGGGTTGGATGCACCGTCGTCGAGATCATGGGGGCGTTATTTTTATTGACCTTCGCGATCGTGAAGGTTTAGTTCAGGTAGTGTGTAACCCTGAAGATGCTGAAAGCTTCGCGACAGCTGAAAGTGTCCGGAGTGAATATGTATTACAAATTGAAGGTGAAGTACGTTTACGTCCTGCAGGCAGTGATAATCCTGACTTGAATAGCGGTAAAATTGAAATTGTTGCTAAGAAATTAGAGATCCTTAACAGTTCAGAAACGCCTCCGTTTCCATTAACTGAGCAAGCGGAAGTGAGTGAAGATGTTCGTTTGCGACATCGTTATATTGATTTGCGCCGTCCTGAAATGTTACAAAAACTGCGGTTTCGTTCACAAATCACCCGTCAATTACGCAGTTTTCTGGATGATAATGGTTTCTTAGATATTGAAACGCCGATTTTAACTAAAGCAACACCAGAAGGTGCCCGAGATTATTTAGTTCCAAGCCGCACACACGCAGGTGATTTTTTTGCTTTACCTCAATCACCACAATTGTTTAAACAATTGTTGATGGTGTCGGGAATGGATCGTTATTACCAAATAGTGCGTTGTTTCCGTGATGAAGACTTGCGAGCTGATCGTCAGCCTGAATTTACTCAGGTAGATATTGAAACTTCTTTTGTTGAAGAAGAAGAGTTGATGGCGATGATGGAAGATATGATCCGCGGTTTGTTTGCCAATGTATTAGAGCAGCAATTGCCGAACCCATTCCCACGTATGACCTATGCCGAAGCAATGGCTCGTTTTGGTAGTGATAAACCTGATTTGCGTATTGACTTAGAGCTAATCGAAATTAGTGACTTAATGAAAGGTGTAGATTTCAAAGTATTCTCTGGTCCAGCCAATGATGACAAAGGCCGTGTTGCAGCATTACGCGTACCTGGTGGTACGAGTCTGAGTCGTAAAAATATTGATGAATATACTAAATATGTCGGTATCTATGGTGCTAAAGGTTTAGCTTATATTAAAGTAAATGATCTTGCTGCTGGTCGTGAAGGTTTGCAATCTCCGATCTTGAAGTTTTTGCCAGATGACGTCGTTGAAGCGATTATGAAACGCACTGAAGCTGAAACGGGTGACTTGGTATTTTTCGGTGCTGATAAAGCCAATATCGTCAATGAAGCTTTAGGTGCTTTACGCGTTAAAGTTGGCCATGATTTGGGTATGGTTAAACATGGTTGGCAACCGCTATGGGTCGTTGCATTTCCAATGTTTGAATGGGATGAAAGAAATGATCGTTGGACAGCATTGCACCATCCATTTACCGCGCCACGTGAATCAGATATAGAATTATTAGCAACAGATCCGGGTAAGTGTTTGTCACGAGCCTACGATATGGTGCTTAACGGTACAGAGCTAGGCGGCGGTTCAATGCGTATCCATAAGGTAGATATTCAAAGAAAAGTATTTGAATTATTAGGGATCTCAAAAGAAGAAGCAGATGATAAATTCGGCTTTTTATTAGAAGCATTAAAATTTGGTTGTCCTCCGCATGGTGGTTTAGCCTTTGGTTTAGATCGTCTTGCGATGTTGATGACAGGATCTTCTTCAATTCGTGATGTTATGGCATTCCCGAAAACACAATCAGCAAGTTGTTTATTAACCGATGCTCCAAGTGCCGTGAGTGAGTTACAGTTAAAAGAGTTAAATATCCGTTTACGTAAAGTACCTACCATTGTTGATGGGGCTGAAACGGAATAAAGAGGCTGATATAATGAGTGAGCAGAAGTTGGTAGCATCATGTAGTGAAACACGTTATGAAATTCGTCATGCAGATCTGCCACTGAGTTGTCCAACATCAACAATGGCGGCTTGGGATGCTCACCCCCGTGTTTATTTGGAGATTGAGAAAACGGGTGAAGCTTCATGCCCATATTGTGGTGCTGTGTACATATTAGTTGATAGTTGAGTTTACTGAGTTGACCTTACCAGTGCATGTTGCTGTTGCTGTGATTGTAAATGCTAAACAAGAAGTATTATTGGCCTTGCGGCATGCTCATCAACATCAAGGTAATCTGTGGGAATTTCCGGGCGGTAAAGTGGATAGTAATGAATCAGTTTATGATGCTTTATTGCGTGAAATAGTGGAAGAATTAGATGTTGTCATTACATCAGCTCAACCTTTATTAGAAGTAACACATAAATATAATGATAAGTCTGTATTGTTGGATGTTTGGCTGGTGGATAAGTTTGAAGGTAGCCCGAAAGGGAAAGAAGGTCAGCAGTTACGTTGGTGTCCAATTGTAGCATTGAATGTAGCTGATTTTCCGGCGGCTAATGTGCCGATCATTACAAGACTTCAATCGAATTAAATAGCAGTCATAAAATGAGTACATATAAATGAGTCTTGCAGAGACAATTCCAGAGAAATTACAATCAAGAATTGATAATATTATTTCTAATGTTGAGCCGAACCCTTGGTTAAGCGAAGCTGAGAAAGCGTCTTATATTGTTAAAATTAAAGCATTGTTAAAACAAAAAGATGCGGTTGTAATTGCACATTATTATGTTGATGATGAGCTACAGGCATTAGCAGAAGAAACCGGTGGTTATGTTTCTGATTCATTAGATATGGCAAATTTTGGTGCTCAACATAGTGCAAGTACGTTGGTGATCTGTGGCGTTCGTTTTATGGGGGAAACCTCTAAAATTCTAAGTCCTGAAAAAACAGTTGTTATGCCCACATTAGAAGCTGAATGTTCCTTGGATTTAGGCTGTCCAATTGAAGAGTTTAGTCGGTTTTGTGACCAATACCCTGATCGAGAGGTGGTGGTATATGCCAATACTAGTGTGGAAGTTAAAGCGCGTGCAGATTGGATTGTAACGTCAAGTAATGCTATACAGATTATTAATCACTTAATGGCTGAAGGCAAAAAAATTATTTGGGGTCCAGACAAGCATTTAGGTCAATATATCAAGAACAAAACGAATGCCGATATGATTATGTGGCAAGGTATTTGTGTTGTGCATGATGAATTTAAGTTATATGAACTTGAACAATTGATGAAGAAACACCCAGATGCTGAAGTATTGGTTCACCCAGAGTCACCAGAAGCGGTAATAGCATTGGCTGACTTTGTCGGATCGACCAAACAAATTATCGCTGCCGGTAAAAAATCAACAGCAGATACTTTAATAATTGCCACCGATCATGGTCTATTTTATAAAATGAGTCAGGTGGTACCAGATAAACGACTTATCCCAGCACCAACAGGCGGAAAAAGTGCAACCTGTCAGAGTTGTGCACATTGTCCGTGGATGGCTATGAACACGTTGGTTAATTTATATGAAACTTTGCGAGATACGACCAACACGATTGAAGTAGATGAACAAATACGTCAACAAGCATTAATACCGCTGAATAGAATGCTGGATTTTTCGTATCAAAATGGCATATTGACTGCCGGAGATGCATAACGTTTAGAACTTAGTGATAATCTGAAGGATTGAAACTATCTATATCTAAGTCATACTGCTCTGATTGTGTGGTGTTATCTGCAATACGATGGTTTTCAGAGGCCCAGTCTCCTAAATCAATCAACTTGCAGCGGTCACTGCAAAAAGGCTTCCATTTCTGATCGTCTTGCCAAGGGACAAGCTTATTACATTGTGGGCAATGAACCATTTTCACCATTTTCTATGACTTACATGGCACAACTACACAGTGAAAACTCAATATCTTCACTGACTTGTTGAGGGCGTTGATCAATATCAAACTGCATAAACCGAACCGTAAAACGATGTTTACCACCACTTATTTCTGGGAAGAATGAGACGTCTTTAGGTATTCTGACTCTAATTAACTGATTGGGTTGATTGCTGTCTAAGCTATGCTGGTAAAAGCCGGTGTCGGCAGTGTGTTTGGTGAAATCAGTACTGCCACGTATAAGTTTGAGAGACATATCAATTGCGGCACGAGCAATAGAAAACTGATCCAGCCAAATAGTGAGTTGTTGTTTTCGTTCTTCAGGGGATGTGTGTTTCAACCAAAAATGGTAAGCAGGCAGGTCAAAGTCACAAGTGCCACCAGGAATGCTAGAACGTTGACGAATACTATATAAAAATTCGTTATCACGTAATGTTTGGCCGATAGCCGATTTTTTTAAATGCAGCATATCAAGGATTTGGTCTAATTCTGCCAGTAAATCATCGAGAGCTTGTCGGTCTACACCGGGTGTATTTTCTAACGCAGATAGTGTCGTGACTAAACGTTCTAATTCTTTGATGACTTCTGCTTTTAGATCGCTACGTTCAAAAACAGCTAGGATATTGAGTAAGCCTTCAATCGTATCACGATTGTGTAATTCAGAATCGCCCTGTAATGCGAGATCAACGCGCGCAAACAAAAGCTCAAGCCTAAGAAAGGTTCGTATCCGCTCATTAAGTGGTTGTTCGTAAATTATGGTGTTAGACACGGGTGATAAAGGTTATATCCAATTTAAAATTGCCATTGTCCATGACTATGCAACTACTGGCAACTCATTGCTGATTATTCGGCTAAATTAAGGTATTTCTGGTGTAATTTAGTGACGGATTGGGCGAGTATTTCAGGCGTATTGTTATTGTCGATAATATCATCAGCAATACTTAATCGTTGATGACGAGCACATTGATTATTAATGATCATTTGAGCATCATCCGGTGAGAGCTGATCTCGCTGACAAAGACGCTGCAGTTGTTGTTCAGGGCTAAGATCAATGACTAATATTCGGTCAACCAGATCTTGCATATCAGCTTCAATAAGTAGGGGAATTACTAATATACAATATTGGCTGCTGTACTGTTGGCTTTGGCTTGATAATTGTTGACGGATCTTCGGGTGTAAAATAGTTTCCAACTGTTTTTTAGCGGCACTATCGGTGAAAATGAGTTGGCGAAGTAATGAGCGGTTGAGGTAGCCATCCTGTTGCACAATATTGGAACCAAATGTTAAGACAATCTCTTTAAAAGCGGGCAGCCCAGGTTCAACTAGTTGTCGAGCGATAATATCGGCATCAATGATGGGAATGTCATATTGTGAGAATAATTGACAAACAGCTGATTTGCCACTGGCAATACCACCAGTAAGTCCAATTTTCAGCATGGGATGTTAACTAATTCCTGCCCAGTTGAGATAAGCATTATTAATGGTATTGCCCCAAAGCAGCGCGATCCAGCCTGCCGCTGCCAAATAAGGTCCAAAGGGGATAGGAATATCGGAATGATGCTGACGAAAAATAATGAGAGTGATACCCACAACGGCACCGACTAATGAGGATAATAAGATAATTGACGGTAGGAATGACCAGCCAAGCCAAGCTCCTAAAGCGGCTAACAACTTGAAGTCACCAAAGCCCATGCCTTCTTTACCGGTGGCAAGTTTAAAACCATGGAAGACCAACCAGAGAGATAAGTAACCTGCTATGGCTCCTATTACACTAGACTGTAGATCGGCATAAACAGCAAAAAGATTAAAAAATATTCCTAGCCATAATAGTGGCAGGGTAATACTGTCAGGTAGTAGTTGAAGATCGATATCGATAAATGTCAGTGCGATTAGCGACCATGTTAATAATAATGCCCCCAAACAAGCCCAATCAAAACCAAGTTGCCAAGCAACAATACCTGATAATAAACCTGTTAACGCTTCAATGATTGGATAACGCTTTGATATTGGGGTTTTACATTGCTTACATTTACCGGCTAACAATAGGTAACTAATGATAGGAATGTTTTCAAGGGCCGTAATACTATGGCCACAATGAGGGCAATGTGATCGTGGTTTGCTTAAAGTAAGTGTGTCTAAAGGGATTGTCTCCTTGCCAGCAAGATCATTGCACTGAGCTTGCCATTCCCGCTCCATAATGAGCGGGAGACGATAAATAACAACGTTTAAAAAGCTACCAACTAATAGTCCTAAAATAATGACAAAACTAATGAAGAATGGTGCTGAAGAATGTAATAACTCGACTAATTGCACGTATTATATAACCGCACCGAGTTTGAATATAGGTAAGTACATAGCAATAACTAGAGTACCAATTAATCCGCCAAGAACAACCATGATTAATGGTTCCATTAAGGCGGTCATATTGTCTACCGCATCATCTACTTCGCGTTCGTAAAAATCAGCTACTTTCGATAACATAGAATCTAAAGAGCCTGATTCTTCACCGATAGCGACCATTTGTACTACCATATTAGGGAATAATTCAGTATTTTTCATTGCTACGTTTAGTTGAGTACCAGACGAGACCTCGTCGCGCATCTCTAGGGTGGCTTCTGCAAAGACAATATTACCAGTGGCACCCGCTACGGATACCATTGCTTCAACTAGTGGCACACCTGCTTTAAACATCGTGGAGAAAGTTCGTGCAAAACGGGCAATTGCACCTTTTTCCATAATGATGCCAATAACGGGAATTTTAAGTAGCATTCGATCAAAGAAATGCTGTACTTTTCGGGATCGTTTTTTGGCTTGCGTAATTCCCATAATGACACCGATAATACTACCGAAAATGAGCCACCAGTATTGTTGAAACACTTGTGAAACATGGATAACCATTTTAGTTAACCCTGGTAAATCAGCACCAAAACCAGTAAATAATTCTTCAAATTGAGGAATAACAAAAATCATCAAGATAGCTGTTACAAGGAAAGCGACGACGATAATAGCAGTTGGGTAGACTAATGCTTTTTTAATTTTAGCTTTAAGGGCCTCCGTCTTTTCTTTATAGGTGGCAATTTCATCGAGTAAGGTTTCTAGCGTACCCGATTGTTCACCGGCATTAACTAAGCTGACAAATAGATCATCAAAATGTAATGGAAATTTCCCCAGCGATTCAGCAAGAGTGGTGCCTGATTCAACATCAGATTTAATAGCCAGTATCATGTTCTGCATACTGGCATTTTCATGGCCTTCACCAATGATTTGCATTGATTGCATCAAAGGGACACCGGCGGCCATCATGGTCGCCAACATCCGGCTAAAGATAGCAATATCACTCGGTTTGATGGCGGGCTTTCTTGGAGCAAAAAGATCTTTAGGTTTCTTTCTTACTTTGATAGGTGTAATACCTTGGCGTCGCAGAGCAGCCCTGACAGCATTTATATTGACGCCAGATTGTTGTCCCTTTATACGTCGTCCCTGTTTAGTTGTTCCTTGCCAGAGAAATATTGGGTCAACTTGTGGTTTTTTATTTTTTTTTGCTTGCGCCACGAATTACTCCTTGATTACACGGTTAATTTCTTCGAGGCTGGTCATGCCGGCAACTACTTTTCTGAGGCCTGAAGTTCTTAGATCATCGACCCCTTCTGCCGTGGCTTGATCGGCTAGTTGTATTGCGTTTCCACCTTCCATAATAATCCGTCCCATTGCATCAGAAATAGGCATAACCTGATAGATACCTACGCGACCTTTATAACCATCAGTACAACTATCGCACCCTATAGCTTTATAAACTGTGATGCCTTTGTCAATTTGTGCCTGACTAAAACCTTCTTCTACTAAGGCTTCAATCGGAAGTTTTTCCGTTGTTTTGCATTTAGAACATAAACGCCGAGCAAGTCGCTGTGCAATAATTAATGTGACCGCTGAGGCAATATTAAAAGGCGGCACGCCCATGTTAGCGAGACGAGTTAATGTTTGAGGTGCATCGTTAGTATGTAATGTAGACAATACCATATGACCAGTTTGTGCAGCTTTAATAGCAATTTCGGCTGTTTCTAAGTCGCGAATCTCACCCACCATGATAATGTCCGGATCTTGCCGTAGAAATGCACGCAAGGCATCCGAAAAATTCAGACCCACGGCAGGGTTAATATTAACTTGGTTAATACCCGCTAACGTGATTTCAGCTGGGTCCTCCGCGGTTGAGATATTACGATCATCTGTGTTTAAGATATTGAGTGCGGTGTATAGCGAGACTGTTTTACCACTACCCGTTGGCCCTGTCACCAAGATCATGCCATAAGGATTATGCATCGTCTCTAGAAATATTTTCTTTTGATCTGCTTCATAACCCAAAGCATCAATACCAAGCTGAGCGCTAGTTGGATCTAAAATACGTAATACAATTTTTTCACCGAATAACGTTGGACAAGTGTTAACACGAAAATCAATTGCTTTCGTTTTTGATAACTTAAGTCGCATACGACCATCTTGGGGAACACGCCGTTCGGCAATGTTTAAGCGAGATAATACTTTTAAACGGGCGGCAATTCTTCCTCCCAGTGCAACAGGTGCGGTTTTATTTTCATGTAAAATCCCGTCAATTCGGGTACGCACACGATATTTTTTTTCATAGGGTTCAAAATGGATATCTGATGCACCTGCTTTAATGGCGGTGGTCAATATGCCATTGATAAATCGAACCACAGGGGTGTCGTCAATATTGGCATCAGAGTCGTCTTTTTGTTCAATTACATCTGGACCTAAATCAATGTCATCTAATTCGGCATCACCAAAATGATCGAGTTGATCGGCACTGTCATCTAAAGCGCGTTCAATGGCTGTTGATAATTGTTGTTCATCAACTAATACCGGATATGTATTGGAGCCAGTATTAAATTGAAATTCATCCAGTGCTTGTAGATTTGTCGGATCAGAAACGGCGACATAAAGCCTTTTTCCGCGTTGATACAAAGGTAAAGCATTATGCTGACGAATTAATTTTTCTTTGATAAGGCTGATTGCTGCCAATTCCATATTCATCGTTGTAATATCAAACAGTGGCACGCCAAACTCTTGTGATGCCATTGCGGCAATATCTTTGCTGGAGACTATTCTGTTATTGACTAGATAACTGACAAAAGGAAGGCTCGCTTCTTTGGCCGCTTGTTGTGCGGCATCCGCATCCTGCTCTGATAATAAGCCATCACCGACTAATCTACGTGCAAGTCCGCTTAACTTAATGGTTGTAGCTAATTCTGCCATTACCAAATATACATCCTATAAAACGTTATATCCAATCCACAACATATATTATGGAAGTTGATCAATAAATTCTAGTTTCTTAGTTCATGACATGCATGACTGATAGGATATATACTGCAGAACAAATAAGTTTAGAGGGATAGAGGCAATGCAAAAAATGAAAAATTTGAAATGGCTAGCGCTTATATTATGCGTAGCATCCTTGATGGTGGCGTGCGGTCAAAAAGGCGATCTTTATTTGCCGGAAGGCAATGTATCGACAAGCTTGTTTGGTTAGGTGTAAATGGATTATTTTAACTATAAAACAGGTGAAATGTTCGCCGAAGATGTAGCGTTATCAAGCATTGCAGAACAATATGGCACACCAACATACATTTATTCTCGAGCAACATTAGAACGTCATTGGCATGCTTTTAATGATGCTTTCTCAGATATTCCACATTGTGTTTGTTATGCGATGAAAGCAAATTCCAATTTAGCCGTATTAAATATATTGGCACGAATTGGTTCAGGTTTTGATATTGTTTCTGGTGGAGAATTAGCACGCGTATTAGCGGCTGGAGGCCAAGCAAATCGCACTGTTTTTTCGGGTGTTGGTAAGACGGTTGCGGAAATTCGATATGCATTAGAGCAAGGTGTACGTTGTTTTAATGTGGAGTCTATTCCAGAGCTTGAGCGAATTAATGATGTTGCAGCTGATATCGAAATGATTGCGCCGATATCTATACGGGTAAATCCTGATGTGGATGCACAGACACACCCTTATATTTCGACAGGATTAAAAGAAAATAAATTTGGTATCGCCATTGATCAAGCAGAAGATGTTTATCTGCAAGCACAGACAATGTCTCATATTGAAATAAAAGGTATTGATTGTCATATTGGCTCTCAATTGACGTCGGTGACACCTTTTGTCGATGCCTTAAAACGAGTGTTAGTATTGGTAGATCGTTTAGCGGAATTGGATATTCATCTAAGTCATTTGGATATTGGCGGAGGATTAGGTATCACTTATGATGATGAAGTCCCGCCGACGCCTGAGGAATATGCAGCGGCATTAACACCTTTATTGGCCAATCGGAAATTAGAAATTTTGATGGAGCCGGGTCGTGCAATTGCCGGAAATGCTGGGGTATTATTAACACGAATAGAATATTTAAAGCCAACAGAAGACCGTCGGTTTGCTATTGTTGATGCAGCAATGAATGATTTATTACGTCCGGCTTTATATCAGTCATGGCAACAGATTCAGCCAGTAGTTCAAGATGATACGGTTGAGGCTTTGCATTACGATATTGTTGGACCGGTGTGTGAGACGGGTGATTTTCTTGGCAAGGATCGTTTATTGGCGATTAAGCAGGGAGATTTGTTGGTGATACGTTCAGCCGGTGCCTATGGTTTTACCATGAGTTCAAATTACAACTCTCGCCCTCGTGCTGCGGAAATCATGGTTGATGGTGATAAAATTCATCTTATTAGAGCTAGAGAAAGCATTGAATCACTCTATGCTGGCGAGCGGATTCTACCGGAATAATTTGCCATGTTGAAATTTAGTAAAATGCATGGGCTTGGTAATGATTTTATTGTTATTGATGCCATTCATCAGCAAGTAGAATTAACATCGGCCCAAATTCAATTTTTAGCTGATCGACATTTTGGTATTGGTTGTGACCAATTATTATTGGTGGAAACTCCATCTACCAACAAGGTAGATTTTAAATATCGTATATTCAACGCCGATGGTAGTGAGGTAGAGCAGTGCGGCAATGGTGTTCGTTGTTTTGCACGTTTTGTTTATGATAGAGGTTTAACGGACAAGGACACAATCGCAGTCGAAACTGCTTCAGGTGTGATTTTTCCCAGCTTGCAAATTAATGGTGATGTTCGAGTCGATATGGGGTTGCCACAATTTGAGCCTATTAAAATTCCTTTTCATGTTGAGCAACAAGCAAAGACTTATTCATTACCATTACTTAATGGGCAAACCAGGGAAATAGGTGCAGTTTCTATGGGTAATCCTCATGCGGTAATTGTTGTGGATAATATCAAAACGGCTGATGTTGAAACGATAGGTCCCATAATAGAAAGTCACGATCAGTTTCCTGAACGAGTGAATGTCGGGTTTATGGAAGTTGTGAATCCGTCACAGATAAGATTGCGAGTTTATGAACGTGGTGTAGGTGAAACAAAGGCATGTGGAACGGGTGCCTGCGCTGCAGTGGTGAGTGGAATTCAACAAGGTCTGTTAAGTCGAGAAGTTCAGGTATCATTACCGGGTGGTAAGTTAACGATTTCCTGGCCTGATGATCAGTCTTCGGTGTGGATGACGGGGCCAGCAACACAAGTATTTGATGGAGAAATTGCGTGGGCAATGATAAAAAACCATTAACGGCAGATCAGGTCGTACAGTATTTAACAGAACATTCAGATTTCTTTTTGAAACAACCTGATGTGTTAGAAATACTACAACTTAATGACTCACCTGAAGGCACAATATCATTGGCACAGCGTCAGTTTGAGCGTTTGCAAAATAAGAATACCCAGCTACAAGAACAATTACATGCCTTAATTGATAATGCTCGCCAAAATTCAGAATTACAGTCGAGAGTACATCAGCTCTGTTTAACATTAATGGATGCTCAAAGTCTGGAAGCATTATTTTCAATGCTGACTAATGAGCTCAAACAAGAATTTAAGGCTGATGAAATAGCACTACGATTATTTTATGTAGGGAATATTGCACCGACCATGCCTGAGACCTCCGATAATATTAGCCAGATACATGCGGATGATGGGTCTTTGCTGGTGTTTGATGGTATGTTTGCTAAACAACAGCCAGTATGTGGTCGGCTAACCAATGCCCAAAAAACAGTATTATTCGCAGAACAAGCTGATAAAGTTCAATCTGTTGCTTGTGTACCTTTAGGTCATGAACCATGTGTAGGGTTATTAGCGATAGCTAGCTATGATGCCAATCGTTTTCATGCGGATATGGCGACAGATTATTTGAGCTTTTTAGGTGGCATTATCAAACGTTTATTGCAGCCATATACTCATCATCAGAATGGCGAATAAACTGACACAAGATATTGAACACTTCCTGCAATATTTAACGCAGGAAAAACGTATGTCATCACACACTGTAACTAATTATCAGCGCGACTTAAAACAATTAGTAGCATTTTGTGAACCACAAGATTTAACTAATTGGTCTGCAATAAAAAGCAGTCATATTCGTCAATTTATTGCCCAACTCAACCGACAAGGTTTAGCTGGGCGTTCAATTCAACGCTCATTATCAGCGATACGTAGTTTGTATCGATTTTTAATACGAGAACAATTGGCAGATAACAATCCTGCGCAAGCAGTACAAGCCCCTAAAGCGGAAAAACGGTTACCAGCAACATTAGATGTGGATCAAATGAATAGTTTGTTGGATAACAGTCGTCAGAAAAACAGTGTAATTTCCTCCCGAGATCATGCCATGATGGAATTATTTTATTCCTCAGGCTTACGATTGGCAGAATTAGCGAGTTTAAATTGTCGCGATGTTGATTTTGGCGATCAGTTAGTTTATGTGACGGGTAAAGGTAATAAGAGTCGTGTCATTCCTGTTGGTAAAATAGCGATAGCGGCTTTAAAAAATTGGTTAGAACAGCGAGAACAATGGGGTTTTTTTGAACAAACAGCATTGTTTATCACTCAAAAGGGTCAACGCTTAGGAGTGAGATCAATTCAAAAAAGATTACGTTATTGGGGCAAAAAACAAGGCATTTCAGATCGTGTATATCCACATCGTTTGCGCCATGCATTTGCATCACATATG
>JABSQO010000035.1 GCA_013215775.1 Piscirickettsiaceae bacterium
TTCTCTTTTAAATGGGCTAACTCATGTACGACGATCATGTTTAAAAACTGACTAGGTGCATGTTTAAACACCGAGCCAATACGGATTTCATTTTTGGCTTTTAATTTACCACCCTGAACTCTGGAAACAAAGCTATGTAAACCTAGTGCTTGATGGAGTACATCAAGCTTATCATCATAAATGACCTTACTCAGGGGGCTGGATTGACGAATAAATTGGTTTTTTAAGTCAATAACATAAGAATACAGGGCTTTATTGGATTTAATATCATGGGTCACAGGATATTTATTTAATAAAAAGTCACCGAGTTTTTGATTCGCGATGAGAGACTGTACTTGAGACTTCACATCTTCTGGGTAACCGGATAGGTATTTTAATTGGGTCATACGATAGATCTTTAGTCGGTCAATTTGAGTAATAAGTTAACTTAATAGCCATCATCTATAAAGACACGCCAACTCTGTAATACAACGTGGAAATCTTCTAAGCCACAAAAAGCTTCCGATTCACCATCGTAGAGAGACAGTGCATCTTCAAGTTCAAATTCTTCACCACTTTCAATTTCATTGGCAAAAACCCTAACTTGCTCATCATCGAGTTCAATTGATAGTGCTTTACCTACCATATGCCAGTGTTTCAGCTGATTTAACTGCAATTTAGCGATGACTTGGCAGATCGCTTCATATTTTTCTGAACATTCCCCTAGTTCCTCGACAAACCAAAATCCTAATGCTTCTTGACCCATACTAAAATCAGCAACTAAGGTACCCGTTAAGGTATTACGTTGAAACTCATATTCCATAAATCATCATGCCTTAAAATAGTTCTAATAAAATTTAGACGCAATGCACTAAACAATGGCTAATAGAGAGAAATAAAGCTGGCTGACCCCTTGATTACAGGCCCTCAATGTGAGGGTAAGCCGAGAATTCAATTGCGATATTAAGATTATGTAACTCGCCCATTAACTGAGGTGATAAATTTACCGAGGTTGGCATCTCATCAGTAACTTTCACCGTGGCATCAATATCCAGAACACAGTTAACCGCATTAGCTTTTAGAAAGCTAAGTGCCAGTTGATGCACATCGAGAAACTGTTGAATTTTTTGTAGACAACTTCCCTTAGTCTCATTTTCTGCAATCATCACATCAAAACCAGAGAACTCGCTGGGGTTACCCAACATATCATCCTCTCCTTTTTTGAAGGAATCTAAGATAAGCAAATCTTGATACTGATTAACAAATTGCTCAACATCAAATTGTTCGCCATAAACACGTAAAACCATATCCAACATCTATTTTCCTCAGCTTATTATTTTGCTAATACAGACAATAAAAAGGGTGAAATCAAGGGGGTAGCCAGCTTGATTTGGAACCAATAGGGTCATTGTGGAGTGATCTTCATCTTTAGTCGAATGCAACTTGGGGTTATCACCACATTAAATCATCAGGAATATCATAGTCGGCATAGGGAGCATCGATTGCTGTTTCTGGCGTTGTATTCGGTTTGTCTTGATGTAATACGACATAAACCGGGTTAATCTTATTTATTTTATTCACCGTTGAGTTTGGCAGAATAAATATGATGTTATCGATCTGACAGAGTCCAATACTTCCTGCAACTAATGCATCGTAGTTTTCTGTATTTAGATACAGTGTTTTAATTTTGTTATTGAATTGAAAATTGAAGGCGGTATCACCGTCATAGTCTTTGATTTTCACTTGGTCAATAATTTGCTTGATACGTGCTTTTTCTTCATTTTGTTTTACTTGCTGTTGTTGCTGTTGATTTCGTTTTTGGTCATCTCGCTTTTTTTGTAATTTAGCTTGTTTTACTTTTTCTGCAATCTCATTATCAAATTTTTGGCCTTTATTTTTGGCCTGTATTTGTTTACGTTTTTCAGCATCGAATTGTTGAGACTTTTTCTTACTTACGATACCGGATTTTTTTAGTTGATCTTGTAATGAGCTTGCCATGATTTTTCCTTGCTAAAACGATGTTATAGATAAAGTCGTTTAATGAGTTAGATAGTTGACGTTTAATATCAAGGGGTCAGCCAGCTTGATTTTCCAAAATGCAAGATTTGATCCTGTTAGTTTTTTAAGTTAGCTAGCCGTTGGCAACGGCTAATAGTGTTTTAGCTGTCAGTTGTGTCAAGGAGGATGCTTTTAGCAACGGCTTCAGCGACTTTAATGCCATCGATTGCAGCAGATAAAATGCCACCTGCGTAACCTGCGCCTTCACCTGCAGGATAGAGCCCTTGAGTGTTAATGCTTTGAAAATCTTTGCCGCGTCTGATACAAATGGGTGCGGACGTTCTGGTTTCAACACCGGTTAGAATGGCATCTTTCATGGCATAGCCCGGGACTCTTCTATCAAAGACGGGAATCGCTTCTCGTAGTGCTTCAATAGCAAAGTCTGGCAATGCGTTGGATAAATCACCTAAGCGTATACCCGGTTGGTAAGAGGGGGTAACGTCGCCCAGTTCTGTCGAGGGTTTGCCTTCTAAAAAGTCACCTACCAGTTGAGCTGGAGCTTTGTAATCACCGCCACCCAAGTCATACGCTAGTTTTTCTAAGTCTCTTTGTAAATCGATACCGGATAGGACGTGTTCTGGATAGTCTTGTTCTGGATCGATACCGACCACAATGGCGGCATTGGCATTGCGTTCATTACGTGAGTATTGCGACATGCCATTGGTGACGACGCCGCCTTCTTCTGACGCTGCGGCCACCACGGTACCGCCAGGGCACATGCAAAAACTATAAACGCTGCGCCCGTTTTTGCAGTGATGGACCAAATGATAATCGGCCGCGCCCAAAAGAGCATTGCCAGCATTGTCACCAAAACGGGCTTTATCAATAACAGATTGTGGGTGTTCAATACGAAAGCCGATAGAAAAAGGCTTGGATTCAATATAAACACCGTATTCCAGCAACATTTCGAATGTATCGCGGGCACTGTGGCCAATCGCTAGAACAATATGTCGGCTGTGCATCGTTTCGCCGTTACTGAGTGTTAAGCCGGTTATCTGGCCACTATCATCCAGGTTATGTTCACGATGAATGGTGTCGACTTTGTGGCCAAAACGAATTTCGCCACCTAAAGCGATGATCTCGTTACGCATTTTTTCGACCATGCTGACCAGTTTAAAGGTACCGATATGGGGTTTACTGTCGACTAATATTTCGTCGGGTGCGCCGGCTTTAACAAATTCATCCAGTACTTTTCGGCTGAGGAAACGTTTATCTTTAACTTGGCTAAAGAGCTTGCCATCAGAAAATGTACCGGCACCACCTTCGCCAAACTGTACATTGGATTCGGTATTGAGTTTGCCTTTTTGCCACAAGTCCCACGTGTCTTTAGTACGTTGTTTGACATCCTGACCACGGTCTAAAACAATGGGTTTTAAGCCCATTTGAGCTAAGACTAAAGCAGTTAAAATCCCACAGGGGCCAAAACCAACAACAATGGGGCGTTGTTGCTCTTTATTGGGGAAGTCAGCGTCAGCCTGTGCGACAAAGTGATACTCCATGTCCGGGGTGACTTTAACAAAGGTCTGTTTTGAAAACTGTTCTAAAACGGCCGCTTCAACCTCTTCTTTAAGCACGATATCTACTTGATATATTAATAAAATATTAGTTTTCTTACGGGCATCAGAACTACGTTTAAAAATAGTAAAGCTTAATAGGTCATCGCGGCTAATAGCCACCTTATCTACAATGGCTTCAATTAAGGCATCCTCGTTATGATCAAGGGCCAGTTTTATTTCATTGAGTCGTAGCATGATGGGTTTCGCTTATCGGGGAGAAGATTTTAGAGGCCGTATTTTAACATGGCTAACTAAAGAGGTTTAAACAAATAAACCAGCGCTATAACCAGAAGACCAAGCCCATTGAAAGTTAAAACCGCCAAGATGGCCGGTAACATCCAAGACTTCACCAATAAAATAGAGACCGGGCTGGTGTTTGACTTCCATGGTCTTGGAGCTGATAGCATCGGTATCGATGCCGCCTAATGTGACTTCTGCGGTGCGATAACCTTCTGTTGCAGAGGGCTTTAAGGCCCATTGATTTAACTTATTGCCAATAGCCGTAAGCTGCTTATCACTGAATTCTGCCAAGGGCGATTGGGCTTTTTCAGGCCACCAGCGTGTTTGTAGTTCGTTGACAAGGGGTTTAGCCAGTTGATGACTTAAGATGGTTTTAAGTTGGTTCTTAGGATACTGTTGTTTTGATTCAACTAACCACGCTGCCGCCTCTTTATGGGGTAATAAATCAATGTTGACCGTATCACCGGGGTGCCAATAATTAGAAATTTGTAGGATAACCGGCCCACTGAGTCCGCGGTGGGTGAACAGCATATTTTCAGTGAAGCTTTGCTTATTACAGCTGGCCGTTACTTCTAATGCTAGTCCTGATAGTCGTTCACAGGCAGGTTTCATATCATCACTAAACATAAACGGTACCAGACCGGCCCGTCGTGGAGTCACTTTTAAACCAAATTGCTGTGCAATGTCATAGCCTAAGCTACTGCCACCCAGCGAGGGTATGGATAGGGCACCTGTTGCAACCACCACTGATTGGCAATGGTGCTGTTGGCTTGTTTTGTCATCGGAGAATTGGACTTGGTAGCGGTGGGGAACATCGTGGTCTTTATTTGAATGCCCTTTGAGTTCAATGGCATGGATATGTTCAAGTTCACATTGGGTTTTAATGTTGATATTCGCCAGACGACATTCTTCAAGTAGCATATTGAGAATATCTTTTGCTGAATTAAGGCAAAATAATTGTTGATGTTTGCGTTGTTCATAATCAATATCGTAACGCTCAACCATCTCAATAAAATCCCATTGGGTATAACGCTTTAAAGCCGCTTTACTAAAGTGTTTGTTTTGGGAAATAAAGTGGTCTGCTTCGACAAATTGATTGGTGAAATTACATCGGCCACCACCCGACATTAATATCTTTTTACCGATCTTATTTGAGCGCTCTAACACTAAAACGCGCCGGCCTTGTTTTGCAGCTGTGATGGCGCACAATAAGCCGGAGGCGCCGGCACCAAGAATGATGACATCGTACTGTGAAGGGGAGGAAGACATAAGATTATAATGAGTATTTAAAATGTGTAAACAGCATTATATAATAATTTTAAACAATTGAAGATAAATAGGTTTGACACATCATGAGGTCAGCCAGCTTGATTTTATAATTACCAAAAAGGTGACGGAGGGATTAAATTTAATCACTCCCGTCCTATTTTTTCATTAATTAACTCTCGCAGTAATATCCGCGCTATAGAATTAGTTTGTTGTTTTCCGAAAGTACCAAGCTGTGTGGATTTATGGTATTCACCATAGGAGACGGTGATAATATCATATGAAATTTTATATATTCCTACGTAGGCTATTTCGTTTTCTGTAACGCTGACGCTCTTTTGTTGATTAGGCATAACATTACTTCTTCAGTATGAGTTTGCATCCATTCTGAGTCATCTTTTCATTCGACAAAAATATGATAAATCCATTCTAACCGATTTGAAATATAGATATTATTAAGAGATGTATTAACTCAAGCTGGCTGACCCCTTGATTTTTCTCTTATCGATGAATGGCAACCCTACTCTAATGGGGGGGGCAATAATATCCGGATATATGAATTATCTTGAAGGATAATAATATCTGTTAATATTTAGTTTCAACTAAAAATGGACTTCAGGAATGTTAAGAAATACTTTTTGTATTAGAAGGTTGGACAGAGTTATTCCCACATTAATATTTGCAATTCTGGCAGTAATGTCATTACCAATTGTTTGGGCACAATCATTAAATGATTCTTTTGGAGCCGCGCCTCTTGGCGAGCCAATAAAAATAGCTAAAACTGAAATAACCAAAGCAGGACACCCGTGTCCTAAAATAAAAACAGCATTACGTAATTCAGATGGGACTATTAGTGCAATTTGTTCTAATAATGAAGATTATAGAATTTTTTCATTAAACAGTACTGCAATTGTTATGAGATGTAGTGCTGTAAGAGAGATTGGCATTGATGGCTGTTAATAATCAATCTGAACGGTTTTGGTCATTGATGAAATTTTTACAAGATGAGATTGTTTTTATTTCGGGATTAGCTATCGCATGGTTATTTATTGCAACTGCAAGCATTATTGAATATTGGGGGATATTGGGAAGTTTACTGGTAATGATTTTGGTAACGCTCTATTACAGTGTTACTTTTTTTAGAGATGATACTTCATGGCGTAAGCTTTATTTCTATATTGCCATGCTACCTTTCTTAATTGGATATTTTGCTCTCATGTTTAAATCTTTTGGCGTGGTTACACCAGATAGTAATCGTGCTTCTGAGCAATTAGATTGGCTCAATGCTTTGTACTTTAGTGTGGTGACATGGACAACGTTAGGCTATGGTGATTTTCGACCAGATGATGTTGTGACAAAATGTTTTGTAATGGCAGAAGCTCTCCTTGGATATATATATATGGGTGTTTTCGTAGGTAAGATTTTGATTTTATCTCAGAAAAACAAGTAAAGTTATATTGTGTTTTTTTACTCTTCATAGGAATGATATGAAAAAAGGAATGATATGAAAAAAAAGGATGTAAGCCAGGCTTACATTGAAGATGTAGTTGCTTTAAAACGCTTTAGAAGAAGACTTAAAAGTAAACAGAAAAGTAAAAAACGTCGTAGATTTAGTGCCGGACAGCAAAGCAATTCGAAATCAGTTCTTAGGGCAAAAATACTTGCTGGGAAAGCGCATATTATTAGTGCGCCCGTCAACTTGTCATTTTACGAAGCTGAAGATACTGAAATGTTCTACACTGATACTGTAAATTTTATAGCTGAAATAAGGAAATATTATGGAACGTGTAGGTGTGTTTTTGATTTTTCAGGTACAAAAAGAGTCACTGCTGCAGCTATGGTTGCAGTTTATTCAGCTGTTGAAGAATCATATGGCAATGGAAATGTGAAGGGCGGGGTTATCTTACCCAGAGATGATAATCACATTAGAGATATGATCATGTTAACTAACTTGAAGGGGGTGATTGAAGGTAAAAATCATCATTATCATTTCAAGGATAGTTATTTACCTGTTATTTCAGGATATGGCCGGTTGTATATTGAAAAAATTATCGATCATATTCAGTTTCAAATATACGGTAATGAAATGAGTGCACAGACTGAATATGTGTTCGGAGATGCCGTATCTGAAACAATAAATAATGTCAGGCTACATGCCTATCCTGATCGCACAGATGATGAAAAAAAATGGTGGTTGCTTTGTCATGTAGATACAGATAATAAACAGCTGTATTTAGCTATATATGATTCGGGGATAGGAATACCTAAAACTGTTGAGAAAAAATCATGGTTCTTCTATTCGTATAAAACACAATATCCAACAGAATATGCTGAATTGAGAGATGAGTCTTCAAAAGATGTTGATCTAATATTATTTAAACGCATTAGTGACGCACATAAAGTAGGACTGTCGATGACTGGTGATGTAACGGGAACGCAGAAGGATAAACATGGTCAAGGAAGTAAGAGTATTAGAGCATTGGTGGAAGATAATTTAAATGGTAGAATGTGGTTATTTAGTGGTTTAGGAATGTTTAAGTTGTCATATGGTGAGTCCCCGGTAGTTTGTGATCTTCCAAAACCCATGCAGGGAACTTTGATTCAATGGAACATACAATTAGCATGAATAAAAAAACTATAGTTATTGTTGATGACTTTGATCCACATCCATATGGCAGAACGCCTGAAGATGGTGAGAGTAGTGGAGAGAAATTTCGCGAAGAATTACTGGCGCCAGCTCTAAAACATTATGAATATGTCCATGTTGACTTGACAGGATATAATCGATACGGACGCTCATTCTTGGATGAGGCTTTTGGTGGACTAATTCGAGAATCTCATTTTTCTGGGGATGAAATTCATAGAAAGCTTACATACACACACGATCTTCTTGAAAGTCTTATCAGTGTGATTGATGAACGTATTGAAGCTGCAATAAAAGATGAAGGATGAGCTTAATTTATTCGGTATAATTTTTGTTATATTAGGTTGGGTTCTCCTTTATATTCTGAGTAATAGGGCTTTTAAAAGAGCTGAAATATCAAAATCTAAAGACAAGATTGTAGACGTTATTCTCAGTATTAATGATTGGTATATTTCGATCAGTAAATCAAGCAGTTCTAAACTTTATCTTGAAGCAACTCTTTCATCAAAATTAACCCAAGCTGAATTAAGGATAATGCAATTTAACGAATATATTGGTCTTGAGGTAATAGAGCCTAATTGTCTATCAAGATTGAGAGGCTTTGATGTGATATTTTTTTTGAATCAAGATATTGACAGAGGAATTTATCATTTCAATGAAGATATATCCGATGTGGTTGAGGATATTGAATCAGTTTATTTAAATTACATTAAAAAAAATATTTTTATCCATTTTTGGGATAATGATAAGTATGCGATAGTTGGAACTTTACTTGGTACTCTGATTGTCTGTACCTTTTTTCTAGCAGCCTATTGCTCCTCATTTTAGATAAGCATATAGGTTCTTGCGTTAAAGGGTAACTTTGGGGGTAACCTGAATAATAAAATTATTCTAACGCAGTAATAATGCGCAGTTAGATTGATAATTGGATTGACGCCGCCCCAATACAAAGGCTAGCCGAGAGGATAGCCTTTTTTATTGCTTATTTACGGCTTGAAAGTTGATGGTTTTTACCCAGATTAAGGATTTATGATGACAACGTGGTATTCGATAGATTTAGATGATAGTAAGACTGCACAAAATACAACGCAAAAAATTATGGATGCGTTTCTGCCTAAATATATAGGCGCTGGTCGACCAATAGCTATGGCTATATTTTCCAGCTATAACTCAGCGCTAGATAGAGTTACTGTGTATTTCTCACCAAAAGCGATTAGCTTAGCGATTCAGTTTGGTGCCAGCCCATGTGAAAGTGATTTTATTAATCTAAATTTATCATTACTTGTCGGTGATGAAAGAAGTATCGACCACTTATTTCCAGATGCACAAGCTGAATAAGATAAAAATTATTTATTTTTCCTGCTAAAGCAACGAGACAATACTGTTTCACACTAGACTTACTTTTATTCAGTAGGGATAGATATACAATAAAAAAAAATTACGCTACTATATAAATAACTTGTCGGGGTGCCATAAATGGCTGAGATGAAACCCGTTGAACCTGAAGAGAGTAATGTCTCCGTAGGAAACAAGAGAATGATTTAGGCTGTACTTAAAATTATTCGATTCCTTGTCTGCAACATTTCTCTCACTCCCTGATGTTCATCTTTAAACTGAGGGAGAATGCAGTGTCGAAACAAAATAACAATGTCATTAATATAGAAGATCGCAGTGGTATTAGTACAGAACCAATGCCAGGATCTGACAAAGCCTATGTCACAGGCAGCCGTGATGATATTCAAGTACCTTTTCGTAAAATTTCTTTAACGGACACTCCTAATAGGGATACCAGCCTTGCTGGAACACCTAATAATCCTATTTTTATTTATGATACTTCGGGAATTTATACTGATCCTAACGCCAGTATCGATCTTGAAAAAGGTTTGCCTGCTATTCGACAAGCATGGATAAATGATCGTGCGGATACGGAGGCATTAGCCGAGTATAGCTCTGAATATACTAAAGATCAGGCCGCTCAAGAGCTTGATATTCCTTTGTTTTCACATAATCGTCCGCCCCTTAAAGCAAAAGCGGGTAAAAATGTAAGCCAAATGTATTATGCACGCCAAGGCATTATTACCCCTGAAATGGAATATATTGCGATCCGTGAAAACATTGGCCGTACGGAATTACAAGAAGAGGGTAATTTACCGGAATGCATAGATAGTCATATCACGCCAGAATTCGTACGAAAAGAAGTGGCTGAAGGACGAGCGATCATTCCGGCGAATATAAATCACCCAGAAGTTGAGCCGATGATTATTGGCCGTAATTTCTTAGTTAAAATTAATGCCAATATTGGCAATTCTGCGACCACATCTTCGATTGAAGAAGAGATTGAGAAAATGGTCTGGAGTATCCGCTGGGGTGGTGACACAGTGATGGATTTATCAACCGGTAAACATATTCATCAAACACGAGAGTGGATTATCCGTAATTCACCGGTGCCTATTGGTACAGTGCCGTTGTACCAAGCCTTAGAAAAAGTAAATGGCATTCCTGAAGATTTAACATGGGAAGTCTTTCGTGACACGTTGATTGAACAAGCTGAACAAGGTGTGGATTACTTTACGATCCATGCGGGCGTGCGTTTAGCTCACATTCCATTAACAGTGAATCGTACAACAGGTATTGTGTCGCGTGGTGGGTCTATTATGGCGGCATGGTGTTTAGCGCACCATCAAGAAAGCTTCTTGTACACCCACTTTGAAGACATCTGTGAAATCATGAAAGCTTATGATATTTCATTCTCATTAGGTGATGGCCTACGTCCAGGTTCACAAGCCGATGCTAATGATGAAGCTCAATTTGCGGAACTTATTACCTTAGGTGAGTTAACCCACATCGCATGGAAGCATGATGTACAAGTCATGATCGAAGGGCCGGGGCATGTGGGTATGCACAAAATTAAAGAAAATATGGAGATGCAACTCAAACACTGCCATGAAGCGCCTTTCTATACCTTAGGCCCACTGGTGACAGATATTGCTCCCGGTTATGATCACATTACATCAGCCATCGGTGCGGCAATGATTGGTTGGTTTGGTACGGCGATGCTGTGTTATGTGACACCGAAAGAGCATTTAGGTCTGCCTAATAAAGATGATGTTAAAGTCGGGATCATTACTTATAAATTAGCGGCTCATGCTGCTGATTTGGCGAAAGAGCATCCGGGGGCGGACATTCGTGATAATGCCATTTCTAAGGCACGGTTTGAATTCCGTTGGGAAGATCAGTTTAACCTTGGATTAGATCCAGATACAGCACGAAAATACCATGATGAAACATTGCCTAAACCAAGTGCAAAAGTGGCTCATTTTTGCTCTATGTGTGGGCCTAAATTCTGTTCAATGAAGATTTCACATGACGTAAGAGAAGCTTTTGCTGAGAAATCAGAAGAGTTTAAAGCCGGTGGTAGCAAAATTTATCATCAGGTTTAATGAAGACAGATAATAAACATTATCTCATTGTGGGAAGCGGTCTAATTGGCCGCTTACTCGCATGGCGCTTGTTACTTTTGGGTCATCGAGTTGATATTATCTCCCGAGATGATAAGCAAGGTACGGATAGTGCTGGGTTTGCTGCTGCCGCTATGATTTCACCAGCAACAGAAGCAATTAGCACTGAGCCGATGGTCAAAGAAATAGGCTTAACATCATTGGCTTTGTGGCCTCAGTGGTTGGCAGAACTACCAGAGAAAGTGTTTTATCAAAACCACGGTACGATCGTCGTGGCGCATGCTGGCGATCAGGCCGAAATGGCACGGTTTACCAAACGTGCGGAGCACACATTAAGCCCCAATGATTTTTCTGTGTTAACTAAACAACAGCTTCAACAGCAAGAAGTAGAGCTAGCAGAACATTTTGATCAGGCATTATTTTTTAAAGATGAATCGTGTTTAGATAATCGCCATTTATATCAGTTATTGACGACTATTTTGACCGAGTCTGAACACTGTCAATGGCAAGAGGGTGAGGTTGAAAAATTAAATACAGCGAGCATTGAGCAAATAGCACAACAGTATTTTGCCCACAGTTCCACAGAATATGCTGAAGTGATTGATTGTCGTGGCAATGGGGCAAAGCATGATCTTACTGATTTACGCAGTGTGCGAGGTGAAGTGATCCGTGTACACGCCCCCGAGGTGAACTTTAAACATGCCATCCGTTTAATTCATCCTCGTTATCCTTTTTATTTAGCACCGAGACCTAATAATGAATATGTATTGGGGGCAACGGTGATTGAAAGTGATGATATGTCGCCAGTCAGTGTGCGTTCTGGTTTAGAGATGATGTCGGCTTTATATAGCTTGCACAAAGGCTTTGCCGAAGCACGTGTATTGGAAATGTCTGTGCATTGCCGACCAGCGATGATTAATAATATGCCGACGATAAGGCGGACAGAATGGGGTTTTCAAATTAATGGTTTTTATCGCCATGGATTTTTATTTTCACCGGCGATTATTAGTGACTTTCTACACATTTTGAATGATCAGCCTGAACAGATTAATTTTGGAGACTATTACCATGTCTGACATGATATCCATTGTATATAACGGTGCGATAACCCAGATTGGATTGGGTACGAGTGTCCAGACTCTCATACAGCAGAATGAATTTATCCCCGTCCGATTTCTTGCTGTGCTCAATGATGAAGTCGTCCCAAAATCATTATATGAAAAAACCCTGTTACAACATAATGACTTGTTCGACACTATATTAGCGATTAGTGGTGGTTAGCATGAAAGCATCAAACTGGCAGGTTTACGGAACAGAGCTTGAAAGTCGTTTATTTATTGGCACAGCGCTCTATCCTTCACCACAAATTATGATCGATGCGATTCGCGCCTCACAAGCGCAGGTTATTACGGTTTCGTTACGCAGACAAACACCAACAAGTTCAGAAAGTGGCAATCAGTTTTGGCAGTTAATACAAGAGTTGGGTTGTCACTTATTACCTAATACAGCAGGTTGTTATAGTGCCAGTGAAGCGATTAAAACTGCTCGTTTAGCACGAGAATTATTTGATACGGATTGGATTAAGCTTGAAGTGTTAGGTGATAGCTATAATTTACAGCCTGATCCTTTTGCTCTATTAGAGGCAACGAAAGTATTAATAGCTGAAGGCTTTAAAGTCTTTCCCTATTGCACGGATGACTTAGTGTTATGCCAAAAGTTGGCAGATTCAGGTTGTGAAGTATTAATGCCATGGGGTGCCCCCATTGGTACGGGACAAGGCTTAATTAATCCTTATGCGTTGGAGACATTGCGTCATCGATTAGCGGATATAACATTACTAGTCGATGCTGGGATAGGAAAACCTTCTGATGCAGTACAAGCCATGGAGCTTGGCTATGATGGTATTTTACTTAATACCGCTGTGGCAGAAGCATTAGAACCTGCCAAAATGGCGAGTGCATTTGCTCAAGCTATTAATGCAGGTCGATTAGGCTATGAAGCGGGCGTAATGCCTAAACGTGATAATGCTAAACCGAGTACGCCGCTTTTAGACCAACCCATTTGGCAACAAACATGAGTGAGTCTAAACCCGCGATCTTAGTTATTGGCGGGCTCGATCCACAAGGGTGTGCTGGAATAGCGGTTGATATTCAAACGATTCAACATCATGGTGCACATGCCGTGCCTTTAGTCACATGCTTAACCGAGCAATCTAGCCAAGGCTTAAGCCGTTTGGGTGCATTAAGTCCTGAACAGTTTATGGCGCAATACCGCAGTTGCGTAGCAGATTTTGAATTATCTGCTATCAAAGTAGGCTTGATACCCAATCTCGCTATTGCACATTGTATTGAGACCATTATTGAACAGCACACGGTTCCGGTGGTCGTTGATCCAGTGCTAGCCGCGACGTC
>JABSQO010000036.1 GCA_013215775.1 Piscirickettsiaceae bacterium
ACGAGATATTTGGACAAATCCTACCGATGCTATTGGCAGTATCGCAAATTATATGAAGCATCATGGCTGGGTTGAAGGTGAAAGTATTGCGCATAAAACAGGTCTTATTGGTGATGAACCAACGGCATTAATTGTACAAGGTAGCAAGCCCTCTATTAGTCGGCAAGAATTAGAACAGTCGGGTGTGTCATTAGATAATATTCCAGATCAGTCTGACTTATTTGCGCTTATTTCACTTACTCAAAAACGTGGTGAAGAATATTGGTTAGTCGAACAAAACTTTTACACAATCACTCGCTATAATCACAGTAGAATGTATGCGATGGCAGTGACGCAATTAGCGGAAGCGATTCATGAACAATATGGCAAAATAAATCATGCTGACTAAGTTCAAATTATTCATTATTGTTAGTATTTGCTTTACCTTATTTGCCTGTAGCATGATGGGTGACAAGCAGGATAGTGCGCCTGATAGAAAGCCGGATGTATCGAACATTCCAGATGCCATCCCTCAAGATGAACCGCGCAGTAAATATGGTAATCCTGCACACTATGAGGTGTTTGGTAAACGTTACTACACCTTAAATACTAGCCGAGGTTATCGAGAAAAAGGCGTTGCTTCTTGGTATGGCACCAAATTTCATGGTAAACGGACATCGAGTGGTGAAACATATGATATGTATGCCATGACGGCCGCTCATAAAACATTACCATTACCAAGCTATGTTGAGGTCACCAATCTAAATAATGGTCGTAAGGTGATAGTGAGGGTCAATGATCGTGGACCATTTCATGATAATCGGCTAATCGATTTATCATATAGTGCTGCTACTAAATTGGGTATTATTGGTCAGGGTACGGGCATGGTTGAAGTGCGTGTAATTACTGCGGGTGACGCACCTGTCACAACAGCAACACCAGTACAATATCCGGCACAAACTGGACCAGTAGGTTTATATCTACAAGTAGGCGCATTTAGTACATCAGCAAGTGCTGAGCAATTAAGATTGAAGTTACAGCAACAGATAGGTGATGCTGTACTCATTGTGCCATTTAAAAAACCTGAAGGATATTTATATCGGGTGCGAGTTGGCCCACTTGCAAATGTGGAATATGGTGATTCTTTAGCAAGCCGATTAGTTGGATTAGGCTTCAATGATACCCATATAGTGGTCGAATAAGATCTTTGTACTATATAGTTTTATTTTTTGAGAGTTATTATTAATGTTTAAAATACTGAAAACCTTATTGTTGGTCAGCGCTATGTTGGTGACTACAACATCTTATGCAGCGATTACCCCGAATCCTACTGCACCAACGGTGGCAGCAAAATCTTATATTTTGCAAGATTTCGCTAGTGGTCGGGTATTGGCAGAATTAAATTCTGAACAGCGATTACCGCCTGCAAGTATTACTAAGCTGATGACCGCTTACGTGGTGTCCCATGAATTAGCCGCAGGCAATATTACGTTAACAGATGAAGTGTTGATCAGTGAGAAAGCATGGCGAATGGTTGGCTCTCGTAGCTTTATTGAAGTCAATACTAAGGTACCCGTTGAAGTATTACTCCGTGGCATGATTATCCAGTCTGGGAATGATGCGGCTGTTGCCTTAGCAGAACACATCGCGGGTAGTGAAGAAACCTTCGCCCAGATGATGAATCAATATGCTCAACAATTAGGCATGGTTAATACTAATTATCGAAATTCCACTGGTTTGCCAGATGAAGATCACTACACTACCGCCAAAGATATTGCTATTTTGTCGGCGGCTACGATTCGTGATTTTCCCGTGCATTACAAATGGTATGCTGAAAAAGAATTCACCTATAACAATATCACCCAACATAACCGTAATAAATTGTTATGGCGTGATACTAGTGTCGACGGTTTAAAAACAGGCCATACACAAGAAGCGGGGTATTGCCTAGCTGCTTCAGCAAAACGTAGTGACATGCGTTTGATTTCAGTTGTATTAGGCACTCGAAGTGAGAATGCCCGAGCACAAGAAACACAAAAATTATTTAACTATGGCTTTCGCTTTTTTGAAACACATGATTTATATGATGCTCAAGATAAAATAGCGGATGTAAAAGTTTGGAAAGGTGCGGACAGACTCGTTAACCTAGGTTTAGAGCAATCATTAGCGGTCACTGTGCCACGAGGGCGTTATAAAGAGTTGGTCGCCACAACCAATATTCAACAACCTGTTATCGCGCCTATTGCACTGGGAACACAGTTAGGTGAAGTTGAAATACGTTTAGGTGATGAGTTAATTGCCAAACAATCATTAGTGGCGCTGCAAGCGGTTAATGAAGGCAGCTGGTGGCGTCGATTACTTGATGCACTATTATTGTTGATTTGGGGCTAATCAGTGAAAGACGTTTATTTAAACGGTGATTTTTTACCAGCAGATCAAGCCAAAGTGTCAGTGTTTGATCGTGGTTTTCTGTTAGGTGATGGGGTTTATGAAGTGATCCCCGTTTATGCTGGCCGCTGTTTTCAATTAGCAGGTCATTTAGAGCGGCTACAAGCTAGTTTAGATGGCGTAAGAATGAGCAACCCGCACACGATTTCTGAGTGGGAAACATTGATCGAACAATTAGTTGAACGCAATGGTAGTGGAGATCAATCATTGTATTTACAAGTAACGAGAGGTGTTGCCCCACGTGATCATGTGTTCCCAGAAGGTGTAACACCGACTGCCTTTGCAATGTGTAATCCATTACAAGCTACGCCAGAAAAATATAAACAACACGGCATTGCTGCGATTACAGTTCCAGATATTCGTTGGCAGCATTGTAATATTAAAGCAATTACGTTACTGCCGAATAGTTTATTGAAGCAACAAGCACAAGATGCCGGTGCTGAAGAAGCTTTATTAATTCGTGATGGATATTTGACCGAAGGTGCGACAAGCAATGCCTATGTAGTGATTGATGGCACTGTTTATACTGCCCCAAAAGATGAAAAAGTGCTACCGGGGATTACCCGCGAGGTAATACTCGAATTAGCCGCTAAAAATGGTATTTCAGTCATTGAACAAGCTGTAACAGAAAGTCAGTTAAAACAGGCTGATGAAGTATGGGTAAGTAGCTCGACTAAAGAAGTCTTGCCTGTTACAACATTGGATGGTGAAGCCGTGGGTCAAGGTGTACCAGGGCCAATCTGGCAAAAAATTGATGCACTTTATCAGCAATATAAGCAACAGAGTATCTCATGAGTGAATCCGAAAACGGCACATTGCTAGAGTTTCCCTGTGATTTTGGTGTCAAAGCAATGGGTGAATCAAGTGATGACTTCGATTCGATTGTTGTCGGCATTGTGCGGCAACATGTTGATAATATTGCGGAAGGTGCTGTGACGACTAAACAGAGCTCGGGTGGGAAGTTCACCTCCGTGACCGTTAATATTCAAGCTACAAGTAAGGCGCAACTTGATGCAATATACCAACAGTTAACGGCGCATGAAGCCGTTAAATACGTTCTGTAAAATAGTTATTGTGATCGTAAAAGATTTAGGGTTGGTGGAATATCAGCCGATATGTCAATTAATGCAGGATTTTACTGCCAATAGAGCTGACAATACTGAAGATGAATTATGGTTGTTAGAACATTCGCCAGTATTTACCCAAGGTACAAATGGTAAAGATGAGCATGTGCTTTCAGCAGGTTCTATTCCGGTTATTAAAACTGATCGAGGCGGTCAAGTCACTTACCATGGCCCGGGTCAATTAATCGCTTATACGCTGTTTGATTTAAGACGTCTTGGAATTGGTATTCGTGAAATGGTATCACGGCTAGAAAATAGTGCGATTACATTGTTGGATGGTATGGGAATCAATGCGCAGGTTCGTCGCGATGCGCCGGGTGTTTATGTGGATGGTCGGAAGATAGCAGCACTCGGGTTAAGGGTGAAGCATGGTGCTTGTTATCATGGCCTTAGTTTGAATGTAGATATGGATTTAACCCCCTTTTCATATATTAATCCTTGTGGTTATCCAGGAATGGAAGTAATTGATTTAAAAAGTTTGGGCTATAATATGACGATGGACCAAGCAAAACAGAAATTTGTATCAGCACTCGATAGTCGGATGCAATGAGGTAAATAATGACTGAAACAGTACAAGTGAAACGCGATATTAAGGCACTTAAAGGCCAATCAAAAGTATCTCGTATCCCAATCAAAATTGAACCCAGTAAACCAAAGCGCAAACCGAAATGGATTCGTGCAAAAGCGCACAGTACGCCGGAAGTTACTCATCTTAAAAAATTATTACGTGAACACGATCTACATACTATTTGTGAAGAAGCTGCTTGTCCTAATTTAGGTGAATGTTTTACTCATGGAACAGCCTCATTTTTGATTATGGGCAATATATGCACTCGTCGCTGTCCATTTTGTGATGTGGCACATGGTCGACCTGATCCATTAGATGAGAGTGAACCTTATAAGTTAGCAAAAACAATAGCAGCGATGAATTTAAAACATGTCGTTGTAACATCTGTGGATCGTGATGATTTGCGCGATGGTGGTGCGGCTCATTTTACTCGTTGTATTGATGAAATTCGCAAGCAATCACCTGATACTAGAATTGAAGTATTAGTACCTGATTTCCGTGGGCGTATGGATACCGCTTTGGCAGAATTAATGAAAAACCCACCAGATATATTCAACCATAATATGGAAAGCATTCCACGATTGTACAAGGCTGTTCGTCCAGGTTCGGATTATCAATGGTCCCTTAATTTAATTAAGAATTTTCAGGAAATGCATCCAGACGTGCCGACCAAATCTGGCTTAATGTTAGGTTTAGGTGAAACATTAGAAGAAGTGCAGCAGGTAATGCAAGACTTACGTGATCATGGTTGCCGCATGTTAACTCTAGGACAATATTTACAGCCGAGTCAGCATCATTTAGCGGTGGAGCGATTTGTTACACCCGCTGAATTTGACCAATTGGCAGAAATTGGCAAACAAATGGGCTTTGATCACGTGGCCAGCGGCCCAATGGTCAGATCGTCTTATCATGCTGATCTACAAGCACAAGGTGAACATGTCTCTTAATGATAAATTTTGCTAGCGAACGAGTGAGAAAAGTTTAACTAGAGAAGGAAGTAAAGCAGCCTTAAGATTAGGAACTCCATAGTCGGGGCGGGGCTGTTCTATATTAGAATTACTACCCAAGTAGAAATTGCGAATAATAGACTTAATAAAACCGCCAATGAGCCATAATCTTTAGCCCGACCAGATAATACGTGATGTTCAATACTGATACGGTCAATTGCACATTCAATAGCAGAATTAAGTAGTTCGACGATTAGCACAATCACGATTGAGCCAATCAATGCAAGCCTTTCTAAACCCGTGATGTCAAAGAAGAAACTGCTAAATGCGAGTATTGTAAACACGATAAATTCTTGGCGAAAAGCAACCTCGTGTTTGATGGCAGAGCATAGTCCTTGCCATGAGTATTTTCCTGCATAGATTAAACGAATTAGCCCTGATTTATTTCCCATTGTAAATTCCTTTTATAAGTACTTGTTAAGTTACAACTGTAATGATCGTATATTCAAATTATTGGGTATTGCAATCATGGCGATTTTAAAGACACTATTAAAATATTATATCTACATGGTCGTGATATTTTTCATAGGAAGAGTATCACTATTTGTACTATATTTTGATCAATTTAAAGAGAGTAGTGCCTTAGCATTTGTTGTGACTCTAGACTCTGTTTATAACAATGTAAGTTATATCATTGATGTTGAGGGCTATAAATAGAAACATTCGCCATATATACGTCTACCTTAGTCCACGAAAAACCAATAAAATCATTTGCACACAGGACAATGGAAATTAATCATATGACATACGGGTGTAGAAAGAAAATGTCATGAGTGATAGGTTTTCATTATTATGAGTAAACAGTATTAACCATAAGAATTCTCGTTTAGAATGATTTTATCTTGGTGAATTTCAGACTAGTTAATACATGAATAAAGTAGGCAATAAAACGTGTGACACCGCTGTAATTATAGGTGCTTCAGGAGCTATAGGCCGCCACTTAGTCAAAAAACTAACAAATACGGATAGGTATAAACGTATATACCTTATTTTGCGTAGCAGTCTAGGCTATGAATCTCACCCAATTATTCAAGAACAGATAATGCCTGAGATCTCTGTTGAAAATATCGATGTGCCTGAATCTCAAGTTGATCTGTTTTGTACTCTTGGTACAACCCTGAAAAAAGCAGGTAGTGTAGAAGCGTTTGTTAAAATTGACCGAGACCTTGTAGTTGAGCTTGGAGTATGGGCGAAAAAGAAAGATCGCGGTGCAATGCATGTGATTAGTTATATCGGTGCAGACATTGAATCTAATAATTATTATTCACACACAAAAGGAGAGATGGAGCAGCGGTTAATAGCGCTAGATCTGACTTCGTTGACACTCTACCGACCTTCTTTATTGTATGGTGCAAAACGACCTGACTTTCGTTTTGGTGAAGCTGCGGGTTTTTACATCATGCAGTTATTTTCATGGATACCCATTGCTATTATCAAGCGATACAAGCCTGTTTCAGTTGCAATAATAGCTGATGTGATGGTCAGTCGTTCACTGCAACCTCAGTTGGGCGTTGATATTGTTTATTCCGAAGAAATGCATGAGAAATAAGTTGATATGACAATCACCGATTATTTTTTGGGAGATTAAAGTTTTAAAACTCATGATTGTCTTCCTTTCATTTCTTAGAGTTAAGTAGGGTCTAGAGCATAGGCCAATTACAAAAAAATTAACACCACAAATAATCTGAGATCGAGCCAATTGATAGACTGCTTACAACATTGGTGGACGTCGTTAGTAATTTATTTCAATATAACGATAACTTACCTATTAGTAATACGTAGATAGATACATTACGATAGTTGTGAAAATAATTTAAATCAGATGAGTTGATCTATCGCATAAATTAGAGCTCTATCTGTCACAAAGGGGTTGACGACATACTACCTTCGGCTCCTTGAGGATGGAGTTAGTGATATATCGTATTTATTTCAGCATGGAGAAAGACGAGTGTTAAGCGCGTTTACAAGAAGGATTGCTGTCACCTCTTTTCTCTCTATGCTGCTATTAAGTAACAGTGTGCTTGCGACTGAACCTGAGTATATTGAAAATGATGAAAGCTCGACAGGTATCGGGTTTGATTCACCGATGGACTATAGTTTTAAAGATCAAGTTGTGTTTAAACGTTATCGAGGGGTGCTAGATGATCGTGCACCTTTTTTCAGAGATGGAACACTTGATGCAAATATTCGTAGTTACTGGTTTCAGCGAGATAATAAAAATGAAGACGATACAAAAGCCTTAGCATTAGGGGGAGAACTAGTTTGGAATAGTGGCTGGTATCGGGACTTAATTTCACTACAACTAGCAGGGTTTACCTCTCAACCTATATATGCTCCTGATTCAAAAGACGGAACAGGCCTACTTCAGTCAGGACAAAATGGCTATTCGGTGTTGGGCAAGGCAAATGCGCGGCTTAAATTAGGAGAAACACGAGTTAGGCTCTATCGGAGTGAGTTAAATACTCCTTTTGCGAATAATGGGGATGTTCGTATGACACCGCTTTTGTTTGAGAATTACACGATTCTCTCGCACGATATCGAGCGGGTAGATATTCTTGCTTCGTATGTTACTAAATATAAAGAACGAACGTCTCAGAGCTTTAAAGGGATGTTAGAAGGGATTGGCACGAATAAAGATAGCGATATGTTTATATTAGGTGGACGATACAGACCCAATCAAGACTTTTCTATTGGTGCAATTGGCTATCATGTTAAAGATTATCTAGCCATTGGCTATGTTGGAGGACAGGCAGATCTCAACTCTGCATGGGGAGTCTTTAATGTTGCAGGGCAATATATTCACCAACAAAGTACAGGGAAATCACTTGATGGTGACATCGATAATAATTCATTAGGATTGAAGGTTGAATATCAACATGGCCAAGCAAGCTGGACCGTAGCATGGCATAAAGTATCAGGAGATAGAGTTCGTAAGGATTGGGGAAGCTATCCAGGTTATAACTCGTTAATTCTACGAGACTTTAATCGTGCTAACGAAGAGTCTTTTCGAATCGGTTTAAATTATGAAATGGCACAATGGCTAGAGGGGTTAAGCTTTATAGGTAACGTTGTATTTGGCGACACACCAGATAGGGGGTCAGATCAAAGTCCTGATGAGAAGGAGTTGGATCTTACTGTAGATTACAGCTCCAAGAATCATTACTTGCGGCACTTTAATGTTCGATTACGGTATGCACGAGTTTGGCAGGATTATAAAGTAGGTAGTGGGAACATAGAGGACCTACGCTTTATCATTAATTATCAACTGCCACTTTTTTGAAATAACAACAAATTATTGTAATCATATTTAAACCCTAAAAACCCTCGCTTTCATCGCTACCAATTTATTGCTTTAGCGGCCCACGACTTTCTAACATTCCTGTGATCTTCTGACGTTAAGCTACTAACTGCTTTATCTAATAAAATGGCAAGTGGTAAATTATCTTTCTGGATCCCGACTCTAAGCTCATCTTTGTATGCAGTTTGCCCCATAATTTTCAAATTATCTAATGACATTCTTTGTGTTAATACAAAAGTTAGAAACAATGGCGCAAGTGTTGCCGTAACTTCACCTGAAGATACTTGCTGCAATGCTATCTCCATATTAGCAACATGAACTATTTTTATAGCCGGATAATCTGCACGAAGCTTGGACTCGTAGACATAACCCGGAACCATGCTTAATGTTTTTCCGCTGAGATCTGACAGAAAAGTGTCTGATTGATTATTTTCATTTAACACTAGCACTGCCGGAGAACTCAAATAAGGTTCTGTAAAAGCTAAATAGCGAGCACGTTCCTTTGTTGCATTGAGAGCAGACACGATGTCACATTTATTTTCTCGGTAATACTGCTGACTCTCTTGCCAGCTTTTGGTTTTAACAACGTGTATTGTAATACCTATTTTATTCTTTAAGACTGCTATATATTCAGCAACCAAGCCTATATGGTTCCCTTCTTCGTCCAGCCTTTCATATGGCAGCCAGTCTGGATCTACACACATGGTCACTGTTGATAACTCATCTAAAGATGTCAATTCCATCTCTACAGCTGATGAATATGTCATCCAAGTTATCATTGTGAATAACAGTATAGTTTTTAACGTAGCCATTTTATTCCTCCATCCTCTAGATACAACGTTTACTATTTATTTTATAGTGTAGTTAAGATTCTACTCCAACCATGCTCTTACAAAATATTCTTGCCCTGATAATTAAGTATAGGGAAGCCCTGCTAACAAGACAATATGCTGGTAACAAGGTTGAGATTAGAGGTCATTTTTTCATTTCAAGTTCAAGTCAGAGTCATATAAATGAAAAGAGAGTAAGAATTGATACGGAATTTACTAATTGAGTGTATGGGAATTGTAATGCTTCCTTTCTACACAATGAAATTAGCTCCGTTGTGATGGAATCATCTTTCAATGGGAGACAACTTTATCGGAGATGGATACGCTTATACAGATACAAAGAATCAGTATAGAATCACATAAATCCGGCTTCACACAGGTGGGTTCCTTAGTAACCTAATAAGGCAGTCTGAACGTCCGTTATGGGTCGTAAACGGTCAGTTGGTTAATGTGGCCGATGATGGTAGATGACCTGTGGTCTTTTGGGTATAGGTAAATATGGGAGTAGTTGTGAACTCGGTTTGATGCGTAACCAGTAATAGCCATTACTGTGCGATAGATATTTCATCTAACTAAACCCATGTAAAGAATCTAGTTTGTAGTCTACACACAAGCTTACACACAAAAAAAGGGCTTACGACTTCTCGTAAACCCTTGGTGTGACTATCTTGCGTATATTGGCGGAGAGCAAGGGATTCGAACCCTTGATAGGGATTAACCTATACACACTTTCCAGGCGTGCGCCTTCAGCCGCTCGGCCAGCTCTCCTAATAGGGTGCGAAAGGTTACATTAGATTTTATGACCTGACAAACTTTATGCTTCAACAGCTTCAACAGCTTCAACAGCTTCAACAGCTTCAACAGCTTCAACAGCTTCAACAGCTTCAA
>JABSQO010000037.1 GCA_013215775.1 Piscirickettsiaceae bacterium
GTCCCATCGCACCAGCATAAGAACCAACAGGCTCCAGAACCGACATTTTCTCTTCACGTGTTAGTAACAAAAAATGTTCTAACTCACTTCGAAAAAAGGGACTCCTCGGTGGATAGCGAAATGCTAATGTTGATAAGGCATCAACCACTCTATAGCCGCCGACATTGCCACCATAACGTGTTTCTACTCCTAATATCGAAACGATAATCTCCGCAGGCACACCATATTCTTGTTCAGCTTTTGCTAATGCCTCAGTATGTTGTTGCCAAAACTTAACTCCGCCTTTTATCCGTTTATTAGTGATAAAGATTTTGCGGTACTCGTACCAAGGTTTACTTTTTTCTGCAGGACGGGAAATGGCTTTTAAAATTGATTTTTTCACTTCTACATCAGCAAACAATGTCGAAAGTTCATCTTTATCAAAACCATGTTTTTCCTGCATTTCATCAATAAAATCAGGCAAGTCAGGTAAATCTGAATTAGCGTAAGGGCTGGTCATAAAGATCAGCATAAATATTGAAATTAATAATCGTGTCACGGTAACATCATCCTTCGATGGGTATGAATAGACATTAGGATACCGAAGCCAGCCAATAAGGTCACCATTGATGTGCCCCCATAGCTAACTAATGGCAACGGTACGCCGACTACAGGCAATAATCCCGTCACCATCCCAACATTAACAAATACATAGACCAGAAAAGTCATTGAAATACTCCCAGCCAATAAACGGGCAAAACTTGTTTGGGCCTGACTAGCAATAAATAAACCTCTACCCGCAACAAGTAAATACATTGCTAGCAACAATCCGACACCCACCAAGCCAAATTCTTCGGCAATAACAGAAAAAATAAAATCCGTTGATCGTTCTGGTAAAAATGCCAAATGAGATTGCGTTCCTTCCAACCAACCTCGACCAAATAGACCACCAGAGCCGATAGCAATTTTTGATTGAATAATATGATATCCAGCACCTAATGGATCGCTTTCAGGGTTTAAGAATGTTAATACCCGTTGCCGCTGATAATCATGCATCACATACCATAAGACAGGTAATGCCGCTGCACCAACTGTAACAAAACTTATAATGATCCGCCAAGAAACTCCTGACAAAAATAATACTATTACGCCAGAACTTGCAATTAATAATGCCGTTCCCAAATCAGGCTGTTTCGCAATCAATAATGACGGCACGACGATCATTATCAGACCAACAAATAATCTCAGCATCGTTGGTGGCAAAGGTCGTTCTGCCAAATATGTCGCGACTAACAAGGGTACTGCTAATTTCATTAATTCTGATGGTTGAAAGCGGAAAAAACCCAAATCTAACCAACGTTGCGCCCCCTTACCTTCATGGCCAAAGACTAATACTGCTACTAATAAAATTAAACCTGCTAGATACAGCCAATATGCCGAGTCTCGCATCCGGTCTGGATGGATATTCGATAATATTAATAACACTGTTAGTGCCATTGCCATGCGTATCAGTTGTCTGATTATTAGGTCAGTATTTTGGTCTCCGGCGCTATACAATACCATTAGCCCAACGCCCATTAGGATAAATAAACCTAATAACAGCAAGGCATCTATATGAATTTTTCTTAATGCTTGCGTCAAACTCCATCTCTGGGGATTGTGTCGATCACTAATTAAACTATTCATTAACCGTAAGTCCAAAATATTGATCAATCATTTTACGTGCTATCGGTGCTGCAACTCGGCTACCACTGCCACCATTTTCCACCACTATTGCTACGACAAACTCTGGATTTTCAGCGGGTGCAAAAGCGATAAATAACGCATGATCATGTAACTTTCGCTCTAATGTTTCAACGTCATATTTTTCATCTTGCTTAATACCAAAGACTTGCGCCGTTCCTGTCTTTCCTGCCACGTTAAAAGATAAACCTTTTCCTACTCGGCGTGCCGTTCCTCGCCGACCATTTGTCACTTCAACCATGGAGTCAATAATAGTTTCCCAATTCTGACTCCGTTCTACTGGCAAGGCTTCAGAAATCTTAGTCGCAATAAGTTTCAATTCACTTTGCCCTGTATCCCGACGAGCACGTGCTACTTGTGGAGTGATATTAATTCCCCGCATTGATAATGTCGCAGTAGCATGAGCAAGTTGAATGGGTGTTGTTTGATTAAAACCTTGTCCAATACCTGATATTAATGTTTCCCCTGGATACCAAGCAAGATTTCGATTGGCGCGTTTCCATTCTCTTGATGGTGATAAACCTTTGCTTTCACTCGGGATATCAACACCTGTACGTTGACCAAAACCAAATATATTCAAAAAATCATGCATCCGATCTATACCAAGAGTATGAGAAAGATCATAGAAATACACATCACAAGATTGTGAGATAGCATCCTTTAAATTGAGATGGCCATGGCCATGTTTTTTCCAACAACGATATCGATGATCGTGACCCGGTAACGTGAACCAACCTGGACAGAATGATTTTGACTGTTCAGAAATAACGTCTAACTCCAAACCAGCAAGTGCCACAAAGGGTTTTAATGTTGAACCTGGGGGATAGTGCCCTCGCAAAGCACGATTGAATAAGGGCCTATCAATTGAATCTCTTAAAACAGCATAATCCTTAGTACTAATTCCTGTTACGAAGGCATTGGGATCAAAATCAGGTTTACTGACCATTGCCACAACACCACCTGTTTTAGGTTCAATTGCCACAATCGCTCCATTAAAAGAGCCTAATGCATCCGATGCAACTTGCTGTAAGTGAATGTCTAAATGTAAAAATAAATCTTGGCCCGAGATGGAGGGAACACTGTGTAACTCTCTAACAACACGACCTTGAACATTTGTTTCAACTTGTCGGTAACCGACTTCACCATGCAAAGTGTCTTCATAGTATCTTTCAACACCTGTTTTACCAATTTGTAAAGTACCTTTATAGTCTTTCTCATCAATACGTTGTTGATCTCGTTCATTAATCCGCCCAACATAACCTACGGTATGGGCAAATAAACTGCCTTGAGGATAATGCCGAATTAAACGCCCAACCACATCCACCCCAGTCAAACGGTGTCGGTTAACAGAAAATTTAGCTACTTCTTGTTCAGTTAAACGTTGTCGTAACACAACCTGATGAAAACCACGCCGTTGTTTAATACGCTGTTTAATATCACTCACTTCATCTTCAGTCATTTTAAACAGACGTGATATTTCTTGGAGTGTCACCTCTATATCAGGTACTTTTTCCGGTGTTAACTCCAAGCTAAATGTTGGAATATTTTCAGCTAAAATCACACCATTACGATCATAAATCAATCCACGTTGTGGTGGTAAAGGTTCAATATCAATTCTATTTTGTTTAGATAATGACTCAAAATGTTCATGCTCCATTACCTGTAATATCGCTAGACGAGCCATCACCACCGCAAATAATAGTCCGGCAATAATCGCTGCAAAGATTAATCGATCATTAACTACGCGACTTTCACGGAAATGGTCATTCAGTACAAACCGTGTTGCCATTTAATCGAGCTCTGAAGTGCTAGCTAACATGAAATGTCCGTCTAACTGCACGGAGTAGTAAATAGACAAAGGGCCATAACATCATACTGCTTATTGCTGGCATCCAAATATGCCAACTTGCCGTCGCACCTGATAACATCAAAACAGCGATAATATGAACAACTAAAATAAGCGGCATAATACTTAGTGCTTGTTGCCACGCTGGATATTGACGCAATTGCAAATAAAAACGTAGCACTAAATAATTCACTAATGCGTAGCTGAAGGCCAGCACACCTAAAATCCCACCAGTTATGATATCCATCAATAAACCGATAACCCAAGAAAAACCAACACCTGCTCGATGAGGTAAAGCCATTGCCCAATAAATCAATGCCATTAAAACCCATTCTGGTCGGGCAAAACGTAAAACATCGGGTAAGGGAATCATCATCAATAACATGGCAAACATGATAGAGAGAATGATCATAATGCCGCCATGTGGTGCTTTATTGGTCGCCATTAGTTTCTTCATCCTCATTAGTGTTTAGATTTAGATCTAAGTTTTGATCAAATTCATGGTTACTAATACTTATTTCCTCCGCAGGAATCACCAATAGCACTTCTCGACTTGTTGATAATTGAGCGGCCGGTTCAACAGTAATGTCTGCAAATGATTTTCCTTGCGGGAAGCTAACCGACAGAACTGTACCGACAGGATATCCAACGGGAAAACGTCCACCTAGCCCAGAAGTCACTAATAAATCACCCTCTCGCACGTCGGCATTATGAGGCATATGTTCTAACTGCAAAGGTGTTCCAAGCCCACGTCCTGTCGCCACAGCCCGTAAACCATTGCGATTAATTTGTACGGGTATACCATGACTAGGATCCGTCAGTAATACTACTCGGCTAGAAAATGAATTAACTTCAATAACTTGACCCATTACGCCGGTTGCATCGAGTACTGGTTGACCATTGAAAATACCATTGCGTTGACCCTTGTTAATCAATACTTGTTGAAAGTATGGGTCTAAATTAATAGTCAACAATTCAGCGACTATCACTCTCTCATTTAATCTGAATGATGAGCCAAGCAATTCTCTTAAACGCATATTTTCACGTTCTAATGCTTCTAACTTTTGTAATCGAACGCTATTTAATAAATTGGTCGCTTCTAGAATAGTGTTTTTTTCTTTTAACTGTTGTCGATCCTGAAAAAACTCATCCATCCAACTGCCAATATCTGCAGGCATTGAAGCCACAGTTTGGAGTGGATACACCACCGTTGACAACACATTACGCAAAGGAGAGAAGTAATTCAGTCGAGAATCAAGGAAAAACAAAGCCAACGATGCTACTAATGCCAATAGCATTCGAGTATTTAAAGATGGATTATGAGTAAATAATGGTTTGATAATTCAAAGTCCATAAACTAAAAAACCTTTGCAGAGTTAAAAGCCACCTGCAAAGGTCTCTATATTGATTTAAATAACAGTCTTACTCAAACGTAAAGAGATCAACGCCTCGTTCATCAAGCAACTCCAATGCGCGACCACCGCCACGAGCAACACATGTCAACGGATCTTCAGCAATAATAGCCGGTAATCCCGTTTCTTCTATTATTAATCGATCAAAATCACGTAACAAAGCACCGCCGCCAGTTAATACAATTCCTCTCTCAGCCACGTCTGAACCCAACTCAGGGGGTGTTTGCTCTAAAGCTGTTTTTACCGCTGAGATAATGCCAGATAATGGATCTTGAAGCGCTTCAAGAATCTCATTACTGTTGAGCGTAAAACTGCGAGGGATACCTTCGGCCAAATTACGACCCCGTACTTCCATTTCTCTTACTTCATTGCCAGGATAAGCCGACCCGATTTCTTTTTTGATTCTTTCAGCCGTTGCTTCACCAATTAATGTACCGTAATTACGACGTACATAATTGATAATAGATTCATCAAATAAATCACCACCGATACGGACTGACGCTGAATAAACAATACCATTTAACGATATAACAGCAACTTCTGTCGTACCACCACCAATATCCAATACCATTGAACCACTTGCTTCTTCAACTGGCATACCAGCACCAATAGCCGCCGCCATTGGCTCTTCAATTAAAAACACATCTCTCGCACCCGCACCTGCAGCAGATTCACGGATAGCACGACGTTCAACTTGAGTTGAGCCACAAGGCACACAAACCAATACTCGCGGACTTGGCTTTAAAAAACGACCTTCATGTACTTTACGAATAAAATGCTGCAACATTTTCTCAGTAACAGTGAAATCAGCGATAACCCCATCTTTTAAAGGCCTAATGGCCGTAATATTTCCGGGTGTCCGACCTAACATTCGTTTTGCTTCAGCGCCGACAGCTGCAATGGAACGACCACCGCCCGGCCCTCTATCTTGCCGAATAGCAACAACTGATGGCTCATCAAGTACGATACCTTTACCGCGTACATAAATCAGCGTATTTGCTGTACCAAGATCGATCGAGAGATCATTAGAAAATATACCGCGTAAACGTTCAAACATTAAAGAAACCACAATCCAATAAGCAAAAAAAGATACTTTATCAATGCTATGGGCTGTTGAGCAAGCGACTAATCATTTAAACTGCACACTTGTTAACAAAATTACCATTGGAAACGTCGATGAGTTTGAATAAAACAGATGTAGAAAAAATTGCACATTTGGCACGTTTAGCAATAGATGAAAATGATATCCCTGACTATGCGCGGGATTTGAACAATATTTTTAGTCTTGTTGAAAAAATGAATAGTGCAAATACTACCAATATTACGCCCATGGCTCATCCGCTAGATGCAGTTCAAAGATTGCGCCCAGATGTTGTAAATGAAACTGATCAGCGCGACTTATTTCAATCAATTGCGCCAAAAGTAGACGCCGGTGTTTACCTCGTCCCTCAGGTTATCGAATAAATAATCCTCTTAAGATATAACTATTAAAGCTAATATTTTCGAATTACAGGCACTCACATGCACAATAAATCTCTTGCTGAACTTTCTGCTTCATTACAAAAAGGTGAATTCAATAGTGTTGAATTAACACAACACTACCTAGATAGAATTAAAACCCATAATGACGATATCAATGCTTACATCACCATTTGTGAAGATACTGCATTAGCTCAAGCTAAAGTTGCTGATGAATCATTGCAACAAAAATCTGCCAGCAAACTCACCGGCATCCCGCTAGCGCATAAAGATATTTTTTGCACGCAAGGTATTCGTACCAGCTGTGGCTCAAAAATGTTAGACAACTTTATCGCACCTTACAACGCAACGGTGGTCGAAAAAATTAATGCCTCCGGCATGGTAATGCTGGGTAAAACTAATATGGATGAGTTTGCCATGGGGTCTTCAAATGAGACTAGCTTTTATGGTGACGTAAAAAACCCTTGGGATACCAGCCGTGTTCCTGGTGGATCATCAGGTGGCTCTGCTGCTGCTGTCGCAGCAAAACTAGCTCCAATTGCGACTGGCACAGATACCGGAGGTTCCATTCGTCAACCAGCATCCTTATGTAATTTAACAGGCTTAAAACCCACTTATGGGCGTGTTTCACGCTATGGCATGATTGCTTTTGCCTCTAGTTTAGATCAGGCAGGCCCGATAGCTCATAATGCCGAAGATGCCGCCTTATTACTCAATGAAATGGCAGGGTTTGATGAACGTGACTCAACTAGTGTCGAGCGTGATGTGCCCGATTACACCGCCAATTTAAATGATTCGCTTGAAGGCCTAAAAATCGGTTTGCCTAAAGAATATTTTGGTGAAGGTCTTGATGCTGATATTGCTGCTACTATCGAAACCGCTGTCAAAATGTATGAATCACTGGGCGCTACGATTAAAGAAATCACCTTGCCGAATACTGAACTTGCGGTGCCAACCTATTATGTTGTTGCTCCAGCCGAATGTTCATCAAATTTATCACGCATGGATGGGGTTCGTTTTGGACACCGTTGTGACGAACCAAAGAACTTACAAGATCTTTATGAACGCTCTCGTGGTGAAGGTTTTGGTGAAGAAGTTAAACGTCGCATAATGACTGGAACATATGCCCTATCTGCTGGTTATTACGATGCATATTATCTTAAAGCGCAGCAATGTCGCCGTTTAATTAGTGATGACTTCCAACAAGCATTTGAAGATGTTGATGTCATTATGGGACCAACAGCACCCACTACTGCCTTTAAATTAGGTGAAAAAACAGATGATCCTGTTGCCATGTATTTAGCTGATATTTATACCATCAGCACTAACTTAGCGGGCTTACCGGGGATGTCAATTCCTGCTGGTTTTGTTAAGGGACTACCGATAGGGCTGCAAATTATTGGTAATTATTTTGATGAGGCACGATTACTCAATATTGCCCATCGCTATCAACAAACGACTGATTGGCATCAACAAACACCAACGGCTTTTGAATAACTAGAGTATGGTTAGCTCGTGTTATCAGTGAGATTTTTATGAAAGCATCTGAACTGTTTATTCGCAGCCTCGAAAATGAAGGTGTTGAATATATTTTTGGCATTCCAGGTGAAGAAAACTTGGATGTTATGGATGCATTGCTCGACTCTAACATCCAATTCATCACTACACGCCACGAACAAGGTGCAGCCTTTATGGCAGATGTTTATGGCCGTTTAACAGGTCGTGCAGGTGTCTGCTTAGCAACATTAGGTCCCGGAGCCACTAACCTAATTACCGGTGTTGCAGATGCTAATATGGATCATGCTCCACTGGTCGCTATTGCAGGGCAAGCCTCTACTAATCGGTTACATAAAGAATCACATCAAGTGCTTGATCTGCAGGCGATGTTTCTACCAATCACCAAATATGCGACTCGCATTGTTGGCCCTGAAATTATTCCTGAAGTTGTTCGAAAAGCATTTAAAGTCGCTCAAACTGAAAAAACGGGGGCCTGTTTTATTGAATTTCCAGAAAATATTGCTGAAATGGAGACCGATGACACACCTTTACACGTAAAACACGCTACCCCACCAGAACCGGCTATTGAACAAGTTGAACGTGCCGCCGAACTCATATCAAAAGCAAAAAACCCTATTATTCTTGCAGGCAACGGTGTTGTTCGTGCCAATGCATCTGAAGCACTGGCTAATTTTTCTGAAAAATTAGGAATTCCAGTGGCGAATACATTCATGGCCAAGGGTGTTATCCCTTATCGTCATCCAATGGCATTAGGTAGCGTCGGCCTGCAATCTAATGATTATATTAGCACTGGGTTTGCTAGCGCCGATGTGATTATTTGCATTGGCTACGACA
>JABSQO010000038.1 GCA_013215775.1 Piscirickettsiaceae bacterium
CAGCGACAAAGCCTCTGAAGCCGCTAAACGTGGTACACGTCGTACCTTGGTACGTGTATTAGAAGCCACTTTACGTTTAACCCATCCGTTTATGCCATTTATCACCGAAGAAATCTGGCAAACGGTGGCGCCACTCGCAGGTCGTCTTGATTCAGATAAATCAGGCGATAGCATCATGAGCCAAGCTTATCCGATTGCTGATGAAAGCAAGATCGATGCAGCAGCAGTGGCTGAAATGGAATGGGTGATGGAATTCATTACTGGCATTCGGTCTATTCGTTCACAAATGAATATTCCACCGAAAAAACAATTGCCGGTGATCTTAAAAGACAGTCAGCAACAGGATTTGGATCGGGTGGAAAACAACCGTGAATTCCTAAGCCGCCTAGCCAACCTAGAAAGCATCGAGTTACTTGATGGTGATGCACCAGCTGCAGCCACTGCACTTGTTGGCAAGATGGAAATCTTAATTCCATTAGAAGGTTTGATTGATAAAGATGCTGAAATTCAACGTCTAGATAAAGAAATCACCAAACTAGAAAAAGTGATCAAACAATCATCCGGCAAATTAAGCAATGAGAATTACACTGCTAAAGCACCTGCTGAAGTGGTTCAGAAAGAACGTGATAAGTTGGCCGAGATGGAACAAGCAGTAACTCAATTACGACAGCAACGTGACTCTTTAGCCTAATTCAGCGTCGACCAATAATAGTCCTTAAAACCTCGCATAATTGCGAGGTTTATTATTGTCCCTACGACATCCAATGATCTTTTTTAACTGGGAATCAATTCCAAGCTAATTATCAAATATCAAGGAACTATATGCCGCTTGTCCAAATAAGAACCGTTGCTACATTGAACACAACTAAGGTGCACAGCCCGGCAGATACAATAGATGTTGATACGATAAACCCTTGGCCTTCAGGTATATTCATATAGATAGGTACGCCTATATATAATAGATACAAGCTGTAACAAACGGCTCCCATTAAAACAAGCATAACTACCCAAACAATAGGTGCCAAACCAACTAAGCCCGCAATATACATAGGAGTAGCGGTATAAGTAACAAAGAGTAGGCAGCGTTCATAACTAGCTTCTGTCCCAAAGGTCTTTTCCATCCAATAGGTGCAATAGGCCATAAATAATGTACAAGCGATGATGGCCACATAAAAACCAACAGCCATTTCCACTCCCTCAATAAGAGGGACTAAATTAAATTCTTCACCCGATAAACTCCAACCTACCTGAGTAATACCTATGAGGAATGAGAGTGCTGGTATAACAGCATAAAAACCTAGCCGCAGAAAACCAAATTGAGCAATATTGAGCTTTTCATCACGGATTGACTTCCACTCGGCTTGTGGAACTGAAAACAAACCTAAAAAATGATTTTTATGGTGCTTGTACATAGTGACTCCTTAGCTTATTTGTGAAAATAACATGATAGTAAGTCGCTCAAAGTCTACTTTATGCCCTTTTATTAACACTTTCAAGTGAATCAGACTAAGGCAAACAATAAAAGTAAGAGTTATATTGCAAAGACTCTACTAGGTGATGCTAATCATAAAATGGTCAATTAGGATAAAGATAAATAACCAAAATAAGTACTGAATTGAATATTTAAACAACTGGTAAGGCGCCTGTACTTGTCTGGCATCAAACAATTTTCTCACCATCTGGAATTGTCCCAAATTAAGGGCTAATACACCTACCAGATACAGCAAACCACTCATGCCCATAACAAACGGCAATAATGTTGTGGCAAATAACAACATGCTATACAAAACGATATGGATCCGGGTGAAATTCTCGCCATGGGTAACAGGTAGCATAGGGATATCGGCTTGGGCATATTCGTCTTTTCGATGCAGTGCCAAAGCCCAAAAATGCGGTGGCGTCCAAGCAAATATTATAAGTACCAATAACAATGCATTTGGTTCTACCTGCCCCGTTATAGCGGTCCATCCTAATAGTGGCGGCATGGCACCAGCTAGGCCACCTATGGTGATATTTTGTGGCGTTGCACGTTTCAAAAACAGGGTATAAATAACGGCATAGCCTATTAGCGAGAACAGTGTTAACCAAGCGGTTGTTGGGTTAACTCGATACCATAATAAGCTAAGGCCTAAGATAGCCAATACGAGTGCGAAAAATAAACCTTGCATTGGCGTTACGATACCTTTGACGATCGGCCGGTTTTTAGTCCTTGCCATTTTGGCATCTAAACGGTGATCAATAATATGATTAATCGCAGCACCGCTGGCGGCACAACAAGCAATTCCCACTAAAGCAAGATTCAGTTTCATCAGATCAGGCCAGCCTGGTGTAGCCACAAAGGCTCCCACCAGCACAGTAACTAACATCAATAACACAACTTTGGGTTTGCATAAGGCCAGGTAGTCTTTCCAGTTAGCCTTAGTTGAGGGGGTAATTAAACTTATTGATTCTTCCATTAGATCACCTTAGTAATTGATATAGCTACGGGTATGACCATCATATTTCATGACTATACCGTTCGATTTTGGAAACAAAATAAAATTAATATAAACGACACTTAATAATAATAATACTGCACCGGTATTGTGGGCCAAGGCAAGTGGTAGGGGCAGCATTAAAACGGCATTAGCAATGCCAAGGCCTAGTTGTAGAAAGGTTAAACCGAGCAGTAATGTCGCCTGATTTCTGAGATAGGGTATTTTCCAAAGATGTAAAAATAACACCAAGACACTTAAGAACAACACTAAAGCGACGAAGCGATGGACGACTTGTATAGTTAATTTTGATTGGGCATTCAATAAGCCGCCTTCATAGTTGCGATCGCTTATTTCGGTGATGTTAAAAGAGTCCGCTAAGGCTAAATCTGGTAGCCATTGGTTTTGGCACGTCGGAAAGTCAGGACAGGCGAGACCAGCATAATTGCTACTCGTCCACCCACCCAGTGTGATCTGACAAGACAGCAAAATTAATACTGTCAAAGCCAACGGCCGAAGGTTTTCTGATGTGGCCACTGATCGAGTTGATTGCAATTTCAAAATTAATACAAACAATAACGCTAATATCAACATGCCTCCCAACAAGTGCAAAGTCACTACTTGGGGTAATAGTTTCATGACGACTGTTAACATGCCAAAAATTCCTTGCACAACCACCAATAAAAATAATGATCGGCTTAACCAGCGGACTTTGTTGTTTACTGTTTTATCTATTTCTATTTTTACGGCAACAATCAAGATTGTTAGCCCAAGGGCTGAGGCAAGATAACGGTGAATCATTTCCATCCATGCTTTGCCTTCGTCAATAATACCACCTGTTAATTGTTCACTACTTGGAGGCGTTAATTGACCATAACAACCAGGCCAATCAGGACAGCCCAAGCCAGCATCGAGTAAACGTGTTAATGCACCCAATGTCACCACTATAAAGGCCATTACTAATGCTGCGATGCATAACTTGTTAGTCACGCTTTTATCCTATTCTTGATGCTTTTAGTAGCCACTTTATATCAGCCATTATCTGCCTACCTGTGAGTTCGGGGAGAAATTGCATTACTAATATGCCATTTGGATCTATCAACCAAATACTCTGATCTTGCCAAGAGAATGATTGCTGATTAAACCAATTGAATATATCGTTGTTATTCACTTTCTGTACTCTTGTAAAATCAATATCTACGGATAAATTATCGCTGTCAGCCTCCTCGTCCTGCACAGATAACCAAATTGCTTGTAGCCGATCATGTTGTTTGGCCATCGACTTGTGTAATTGTTGCAGGCGATAAACTTGTTGTTGGCAAAGGGTATTGCAGTCATCACTAATCACTAAGAGTCCCCATTTTCCTTGTTGTATTTGAGTTAAAGCCTCAGGAACATACACGCCGGAAGTTATTAATATGCCGTTGTTTTTAGTGGTTGTTGGCAAGCCAAAACCTGAATAAGCCATTAGCCATGCAATGACCAATGGCACTAACGTTATTAGCCAAATGGCTTTATGTAAGCCTACTTTCTTGGTGGGTTTCATTTTCTTTCTGCTCTAGTCGACAAATAATAATAAAGCCAATAAAAGATGCACAAGCAATTAACAACCATTGGATGGTATATCCCAGGTGCATAGGGAATTTACTTTCCATGGTCATTGCTACGGGTATCAGATTGGCAACCTGTGTTTCAGCATACAACACAAATGGAGATAATTCGTAACCGTAATATTTATTCAATAAGGGGATTTGAATCTGCTGTAGAAGTTGAGGCCAATTAGGATCTCGTTCAGCGGCCTGTAACATAAACCCTGGCTGCGGTTTTTTTATTAAACCTTGCACTTCAATATAAAGAGGAAGTTGTTGTTGCAACGTTAATTGGGCTTGTTTTGGCTGCCAACCCAAATTAACCAATAAGAGGGTTGTATTCGTTTGTACTTCGGCTAACACATGCCAACCAGCGGTACCTTGATATATTTGGTTATCAAGGAAGAAGTGGTTCTTAATTTCACCGGCTATTGATGCCTTTTGATAATCTTCTGGAGATGCTGATAATTCAGAAGTCGGCAATGATGCTTGTTTTAGATAATTGTTATACCGTAGGTCGGCAGCCTGAGCACGCTGCCACTGCCAGCTGGATAAACTAAGACATAATAGGAGAACAACGCTAACAAAAAGTAAATAGGGTACTTGTATGGAAATTTTCCAACCATAACATGACCATATAAAGCGTTTCTTTGTCACTGCATTATTCCCTAGCTACTCCATAAAAAGTTTTAATACCAAAAAATCCTAAAGTATATAAACAAGTGTAAATAGTAAGACCCAGACAACATCGACAAAGTGCCAATACCAAGAACCCGCTTCAAAAGCAAAGTGTTTTTCTGCAGTGAAGTGACCTTTGTAAACCCGTATCAATAACACAAATAATATGATGCTACCGATGGTCACATGGAAGCCATGAAAACCAGTCAGCAGAAAAAAGGTTGCGCCATAAATGCCGGATGCTAAGGTAAGATCAAGGTGTTGGTATGCCTCAACATATTCAATCCCCTGTAGAATAATGAAGCTCACACCAAGCACTAATGTGATGCCAAGCCACATTTTTATTTTACTGCGATTTCCCAACTTAAGTGCTTTATGCGCCAATGTTAATGTCACACTTGAGCTCACTAACAGAATGGTGTTTATTGCTGGCACATGCCATGGATTTATAATGTCTTTTATGGGGGGGAATTGCTCAGTATTAGGTGCATTAAGCATAGGCCAAACTGCGGTAAACTCTGGCCATAGCATATGGGATACCCCTTTATCACCCGCGCCACCGAGCCATGGCACTGAAAAGTTTCGGGTATAGTATAAAGCGCCAAAAAAAGCGAAAAAGAACATTACTTCAGAGAAAATAAACCAAGACATACCCATGCGGAATGAAATATCTAATTGGGGTGAATACAAACCTTTTCGTGTTTCTGCAATGACGGTAGCAAACCAGCCAAATAACATGCCCGCCATAATAAACGCACCAGAATAGACTGTTATCTGACTAAAGAGGCTGGCTTGTCCTTGCATCTGGATACTATGCAGTGTCAGCCCACCTCCACCCAGAAGTGCAAATAAGCCAACTGCGCCAATAATGGGCCAGTGACTTTGCGCTGGGACGTAATATGCTTCTGAAGAATGCTCCATTACTTGTTTACCCCTTAAAACCTATCTTTATTTTGGCATCAACATGCCGACAGTTTGAGCGTTGGTTATATCAAACAATGTATAAGATAACGTTAACTTTTTGATTTCCTCAGGTAGTTCTGGATCGATAAAAAATACCAAAGGAAAACTTTTTTCCTCACCCGCTTCCAAGGGTTGATGTTGGAAGCAAAAACATTCAATTTTATGTAAGTAGGCCGCAGCTTCAAAAGGCGATACACTTGGTATAGCTTGAGCTACAACCGCTGTATTATAGGTATTAACTACATGAAAGGATGTTTGCAGCTGTTCTCCTAGCACTAGCTCAACGACCTCGTGCTGTGGTGAAAAGTCCCAAGGAAGGTTGTCATTACGATTAGCGATTAATTGCACGGTTATTGTTCGACCATTACTATCAGCAGCAACCATTTCTCCTTGATATTGACCTGCGGTTTTCCCATTTAATCCCGTGATTTCACACAATACTGCATATATGGGTGGCAGTATGAAAAAACCAAATGAAAACATAAACAATACAACCCCAACTAAGGCTATAGGTGAAGAAAGCTTCATTTAGCCTCGATCACTGGCGGGGTAGTGAATGTGTGATAAGGCGCAGGTGATGGCACGGTCCATTCAAGGCCCTCAGCACCTTCCCATGGTTTTTGCTCCGCTTTTTTACCACTGCGAATCGTAGTGATAATGATGTAGAGAAAAATCAATTGGGTGGCACCAAACATAAACGCACCGATACTGGTCAACATATTAAAATCTGCAAACTGTAAGGCGTAGTCTGGAATTCGTCTTGGCATACCTGCCAAACCGACAAAATGCATAGGGAAGAAGGTTAAATTAACACCAATGAGAGATAACCAGAAATGCCATTGACCTAGGGTCTCGTTATACATTTTGCCACACCATTTAGGCAGCCAATAATAGACACCTGCCATAATTCCAAAAACAGCACCAGGCACTAACACATAGTGAAAATGTGCCACTACAAAATAGGTGTCATGATACTGAAAGTCAGCGGGCGCTATGGCTAACATCAAGCCGGATAAACCACCGATAGTAAATAATACAACAAAGGCGACGGCAAATAACATCGGCGTTTCAAAGGTCAGTGAACCCTTAAACATAGTCGTCACCCAGTTAAATACTTTTACGCCTGTTGGTATGGCAATTAACATAGTCGAATACATGAAGAATAGCTCTCCACCCAGAGGCATACCGACGGTAAACATATGGTGAGCCCATACTACGAAAGCGAGTACTGCAATGGCTATCATCGCATAGACCATAGAATCATGACCAAACAAACGCTTGCGAGAAAAGGTGGGAAGAACATGAGATACAATACCGAAGGCTGGCAAGACTAGGATATAGACTTCAGGGTGAGCGAAAAACCAGAATATATGTTGAAACAATACCGGGTCACCACCGCCACCGGCATTGAAGAAGCTAGTAGAAAAATGAATATCCATTAACATCATGGTTACCACTGCTGCCAAGACAGGCATAGCTGCTAATAACAAAAACGCGGTTATTAGCCAACTCCAACAAAACATCGGCATTTTCATCAGTGTCATACCGGGAGCACGCATATTAAATAAGGTCACAATGATGTTCATTGCACCCATAATGGATGAGATGCCCATCATATGAATGGCAAAGATAAAGAAGGTAACACTAGGCGGCGCATAGGTAGTGGACAAAGGCGCATAAAAAGTCCAACCAAAGTTGGGAGCGCCGCCATCCATAAACAATGTTGAAAGCAGCATCGTAAAGGCAAACGGTAGGAGCCAGAAACTCCAGTTATTCATTCTGGG
>JABSQO010000039.1 GCA_013215775.1 Piscirickettsiaceae bacterium
GTTTTACCCGTTCCCGTCTGTGCCACCGCCATCACATCACGCTGACTAAGCACGGCCGGAATGGCTTCACGCTGTATATCTGACGGCGTTGCATAGCCTTGTTCTTCAACAGTTTTTAACAGAACATCACACAAGCCTAAAGAGCTAAATGACATAGATAAATATTCCTAGATTGATTGATACTGCTATATGATGCCTGCTTTATAAAATCATGGGGTCAAAATCATGGGGTCATGAAAGTCTTTGGCGGGAATTATTCGGCACGTCGTGTGCCTCACCCCTACATTCAAAATCTAATGTTATGACAATTAGACAGAAGAATCATTGATAAACATAGAGTGTCAGAGAATGAATCTCTGAACGGAAACATTATACAATTTCTAACCAGCTATAATTGCCACTAAACTGTAGTATTATGTGCTTACAGAGAGTTATGACAACACCTTCACAACAAATCATGTATCGCAGGGATAGAAAATGACAATAGATTTTCTTGTTCAAAAATACGAAAATCACATTGAACATTACCGCTCATCAAAGTTTAATGAAACGCAACTTAGAACCGATTTTCTAGATCCGTTATTTACTTTGCTAGGGTGGGATATAACCAATTCTAGTGGGAAATCTACTAATGAACGCGAAGTTTTAGTTGAAGAAGGGCTGAAAGCAAATAAAAGTGCTAATACCAAAAAGCCAGATTATACATTTCGTTTATTTTCTGAACGGAAATTCTTCTTAGAAGCTAAAAAGCCAAATGTTGATGTTAGTTCTGATCCTTCACCTGCAAGGCAGGTTAGAAGGTATGGGTTCACAGCAAAATTAAAAATTTCAGTATTATCAAATTTTGAATATTTAGCTATTTACGATTGCTCCTCTCAAGTAAGTAATGATGATCCTGTACAGCATTCTAGAATTAAACTTTATCATTGCTCAGAATATGCCGAAAAGTTTGACGAGATTTATAGGTTATTGGGAAGAGAAAACGTATACAACGGTAAGTTTGACGATGAATGGGTAGAAATAGAAGACAAAATAAATCACTTTAGTGTAGATACTCTTTTCCTCCAGCAAATCAATGAATGGAGGGTAAATCTTGCGAGAAAGTTTATTTCTATAAAGCCTGATATTTGTGATGCCGAGTTAAACGACCTAACTCAGCGGTATATTAATAGCATTGTTTTTCTGAGAGTTTGTGAAGATCGAGATTTAGAAGAATATGAAACTTTGTTTTCTTTTGCAGTAAATGAAGATTACCAATCCTTAATTCAAAAGCTCGAAGAGTCGGATAAGAAATACAATTCAGGTTTATTTGATCTCCATTATATTGAAAATTTTATAAGTGATAAAAATTCATATATCTGGACGATTATCAAACAACTATACTACCCAGAAAGTACTTACTCATTTTCAGTATTTTCATCAGATGTCTTGGGTAATATTTATGAGATATTTTTGGGTGAAAAAATTGCTCATTCAGAAGGTGATTTATATTTAATTCCGAAAGCTGAAAATATAGATAGAGACATTGTTACCACTCCAACACATATTATAAAAGATATATTAAGAAAAACTGTTGTTGAATATTGTGACGGAAAATCCGATCAGGAGATTCTTTCATCAAAATTTGCCGATATCGCCTGTGGTTCAGGAGCTTTTTTACTAGAGATTTTCCAAACCATTCAAGACATTTTAGTTGATTATTATATTGTTAACGATCAATCTCAATTGCAACCAATCTCACATAATATGTTCAAGTTAAGATATGAGATTAAGCAACAAATATTAGTATCCTGTATTTATGGAGTAGATAAAGATTTGAATGCTGCTAAAGCAGCAGAGTTTGGGCTCTTATTAAAGCTTCTAGAAGGTGAAGACAATAGTTCAATTTGTATTCCTGCACTTCCCAAATTAAATCACAATATTTTCTTTGGTAACAGCCTAATCGAAAGTTCTGATATACAGAACGCAGCTGATTTTAGTGTTATTAATCCATTTGATTTTGAGAAGCTAACATTCGATGTGGTTGTGGGAAATCCACCCTATCTTGCTACCGAAAACATTAAGCAGATAACTCCCCGAGAACACTCAATTTATAGTGAAAAATACCAATCAGCTTACAAACAGTTTGATAAATATTTTTTATTTGTAGAGCGAGCGATAAACCTACTTAATGAAGGTGGGTATTTCGGTTACATTTTACCTTCAAAGTTTATGAAAGTGGGTGCAGGTAAAAATTTAAGGACTTTTTTATCTGAGAATAAATTTGTTGCTGAAATCGTCTCTTTTGGTGCCAATCAGGTATTTAAAAATAAGACAACTTATACGTGTTTATTATTTGCAAGAAAGGACATTTTAGAAGAATTTACGTTTGTTGAGGTTTCTAAGCTTGATGATTGGAAAGTAAGGTCAGAAGAAGATTTTGAAGTTGATTCTGTTGATATCAACTCTTTGACTTCTGATACATGGATACTTGAAAAAGATACGCAGATATTAATAAAAGTATTTGAACAAAAAACGACTCCCTTGATTGATATTTTAGGACAGAAAACCATCGAAAATGGTATTCAGACCAGTGCAAACAAAGTTTATATTCATAAAATGCTCAAGGATGATGGTAACTTTGTTTGTTTTGAATATGATGGGAATCAATATCAGGTAGAAAAAGAACTAACTAGACCTTATTTTAAAACTGGTCGTGGCGATGATACTCTATATACCTATAAAGATATGCAACCTAATGCTTTTGTCATTTACCCATACAGAAAGGTAGATGGTCGTTTTGTGCTAGTTGAATACCATGAGCTGCAAAAAAACTATCCTTATTTATTCGATTATCTTCATGTTATTAGAGATCAACTAGATAATAATAAGAGGGATATAAAGCCTGAACCGACAACACCCAATGAATGGTATAGATACGGAAGAAGTCAAAGTTTAGAAAACTGTGATGTGCCTAAAAAAATTGTTGTTGGAGTTCTTTCTAATGGATATAAATATTCTATTGATACAAAAAGAACTTTTATTTCTTCTGGTGGCACTGCTGGTTATTGTCCAATAAATGTACCTGATGACTGTCCATATTCAATTTATTATATTCAAGCATTACTAACTTCAAAATATCTGGAATGGTTCGCCTCTATTTATGGTGAAATATTTAGAGGCGGATTCGTAGCTAGAGGAACTAAGGTTCTTAAGAGAATGCCTATTATTCCAATAGACTTTGAGAATGCTGATTCAAAATCTATTCATGATGACATCGCTTCAACACAGCAAAAAATGAACCAATTGTTTGGAGGAATCGAAGCCAGCTCTGGAAATGAAAGAGTCTCAACTCCTCTAAAGAGACAGTTCGAAAGACTAAAAATCGAAATGGCAGATAAACTTAGAGAATTATTTGACCTTGGCGAATTTGAAGATAAGATACCAACAATAGAGCAAATTTATAATAAAGATGATGATTAAAAAGGCTGCTATTTTATTAGTGATCTTTCCGTTGTCTACGATTCTTTAGATACAGCCATATTTGTAGAAGAGATCTAGTGTCCTCTTTAGATACTCCAATAGCACCTAAGACTTTATAGCCATTTATTAATAATACTTCTTCCATTGGACGAGTTCGTATCAGTTCATCTAGTTCGTTTAAATCAACGTCAATATTGTTAGGTATAGGAATTATTAGCTTTTCTATTTCAGAGGGTACAAGTTCTAATACTCCTCCACCATAATATCTACCTTGAAGCTCTGCAAATATTGCTGTTAAAGGGTTTATAAAGCAATAAACAAGTTTTTCAGCCTCTACTACACTAGATGTAATACGGTAAGCGGTATCAGTAGTGAGAGCATTTAATTCATTGAATATGAGACGCGGGCCATCATGGCTCCGCTTTAACATTCCTATTTTTGTTGCATAAACAGAAGGGACTTTATACCAAGGCTTTCGTATTCTGCACTTATAGCGAGTATGTAGCTCGTCTTCTTGCCCTGACAGTATATATTTTTGAATCTCGATTGAATAATTATCTAGTTCATCTTCAAGATAAACAAAGTTCGTTGGGTGCCCTAGTTCTTGATTGGTTGTATGTTGCTTTTCATCATATATAACGCCCTTACAATGTTCACTTCGTCCGAACATTGGGGTTACATAATCTTCTAATTTATGTTTTTCTACAGTTTCATTATTAACTAGAAAAAACTTATTGGCACCTGTAACCATTCCAACGTCGACTGTTGCAATATCAGAAAAATAATGTACGGTTTTTTTACTACATATACGTTCAATGAGTTTTAACTGACTATCTTCCAGTAGCGCTTTTGTCCATTTTCCAACAACTGTTTCGCCGTTAATTGCTTTGGTCTCATCAAATATTTGATTAGGATCTGTGTTTAGAAAATCAAATCCTTTTACATGCCTAATTCCAACTCCTTCTGTTTCATCTTCGAAATGGGCCTTTTTTTCTGCAAAAATTATTACTGCTCCTTGAAGAGTACCTTCAAACCAAAGCTCTTGTGGATCAATTAAGACGATTTTCCTACAGTGAAGCCCTAAAAAAGTTCTTAGAGATTGAGCGTGTAAGACATGAATAATTTCCGAAGGAATCACCATGCCTAGACGGCCCCCCGGTTTTAACAATGCAATAGAAGATAGAATAAATGGTACCCATGCATTTGTATGCTTTGTAAATTTGAGCCCAAGAGTCTTGAACACTTGCTCTGTATTAATCTGGAATTCTTTTTCTAAAAACTGGTACCTGATAAAGGGAGGGTTACCAAGTACAGCATCGAATTTTTCTTTTTTATCAATTAACTGCTTGTTTGCCCAATCTAGAAAATCGCCTTCAATTATTTCAGCATTTAATAGTCCAATACTTTTACAAAGAGCTCTAGATTTTCTTGCCTCAGTATCAAATAACTCGAATCCGGAGACATTGCACGTTGTGTCATATTGATTGTTAATAATACTCTGAATAAATACCCCATCCCCACAGCTAGGCTCCAAAATAGATTTTGGGTTATGCTTCAAAGCCCATTTTGCTGTGTAGTCAGCCAAATTTTGTGGAGTGTAATATCCTCCCCGTAATTTTTGTGATGACTGGTCAACTTTAAATTTCACTTTTACTATCCTTAAGGCTATTGAGAATGAAGCTTTTCTTAGCGTCTATATGTTTTTCAGCATGCTCAATAAACCAGTCCTTTAAGGTCTTTTGCTCTAAAGCTAATACAGAATAAAGTTGCTTCTTTAAATCTGGATTAACCTCCAGTACTATTCTCCCTGATTCGCCTTTAGCCATTATTTATTCATCCAGAGTTCATTGAAGGTAATTACAGATATTCTATGTTACATAGGTTACATAAGCAACATATGTCACCTATGTAATATGTATTGAATTAAGTAAGTTGCTTAAACGGACATACCGTACAGTTATTGACAGAACTCCAAGTGTTTTTGGCTTAGCCTTTCAAATCTTTTGAAATTTCCGAAAGATATGGAGCAGTGTTTTCGGGCTGATTTTCGGAAAGTTTCGAAATTTTCCATGTGTGTGGTCGAGTGTTAATTACCGTATTACCATGCTTTATCCCGAAAACCTTCGGAGCGCTTAATTCTTCATATTGATTTTGGCGTAGTTCGCCAGTGATGGTATCAGCTTGATTTTCGTATACGATCTGAAGTGGTCGATCTCTTCGAGGACAAATAACACCACCATTACTCTCCTGATATCCAGCCCAGTCAGAATCATCTGCTGCACTTCTTGCTATTTCAATAACCGATCCAGCTTCTTCTACGGTATCTATCCGGCGTAATTCTCTCCAAATACCCACAGGAGATCCTCCTATCTGTTGAAACTGTCTGATAGACCATACTGAAGCCCATGCTTGGACTCGTTCAGCAGCAATAATTGGATCTTCACCATAAAAATCAATAGAAAATCAATAGTAAAATGGTGAATTCAACTTAATAAAGCCTAGCACGATAAGCCTGCTTATTATTTGCCGTACAAATGCTAAAAAAAGAGGCTTTATTTTAGTAAAGAGACCGTTACACGAGGGAGATGGTTGAATAAATAGCACTGTTTTCTGTTCATATTAATTGTGTGTTCATTATTATTGAACATGCTACAATGATGAACAAAACTATTTATGAATATAAATATAGCATTGCAATAGTGAGAGCGGCGTGGATCAATTAACAACAGAATATAATATATTAGAAAAAGCCATTGGTGCAATTCACCGTGAAGCAGGCCTGCGTTTGACTATTATAGACCGTGATATTGGCCGCGACGATAAACGCATAGATGCAACCATCCAACTACCTGATAATGGGGCAAAGCTATTTGTAGAGATCAAGAAGTGGGCTACTCAGGTGAATATTGGCGCTATTATTAATCAAATCAAGAATATTGCTGAGCCTGATCAAGGCCTGTTTGTGGCAGATTATATAAACCCTAACATGGGGGCGCGATTAAAAGATGCTGATATTCAATTTATTGATACCGTGGGTAATGCATATATTAATCAGAAGCCATTCTATATTTATATTAAGGGTAATAAGCCCGAAAAAGGGTTTGCAACAGAGCAAAAGCTTAAAACAGGTAAAGCATTTCAACCAACGGGGCTGAAAGTGATTTTTGCTTTTCTTAGAAATAAAGCGCTTATCAATGCACCCTATCGGGAAATTGCTGATCAGGCTCAGGTGGCATTGGGAACCGTAGGCTGGGTCATTCGTGATCTAACTGCACAAGGTTTTATTCTTGAAGGGATAAATAAGAAACAGCGAGGACTTGCTGACTTTGATCGTCTATTAAACAAATGGGTAGAAGAGTACCCCCATAAGCTAAAACAAAAATACAAAATAGGTCGCTTCACGACGGATGATCCTTATTGGTGGACAAATATAAAGCCTGAGAACTTTGATGCATTCTGGGGGGGGGAGATCGCGCCAGCAAAATATAC
>JABSQO010000004.1 GCA_013215775.1 Piscirickettsiaceae bacterium
TATGCTTATTTCCGTAAGCGTTTAACGGAAGCACGTAGAGATGTGCAACATGGCTTGGATATCACACTGGATTATTATAAAACACGTGAAGAGCAAGAACATGCTTTAGATGTGTTGCAATTCAAATTAGATGTACTGTGGACTATGTGTGATGCAATGTGGATGGCCTATATTGAAAAACGTCCTCCGTACACGTTTGAGGTTGAATTATGAGTGAACGCGTATTTAATGATGATACTGTGCCGATGCTGGCACAAGGTTATCGCTTTCAGTGGGAACCGGCACAAAACTGCAATGTCTTACTCTATCCAGAAGGTATGGTAAAACTGAATGGCGGTGCTGGTGAAATATTAAAACTCATTAGTGAGAAACAACAAACAGTTGCTGAACATATCGCTGAATTAAAAGTCGCTTTCAATGGCGCAGATTTAGCGGAAGATGTTTATCGATTTTTAGACGAGGCATACGGTAATGACTGGCTCAGAAAATAAAACAGCTGATAGAGCAGTGGGAAGCATTGGTAGCTCAATTGGCCATGTGCGAGACCAAATTCGGCAGCCGTTATGGTTATTGGCGGAATTAACCTATTCTTGCCCACTACAATGTCCTTACTGTTCAAATCCTATGGACTTTGCCAATGTTAAAAATGAATTAAGCACAGAAGAATGGATCGAGGTATTCAAACAAGCACGTGCCATGGGAGCAACTCAGCTAGGATTATCAGGTGGAGAACCCTTAACACGCCCTGACTTAGTTGAGCTAATTACAGCCGCACGAGGTATGGGCTTTTATACCAATCTGATTACGTCAGGTGTCGGTATGGATGCAGCGAAAGTGGCAGAGTTTAAAGCAGCAGGATTAGACCATATTCAAGTGAGTTTTCAGGCTAGTTCAGAAGATTTAAATAATTTGATTGCGGGTACCGATGCCTTTAAACATAAGATTGAAATGGCGAAAGCAGTCAAGGCCAATGATTACCCCATGGTGTTATGTTTTGTAACCCATCGTCAAAACATTGATCAAGTCGATGAGATTTTAGACTTATGTATTGAATTAGAAGCGGATTATGTTGAATTAGCAACAACCCAATATTATGGTTGGGCAATGCATAATCGTGATCAATTGATGCCGATGAAAGATCAATTGGTACGAGCTGAGGCAACGGCACACCGTTACCAAGAAGAACAAAAAGGCAAGATGAAAATTTACTATGTCGTGCCTGATTATTATGAAGAGCGGCCTAAAGCCTGCATGAATGGTTGGGGTAATGTGTTTTTGACAATTACACCCGATGGTACTGCTTTACCTTGCCATGCAGCACGTCAACTGCCGGGTATGACCTTGCCTAATGTGAAAGATTTTACGATTGACGAAATTTGGAATGGCTCCAGTGACTTTAATAAATTCCGTGGTTATGATTGGATGACGGAGCCGTGCCGTAGTTGTGATGAAAAAGAGAAAGATTTTGGTGGCTGCCGATGTCAGGCCTTTATGTTGACCGGTGATGCGACTAATGCCGACCCTGTGTGTAGCAAATCACCTCATCATCATTTAATTGAAGAAGCGGTTGAAGCAGGGCGATTAGAATCATTGAAACCCGTCACTGATCAAAAACCATTAGTTTTCCGAAACCCTAAAAACTCTAAGAAAATTAGTGCGTTCTAATTTAGCAATTAAAACACAAGGTCTGACTAAGCAATTTGGTCAGACCTTGGCGGTTAATAAGCTTGATTTAGAGATTGAAGCCGGTCAGTTCTATGGCTTGTTAGGCCCCAATGGTGCTGGCAAGAGTACAACTATACATATGCTGACTACGATGACAGCAGCGACATCTGGTGATGCGTGGATTGCCGATCAATTAGTGGCAGATGATCCTGTTGCTATTCGTCGTACAGTTGGATTGGTGTTTCAAGATTCTGCACTCGATCGCACGATGACAATTGATGAAAATCTGCAATTTGCAGCAGCAATGTATAACTTGTCACCGAGTGAAGCAGACAGTCGTATCGATGAATTGATGTCAGTATTTAAGCTGGAAAAGAAACGTCATCAAAAATTAGTGGCATTATCAGGCGGTCAACGTCGAGCAGTTGATATTGCTCGAGGTGTATTGCATAAACCCAAAGTGTTATTTCTTGATGAACCTACTATTGGTTTAGACTTACCCAATCGTCGATCTATTTGGCGTTTTGTTGATCAATTACGTCGAGATGAAGGGATGACGGTCTTTTTGACTACCCATTATTTAGAAGAAGCCGCCGCCTGCGATCACGTTGATTTTATTCAGGAAGGTTCACTACAAATAGGTGGCGCACCATCAGAACTAGTCAAGCAATTGGCTGAATATGTTCTGGAAATTGATACGCTTGAGCCAGAGAATATTACAGCACAACTAACACCGTTATTTGGGGCGCCCATACAGGAAGAACAGCAACTCAGTTTTAAAATTGCTGCCAGTGATGTCGACTTTTTTGAATTACAGAAAACCTTAGGTGATGTGGTGTCGTCAATGCAATGGCGCCGACCTAATCTGAATGATGTTTATCTATGGACAATTTGTAGCCCTGAATTAGGTGAAGCGACATGAGTTGGCGTCCAGTTAAAGCCGTAGTCGGCCGCGAAATGAGCAAATTGTTTCGCCAGCGTGCCAGATTAATCAGTGCCATGGTTAGACCCATGATCTGGTTATTAGTCATTGGCTCGGGTGTGGGTAGTATGTTGCAAGGTTCGCAACAAGAAGGCTATTTAACATTCCTCGTACCCGGTATTTTGGCGATGACCTTATTGTTTGCCGCATTATTATCAGCACTTACCTTGGTGTATGACAAGGAATTCGGTGTGATGAGGATGATGATGATCGCCCCTATCCCTCATTATTGGATTGTATTAGCTAAATTGATAGCAGCGATGTTAACGGCAATGGTGCAAGGGATTTTACTATTACTACTGTTGTTAGTTTTAGGATTGATAACGATTAAGATTGCCTTACTCTTGCTACTACCCGCCGTTATGACAGCAATGTGTTGTGCCGCCATTGGTGGTTTGATAGCGGTATATTCAAAAAGTATTGATAACTTTGCGGTGATTATGAACTTCTTCATATTCCCACTATTTTTCTTAAGCGGTGCTTTATATCCTGTCAGCCAGCTTCCTGAATTTTTACGTTATGTGGTGCTGGTAAATCCATTTAGTTATGGTGTTGATTTATTGAAACATGCGGTACCCAATGTGAGTACCGATTTTTCATTACTGACAGACATAGTCGTGTTACTGGTCTTTTCCTGTATTGCTATCTTAATTGCTTGCTGGCAGTTTTCACGTGAATCTGTGCATGAACCATTATTTCATCGTGCGACTAAACGTTAATTAGGCTATTTGTATTAATTCCGACTTAAACTACATGTTTAAACGCAAGGTTTCGATATAGCCGGACAGGCCGGTTAGTGCCAAAAGCGGTTATGGAGATTAAGAAACCAAGAGTTTTTACACTGAGCCTAAACATCCTATTCTCATTTTATGAGATCTAAGGTAATATCACAGCCATTGATTCATGGATGACAATAATGGATATAACTTCGAAAGAAAATGCTCAATCTAGAGCAGACCAAATTACTGCTTTCCAAGCAGAGCTAGCCGCCGCTGAGCATGACGCTGTTTTATCTCTCAGCCGTGAACAATATTCTGCCATCACGCAGTACCACAACGATCTGCTATCTCAACTGTCTTCAATCTTTGATATCGACTCCAGCCACCAGCAAAAGCAACTTAGCCTTGGAATGAAAATAGCCTCCTTTATTGGTGCCCTTGGCATGGCTGCCAGTATCTTTTTTCTGTTTTATCAATTTTGGGGAAACTTATCGACAACTCAACAAGTTGCCATCTTAATTAGTGCCCCTATTCTTGGCCTATTCATGACTATCTATGCCGCTAGCAAAGAGAAAACAGGCTATTTTTCAAAACTGTTCGGCTTAGTAACATTGAGTTGTTTCGTTCTCAACCTGTCGATGTTTGGACAGATATTTAATATCACCCCAACGCCAAATGCCTTGCTGATCTGGGCCATTTTTGCATTTTTACTGGCTTATGCTGCTGATGCTCGACTATTGCTGGCTGTTGGAATTATTTCGATTTCGGCTTTTCTATCAGCCCAGACCGGCACATGGGGTGGGGGTTATTGGATTAGCTTCGGTGAACGTCCTGAGAACTTCTTTCCAATAGCCTTGCTCTTACTATTAGCATCCTGCCTCTCTCATCAACAATTTGTAGGCTTTCGGCCAATCTACCGCGTTTTCTCGATGCTGTTTTTCTTTATTCCCGTGTTGATTCTTTCAAACTGGGGCGCGATTAGTTATCTAAATTTATCGACAGCGACTATTGAAATACTGTATCAAATTACAGGTTTTGTAATGAGTGCGGGTGCTATTTGGCTAGGTATAAAAAAAGCATGGCCTGATATGGTGAATACCGGCAATGTGTTTTTCACTATTTTCCTCTACACCAAAATTTATGATTGGTGGTGGGAGTTAATGCCCAAATACCTTTTCTTCTTAGTGATTGGCTTATCGGCAATCTTGATGCTACTTATCTTTAAACGATTACGCAATGCCGCTATCAGCACTGGACAGGAGGTCAAGAAATGAAACCACTATTATCATCTCGTAACCTGTTCATTGTGAGCTTCTTAGTCTTACTCGCCACCAACGCTTTTGTACTCACTGGCGTTGCCTCTAATAAAGCTGGCACACCAGGGGCCTCAGTCACACTGTCTGAACGCGAACTCAGTCTTCCTTATCGTCTGTACAAGGAAAACAGTGGTCTCTCTCTAACATTACAATGGCGAACATTAAACAAACAAGACGGGTTTGATAGCTATTCTTATACCAATAGAGGAACCCCCGCTTGGTTTGATAGTAAAAAGTTAGAGGCATTAGGCTATAGCAGCCACGAGATTGAATACTACTCATCCTCTTCATATGATTCAAGGAAGCGTAAACCACTGCCAAAAGAAGTCTTCATTGTGCTAGAAAATAATAGCGCTTTATATGATGAAGCTCTTAAAAGAGCAGAAGTTATGGTCGAAAACCAAAAGGCGAGATTAGCTAAGAATGCTAATGATAAGCAAATTCGTGGCCGTTTAGAGCGAGCAGAAAAACAATTGAATCGTGAACGACTTTCAGCATCTCGCTTATTTGCAGTTGATGCTGGTGTTGAACTCACAGCATTAAGACAACAATATAGCGACTCAACACGCTTTATTATTGCTAAGGGCTTAATCGAACCTAATTATTCATATAACAATAATAAGGAAAACAGAAAAATTCATGGTTATATTCGAAGACTCAGCATAGAGAAGATACATATCCCATTGATACAGAGAAAATTATTCGATAACTTTTTGGGCCAGAACAAAACTCAAAGATCCGATATCAAAGTCCCAAGATATCAAGTCGAGCTGGCTTATGGCAGTCGGTTAGAACCTTGGGTCGTATCCGTTAAGCCAATGAGTGCTAAATAGAATATCAAGCTGGCTGACCCCTTGATTCCTATGTTAGGTGTATTCATTTTTTGCGTTTAAAAATTGCTTTAATATGCTCCCAAGCTTCTTTGCCTAGCAAGGCTATAGAAACAAGAAATAATACTTCACCAGTAACAATTAAAGCTGTTGTTATCCCTGCAACTTGGCCTTTGGAGATATCTATAAATGGTAGTAGCACAACTACTCCCCAAGTCACAAATGACAAAATGAGAAACAAATAACCAAACATTTTCTTCATCTATGGAGCCTATTATTCACATAACGCCCGCATAAAAGGCGGAGCGTCAGTGACGTCCAATCCGTAGGGCGATTTTTGATGCGCTTGTTAGGTGATGGATTCATAGTAACCTTTTAAAAGCTATTGGGGCGCACAATGAACCAGCTCGCTAAGGTTAAACAACCAAACAACGTGTAGCAAACTATAAACACCCATTCTGGCGCACTGTAGTAAAGCAAGGACTGAAGCCAATGCTGGATAAATGCGCCTGAATAGGTTTCAGCACTAGCCTTTTCTCTAAGAGCCATTTCCCAACTCGTCAGTGGACATAAAACTCCCACCCAAGATTGTAGTACCACTATTCCTATCCCGATATGATGAAAGAGTCGGAACCACGGATTCTTTACCCATGACCATTGAGTAAAGTGGCCTACGTAAATCAAGATTAAACCAGCTACCACAAAAATAACAAACGACACATGAAGCAACAAAATCACGTTTGCAGATAAAATTAGTAGCGATTGTTCAGATATAGGATTCACCTAACGCCTTTAGCAGCGGCGAGCGATAGCCAGTAATGCCCACACGCTTTTTGCGTGGGCATTGCTGACTAAACTTGTTAAGTAGGTCACCCTCTAATTCTGAGTTCATTTTACAACCGTATACTTAAGTAATTGAATATACAAGAAATGTTCTCATTGATTTATCGATATTTCTTTCCTGCATGGCATTAACCTTTCCGTAGACTTCCCGCCTAATTTGGTGGGAACGCTTGTAGGGTGATAAACCAAGATTTTCTACCACTTCTCGTGAATAAGCCAGTAGTGGGGGGCGCTTTAACGGAGGTAGGAGTAACATATGAATAACAAGATGATATGACTTGGCGACGACTGTTTTCCCTTTTGGGATCAGCAGGCAATTCTCGAATAAAACGATTGTCGAATTTTAATAGTGTTAATGATTAAATTACAACAGAAAAGAGATTAATAAAAAACCGGAGATTCATTATGTTAATTGGTGTTCCTAAGGAAATTAAAAACAATGAATACCGTGTTGGCATGACACCATCAGGTGTTCGTGAACTTGTTTCACATGGCCACCGAGTGATGGTTGAAACTGATGCCGGTAATGCTATTGGTTTAACTGATACATTATATCAACAAGCTGGCGCAGAAATAATGATGTCTGCGAGTGACATTTTTGCTAAAGCAGACATGATAATCAAGGTTAAAGAACCGCAAGTTCAAGAACGTGAGATGTTAAGGTCAGGGCAAATACTATTTACCTACTTACATTTGGCTCCAGATCATCAGCAAACTGAAGATTTAGTAGCATCAGGAGCAATTTGTATAGCTTATGAGACGGTGACAAATGAACATGGAGGGTTACCTCTGCTGGCACCCATGAGCGAAGTCGCAGGTAGGATGGCGATTCAAGCGGGCACTCATGCATTGGAAAAAACACGTGGCGGCATGGGGATTTTATTAGGCGGTGTACCAGGTGTGGCTCCAGCAAAAGTAATTGTTCTAGGTGGCGGTGTAGTAGGGCTTAATGCCGCTCGAATGGCGATTGGATTAGGTGCTGATGTGACAGTTATTGATCGTTCGTTAGATAGATTAAAGCAATTAGATGAACAGTTTGGTCCTCACCTTAAAACCTTATATGCCACTAAAGATATGATTGAACGAGCTGTAGTTCGGGCAGACTTGGTCATTGGTGCGGTATTGGTTCCGGGTGCAACAGCACCTAAGTTAATCACTAGAGATATGTTATCGACAATGAAGCAAGGTGCGGTTTTAATTGACGTTGCAATTGATCAAGGTGGCTGTTTTGAATCATCACATCCTACTACACATGATGATCCCACCTATGTGGAGCAGGGCGTGATTCACTACTGCGTAGCTAATATGCCAGGTATTGTTGCCCGTACATCTACTTTTGCTTTAACCAATGCTACCTTGCCATTTATTATTGAATTAGCTAATAAAGGAATTAAGCAGGCGTTGAATGACAATATCTATTTGTCACAAGGGCTTAATATTTATCAAGGTAAGGTGACTTGTAAAGCCGTGGCAGAGGCACATGTAATGGCCAACAAAATCAGCACACGAAGTTAGGCCGTTTTGTAGTAAACAGTTATCAGTTTACAGTGACGCTTCTCTTCAGCACCGTCATTGCGAGCATAGCGTGGCAATCTAGGGGCATACAGCATATTTCTGGATTGCTTCGTCAGCTTTGCCTTCTCGCAATGACGGGTTATGCTGAGGTCCCACCCAAATTACTCGGAACTGTCTATTTTTAGCCGGTTTGTTAGTGACAACTGCCTAAACCTTGTTTTTCTAAGTAGCACTGATGGTATTCTTCGGCTAGATAAAAAGTAGCAATAGCGGTAATTTCGGTGACAATCGGGCTTGGAAAATAATGGCGATCATCCAAGGTTTGCTTAGACTGTTCGGCTTGTTGGCGCTGTTGTTCATTGTGATAAAAAATGGCGCTACGATATTGACTGCCAATATCAGGGCCTTGGCGGTTAAGTGTAGTGGGATTATGTAAGTGCCAAAAAATGTCGAGCAGAGAAGTGAAACTAACAACATCTGGATCAAAGCTTATTTCAACTACTTCGGCATGGCCCGTTGTGCCAGTGCAGACTTGTTTATAATCAGGATCTTTAGTAATGCCATTAGTATAACCAACGCGAGTTGATATCACGCCTGTGACTTGTTTAAATTGTGCTTCAACACCCCAGAAACACCCAGCTGCAAATGTTGTAACGGCCATTATTTGCCTCTTTAATTATGGGAAAAGACTAAGCGCTTGTATACTATGTGACTTTTGTACGAGTGGTACAAAGGCCTCATTACGATGCCCATAGTATAAAGCCTTATATAGATTAGAGAGTGAAATGAGCGAAAAAGAAGTCATAAAATCAAGTAATTTTATCCGTAATATTATTGACGTTGATATTGAACAAGGCAAAAATGATGGACGAGTTCATACTCGATTCCCGCCTGAACCAAACGGTTATTTACATATTGGACATGCCAAATCTATTTGCCTTAATTTTGGTTTGGCAAATGATTATGATGGCTTGTGCAATCTGCGTTTTGACGATACTAACCCTCACAAAGAAAATGAAGAATTTGTCGACGCTATTAAAAAAGATGTGCAATGGCTTGGTTTTGATTGGGCGGAACGTTTGTACTTCTCTTCGGATTATTTTGAACAGCTTTATAATTATGCAGTGCAATTGATTGAACAGGGTGATGCTTATGTGTGTGATCTGAGTGCTGAGGAAACCCGTGAATATCGTGGAACATTAACTGAACCCGGTAAAAACAGCCCTTATCGTGATCGAAGTATAGAAGAAAACCTCGATTTATTTAAGCGTATGCGCGCGGGTGAGTTCCCCGATGGTGCACGATTATTGCGCGCTAAAATTGATATGGCATCACCTAACATCAATATGCGTGATCCTGCACTATATCGGATACGACAAGGCGTCATTCATCATCAAACGGGTAGTGAATGGTGTATCTATCCGATGTATGACTACACTCACTGCGTCTCTGATGCGATTGAGGGAATTACCCATTCGGTGTGTACTTTAGAGTTTGCTGATCATCGACCACTCTATGATTGGTTTCTTGATACCTTAAAAACGCCCCATCATCCGCAACAAATTGAGTTTTCTCGTCTTAATTTACAATACTCAATAACCAGTAAACGCAAGCTAGCACGATTAGTAGAAGAGAATATTGTTGATGGCTGGGATGACCCCAGAATGTCCACTATTTCAGGTATGCGACGACGTGGTTACCCTGCTGCTGCACTCCGTGAGTTTTGTGAACGTATTGGTGTGACTAAAGCGGATAACTCAGTTGAAATGGAAATTTTGGATGCCTGTATTCGTGAAGAGCTAAATGCAACATCCCCTCGTGCGATGGCAGTGCTTGATCCCGTTAAGATTGTGATCACCAATTATCCTGAAGGGCAGACAGAACAATTAGTCGCCCCGAATCACCCTCAAAATGAAGCGATGGGAACGCGTATTGTTCCTTTCACTCGCGAGATTTATATTGATAGAGCTGATTTCAAGGAAGAAGCCAACAATAAATTTAAACGCTTAGTAAAAAATAAAGAAGTAAGGCTTAGAAATGCCTACGTTATCCGCTGTGATGAAGTAATTAAAGATGATAATGACGACATTATTGAATTACACTGTAGTTATGATCCCGCTACTCTAGGAGCTAATCCAGAAGGGCGTAAAGTGAAAGGTGTGATTCACTGGGTGTCTGTTGACCACGGTATTAAAGCAGAAATAAGGTTGTATGATCGATTATTTAATCATCCTCATCCAGATAGTGATAAAGAGGTAGATGATTTCACTACGCATTTAAATCCGGACTCACTGACCACATTGACAGAGTGTGTGGTGGAGAAAAGTTTAGCAGGTGTGTTGCCAAGCAGTGTTTATCAATTTGAACGAGAAGGTTATTTTTGTGCAGATAGTGAACTTTGTGATGATAGTAAGCTCGTTTTCAATCGCACCGTGACCCTGCGAGATACATGGGCAAAAATCGAAAAGAGTTAGTGCTCTCTATGTGGTTGCACCGCTATAAAAAAACTCTTATTCTTGTTCTATAGAGCTTAATGAAAGGATAAAAGAATGGCAGTAAATTATGATAGCGCCCATTTTAATATGTTGGAGCAACAAGTTCGGCCGAGTAATGTCTTGAATCCTCGGGTATTACAGGCATTAAAAGATGTCGTGCGCAATAAATTTGTTGATGAAAGCCTGCAGGGGCTTGCCTTTGCAGATACTGAGTTGCCAATTGGTTTTGAACAGGTGATGTTATCGCCAGTGCTTCAAGGTCGTTTACTGCAAGCGCTAGATGTACAAGATGATGAAATAGTGTTGGAAATTGGTACGGGAACAGGTTATTTCACGGCCTTATTGGCACAATTAGCGAAGCATGTAACCAGTGTGGAAATCGTGCCAGAATTATCAGCATTAGCACAGCAGAATTTAACAGATGCAGGCATTGATAATGTCACGCTGTGTATTGGTGATGCATCGCAGTCATGGCAAACAGCAGATCGAGTGGATGTCATTATTGCAACAGCAGCGTTTGTATCTGTTCCTGATGCCTATCTACAAAACTTGAATGTAGGTGGTCGAATGCTAGCCATTGTGGGTGAAGGAAAGATGATGGACGTACAGATTATTCAGCGTATCACTGAAGTGGAATGGCAAACAAATTCTAGATTTGAAACAGTCAGTCCAGCCATGATTAATGCCGAACCGATAGTTGAATTTGAATTTTAATAGAGATAAAAATAAATGAGACAGATGACCGCGATAGAATTACGTGATCTTCTAGCAACAGCTGTTTCGACAGTAAAAATAGATGTTCGCGAAGAGGTTGAATTAAAAAATGGCATGATTGAAGGTTCCATTCATATTCCAATGCAAAGTGTACCGGGCAAATTGAATGAATTAGATCAGTATAAAAATGACACCATCGTATTAATTTGTCGTACAGGCGGCCGTAGCGATCAGGTTGGTCAATTTTTAGAGCAAATGGGCTTTACAGATGTGATTAATTTAGCGGGTGGTATGAATCAATGGGCAACAAATGTTGATCCCAGTGTGACTGTTTACTGAGGTATGAAAATGAAACATCTAGGATTGGCTCTTTCATTTGCCATAGCATTGTTTTCAACGGCTAGTGTGGCCGAAGATTTAATGCAGATATTTACGCTATCTTTAAAAAGTGATCCTCAACTTTTAGCAGAAGCCGCATCTCGTCAAGCCGTTGGTGAACTTGATTCGCAAGCTCATGCAGCGTTTTTACCGCAGATTGATTTTAGCGCCAATAATGGTAAGGTTTGGCAAGATACATCATCACAATCTTTTGTTGGTGGTGATCGGGAATATAATGATCATGGTTACAACTTGAGCATTACCCAACCAGTGTATCGACGACAAAACTTTGTTCAACAAGCCCAAGCTGATATTAGTATTGAAGGTGCTCAGGCGAGTTATCAAATTGCTGAACAAGCATTAATTATTCGAGTAGCTGAGCAATATTTTGATCTTCTCGGCCGTCAAGATGATGTTGATTTTGCTATTACTGAACGTGAAGCTATTGCTCAGCAATTGGAGCAAACTAAGCAACGATTTGAAGTGGGAATTGCAACTATTACCGATAAAGCTGAATCGCAAGCTGCTTATGATTTAGCGAATGCTGAAGTTATTAATGCTGAGAACGAATTAGCCAATAGCAAAGAACGTTTACGCGAGACATCGGGTAGTTATCACGACACATTAGATGTCCTGCAAGATGAGACCCCACTCATTAGCCCTGAACCAGAAGATATTGAACAATGGAGTGTGGTGGCATTAGCGCAAAACCCCAGTTTAGTAGTGGCGCGAACCTCAGTGGAGAATGCCAGCCAAAATATTGAGTTACAAAAAAGTGGTCATTATCCGAGTCTAGATGTCATTGGTCAGAAAAGTTACAGTTCACAAAGTGATAGTAGTTTTGGTGGTAGTAGTAAAACCCATCAAGATAGTATTAGCCTACAATTGAAGTTGCCGATTTATGCTGGTGGAGGCGTACAGTCAAGATCTCGTGAGGCAGGATATCGACTTGATCAAACCATGCAAAATGAAGAACAGCAACGACGCTTAGTACTCCGCCAAACTCGGGAAGCATACAATGGGGTAATGTCTGGAATTAGCCGTGTTAAAGCTTTAAAACAAGCTGTTATATCGAGCGAAAAAGCATTGGAATCAACCGAGGCGGGTTATGAGGTAGGAACGCGTACTACCGTCGATGTATTAAATGTCCGTAGTGCATTATTCCGAGCAAAGCGTGATCATGCTAGCTCACGTTATGTCTATATTCTTTCTAGTTTACGTCTAAAACAAGCTGCCGGAACCGTGAGTGTTGATGATTTAGCACAGATCAATAAATGGCTAGGTATCTAAACAGATGGATACCAATACGTCTATTTTATTAGATGAATTGGAAAGTGTTGTTGTGGTTGTTGATATTCAACAACGATTAGCAGCAGCTATGCCCGAAGATGTACGCGGCAACGTTATCAAACAAGTAAGTTTGTTATTAACGGCTGCTAATACATTGTCTATACCTGTCACTGCGACGGAGCAATATCCTAAAGGGCTTGGTCCAACTGAGCCTGAATTAATGGCCTATCTTGATGATGCGACCATTATTGAAAAAACTAATTTTTCATGTGTGAAAGCAGATGATTTTATTAAGCACATTGAGCGTTTAGATCGTCAACAGATTATTTTAGTAGGGATGGAAAGTCATATTTGTATATTACAAACTGCGTTGGATCTTAAAGCTCAAGGCTTTGAAGTCTATGTGGTTGAAGACGCAGTAAGTTCACGTACAAAAGAAAATCAACGTAATGCCATACAAAGAATGCAATATGCGGGTGTGATTATTACCAATGTGGAATCTGTGATTTTTGAATGGCTTGGAGACGCTAAACATTCAGAGTTTAAAACACTGGCAAAATTGCTTGTTTAACTATGCATTAATTGACGTTTATTTGCGATGCCCTGTTTCTTGTCTTTTTGTTTTTTCTCACCCTGCTCATAACTAGGTGTGCCTTTTATTTTGGCGCGAGCATAATCCAATACCAAATGCTGTTTGACGAGTTCTGGGGACAGCCCAAAGTCTTGGGTCAATACCTGATAAACCAATTCAAATAATCGTTTCAACGCTATTTTCCAAGTACTTCCAGCGAGCAAGTGTAGGGTATCTGACAATTGCATAAATCGTTCAAATGGCAGATCAGCCAGAATCAGTGGCAATGTATTGATGAATCGACCAGAGTTGCCAATCATATCCCAATAACGAGCAAAACGATTAACACGTTGCATCGCATTAAAATCAATATCACGAGTTGTTAAAATATTGTAGGGAGCGTTAGGGTTAAAACGTAATTGATATGTTTCATTATGACGGTTTAGTGGTGCACCACGGAGACGTTTTAATATCCCTAGCTGGATTTCATGTGGTTTGAGAGCGATTAATTGATCAAAACTATCAGCAAAATTTTCTAAGGAATCACTCGGTAAACCAAAAATAAGGTCGGTATGTAGGTGGGCACCCGTATTTTCCCGTAGCCATTTTATATTGGCTTTGGTTTTGTCATTATTTTGTTTACGGCTGATAAGATTTTGAATGTCGGCATCAAATGTCTGCACACCAATTTCAAACTGCAATCTGTTGGCTGGGAATCGTTGTAGAACATCTTTCAATTTGTCAGGGAGATGATCAGGAACAACTTCAAAATGTAAGTACAGATCATCAGTCATACGTTCTAGAAAGAATTCTAAAATTTTAATACTGGTGCTTATTTTTAGATTAAATGTACGATCAATAAACTTAAAATTCCTCACGCCACGGTCAAGCAGTTTATTCATTTCACTTAGGAAGGATTCAAGAGGAAAAGCAGTCGCTGTTTTATCGAGTGCAGATAAACAAAATTCACATTTGAATGGACAACCACGCGAGGCTTCAACATAGATAAGACGATTACGAATATCATCCTCATTGTAATATTGATAAGGCAATTTCAATTCATCGAGAGGGATGGCTTTACCTTCAATAAATTTCTGTTCGGGGCGATTGTCATTTAGTAATTGCTGACAAAGTTGTTGAAGACTATATTCTCCCGGCCCCGAAATAATATAGTCAGCGAGTTCGGTAACCGTTGGGACATCAGGGAATTGACTGACTTCAGGCCCACCAAGAATAATCATTACATCAGGTGCAATTTGCTTGAGTATTGCAACCACTTTAGTTATTTCACTGATATTCCAGATATAGACACTAAGACCAATAATTTTAGGTTGATGTGCTAACAACTGTTCAACAATATTGATGGGTAATTCTTGAATAGTGAATTCGATAATAGCAGTCTGATCTTGTAGCTCAGCCATATTGGCATAAAGATATCGTAATCCAAATGCAGTATGCATATAACGAGCATTGAGAGTGCTGAGGAGTATTGTCGGATCAGAAGTCATTGTGGCTATTTTAATATAGAGTGGAATTAAAAGCTGAATTACTAAAGAATTAGTTCAGATTTGATCTAATCAAAAGCAAAAACTAGAGATAGTCTGACTGACCGATAAGTGCCAAAAGAAGACATTCGTTTAACCAGCCTAACGTTAAAGATCAGCCACGCCCCTTTGACGTCGCGTCGGTTTGAATGCCTTGTTAGGCCTGATTGTGTCTAGCCTGAGTTGCAATTTGAATAAAAGTGACAAGAACAAGACAAAAAGCAGTATATGGTTCATATTCTTTTGGATCGCAAATTATCCAAGCGCAGACGATTACTTCCGCAATAGCTAGCAATACTAAACTTATAATATTCCATTTAGTTAGTCCGCCTCTAACTCTTTTAGTCGCTTCATATACGCTAACATCATGCCCCGCTTGTGTTGGAACAAAAACTGATGATCCATCTTCTGTAATAATGTTGCCACGTAATTCAATGTTAGTGCAATTATCCGGTGGTCTTATTCTCCAGCCATTAATAATTACTGTTACAGGTAAACGAATGCCCCCAGCTAAAACCTGGCCACCTTCTGTAATTACTATGTTTGGGATTGGCATATTTTCAGGTCGTGCTAGCCAAGTTTGTGTAGGGCGGTATATGTCTCGTACTACATCAATAACTAGCGTTCCATCAGGACGAACATCATCTTCACTAAACTCTATTAACTGTTCTTGAATATTGTATTGTGGGATATTCATCTTATGTACCTAACAGTATGTTTTATGAGGTCAATGTGCATCATAACAATTCTATCAACTGACCGCTTTGGGTCGAACACCGCCCTTTGAACAATCCGTCACTAACGTGCCAGAAGCGGTCACTGAACTTATAAATAAGAGTTTTTACACTGACCCCATTTATTCCATTTCATTTGAAGTCCCTAATTTCAGCTTGATGTGAGATTATTTTTTTGTCCGTTTAATAGCCCAGCAGGTGACACAGTAAAGCTGGTAAAAAATGTATGGAATTATGCCGAGTATCAGTGCTTCTATCCCTTGAAGCTGTTCACCTGAGACCACCACTACAATGACGAGTAACAGTCCGGCAATTCCTAGCTTGACAACCTTAATCCATTCTCTAGTTATGACCTTCTTCATTTTGAGTCCTTTTCAACTAAATAAGCTAATTTCAACTTTACTATACATATAGTGATGAGGTGAATTTTAGGCACAAAATAAAGGGGGTTATCACTATTTTTGAATAGTCTTGGAATCAGTAAATATTAAAATATGCTTGCTATTACAACCTTACAGGTCGCTAAGTGCCAAAAACGGTCATTGATATCATTAAATCAAGCTGAGTATGCAGACATTCAATAGCTGGGTAGTCCAAGTAATCTATTAATTTGTGGCCATATTTACTTAGCCACTACAGTCCCTTTCCATCGCTCTAGATTACAGGGGTAACCGTACGAGTTAATGAACGTCAGCTTTAATTATCCGTCACGTTTAAGCTATAAGTGGCGCTGTTTTTTTTTGATAAAAGTCCAAGCGATAAAGCGACTAACTTTTTGCCCCTGGGCCATATCGATGGTTTTGACTTCAACGGCTTTAACTTTTTCTAAAATTTTGTAAAGTGGTTTGAGGTTATCCTTTTTTGACACCAGTGAGCTAAACCACAGACACTGCTCGGCAAACTCCACGCTCTGCTCAATCATGGTAGCGATAAATTTCACCTCACCGCCGGGACACCAAAGTTCGGCATTCTGACCGCCGAAGTTAAGTTTATTCTGCGTCCCCTTGCCAAGATTTTTCCACTTGCGCTGGGTGCCTTTTTTTGCGGCCTCAGTCGAGGCATGAAAAGGTGGGTTGCACAGGGTGAGATGGAAAAAATCGTGCGAGCCTATCACGCCTCTAAATATATCCTCGGGCTTTTTTTGTAACTTGAGTTTGATATTCAGTTTGTTGAACTGGCAAATATGCTGCGCCACTTTGATGGCCGCAGGATCTATATCGACGCCGGTAAAGTGCCAACCGTATTCACTCTGACCGGTGAGTGGATACACCAGATTGGCGCCGGTACCGATATCCAACACCTTGATGTTACGCCCATGGGGAACCACTTGATTGTTGTCGCTGGCGAGCAGGTCTGCCAGATGATGAATATAGTCAACGCGACCGGGAATCGGCGGGCACAAGTAGCTGGCGGGGATATCCCAGAAGTTAATATTGTAATGGGCCTTGAGTAACGCCTGATTGAGCGCACGCACCGCCTGCTCATCATGAAAATCGATGGTGATCTGGCCCGCCGGGCTGCGGCGTGTAAAAGCCTCAAGCTCCGGCGACTGTTTCACTAAACGTGTAAAGTTATAGCCATCACTGTGTTGGTTACGCGGGTGCAGATTTGTATCGGTGGTCATAGTCAAGTCATCGGTCAAGGGTAGCGTAACGAGAATCAATAAGGTCAGACTCCATTGATTTATGTTTTTATATCCAGAGTCGCAATAATCCCAGTTTGTTAGAGATTAATAAATGTCTTCCTTGGGTCGAAAGCAGTCTGAACATATCTAGCTTAGAAGTTGAATCAATAAGTAATAATAAATATCTGCAGTTATTGTTAATGGTTCAAACCAACTAGAATCAAATAGGTTCATCATGACCTTCATGATTGCATAAAAACTAATTCTGGTATTCGTAAGTGCGGGAGCTAAGTGACTGCAACGCACTACAACAGCTTGTTATGTGCTCAAGAGTCAACCTCGTCCCGTTCGGGGCGATTTGCCTCGTTCCTAAGTTTTTTGGCGTTACTTCTATCTGTTTTTTCCACACGCTTTTTCTTCTTGCGCTCATTTTTCTCAGTTACGATCTTAATTGCGTCAAGTTTCGTTAAACTAGGATGTTTAGCGAGTAACTTTTCGACCTTGTCATCAATTTTGGTCATTGGTGAACCTCATAATTTGTAAATTCAGATATTACATGTATTTGTCTACTATCGATCGAAAGCGGACCGGTTTTATCTAGAACAAATATATGTCCTCTAGACTAAAGTGTTATTCCTAGTTACTGATCTCTTGCTGTAATTGTTGGCCATACTCTTCAAGATCTTGTAAAACTTGTTGCTGTTTTTCGTCAAGCTCTTCGTTTTGAATTTGTTTGACGGTTTCAAAGAATCGACTAAAAGATAAAATTTTGTCGTTGTCACCATCCACTAATCGTTGCTGGCGGTATTGTTGCCATTGTTCTGTTTCCTCAGGTGTTAAGCTTTCGGGCCAGTTGCGAGCACGGTAACGAAATAACATTTCAGGGAGTCGTTGATCGTCAAATGGGATGGACATGGTTTTTAGATGCTCTGGATCAGCACTACGAATTAATTCCATTTTACGTTTATCATTACCACTAAAGAATCCGCCACCGTAGAGCCCCACATCAGGATCATCAATAGTTTCATAATCTGGCTTGGTGAATATATCATTAATTTTCTGGGTTAAATCCCCTGCAGCATTGAGCTGTTGTAGATGTTGATAATGTTGTTCACGGTCAATTTGTAATCGAGCCGCAGCGGTATCATTCAAGGTGTTTTCAGGCACCACCACAGGACATTTATTAATATGTAATGTTTTTAGCGCTGGTCGTGTTACTCCCTTTGGTAATTCTGCAGTAGGGGTAAATAGCCATTGCCGTAAAGTCTCGGCATCTTCATTAATCAGTGCTTCAGGATTGTGACGAAGATCATAAACAATGATGCCATTTTTATTGGTTGGATCTTGAGCAATAGGTACAACTAATGCTGTGCCACAATATTCACTAGGATACATTCTTGAAACATGAATAACCGGTGTGCGTTCATGTAAATTTAATAATGGTGAAACCGCTTGTTTTTGGCGATGTTGATAGACAAAATCATAAAGTTTAGGCTGAGCTGTTTTAATCAATTTGGCGAGTGCAATGGTGGCATACACATCAACCAGAGCATCATGAGCACCTTTATGTTCAATATTATTAGCTGCGGTTAATGCTTCTAATTTGAAACTTGGTTTGCCATCTTCACGGTCAGGCCAATTGATACCTTCTGGACGCAAAGCACGAGTGAGACGTGCCATATCAATAATATCCCAACGAGAATTACCATTTTGCCATTCGCGAGCATAGGCATCAAAGAAATTTCGATATAAGGTGAAACGGGTAAACTCATCATCAAAACGCAAGCTGTTATAACCGACACCACAGGTATTGGCTTGTGAAAATTCATCATGAATTTGTTTGATAAATTCTGCCTCATTGACCCCTTTTTGTTCGGCTTCTTGGGGGGTAATACCCGTGATTAAACAGGCTTGAGGTTGGGGTAAACTATCGCCACTAGGTTTGCAATAGATCATTAGCGGTTCGCCAATGATATTCAGATCTTCGTCAGTACGAATGCCGGCAAATTGTGATGGCCGATCGTAACGTGGATCAATGCCGAATGTTTCGTAATCATGCCAATAAAGAGTGCTCATACAGTATAGAACCTTAAAGTGTTGCGAAAACCTGTTCAGCAGCATCGAGGGTGGCATTAATTTCAGCCTCACCGTGGGCAGCAGAAACAAATCCAGCTTCAAATGCAGAAGGTGCTAGATACACGCCTTGATCTAACATGCCATGGAAAAACTGTTTGAAACGTTCCTGGTCACAGTTCGCGACTTGTTCGTAAAAATTGATGTTTTTGTCATCGGTGAAAAAGACACCAAACATACCGCCAACTTGATTAGTTGCCAGTCCAATCCCTGCTTGATCAGCACGCTGTTGTAATCCTGTAACGAGTGTTTTTGCAGTGGCATCCAGTTGCTTGTGGAAGTCAGGCGCTTGAATCAGTTTCAGGGTGCTTAACCCAGCCGCCATTGCTATCGGGTTACCTGATAATGTACCGGCCTGATACACTGGCCCTAGCGGTGCAATATGTTCCATTACATCACGTTTACCGCCGAATGCGCCAACAGGTAAACCGCCACCGACTACTTTACCTAAGGTCGTTAGATCGGGTTTTACATTGTAATGTTGTTGTGCGCCGCCTAAAGCAACCCGAAATCCGGTCATGACCTCATCAAAAATCAATACGGCACCGGATTGATCGCAGATTTCACGTAGACCTTGTAAAAATCCATCTTGAGGTGGAATGCAATTCATATTGCCAGCAACAGGTTCAACAATAATGCAGGCGATTTGGTCACCTAAGTCACTAACGCATTCACGTACAGAATCAAGATCGTTATAACGCAATGTTAATGTGTGTTCGGCCAAAGAAGCTGGTACACCGGCAGAAGAAGGTACACCTAAGGTTAAAGCTCCTGATCCTGCTTTAACAAGCAATGAATCAGCATGACCGTGATAACAACCTTCAAATTTGATAATTTTATCGCGACCGGTAAATCCTCGAGCGAGACGAATAGCGCTCATGGTTGCTTCAGTACCGGAGCTGACCATCCGAACCAATTCCATTGAAGGCACTAATTTACACAGTAAATCAGCCATTTCGATTTCGATTTCTGTCGGTGCGCCAAAACCAAGACCGTGAGATGCTGCTTTTTGGACTGCATCAATCACTTCAGGATGAGCATGACCTAATATCATCGGTCCCCATGAACCTACATAATCAATATAGCGTTTATCTTCAGCATCCGTTAGCCAAGCACCCTTACCTTCGCGAAAGAAAATAGGGTCGCCGCCTACACCTTTAAATGCTCGCACGGGTGAATTTACACCACCTGGAATATGTTGTTGGGCCTGAACAAAAAGGTCGTGATTGGTTTGCATGCTGTATTCCTAAAAGACGAATTCTAAAGATGTGCGATAATTCTAGCTCATATTGGCTAATGACTGATGATTATGAGCTTAAAATTTAGAATAGTAATAATAGTGACCATTATATTGTTGATTAACTTCGCTGCTGCGGGGTTCTTTATGGTGAAAAATGCCCGTCAAGCACTGGTTGCTGAAATGGAATCCAGTACTCAATTAGCGAGAGGCCTATTAATCAACGCCTTGCCAACATTACGTTTCGCTAATGATTTAAGTGATCGATTAACACTTATTGTGGATAGCGTTCGTGGCACTCGCCATATTAGAGCATGGTTTGAAGATATGGATGGTAGACCGTTGATTGGCCATGAAGAGAGTGCTCATTTTATTAATAAACCTGAGGCGCCAAATTGGTTTATCAAAATGATGAAACCGGAAGCAGTCGCATTTAAACGATTAATCACTAAGGGTAGTAAATCATATGGTTATTTGGTGGTTGAGTCTGATCCAAGTGATGAGGTGACTGAGGTATGGCGTGATATGCAAGTTATTCTCTGGCTAGGTTCGTTCTTTTTAATTTTGATTGTAGGGTTGGTTTATATAGCCTTGCGAGAAGGCTTAAAACCGTTAGAGTATTTGGCTGATGCATTAGGGCAATTAGAAAAAGGTGATTTTTCTGCGCGAGTTGAAACGTCGGTAGTAAAAGAATTAACGCCGATTCAAAATCGATTTAATCATATGGCGGGTGTTTTAGAAGGTGCAATGGCAGAGAATCATGAATTAGCTGAGAGCATGTTATCTGTACAAGAGGCGGAACGTAAAGATTTGGCACGCGAGCTGCACGATGAATTAGGCCCTTGTTTATTTGGAATCCGTGTTGATTTAGCAGATATTGAACGTATTGCCAGTGCACACGAGTTAACAGAAATAGAGCAAAAGGTTGACTCCGTTAAATCGATTACCAGCAATATTCAATCTCTAATACGCAAAATGTTAAGCCGCCTACGTCCAATGACATTGGATGATTTAGGATTGTCTGATGCGATACGAGATATGATACGGAATTGGCGAGATAGACAACCTGAAATTGATTGGGAATGGAATTTGGTTGGTGACTTTCAACATTTGCCCGATACCTTGCAAGTCACTGTTTATCGTATCGTGCAAGAATGTACAACTAACTGTGTTCGTCATGCTCAAGCCAGCCACGTTAAAGTAGAAGTGCGTCGTGAAGAACAAAGCTTGAAAGTTGCAGTAACCGATGATGGTATTGGTTTAAGTGCGAATTTAGTAAGAGGATTTGGTTTGATCGGTATGCGTGAACGCGTCACAGCATTGGGAGGAAAAATCTCTTTCGATACTGAGGAAGGGCGAGGATTACAGGTGCGAGTATTGATTCCATTAAAAGGTAATAACAACTCATGAAACAAGCAATAACAATTTTAGTGATTGATGACCACCCTATTGTCAGAGCAGGATGCAGACAACTTATTCAACGAATTCCCTCGGCGAAAGTTGTTGAAGCAGAAACGGGTGAAGAAGGTTATCGATTATTTCAAGAATTGTATCCAGATATGGTGTTATTGGATATTACTTTGCCGGGTATTGGTGGTTTAGAGGTTTTACGCCGAATTCGAGCTAACCGTGAGAATGCAAAAGTATTGATGTTCAGTATGCATGAGGATCCGGTATTTGCTTCCCGAGCTATGCAAACTGGAGCGAGAGGATATATCACCAAAAATAATGCTGCGGATCACTTGGTTGAAGCGGTTGAAAAGGTGCTGGCAGGTAAAACATATTTGAGTGCAGACATGGCTCAGGAATTAGCCATGTTAAATATTGGAGCTGGTACCAGTGCCTTGAGTGATTTGTCGCGTCGAGAATTAGAAATATTGAGATTAGTAGGTGAGGGTAAAAGTATGACTGAAACTTCCGGTATTTTGGGGATCAGTTATAAGACGGTCGCTAATAATCTAACTCAGATAAAGAGTAAGCTGGGTATTAGCAAAACAGCTGAGCTGATGCGGTTTGCAATTAGCCATGGTTTGTCCACATAAACGTTGAGCGGGAGACATCATTCTCAATATTATAAAGTCTATTACATATTTATAGAGGAGAGAAAATAGGGAAGGTTTTCCTGATTTATCGGGAGAAGTCACTCATTCTTTATCAGATTGACATCTGTATTCTGTACGTAAGTTTTTAGGAATTCAGCTTCTTAATGATTAATATTTCTCTCTCCTTCTTTTAGAAGGTTTAGGTCTGACTATATGTCGGGCCTTTTTTTTGCCTGAAGAAAAGCATTAGGATGGATCTCCTTATAATATTGGGAGGGTTATATTCTGCCAATATATTTACCTATAAGTATGATATTAATCATAAATTTATGAAGTCAGCTTCTTATAGATTCACGTTTCTCTCTCCTTCCTTGGCAGGCTTAGACCTGACTTCGTGTCTGGCCTTTTTATGAGCTCAGTCAAGATTAATAAAGTTTGGCGTTCCCTGACTGTGTATCTCTTGCTATTATTGTTTCCTACTTTTAATACATACACTTTGTGAGGATGAGATCTTGAGAGTGCTGTATCTATGTTTTTATAGGCGGAATGCGATTTTATGACAACACTCAAAGGGAACAAGCTATATGGCATGATATTGCTAATAGCTATTACCATACCAAGTTATGCCGAAACGCTTGAACATGCAATAGACACTCAAGTTAAAACAGATATTTCAGCACAAAAATCCCAACAGAAAGTGGATACGTTAACGGATGAAACTACTCAAATATTGGCGGAATACCGCGAGATCCTGAGACAGACTGCAAGTTTACGAGCCTATAACGATCAGCTTGATAAATTAGTCGCTTCCCAGAGAAAAGAATTAGATTCCATTAATGTGCAATTACGCAACATTGAAACAACGCAACGAGATATTGTGCCATTAATGCTAAAAATGATTGATGCCATGACACAATTTGTGGCGCTGGACATTCCTTTTTTACCGGAGGAACGACAAACGCGAGTGGCGCAATTACAGACTTTAATGGAACGAGCTGACGTCGCTTTGGCGGAGAAATATCGCCGTATCCTTGAAGCTTACCAAGTTGAAACAGAATATGGTCGAACGATTGAAGCGTATCAGGATGATTTAGTGAGTGGCGACAATACCCGGTCGGTTGAATTTCTTCGTATTGGGCGAGTGAGTTTATATTATTTAACCTTAGACGGTTTAGAAGTTGGCATGTGGGATCAGGCGTTGGGTGAATGGCAACAACTAGATAATGAATATCGTCAAGCAGTCGAGCAGGGCTTAAAAATCGCTAAAAAACAATTACCACCTGATTTATTAGTGCTACCAGTTAAAACAGTGGAGGTGGCACAATGAAATTTTCCATCTCTATCTTAGTTTTTGGCTTATTAGTGCTACCTGCAGTCCATGCCGTAGAAAAAGCAGCAAATTTAGATGCCTTACTTGAGCAAGTTAAACGTGAGAGTGTATTAGAACAGCAGCAAAATAAATTACGCGAAGCAGAATTTGTAACTGCACGAGATGATCAAGCCCAATTATTAGCAGAAGCGAAAGCCCAATTGGCTTTTGAAGAGCAAAAAACGGAATTACTCAATCAAACTTTTCATGACTATGAACAAGGTTTAATAGAAAAAGAAACCTTATTACAAGAGAAATCGGGATCATTAGGCGAACTATTCGGCACCGTTCGACAAATGGCAAATGATAGTCGGGGTGTTTTAGAAAGTTCAATGATATCGGCACAGTTGCCGAATAGAGGTGCATTTCTATCGTCATTAGCAGAGTTGAAGCAACAACCAACGATTAGTGAATTGCGAGCTTTTTGGTTGTTATTACAAGAGGAAATGACAGAATCAGGCAAAGTCAGTCATTTTACCGTGCCGGTTATTACTGCTGAGGGCCAGGTCGAAGAACAGGAAATGACTCGTATCGGTGTGTTTTCGGCCTTTAGTGATGGTGACTTTTTCCGTTATTTACCAGAAACAGGCAGTTTAGTAGAGCTTGGACGTCAACCTGTTAGCCGCTTACGAGATTTGGTGGCAGATTTTGAATCAACAACTGACGGATCCTTACAGCCAGTCGTTATTGATCCAACTCGAGGAGCTATCCTAGCCTTATTAGTGCAAGCCCCTAATCTGAAAGAGCGTATTCAACAAGGTGGTTGGATTGGTTTTATTATCCTTGGATTAGGTGCGATTGGTCTGTTAATCGCCCTGCAACGATTTGTTTCACTAACGATTATCGGGCGAGGGGTAGCGCGGCAACAGAACCAAACAGAAGTAGACTTAAAAAACCCATTAGGACGTATTTTATCTACTTACAGCGACACAATAGCGCAAGATGTTGAAACTTTATCATTAAAATTGGACGAAGCAATCTTACGAGAAATCCCTAAAATTGAGCGAGGGCTAGTTACTTTAGCGATTTTGGCGGCAATATCACCTATGTTGGGGCTTTTAGGTACTGTTTCGGGGATGATAGAGACTTTTCAGTCAATAACATTGTTTGGTACCGGTGATCCAAAACTGATGTCAGGCGGGATTTCACAGGCGTTGGTGACAACCGAATTAGGTTTGGCGGTGGCAATTCCGATTTTGTTAATTCACAGTGCCTTGTCCAGTAAAAGTAATCGTTTAGTACAAATATTAGATGAAGAAAGTGCTGCCTTAGTGGCTCGAAATGCAGAAAAGCAGAATGGATACACTGACAACTAATTTATTTAATATTCACTTACTGCTGGAAAGTGGCGGTTTGGTTTTGTGGGCAATATTAATTGCGTCGGTTTTGATGTGGACATTAATTATAGAGCGCTATTTGTTTGTTTATGCGGTTCACCCCAAACAAGTCAAAAAACTGATCGCCGATTGGCAGAAAAGATCAGAGAGAAGCAGTTGGTATGCACAAAAAATCAGGCAAGGAATGATTGCAGAAAGTGCTTTGTCATTAAAACGATATTTAATGTCTATCCGAACCTTAATTGTTGCCTTACCGATGTTGGGTTTATTAGGTACAGTGGATGGCATGATCCAGACATTTGATGTGTTAACAGTATTTGGAACAGGTAATGCTCGTGGCATGGCTGGCGGTATTTCAATTGCGTTGATTACCACGATGGGTGGCTTATTGGCGGCTTTATCTGGCATGTATTTTAGTACCCAGTTAGAACAACGCGTAGCACGTGAAGTAGATAATGTTGCTGATGCGTTGCGACGAGATTAAAGGCTAAAAGAATTTATGAGAAACCGACATTCACGACGCCAAAGTGGCGCGATAGCGGACGTAAATATGACACCATTAATTGATATGGTGTTTATATTATTGATCTTTTTTATTGTCACGACTTCTTTTGTCAAAGAAACTGGCGTGGATGTAAGTCGACCATCTGCAAAAACAGCCGTTAAAAAAGAATTAGCTAATATTATGATTTCAATAACTCAAAATGGTGAAGTGTGGATGGATAAGCGCCAGATTGATAGACGTGCTGTTCGGGCAAATGTCGAGCGGATGCATGCCGAGAATCCTGAAGGTGCAGTGATTATTTTAGCGGATAAGGAATCTAAAACAGGTTTGTTAATTGAAGTAATGGATCAGGCGCGGTTGGCAGGTGTTGCTAATGTTTCTATTGCCGCAGAACTTGATTAAAGGGTAATAGTTCATGCGTTTGACCATTGGATTGTTTCTTGCGGTGCTAGTGAATCTTGGTTTATTTACCTTGATGCAGCAAATGACATCAGCAAACAGTATTGAACGGCGTGTCATAGAAGATATTCGTTTACTGGATTTTGTACGATTAAAACGCGAAACACGTACTGAAACTAAAAAACGTGAATTGCCTAAAAAGCCACCCCCTCCTAAAAAGCCACCGCCACCACCGAAAGCGGCGGCACCACAGGCAAATAAACCGAAAGCTCCGGCTCCAAAATTAAATATTCCACGTATTGATGTGCCGTTAAATATTGCTGGAGGTCCCTATTTGGGTGATTTCTCAGCAGGAGCTAAGCTTGCGCCAATTGTCGCGCCCACCCCGCTTATTGCTCCCGTATTGGATGATGAAGTCATTCCATTAGTTCGGATTCCACCCCGTTACCCTCGTGCTGCGTCACGTCGAGGAATAGAAGGCTCCGTGATAGTGTCATTCACGATTACTAAAAATGGTCAGGTATTTAATCCCGTTATTGTCAGTGCAAAACCTGAAAATGTTTTTGATAAGGCAGCGTTGAAAGCTATTTTAAAATGGAAATTCAAACCTAAAGTAGTTAATGGGCAGCCTGTGGAGCGCCAAGCAACACAAGAAATTGAATTTAAGTTGGCGAAATAAATGATGAATTTATCAATGTCTATTTCGAGAATCTTTTTGCTCATTACATTGTTGATGATAACGACAGTAACAATAGCTAAAGATGAACAGTATTTGTTGACGGAAAAAACATACAAGGAATTGAGTGCTGCTCAAGAGTTAATGGAGGCTGATAAAAATATAGCGGCTGAAACAAAGCTCAATGCATTATTAAACAAAACAGCAAATGGCTCCTATGAAATGGCCGTGGTACAACAAACTTTAGGCTATTTATATTCATCACAAGAAGATTATAAAAAGGCGAGTGAGTTATTTCAGTTGGCTCTTGATTCTAACGCTTTACCGAAAAAAGTTAGCCATGATTTGAAATATAATTTGGCACAATTATTAATGGCGGACGAGCAATATAATAAAGGGATTATTTTACTGAAGCAGTGGTTGAATGCAGAAAGTTCCCCCCCTAATAATGCTCATGTTTTGTTGGCAAGCGCTTATTATCGGGTAAAAAATTATAAACAAACCATTGAATACATGCGGATCGCCATTAAAAATGAAAAATCGGTGAAAGAAGTGTGGTATCAGGTGTTACTTTCTGCCTATCTAGAATTGCAGCAAACCAAATCTGCGATTAAGATTTTAGAAACCTTAATCGTAGCGTATCCATATCAAAAAATATACTGGATGCAGTTATCAGCACTATATTTACAGCAAAATAAAGAATTTTCAGCCTTGGCAGTAAAAATGCTGGCACAGCGTTTAGAATTGGGAGATAGTAAAACGCTTATTAGCTTGGCAGATATGTATCGTTACCTACATATTCCATACAAATCGGCACAAATACTGACAAATGCAATTAACGAAGGAAAAATTAAAGGGGATTTAAATAACCTAAATCGCTTAGCAGATAGTTGGTTAGCAGCAAGGGAAAGTCAAAAAGCAGCAGATGTATTGCAACAGACAACAGAGCTTGATGGCAGTGGTGACGCTGATTTGAAATATGGTCGGGTACTATTTGAATTAGAGCAATGGAAAAATGCAATTGAACCTTTATTAAAAAGCGTGCAGGCACTTAAAGATGAGCGGCTAGGATCGGCATCATTACTCTTGGGTATGGCGCAGTTCCATGTTGGTGATTTAACACAAGCTAAAACTCAATTTATTAAGGCAGTCGCATTTGAAAATGAACGTAGTCAGGCTGGGCAATGGTTACGGCATGTAGAGAGGCTACTTAAAGATGAAATCATCAATGAATCGTGAACAACTGAAACAACAATTAGTCGAGCATTATCATTGGTTACGACAATATGGTTGCAATGATTCACACAGTGGAAATGCCTCATTTCGCTGGCATGATGAAGTTTGGGTAACACCAACTGGCTGTTGTGCCGATACGCTGCAAGCAGATGATTTAGTGAAATGTCTTATTGATGGAGCCATGGAAGAAAAGGCTTCTTTAGATGCCGCACTGCACATTCAAACCTATCAACAAAATCCAGATGCCAGAGCACTATTCCACAGTCATAATCCCTATACGGTGGCATTAACATTAGATGGCCAAGATTTTGTGCCAGTTGATTTTGAAGGACAATATTATTTTCCGACAGTACCTGTATTGGCGATCCCTTATGATGAGTATATTACTCACTCGCCAACAGCTGTTGCAGAAGCATTAAAGAATCATAAAGTCATCGTCGTAAAAGGACATGGTGTTTATAGTTGTGCAAAAACGATAAACCTTGCTTATAAATGGAATTGCTCTGTTGAGTTGTCAGCCAAGACAGCATGGCTGGCAAAGCAGATAAGTTAACAGTATTATGCAGTAACATTACACGTACTAATACGTCTAATGCTTTTCAGAATCTAAAGGACGTTTAATGTCACCCTCGCAGTATTTGAGAACACCTGTACTTACAGGGAATGATATTGAGGTAAAACGTGAGGAAATATCGCGCTATTTTAATGCCACATTCGAACGATATGAATCACTATTTGAAACCTTGATTGATGAGCGTGGCTTTTATCAAAAGCCGATTCCTTTACGCCATCCGCTCATCTTTTATTATGGTCATACCGCCACATTTTTCATTAATAAATTAATTTTATCAGGCATGATAGAACAACGAATCAATCCTAAATTTGAGTCAATGTTTGCGATTGGTGTTGATGAAATGAGTTGGGATGATCTGAATGATACGCACTATGATTGGCCAACTGTGGCTGATGTTACAGCCTATCGACAGCAGGTCAAACAGGTCATCAATGACTTAATTGACCAAGCATCACTCACATTACCGATAGATTGGCAGAATTCTTGGTGGACAATCATTATGGGAATTGAGCATGAACAAATCCATATTGAGACTTCATCGGTTTTGATTCGTCAGCAAGCATTAGAATTAGTACAAACACATTCTGCATGGCGGCCATGGACTGAAACCAAGAATGCACCACAAAATGAATTTATTACCATCCCTTTGGCTAAGATTAATGTAGGGAAAAATCATAGCGATGTTATGTATGGTTGGGATAATGAATATGGTCAATATCAAGCTGAGATTGCTGAATTTCAAGCCAGTAAATATTTAGTCAGTAACCAAGAATTTTTGGGGTTTGTTGAAGATGATGGTTATCAGAATGATAGCTACTGGCAGCAAGAAGGCTTGCAGTGGCTAGATTATTCTCAAGCAGAACATCCAACATTTTGGCTTCAATCTGAACAAGGCTGGCAGTGTCGGTTGATGACTGAAATTATCGATATGCCTTGGGATTGGCCCGTTGATGTTAATTATCATGAAGCCAAAGCATTTTGTAATTGGAAAGCTGAACAATTAGAACAATCAGTGCGGTTACCAACAGAAAATGAATGGTTTCGAATGTATGATTTTTCTGATACGGTCGAGTTGCAGTCAGGGCAACAGGCAACTGCGAATATTCATCTTGATCATGCCGCCTCCTCTTGCCCAGTCAATCGTTTTGCTCAGGGTGAGTTATACGATGTGGTTGGCAATGTTTGGCAGTGGACCGAAACAGCTATCTATCCATTTGATGGCTTTAAAGTGCATCCTTTTTATGATGATTTCACTATGCCGACATTTGATGGTCGCCATAATCTCTTTAAAGGTGGCTCGTGGATTTCTAGTGGTAATGAAAGCCGTCACGCAGCTCGTTATGCATTTCGCCAACATTTTTTTCAACATGCTGGCTTCCGATATGTTGTTGCAGATAAACTTGAGGAACAAGCTGTGTCGAATTATGAAAACGATAAAATGTTATCAGAATATGCTGAATTTCATTATGGTGACTGCTATTTTGATGTGGCTAATTTCCCCCAAACATTGGCTGAATTAGCGGTTAAAGCGATGGGTAATCGACCTGCGAAAAAGGCCTTAGACCTTGGTTGTGCGGTGGGACGGGCAAGTTTTGAGTTAGCCAAACATTTTGACCATGTTACTGGTATCGATTTTTCGGCACGATTAATTAATTTGGGTGTGCAATTATCCGAGCAAGGGGTGATTCGTTATAGCATCGCTGATGAAGGTGAATTAAGACTTTATCGTGAGCGTCATTTAGTCGAGTTAGGCTTGGGTGATGTAACGGATAAAGTTGAACTATTACAAGGTGATGCGTGTAATTTAAAGTCTATTTTTGCCGGTTATGATTTAGTGCTGGCTGCAAACTTGATTGACCGTTTATATGACCCAAAATTGTTTTTAGCATCAATACATGAGCGAATAAATCAAGGTGGATTACTGGTGATTTCTTCGCCATATACTTGGTTAGAAGAACATACTAAAAAAGAAAGCTGGCTGGGCGGTATAAAAAAAGATGGAGAAAATGTCACTACATTAGATGGTTTAAAAGCTATTCTAGACCCTTATTTTGATTTAATGACGACACCACAGCAAGTGCCATTCGTGATTCGGGAAACAAGTCGCAAATTTCAACATACATTATCGGATGTCACCATTTGGGTGAAAAAATAATGGTCGACTTTGATCAAATTATCGACAGAACAGCGACAACGAGTGTGAAATACGGTGCTCGCAAAGCGTATTTTGGATCAGAAGATATTGTGCCATTATGGGTGGCAGACATGGATTTTGCAGCGCCTGAAGCAGTAACGCAGGCCTTAGTTCAACGAGCCAATCATCCTGTTTATGGTTATACCCTCTTCCCGGATAGTATGTTTAAGGCAATGCAGGATTGGTTTCAAAGCCGGCATAATTGGTCTGTCCCACAACAATCTATTTTAATGTGTCCTGGTGTTGTGCCTTCCATGCATGCTGCTATTGAGGCCCTGTCACAGCCCGGTGATGGTGTGATTGTTCAGCCACCTATTTATCCGCCATTTTTTACTGCTATTAGTGAAACTGGACGGAAAATCATAGAAAATCCACTTAAATTAGAGCAGGGTGTTTATAGGATCGATTTAGAACATCTGGAACAGTGTGCAGCAAACGGTGCCAAGTTACTTATCTTATGTTCACCTCACAATCCAGTTGGTAGGGTTTGGCTACAAGATGAGCTTGAAGCTATCTTAGATATAGCGCGTCGGCATCATTTAATTGTTATTTCGGATGAGATTCATGCAGATCTTATTTATCCAGAGTATCACCACATTCCTTTAGCAACATTAGCGGATGATGTCGCTATTGTGACTGCGGTGTCACCTAGTAAAACATTTAATCTTGCAGGTTTAGGACTATCTTGTTTGATCACGAATGACCGACACCATCGGCAGGAAATCGAAAAAGTGTTCAATAGTTGGCATATCAGTGCCGCGAATCCTTTTAGTATTATTGCCTTTGAAGCGGCATATCGTGAAGGTGAATCGTGGTTAGATGAATTGATGTTTTATCTTGATGAAACACGAAAGCAAGTTATCGAATTTGTAGAACAAAGTTTACCTAATATTAAAATCATTGATTCACAAGGCACTTATTTATTGTGGTTAGATTGTCGACAAATGAATTTGAATGATGATGAATTGAGATTGTTCTTTATCAACAAGGCGAAAGTGGGCATGAATCCTGGAATAAGCTTTGGCGAGGTTGGTAGTGGTTTTATGCGGATGAATATTGCGGCACCTAGGAAGCTAATATTAGAATCTTTGCAACGTATTGCTCAAGCGTAACGTAATGGACACAGAACATTCGATAGCGCTGAAACCTATTGCGATTAAAGTGCTGCTGGCTATTTCTCTGTTATGGCTCATCAAAGGTTTGGAAATAGCATTTAATTTAGACATCGGTATCTATAGCGTTTATCCGAGGACATTTGAAGGTCTAGTAGGTATTGTTTTTGGCCCATTGCTTCATGGTTCTTTTGAGCACCTTTTTTCAAATACATTAGCGCTATTTGTTTTGGCAACAGCATTATTTTATCAATACCCCAAGTCAGCAAAACGAGTATTCCTTATTATTTACTTTGGTTCAGGGTTGTGTGTGTGGTTGTTTGCACGGGAGTCTTATCATTTAGGCGCCAGCGGTTTAACACATGGCATGATGTTTTTTCTATTTTTAATCGGTGTGTTACGGCGAGATAAGCCAGCAATGGCCTTAGCGATGATTGTGTTTTTCCTATACGGCAGTATGATTTGGGGAATATTACCAACAGAAGAAAGAATCTCCTTCGAATCACATTTATTTGGCGCATTAATGGGTGTTGTAAGTGCAATATTGTTTCGCAATAATGATCCTAAACCACCGGAGAAAAAATATAGTTGGGAAGAGGAAGATGAGAACACAATAGAAAATAATAAAACTCCCTTGTAGCCGATTATTCCGCTATGGGTAGAATACTTGTTCATCTATGAGAATGTGTGTAAATCGGGAAAATATTCACTTATGTAATGCTATACATTACTGTAAAATCAATGCATTACAAAAATTAGCACCTTAGTGTGTAAATCATCTTAATTTAAAAATGGAGAAGCAAAAAATGGCAGGATCAATTGGTATTTCAGCTGGCGTGGTATGGCAATATCTTAATGAAAACGGTGAAAGTAGCGTAACTAAAATCAGTAAAGAAACAAAGTTGGACGCTAAAACAACCCAACGCGCAATTGGCTGGTTAGCTGGTGAAGCTAAATTAGCGATTGACATGAAGGGCCGTACAGAAATTATTTCATTGAAATAAATTTTAGTATCATCCTTTAAAAGAGCCTCTACACTACTCAATAGTGAAGGGGCTTTTTTGTGTCTATTCGTATGAAAAATTTATGACCATGTATTAATTGAACATGACGACTGTATAATTTATACAACACGATGATCTTGTGTAATAGGGTTTTATCCTGATACTCTTCGAGCACGGGAAATAATTTAAAGTATAGTTAATGACAAACGAATATAATGCCTCGGCAATTGAAGTCTTAACAGGGCTGGAACCAGTACAAAAACGACCGGGTATGTATACCGATACCACGCGTCCAAATCATTTGGCGCAAGAAGTCATTGATAATAGTATTGATGAGGCTGTTGCTGAGCACGCTACGCAAGTTCACGTTACTTTGTATCCAGATAACTCACTGGAAGTCATTGATGATGGTCGCGGCATGCCGGTGGATATTCATCCAGAGGAAGGGGTGCCAGGTGTTGAAGTTATCCTAACTCGCCTTCATGCCGGAGGAAAGTTTTCCAATAAGAACTATCAATTCTCAGGTGGTCTACATGGTGTCGGGGTATCCGTAGTTAATGCACTGTCATCTCGATTGGAAGTGAAAATCCGTCGCAATGCAACCGAATACGCCATTGCATTTGAACATGGCCTCAAAGTCGAGGAGCTTACTGAAATTGGTACGGTAGGCAAGCGTAATACCGGAACAACTGTACGTTTCTGGCCAGATACATCTTACTTTGATTTTCCTAAATTTCTTGTTTCACGTTTACGTCACGTCCTAAGAGCCAAGGCAGTTCTTTGCCCAGGACTAGTGGTTATCTTTACTGACTTGTCTGGTGAGGAAAAGGTTGAAGATCGCTGGTGTTATGACGAGGGCTTGAATAGCTATTTAAGTTCAATGATGACCGATCAACCTTGTGTGCCCGAACAGCCTTTTATTGGCCATGTTAAGGGTGACGATGAACAAGTAGATTGGGCTCTGATGTGGCAGTTAGAGCAGGGTGAAGAATTAGCAGAAAGTTACGTTAACCTTATTCCAACGGCACAAGGTGGTACACATGTTAATGGTTTACGTACCGGTCTATTAGATGCACTGCGAGAATTTTGTGAATTTCGTAGTTTATTGCCACGCGGTGTGAAATTATCTCCAGAAGATGTATGGACACAGTGTTGTTATGTATTGTCAGTTAAATTACAAGATCCACAATTTTCAGGACAAACAAAAGAACGTTTATCATCAAGACAATGTGCAGGATTTGTTTCAGGTGCAGTAAAAGATTCTTTTAGTTTATGGTTAAACCACCATGTTGAGGATGGTGAAAAAATTGCTGAATTAGCGATTAACAGTGCTCAATCACGATTAAAACAAGCTAAAAAAGTGATAAGGAAACGAGTTCAATCAGGGCCGACACTGCCCGGTAAATTATCAGATTGTTCTTCACAAGATGTCAGTCGAACAGAATTATTTTTAGTAGAAGGGGATTCTGCTGGTGGTAGTGCTAAGCAAGGAAGGGAGCGTGAATTTCAAGCTATTATGCCACTACGGGGTAAAATCCTAAACACATGGGAAGTTGATTCCGGACAAGTATTAGCATCACAGGAAGTGCATGATATTGCTGTTGCAATAGGTGTTGATCCTGGATCAGATGATTTATCAGGTCTACGTTATGGTAAGGTTTGTATTCTCGCCGATGCCGATTCAGATGGCGCTCATATTGCTACCTTATTGTGTGCCTTATTTGTAAAACACTTCAGACCCTTGGTTGAAAAAGGTCATATTTGTGTCGCTATGCCACCATTATTTCGAATTGATGTTGGTAAGCAAATTTTTTATGCCCTAGATGAGGAAGAGAGACAGATCATCTTAGACCGAATAGAAAAAGATAAAATCAAAGGCAAAGTGAATGTTCAGCGCTTTAAAGGCTTGGGTGAAATGAACCCCCTACAGTTGAGAGAAACGACTATGGCACCCGATACCCGCCGCTTAATTCGCTTAACTATTGAAGATGATGACATAACAGAAGATGAGGGTTCAGCGACCGATGAAGCCATGGATAAATTACTCGCGAAAAAACGAGCACCAGATCGTAAGGCATGGTTAGAAGAACAGGGCGACTTAGCTACGGTATGAATTTGATAAAGAGAATTTTGCGATGACTTCAGTAGTAGATGATCTAGAACGATTACCCGTTCGGGAATTTACCGAAAAGGCTTATTTGGATTACTCCATGTACGTCATTCTGGATCGGGCTTTGCCACATGTTGGTGATGGCCTGAAACCAGTGCAACGTCGTATTGTCTATGCGATGTCTGAATTGGGCTTAAGCGCGACATCTAAACATAAAAAGTCAGCGCGGACAGTGGGTGATGTACTGGGTAAATATCATCCACATGGCGATTCAGCTTGTTATGAAGCAATGGTATTGATGGCACAGCCATTTTCATATCGTTATCCATTGGTTGATGGTCAAGGAAACTGGGGGTCAATGGATGATCCTAAATCGTTTGCAGCCATGCGTTATACCGAATCAAAATTAACGGCTTATGCACAAACATTGTTGGGTGAATTAGGTCAAGGAACGGTTGAATGGGCGCCTAATTTTGATGGCACGCTGAATGAGCCAAAGTTGTTACCTGCACGCTTACCTAACATCTTACTGAATGGTGGTAGTGGTATTGCTGTTGGGATGGCAACTGATATTCCACCCCATAACTTACGTGAAGTGGTGAAGGCCTGTTTACAGTTATTGAAAAAACCAACGACAAAGTTGGAGGCCTTATTAGAAGATATTCAAGGACCAGATTTCCCTACAGGTGGTGAGATTATTTCTTCGCGTGAAGATTTGCTAAAAATATATACCACCGGTCATGGCAGTGTGCGTCAACGAGCTTGTTATGAAAAAACCAAAGAAGGTGAGATTATTATTAATGCTCTGCCTTACCAAGTTTCTGGTGCAAAGATTATTGAACAGATTGCCAATCAGATGAATGCTAAAAAATTGCCGATGGTTGCTGATCTTCGTGATGAATCTGATCATGAACAGCCGGTTAGATTAGTGATAGTCCCGCGTTCTAATCGTGTTGATATTGATGATTTAATGTCACATCTATTTGCTAGCACTGATCTTGAGCGTAGTCACCGCGTTAATATGAATATGATTGGCTTGGATGGTCGACCTCGAGTCAAAAACCTGAAAGATATGCTTACGGAGTGGCTGGTTTATCGTGTTTCGACTGTACGACGACGCTTGCAATATCGTCTAGATAAAATTGTAGATCGAATGCATGTGTTAGAAGGTTTATTAGTCGCTTACCTCAATATTGATGAAGTCATTGCGATTATCCGAACAGAAGATGAACCTAAATCAGTATTGATGAAACGGTTTGCGATTAGTGATCGTCAAGCAGAAGCCGTTTTAGAATTAAAATTACGCCACTTAGCTAAATTAGAAGAGATGAAACTTCGTGGTGAGATGGATGTTCTTGCTAAAGAACGAAAATCGTTAGAGTTATTACTCAGTTCAGATACCAGATTAAAAACATTGATTCGTAAAGAATTGATTGCAGATGCTGAAAAGTTTGGTGATGATCGTCGCAGTGCGATAGTGCAACGTGATGCTGCAAAAGCATTGAGTGAAACTGATTTGTTACCGACAGAGGCATTAACAATTGTATTATCAGAAAGTGGTTGGGTGCGAGCTGCTAAAGGGCATGATGTTGATCCGGGATCATTGAATTTCCGTACCGGTGATCGCTATATGCTATCGGTCAAAGCGCGTAGCAATCAACAAATTGTATTTTTGGATTCTACGGGGCGTAGTTACTCAATTCCTGCTCATACATTGCCTTCGGCACGTGGACAAGGTGAACCGTTGAGTGGACGTTTACAAATACCACCAGATGAACGCTTTGTCGCCGTATTGGCGGGTGATTTAGATAAGTCATTATTGTTATCCAATACAGCGGGTTATGGTTTTGTCACCACACTAAATAATTTGCTGGCAAAAAATAAAGCAGGTAAAGCTGTGTTTAATTTACCTGAAGGTGCAGAAATTTTGCCACCAATATGGATAGTTGATCCTGATAAGGACAGCTTGGCAGTTGCGGCTGGTGATGGACGATTATTAGTCTTTCCTGCGAGTGAAATGCCACAAATGAATAAAGGCAAAGGGGTACGGCTCATTAATATTCCACAAGCGCGGTTTATAGCTAAACAAGAATGGCTAAATTCAGTTGCATCAGTGCCTGAAAATGGCAGTGTGACATTACATGCTGGAAGGCGACATTTAACCCTAAAACCAACTGATCTTGCACATTACGCTGGTGAGCGAGGTAAGCGAGGACATAAATTACCTCGTGGATTACAAAAAGTAAGTAAAGTAGAAGTAACTGAATAAACAATAATTCCACATAAATTGAAGTAGTTTTGTTGCCATGATATGGTTTTCAGCGTTAAATTTATTGTGAGAACCAGATTTTGGAGAGATTATGAAAGAGCTATTTTCTAAACAACGCATAGTAGCGAAAGATGGTTTTAATCGATGGTTAATCGCTCCTGCAGCCCTAGGAATTCACTTATGTATTGGTTCTGTGTACGCATGGAGTTTATTTAATCCTGCATTGGTGGCGAGGTTAGGTGTGGTGACCAGTGCTGCTGATGATTGGACTTTAAAAAGTGTTGTTTGGATTTTCACCGTTGCCATTGTATTTTTAGGTTTGTCTGCTGCTTTTGCCGGTAAATGGCTAGAAAAGGTAGGGCCAAGATTAGTCGGTTCAATTGCTGCTGTTTGTTGGGGTGGTGGTTTTATTGTCGGTGGTATGGGCATTGTTTCCGGTGAGCTGTGGATGTTATATCTAGGCTATGGTGTATTGGGTGGTTGTGGCTTAGGTTTAGGTTATATTTCCCCTGTTAGTACCTTAATCCGTTGGTTTCCAGATCGAAGAGGAATGGCAACAGGTATTGCAATTATGGGCTTTGGTGGCGGTGCCATGATCGCGAAATTTATGATTGGGCCAATAATTCGAGCATATTATAATGCGCCAGACTATTTGGGTACGATTGATAGTGTCAATTTAATGACCGAAGCAGGCCGTCGGGTTGTGGAACACGCTGGGCAATTGAAAGAAGTGGTGGTGATTGGTGCAAATGATGTCGCCGACATGTTTGTTCCTGGCCCCGAGGGGGTTTATCTTGTCGGTACAGGTGATATTGGTGTTGCCCAAACATTTTTCACTTTAGGCGCCGTCTATTTTGTCATTATGTTGATTGCCGCATTTTCTTACCGTGTACCTAAAGAAGGTTGGTTGCCAGAAGGTTATGTCGTGCCAGACGAAACTAAAGGCATGATTACTGAACATGATGTGCATATTGATGAAGCATTAAAAACGCCCCAATTTTGGCAATTATGGATCATGCTTTGTTTGAACGTGACAGCAGGTATTGGTGTTATTGCTGTCGCGAAAACAATGATGAAGGATATTTTCGGTGGGGCATTACCAGATATAGTGAATTTAGAATTTGCAGCATCGTATGTGTTGATGATCAGTGCCTTTAATATGGTGGGACGCTTTTTCTGGGCAAGTACCTCAGATTATATTGGCCGTAAGAATACCTACTTTATTTTCTTCGGTTTAGGCGCATTATTGTATGCTTCAATTCCTTTTGCAGCACAGGCTGTTAGTGTTGCACCATCTATCACATGGTTAGTGATGTTCTATGCTGCAACTATGCTGATTTTCACTATGTATGGCGGTGCGTTTGCAACGATCCCTGCCTATCTTGCCGATATCTTTGGTACTAAGTATGTCGGTGGTATTCATGGCCGTTTATTGACTGCTTGGAGCACTGCTGGTGTATTAGGACCTTTAGCGATTACCTCTTTGCGTGAAAGTGCAACAGTGAATGCGATTAAAGATTTAGTGGCTCATATTGATCCTTTAGTATTTAAATCGACTTTTGGTGCAGGTGTCGAGCAATTAAATACATTAATGGAAACTAAAACAGTGACTATTGCAAAATTGATGGAAATTTCACCAACAGGAACTTTAGACCCTACGCCAAGCTTATATAATCAAACGATGTATTTGATGGCGGCTTTATTAGTGATTGCATTTATAGCTAATTTCTTTATGCGTCCAGTGCATCCATCACATCACATGGCAAAGGATGCGTAAGTACTGAAACTTAAGGGTTTGATCCTGCGCAAAATAAGGCTATTGCTGGAGTCGTATAAAAATCATTACAACTGGTTGATGATGAACAAGGCTGAGTTATTACTGCTTTTTTGAGATTGCGTATTTCTGGTTTTGAAGGAGTAACTTTAATAAGTTACCGATGAAGAATCACAATCTTCTTTTTGATACCTTAAATTGGTGCAGCTTTTTAGTTTATAAATTCGGTTATTTTGTGGTTAAAAATCGAAACAGCAGGTTGGCTTTGATAGAGTAATTCAGCCGCACGGGTATAACTTAAATGTTGTGAAACAGCTTCAAATATTTGAAATTGGCATATGGTTATGTATAGCATCATCATAAATATTTCTTACTGATAAAGTCAATATATTTGAGTATTATTTATACTAAAAATACCCTACACTGCAACGACGTTATTAAACGTACGAACTGAGAACATATGGCATATTGATGCATTTTCTTTTGGTCTGTTTCAGCAGTGTCAGCTTCACAAGAATGCATTCTCATGGTAGTTTGATGAGTTGAATTAAAACTAAAATTGGCGAAATTGAGAGAGGCAGGTTTAATGAGTGAGCAGGAAATTAGCGCTCGAAAAGAAGGTGGAAAACTAAAATTACCGAGAGCGGTTGGTAAAGGCAGACAAGTTGATCCTAAAGCATTAGCTGAAGTTCAAGCTTTGTTAGGAGATGAATCTAGACAGAAAGATCTGCTTATCGAGCATTTGCACAAAATTCAAGATACATATCATCATATCTCAGCTGCTCATTTAGTGGCATTAGCACGTGAAATGAAGCTGTCGAAAGCGGAAGTATATGAAGTCGCCACGTTCTATCATCATTTTGATGTCATTAAAGAAGGCGATACCGTACCACCGGAATTGACAGTTCGTGTCTGTGAATCGTTGACCTGTGAAATGATGGGTGCCCACGATTTAATCAATTCATTAGAAAAAGGCTTGGGCGATGGTGTTCGTGTACAACGAGTCCCTTGTGTTGGACGTTGTGATAAAGCGCCTGTAGCGGTAGTAGGGATGAATCCCATTGAACATGCAGATACTGAAAAAGTGGTACAAGCAGTAGATGCGAAAGAGATTGAACCGGAAACATTACAGCCGATCGATTACGAAACCTATCTTGAGCAAAGTGGCTATAAGACATACCAATCATGCATGAATGGTAGTTATAAGGTTGAAAAAGTACTAGATGCAATGGATGATTCTGGCTTACGTGGCTTGGGTGGCGCCGGTTTCCCTGCAGGACGTAAATGGCGAATTGTACGCGATATGCCAGAACCTAAATTAATGGCTGTTAATATTGATGAAGGTGAGCCAGGTACATTAAAAGATAAGTATTATTTAGATCGTGATCCTCATTGCTTCCTAGAAGGTATGTTAATTGCCGCATGGGCAACAGGAATTAATGAAATTTATATTTATCTACGTGATGAATATGCAGCAATAAGAAACGTTTTAGAACGTGAAGTGTCTAAATTAGTTGCCAATCCTCCTGTGGAGCATATGCCAACAATTTATCTCCGCCGAGGTGCGGGTGCTTATATTTGTGGTGAAGAATCAGCGATGATTGAGTCGATTGAAGGTAAACGCGGTATGCCGCGTCTTCGCCCACCATTTGTTGCTGAGGTGGGATTATTTGGTCGCCCCACGCTTGAGCACAATATGGAATCCTTATATTGGGTTCGTGATATTTTGGAGAAAGGGCCGAGTTGTTTGACTGACCATGGTCGTAATGGTCGTGTTGGTTTGCGTTCATTCTCTGTTAGTGGCCGTGTTAACAAGCCCGGTGTGCATCTAGCTGATGCGGGTATTACTATGCAAGAATTGATTGATGAATATTGTGGTGGCATGCAGGATGGACACGAATTCTATGGTTACTTCCCTGGTGGCGCATCAGGTGGGATTTTACCGGCTTCATTAGGCAATGTACCGCTAGATTTTGATACCTTACAAGAATATGATTGTTTTATCGGTAGTGCAGCTATTGTGGTGTTCTCTGATCAAGATAAAGCACGTGATTTAGCCGTGAATGCAATGAAGTTTTTCGAAGATGAATCCTGCGGTCAGTGTACGCCTTGCCGAGTGGGTACCGCTAAAGCGGTTACCTTGATGAAAGAGCCAACATGGAATGAGGATTTACTGCAAGAGTTATCAGATGTGATGATTGATGCTTCTATTTGTGGTCTAGGGCAAGCGGCACCAAACCCGATGCGTAGTGTCATAAAGTACTTCCCTGAGGAATTGAAATAATGGCTATTAATCCTGAAGAACTAGTGCAAACCATTAATTTCACATTAAATGGTCAAGCAGTTGTGGCTGAAGAGGGTGAAACATTACTTGATGTTGCCAAACAACACGATATTGATATTCCTAATCTGTGTTATTCAGACCGACAAGGTTCCGACGGTAATTGCCGTGCATGTATGGTCGAAATTGATGGTGAACGAGTCTTAGCCCCATCATGTTGTCGCCAACCGACAGAAGGCATGAATGTTCAATCTAATAGCGAACGTGCGGTTAAATCTCAGAAAATGGTACTGGAATTGCTGAAATCAGACGTATCTGAGCAGCCACACACCTTAAATTCAGAGTTAGATTATTGGGCAGGTAAACTGGATTTAGGTTTGCCGCGCTTTGAAGCAAGAAAGCAGCCTAAAGCTGATCTTTCTCATCCCGGTATTGCGGTTAACTTAGATGCGTGTATTCAATGTACACGTTGTGTTCGCGCGTGTCGTGACGAACAAAATAACGATGTAATTGGCCTTGCTTTCCGTGGTGGCCAGACCAATATTGTGTTTGATTTAGATGACCCGATGGCGGAAAGTACCTGCGTCGCGTGTGGTGAATGTGTCGAAGCATGTCCAACCGGTGCATTAATGCCTGCCAATGATGTGGGTATGGTGGTTCCTGATCGCAAGGTTGATTCAACCTGTCCGTATTGTGGTGTTGGCTGTCAGATGACATACAACATTAAGGACGACAAAATTATTTATGTAGAAGGACGTGATGGTCCTGCTAATAAAGGGCGCTTATGTGTGAAAGGGCGTTATGGTTTCGACTATGTACATCATGAACATCGTCTGACAAAACCATTAATTCGACGAGAAGGTGCACCTAAATCGGCTGATTTTTCAATGGATCCAAATGATGTCGATAAAATATTCCGTGAAGCTACATGGGAGGAAGCGCTTGATGTGGCGGCGAATGGCTTTAACAAAATCCGTGATGAGCAAGGGCCAAATGCCTTAGCTGGATTTGGTAGTGCTAAAGGCAGTAATGAAGAGGCTTATTTGTTCCAGAAATTGATTAGGACAGGTTTTAAAACCAATAATGTGGATCACTGTACACGGCTTTGTCATGCGTCTTCAGTCGTCGCATTATTAGAGTGCCTTGGTTCTGGCGCGGTATCCAACCCTGTTTCTGATGTTAATAAAGCTGAAGTTGTTCTTATTATTGGCGCTAACCCTACGGTGAATCATCCAGTGGGTGCAACATGGATGAAAAATGCCATGCGACGTGGTACCAAGTTAATTTTAATGGACCCTCGGGCAACCGATTTATCACGGCAAGCAACACATCACGTGGCAAATAAGCCCGGTACTGATGTGCCGATGCTTAATGCCATTATGCATACGATTATTGAAGAAGAACTGACAGCGCCAGAATTTATTGCTGAGCGTACAGAAGGTTTTGAAGCAATGAAAGCACATTTGAAGTCCTATTCGCCTGAACTAATGGAACCTATATGTGGGATTCCAGCAGACACATTGCGACAAGTGGCGCGACTGTATGCGACGTCTTCTGCGTCTATAATTTTCTGGGGCATGGGTATTTCCCAGCATGTCCATGGTACCGATAACGCAAGATGCCTGATTTCACTCGCATTGATGACGGGACAAATTGGTCGTCCAGGTACAGGTTTGCATCCATTACGTGGTCAGAATAATGTACAAGGTGCATCAGATATGGGATTGATACCAATGGTATTCCCAGATTATCAACCAGTTAACGACGAAAAAGCACATGCGTATTTTGAACAATTATGGGGCTGTGAATTAGACAGTAATCCCGGTTTGACAGTTGTTGAGATTATGAATGCTATTCATGCAGGTGATTTAACGGGGCTGTATGTACAAGGCGAAAACCCTGCTATGTCAGATCCAGATGCTAATCATGCTCGTCAGTCTATGGCAGAACTTGAACATATGGTTGTACAAGATATTTTCTTAACAGAAACTGCTTATTTGGCTGATGTTGTGTTACCGGCTTCAGCCTTCTCTGAGAAGACCGCTACATTTACTAATACTGATAGATTGGTGCAAATAGGCCGTAAAGCTGTGCCAATGCCGGGTGATGCACGACAAGATCTCTGGATTATCCAGGAAATGGCTCGCCGAATGGGATTGGATTGGAATTACAAAGATTCAGCTGATGTATTTGAAGAAATACGTAAAGCGGTTCCAACTATGGCGGGAATGACATGGGAACGTTTAGAACGTGAAGGTTCCATTGTCTACCCATGTTTGAATGAAGGTGACCCTGGTGAGGATGTTATCTTCACTGAGACGTTTGAAAGTGAAAATGGTCTGGGTAAATTTGTTCCAGCGGATATTGTTCCACCAGCAGAACGCCCTGATGATGAGTATCCATTTGTGTTGATAACTGGGCGGATGTTAGAGCATTGGCACACCGGTTCAATGACTCGAAGATCTAATGTGTTGGATGCATTGGAACCTGAAGCAGTAGCGACCATTAACCCGATTAGTTTAGATGAAATGGGTGTTAGTCCAGGTGAACTTATTACTTTAGCCACACGACGTGGGCAGATTTCAATGATTGCTCGCGCCGATGAAACCGTACCGACGGGTGCGGTATTTATGGCCTTCTGTTATTACGAGGCGGCGGTTAATAAACTGTCTAATGCGGCCTTAGATCCCGATGCTAAGATACCGGAATTCAAATACTGTGCTGTTAAAGTGACACCGGGTGGTGAACCAATGCAGTTCCATAGTTATGGTGGTGGACAGTCTGATAATACGTTGATATAAGTCATCGACGAAAGAGTAGATTAAGGGCATCATTTATGATGCCCTTTTTTATAATGCTTAACAGTTTATCTTGATAAGATATGACACCATGAAAGACATGTGTAAGGACAAACTATAAATTTATGAAAATCCTGATCAGTAATGATGATGGTTATATGGCTGAAGGTATCAAAGCTTTAGCGGATGCGCTATCAACTATTGGGGACATTACAGTAGTAGCTCCAGACCGTAATCGTAGTGGCGCGAGTAACTCATTGACGCTAGAAAATCCTTTGCGGCTGAATAAATTGGATAACGGGGTTTATCGTGTAGAAGGAACGCCAACAGACTGCGTGCATTTAGCAATTACTGGTTTATTAGAAGAGGAACCCGATATGGTGGTGTCTGGTATAAATTCAGGCGCTAATTTGGGAGATGATGTGTTGTATTCTGGCACCGTAGCCGCTGCTATGGAAGGACGTTTTTTAGGGTTGCCCGCGATTGCAATTTCATTAGCCAGTCATACTGGTGTTCATTATGAAACGGCAGCATGGGTGGCTCAAAAACTAGTTAAACGACTACAACACACTGCGTTACCTGCAGATACTATTTTGAATGTTAACGTGCCCGATCTGCCGATTGATGAAATTACTGGATTCGAAAGTACGCGTTTAGGACATCGACATAAAGCAGAGCCAGTGATTAAAGAATTTGATCCACGTGGTCGTGAGATGTATTGGGTCGGACCGGCTGGAGAAGAGCAAGATGCTGGGCCAGGAACAGACTTTGATGCCATCCGTCGCGGAGCAGTGTCAGTGACACCCTTACAAGTAGATTTAACACGTTATGATGCGATCGATGGTGTGGCAACTTGGTTAAAAGGAGCATTTGAGTGATCTCTGAACATCGCGGTATTGGAATGACATCGCAGCGAACGCGTGATCGGCTGATTACGCGGTTACAAGAGCAAGGCATTCAAAACGTAGCGGTATTAGCAGTAATGAGAGCGCTACCGCGACATTTGTTTGTTGATGAAGCTTTAGCGAGCCGAGCCTATGAAGATACCGCTTTACCAATAGGGCAAGGTCAAACTATTTCACAACCATTCATTGTCGCCAGAATGACTGAAATACTGTTACAAGGTTTACCTAAAAAGAAAGTACTAGAAGTGGGTACAGGTTCTGGTTATCAGACCGCAGTATTATCGAAATTAGTTGATCGTGTCTTTAGCGTTGAACGCATTGCTCCACTACAGAATCAGGCTCGTGAACGTTTTTATCAATTGAAGTTTAACAATATTCGCTTGAAGCACAGTGATGGCAGTTGGGGTTGGCAAGAAAATGCACCTTATGATGGCATTATTGTAACCTGTGCCCCTGAACAAATTCCTGAAGAATTACTAAAACAGTTAGCGCCAGGTGGACGATTAGTTATTCCTGTTGGTGGTAGTTCAGGTCAATCATTACGGGTAATCGATAGAAATGGCCACACCTTTGAAGAAACGGAGTTAGATGCAGTGAGTTTTGTACCGCTATTAACCGGGCAAATCTAATGAAACTGTTTTCAGGGATGTATACCCGTGTCATGCAATGGGTTCGACATCGCTATGCAACATATTGGCTGGTATTAGTTAGTTTCACCGAATCTTCCTTTTTTTTAATTCCGCCAGATGTAATGTTGGCCCCTATGTCATTAGCTAAGCCAGAGAAAGCTTGGTTTTATGCAAGTTTAACGACAGTAGCCTCTGTACTAGGTGGTTTATTAGGGTATCTTATTGGTAGTTTTTCCTTTCAGATAATAGAGCCTTGGCTGCAACCATTGGGTTATATGGATGCTTATCAGTTAGCTGAAATATGGTTTGAACAATGGGGTTTTTGGGCAATATTGCTAGCAGGCTTTACGCCAATACCTTATAAAATATTCACCATTGCATCAGGTGTAGCAGGAATGGCATTACTTCCTTTTGTTGTCGGTTCGACCATTGGTAGAGGAATGCGTTTTTTCTTGGTTGCAGGGTTGATGAGATGGGGCGGTGAACCACTAGAAGAAAAATTACATGGGTGGATTGATCGCATTGGTTGGGCAACGGTTGCCTTGATTGTTTTAGGGTATTTGATTTTTAGATAATGATACGACTTATACTGATACCACTTGTTTTGGCTCTCACTGCTTGTGGTGGTGGTCAGGCGGTTGCACCTGTTGGTACTTATAATAGTAAAGCGAAAACAGTACAAACTAAGCAGATTCAATCAAAAGCCCCGATAAGCTATAAAGTTAAAAAAGGCGATACGTTGTATTCCATTAGTTGGCGATATGGCATGGACTATAAGTCACTCGCTAAGATAAATAATATCCGTTCGCCATACAAAATATTTGTTGGGCAAACATTACGATTTAAAACCGCGAGTACAACAGTTAAAGCGCAAACCAAAACTCAAGTCAGCAGTAAAAAATCAATTACAACAAAAACAGTCAAGAAACCCATATCTTCAGTCAGTTCAAATAAGAAGTTAACGTGGCGTTGGCCAACAAAAGGCAAAATAATTTCGACGTATTCTAAAAGTGCTGCAGGTCGTAAAGGTATTGATATCGCTGGTACGTCAGGGCAAAGTGTTATTGCTGCGGCATCGGGCAAGGTTGTTTATAGTGGTAGTGGCTTACCGAGATATGGAAATTTATTAATTATTAAACATAACGATGTTTACTTGAGTGCTTATGCACATAATAAAACCCTACTAGTGAAGGATGGTCAGCAAGTAAAATCAGGCCAAAAAATAGCCTTACTAGGAAGAACTGGAACACAACGAAATCAGTTACATTTCGAAATAAGACGTAATGGTAAGCCAGTTGATCCATTGCGTTTTTTACCAAAATAATAATCATCTGTTCTAATGCGCTACAATACATCGCTTTGCCTATTAAAATAATGGGTTTTGAATTGTAAAACGAGAGGATATGGCCTTGGAATTAGGTGCAACAATGCAGCGTATCAAAGACCTTAGAGGTCGTAGTGACGATCTTAGGGGGTATCTTTGACTATGATATTAAGGCTGAACAATTAGTCGAAGTCACGCGAGAGTTAGAATCCTCAACAGTATGGGATGATCCTGATCGGGCACAAAAATTAGGCCAACAACGTGCTAGCTTAGAGCGAATAGTCACCACATTATCAAATCAACGCGAAACATTGGCAGATGCTAAAGAGCTATTAGAAATGGCTGTGGAAGAGCAAGATCAAGAAACCTTTGATGCGGTAACTACAGATTTAGATGAGCTTGAAAAAGCATTAGCAAAACTTGAATTCCAGCGAATGTTTTCTGGCAAGATGGATGAAAATAATGCCTATCTTGATATTCAATCAGGCTCAGGTGGAACAGAAGCCCAAGATTGGGCTAATATGGTGCTGCGTATGTATTTACGCTGGGGTGATGCACAAGGTTTTAAGGTTGAGTTAGTTGAGACTTCCTCAGGTGAGGTGGCAGGAATTAAAAGTGCCACTATTCATTTTGAAGGAGACTATGCCTTTGGTTTATTGCGAACTGAAACAGGTGTTCATCGTTTAGTACGGAAGTCTCCATTTGACTCTAGCGCGAAACGCCACACTTCTTTTTGTAGCGTATTTGTCTATCCCGAGGTAGATGATAATATTGATATTGAGATTAATAAGGCAGATTTGAGGGTAGATACCTATCGCGCTAGTGGTGCTGGAGGTCAGCATATTAATAAAACGGATTCTGCAGTACGTATTACTCATCTCCCCACGAATACAGTTGTACAGTGCCAATCACAACGATCTCAGCATAAGAATAGAGATACCGCGATGAGTTTGTTGAAGGCAAAATTATATGAACTTGAATTGCTCAAACAAAATGAGGAAAAACAAGTGGCTGAAGATGGCAAAGCGGATATTGGCTGGGGGAGTCAAATTCGTTCCTATGTACTCGATCAATCACGGATAAAAGATTTACGAACCAATGTTGAAACTGGCAATACCCAAGCTGTTTTAGATGGTGGTTTAGACCTATTTATTGAAGCTTCCTTGAAATCAGGACTTTAATCGGACATTAATATGACAAACGAAATAGTACAAGACGAAAATAGATTAATAGCTCAGCGTCGTGAAAAATTGGCAGAGTTAAGGGAAAAAGGCAATGCCTTCCCAAATGATTTTCGTCGCAATGTGATGAATGCCGAATTAGCTGCTGAATATGAAAATATAACAGCAGAAGAGTTAAAAGAATCACCTCGCCGCGTTAAGATTGCTGGTCGATTGATGACTAAACGGGTGATGGGTAAAGCTAGTTTTGCCAATATTCGTGATATGTCAGGCAATATGCAGTTATATGTTAAACGTGATAATTTAGCGGAAGGTATTTATGCTGATTTTAAGCGTTGGGATCTCGGCGATATTATTGCCGCCGAAGGTGTGATGTTTCGCACTCAAAAAGGTGAATTATCGGTATTAGTGGATGATATTCGCTTACTAACAAAATCATTACGGCCTTTACCTGAAAAATTCCACGGTTTATCTGATCAAGAAACGCGATATCGTCAGCGTTATGTTGATTTGATTATGAATGAAGCAAGTCGTGAAACCTTTATTATTCGCACCAAAGTCATTGATGGTATTCGTCGTTTTTTAATGGAAAAAGACTATTTAGAAGTTGAAACGCCGATGATGCAAGCCATTCCAGGTGGTGCAACAGCGAGACCTTTTACCACTTATCATAATGCGTTGGATATGGACTTATTCTTACGTATTGCACCAGAACTATATTTAAAACGCTTAGTTGTGGGCGGTTTTGAACGGGTATTTGAAATTAACCGTAATTTCCGTAATGAAGGTTTATCAACCCGTCATAATCCAGAATTCACCATGGTTGAATTTTATCAAGCCTATGCTGATTTCAATGACTTAATGGATTTGACCGAAGAGATGTTACGAACGGTCACACAAGATGTACTAGGGTCATCACAAGTGCATTATCAAGGCACCGATTTAGATTTTTCTAAACCATTCCATCGTATGACAGTGATTGAATCTATATTACAGTTTAATGCCGATATTTCAGCTGAACAATTGGCCACAATAGAAGCAGCAACACACGTCGCCGAAGGCTTAGGTATTCCATTAAAAGAGAGTTATGGTCTAGGTAAAATTCAAATTGAGATATTTGAAAAAACGGTTGAACATCGTTTGATGGAACCCACATTCATAACGGCTTATCCAACCGAAGTATCACCATTAGCTCGTCGAAGTGATAATGATCCATTTGTAACGGATCGATTTGAGTTTTTTGTCGGTGGACGTGAAATTGCCAATGGTTTCTCAGAGTTAAATGATTCTGAAGATCAAGCCGAGCGTTTCCAAGCACAAGTGGCTGAAAAAGATGCCGGTGATGATGAAGCTATGCACTTTGATGAAGATTATATTCGCGCTCTTGAATACGGCATGCCACCAACAGCTGGTGAAGGTATCGGTATTGACCGTTTGGTTATGCTGTTAACTGATTCGCCGTCAATTCGAGATGTATTACTGTTCCCACATATGCGACCAGAAACAAGTTAAGAAAAATTGTTAGATTAAGAACACTAAAAAGCCCTTATTTCACAGAATGAAATAAGGGCTTTTTTTAGAGTAATGCTAATTTACTGAAGTTTTAAAATCCAAATAAGGCTAGTGCTTCGGCGTATTCTTCACTATTTTCATCTAATTCGACCACGTTCATCCCAGTTTCGATGCCTAATTTCGCAAATGCAGGGATTTTAGCTAATACATTAGGATCGAGTGCTTTTTCAGTATTCATATAAGACTGCAAATTAGCCACCTGAACGATATCGACTAAATCAGGGCCATTAGCACTATTTCGATTGAGATTTTCATGTTCTGCTGCCACGGCAATTAAGGTTTCTGGAAATTCCCATTTTCTAAGGATTGCTGCACCTACACGAGGATGTAAGCTGGACACTACTCCATCTAATAGTGCCGTGTTTTTCAGTAAGTTTGGTTTTTCATCGGCTTTCATCAGGATTGGAAGAGTACCAATATCATGGATTAAACCCGCTAACATGGCTTCGTCATTGTTTATGCTTGGATGATTACGAGCTAATATTTGACTCAGTGCTGAAACTTGTATGCTCTGTTCCCATAGCTCGTGTAAACGTTTGTCTAAGTGATTAGATGTGGCTTGGAAAATTTGTTCCATCACCAGACTTGTGACAAGATTCCTGACCAGTGAAAGGCCTAAGCGTGAAATTGCCATTTGCACACTTTCTATCGGCACTCTTCCTCGATATAGAGGGCTATTAGCAACCTTCAATAATCGTGCAGATAAGGCGGCATCTGTGATAACAATATCTGCTATTTGTGAGGCTGTGGCATCGGGCTCATCCACCACATCTCGCACCTTTAATGCGACTTCTGGTAGTGTCGGTAGCGCCAATGTACCGCTTTCAAGGTCAGCTAATATTTCGTTATAAAAAATTTCTTGTTCTGTCATGACAATAAGTTCTGTAAAATGTTTATAAATCGCAAGCCATTCTCAGTTATTTTTTATGATTTGCCAACTATTTTTTGCTATTGTCAGGTACTAGCTTGAACGAAGACTTTCCTAGAATTAACCGTCTGCCACCGTATGTGTTTAATATCGTTAATGATTTAAAGGCGCAGGCGCGTGCTCGCGGTGAGGATATTATTGACTTTGGCATGGGTAATCCTGACAAGCCTGCACCACAACATATCATCGATAAGTTAGTTGAGGCAGCTCAAAGACCGGATACTCACCGCTATTCTGTATCTCGAGGCATACCTCGTTTGCGCAAAGCTGTGTGTGATTGGTATCAACGTAAGTTTGATGTCACATTAGATCCGGATTCAGAAACTATCGTTACGATTGGATCGAAAGAAGGACTAGCCCATCTTGCTTTGGCAACAGTGGGTCCTGGAGATGCGATATTAGTCCCTAATCCTGCGTATCCTATCCATCCTTATGGATTTGTGATTTCTGGTGCGGACATCCGACATGTCCCATTGGTAGAAGGTGGTGACTTTTTTGCTGAATTAGAAAAGTCAGTCAAAGATTCATGGCCGAAACCAAAAATGTTGGTATTAAACTTTCCGGGCAATCCAACAACACAATGTGTTGATTTAGAATTCTTCGAACGAGTGATTGCCTTTGCTAAAGAACATGAAATTTGGGTTGTGCATGATTTAGCCTACGGTGAAATCACCTTTGATGGTTATAAAGCACCTTCTATTCTGCAAGTCCCAGGCGCTAAAGATGTCGCAGTAGAATTTTACACTTTATCTAAAACATACAATATGCCTGGTTGGCGAGTGGGCTTTATGTCAGGGAATAAAACATTAGTTGCGGCATTAGCACGAATGAAATCATATCTTGATTACGGTATGTTTACCCCGATTCAAATTGCCGCTATTGCTGCATTAGATGGCCCACAAGACTGTGTTGATGAAGTGGTGGCAACCTATAAAAGTCGCCGCGATGTACTTTGCGATGGTTTAAATGCGATTGGTTGGAAAGTTGAGAAACCTAAAGCAACGATGTTTGTTTGGGCAAAAATCCCCGAAAAATATCGTGAAATGGGATCGTTAGAATTTACTAAAAAATTATTGCAAGAAGCGAAAGTGGCGGTTTCACCAGGCATCGGTTTTGGTGAATATGGTGATGACCATGTGCGCTTTGGTTTGATTGAAAATGAACATCGTACACGTCAAGCGGTCCGTGGGATCCGAGACATGTTTAGGAAAGGATAAAATAAAGTGCAATCAGTAAAAGTAGGCGTTCTGGGTCTAGGAACAGTAGGTGGCGGTACCGTTAATGTATTAAGCCGTAATATAAAAGAAATTACTCGTCGTGCGGGTAGAGATATTGAAATCACGCGAGCAGCAGATCGTGATTTAGATAGCCCCAAAGTATGTAGTCTGGATGGTATTGCTTTGACAACGGATGCCATGGAAATAGTCACTGATCCAGAGATTCAAATCGTTGTTGAATTAATCGGCGGAACTGGTATTGCGCGGGAGTTGGTTTTAAAAGCGATTGAAAATGGTAAACATGTTGTCACCGCAAATAAAGCTCTGATTGCGATGCATGGCAATGAATTATTTGCCAAAGCACAAGAAAAAGGTGTGACCATTGCTTTTGAAGCGGCAGTTGCTGGCGGCATACCTATTATTAAAGCCATGCGTGAAGGTTTGGCGGCTAATAGTATTGAATGGTTAGCAGGCATTATCAATGGTACGGGTAATTTTATTCTGACTGAAATGCGTGATAAAGGTCGTGACTTTGCTGATGTATTGGTCGAGGCTCAAGCTTTAGGTTATGCCGAAGCGGATCCGACATTTGATGTTGAAGGTATTGATGCCGCACATAAGTTAACTATTATGGCTTCGATTGCATTTGGTATTCCATTGCAATTTGATAAGGCTTATACAGAAGGTATCAGCAAGATTTCTCAAGAAGATGTTAAATATGCTTCTGAATTAGGTTATCGCATTAAACATTTAGGTCTTACTCGCAAAACAGAACGTGGTATCGAGCTTCGGGTTCATCCGACCTTGATTCCACACCGTCGTTTGATCGCTAATGTCGATGGTGTAATGAATGCCGTATTAGTACATGGCGATGCAGTTGGTCCAACACTTTATTATGGTGCTGGAGCAGGTTCAGATGCGACAGCCTCGGCTGTGGTAGCGGATATTATTGATATTGTCAGAGCGCTGACAACGGATCCTGAAAATCGAGTTCCTCATTTAGCATTCCAACCTGATGCTTTAGTTGATATACCGATATTACCGATGTCAGAAGTAGTCACATCATATTATTTGAGAATTCACACTGAAGATAAGCCGGGAGTACTTGCTGATATTACCCGTATTTTAGGCGAGCAAGGCATTAGTATTGAAGCGATTTTGCAAAAACAGCCTGAAGAGCATAACGGTATAATTCCAGTGATTATTTTGACGCAAGAAATTGTTGAAAAGAATATGAATGAAGCGATTTCACAAATCGAAGCGCTTGATAGTGTTAAAGATTCAATTATGCGTATTCGTGTTGAATCTTTGGGCTAAGCACATAACAAAATATAGAGTTTAAAAGGAAAATAATCATGCCATTTCGACCACGTTACACAGGATTAATTGATCGTTACCGTGACCGTCTTCCCGTTAGTGCGGATACTAAATTGATTAGCTTGGGTGAAGGTAATACACCATTACTTAAATTAAACAATATCCCTAGCGTACTAGGTAAAGATGTTGAAATTTACGTCAAATACGAAGGGTTAAACCCGACTGGTTCATTTAAAGACCGTGGTATGACCATGGCAGTCACTAAAGCAGTCGAAGAAGGCAGTAAAGCGATTATTTGTGCCTCAACGGGGAATACCTCCGCTTCAGCCGCAGCCTATGCAGCGCGTGCAGGCATAGCCGCATTTGTATTGATTCCTGAGGGTAAAATTGCCTTAGGTAAATTAGCCCAAGGCATGATGCATGGGGCAACAGTTATCCAAATTAAAGGTAACTTTGATGAAGGTATGCAACTGGTCAAAGAAGTGGCAAAACATGCCCCTGTGACGATTGTAAACTCAATCAACCCGTACCGATTACAAGGTCAAAAAACAGCCGCATTTGAAATTGTCGAAGAACTTTCTTGTGCACCTGATTTCCATTGTTTACCTGTCGGTAATGCCGGAAATATTACTGCGCATTGGATGGGCTATAGCGAATATTTTGCTGAGGATATTATCACCACTCGACCTAAAATGGTCGGTTATCAAGCTGCAGGCAGTGCTCCCTTTATGCGGGGTCATATGGTAGATAATCCTGAAACAGTCGCCACAGCAATTCGTATTGGCCATCCACAAAGCTGGGATAAAGCATGGAAAGTCCAAGAAGAATCACAAGGTTGGTTTGACGAATGTAGCGATGAAAAAATCTTGGCTGCTCAGAAATTATTGGCTGAGCATGAAGGTATCTTCTGTGAACCTGCATCAGCAACATCATTAGCCGGTGCTATTAACGATATTAATAGTGGAAAAATTCCTGAAGGAAGCAAAATTGTCTGTACATTAACCGGACATGGTTTGAAAGATCCTGATACAGCGATCAAACAAAGCACTTCACCCATGTTAACCGTTGATGCCACATTAGATGCAGTACGCGATGCGATTTTAAATAATATGGTCGATTGAACGAGAGCCTTAAATTTAACATGACAGAGCAAGATCAACCCATAGAACAAGACATTGCTGCGGCGAAAGTACCGCATGATATTTTCTTAAGCAATTTGATCATGAATCATATGTTGTTGTTTGCCGGCATTGCGACATTTGGTCCATCGTATATGATGTTTATCGTAATGGTGCCGATATTTTCCATTTTAGTGTTGGCTTATACCTTTTACCGATCAGCAAAGGTGAAACGAGAAGAAGATGAGTTTGTCTATATCCATTGGCAAATAGCGCGCCGGTGGAGCAAGTTGTTTGCCGGCATACTAACACTATTAGCTTTAGTCGCCTTATTGGGCTCGTTAGCGAATCAACATTTAGGGCTAATGAAAGAAGCCGTCTATGCCATTATTGGTGGCTTAGGCATATTACCAACCTTAGTAGCCGTTTTAGTGTTGATTGTGATTGAGTCGGACTCTTTACATCATGCACGGATGGGAACATTACCGAAATGGGCTAGAAGCCGGTTTTTGGGCGAAGAAGAAAGTTAAAAGGGAAGTGTCCCCTTTAAATTCGAGAAACCAGAAGTGATCATCAGTTATAAAACCATTGTTATAGTGATTTTTTTTATTTCATTTGCTGCGGCTTTTGTGTATTTAATTCAGGCTGTGTATCACATGTGCAAAGTCGCTAGCGGTGTAAAAAATGACAAAAGAGTAAATGTAGGCTTGCTTGCTCCATTTAGCCTTTTTAATAAAAAATACTATACGGAGAGTGGGAATTTACATCGGGAAAGAATGTTTAATCGCCTATGTTATTTTTCTTTTTCTATTGTGATTTTACTGATTCTATTTTATCTTATGGAGAACGACTTGATTTAAAGCACACAAAAAAACACAGAATTAAAGGGGACGCTTTGAACCTGCCACATTTTAACGGATACATTAAATAGAGGACATTATAGTCCTAGGAGTATCCCATGAGCATACATAGCAAACCGTACAAAACCTTTACCCGTGAGGGAATAAGGGGTCAGCCAGCTTGATTTTGACGTTACTCCAAACATCTAACATTTAACACACCTTCAATTTCTTCAATTTCTTTGATAACTGATTCTGGTAGTACTGTTTCGGTATCAATTAAGGTATACGCCGCATCATGGAGCGATTTATTCAGCATATCCATAATATTGATTTCGGCATTGGCAATCGCATTGGTGATCGAGCTTAGGACGTGGGGAACATTATCGTGAGCAACAGTTAGACGATGTTGGTCAGGTATTTTTGCCACTTTAATCGTCGGGAAGTTGACCGAGTTACTAATATTACCGTTTTCTAAATAATCCTTAATTTGATCTGCCACCATAATGGCACAGTTATCTTCTGCTTCGAGTGTTGATGCACCGAGATGAGGAAGGGCAACCACTTTAGGGTGATTTTTGAGCAAGTTACTTGGGAAGTCACAGATATAGGCATTGACTTTACCACTGTCTAAAGCAGCGACGACGGCTTCATCATTAACGATACCTGAACGAGCAAAATTCAGGATAGTGACGTTGTCACGCATATTGATTAAGCGATCAGCATTAATCATGTTTTTAGTGCTTTCAATCAACGGCACATGAAAGGTGACAAAATCACAATGGCTGAGTAAGTCATCGACACTGTTAGCTTGTTCTACTTCGTGAGATAACTGCCAAGCACCTTGTACAGTGATTTTAGGGTCATAACCAATCACACGCATGCCCAAGGCAGCGGCGGTATTGGCGATTTTAATACCAATAGCTCCGAGGCCGACAACACCGATTGTTTTACCGGGTAATTCAAAGCCGACAAAGTTCTTTTTGCCTGCTTCGACTTGTTGGCTTATTTCGGTATCATCACCTTCTAATTGCCGGGCAAAGTCCCAAGCAGGGCAGATATTACGTGCACTTAACAACATGCCAGTTAATACCAGTTCTTGCACAGCATGGGCATTGGCACCGGGCGCATTGAACACCGGAATACCTTTAGCGGTCATATCGTCGACTGGTATATTGTTCACGCCTGCACCGGCACGTCCAATGGCTTGAAGCGTGTCGGGGATTTCCCAATCATGCATTTTGAATGAGCGAAGTAGCACCGCATCTGGATGTTGAATCTCAGATGCGATCTCATATTGATCACGGGGCAAACGGTCGAGTCCAGTAACTGAAATATTATTAAGCGTGAGGATCTTAAACATTTATATCTCCGAATGGGTAACTAGTGAGCGATGATTGCCCGTTTAATATTAACTGTTTTGTTGTGCAAATTCCTGCATAAATGTAATAAGTGCATCAACACCTTCTTCTGGCATCGCGTTGTAGATACTTGCACGCATTCCACCGACGCTACGATGACCCTTAAGGCTGAGTAGATTTGCTGCTTTTGCACCTGCTAAGAAGTCAGCATCTAACGATGCATCATTCAATGTAAATGGAATATTCATCCAAGAACGATATTTTTTGTTCACCGGATTTTGATAAAAACCAGAGTTATCAATGGCAGCATATAATTTATCAGCTTTACGTTTATTAATTTCAGCCATGCCAGTTAGACCGCCTAGATCTTTAATCCATTGGAATACTAAACCGGCCATATATAAAGAATATGTCGGTGGTGTGTTGTACATAGAATCATTGTCGGCTTGGACTTTATAGTCAAACGTTGTCGGTGTAGCAGGTATTGCATCACCGATAAGATCATCACGGACAATCACAATGGTTAAACCAGCTGGGCCAACATTCTTTTGAGCACCAGCATAAATCAATGCAAATTTAGACACATCAACTGGTCGAGATAAGATAGTTGAAGAGATATCAACTACAAGCGGCACATCGCCTGTATCGGGGATGGCATCAAATTCAACACCACCGATAGTTTCATTGGTTGTGTAATGCACATAGGCGGCATCAGGGTTTAAATTCCATGTTTCTTTTTCAGGCACGGTGGTGAAGTTGCTATCTTCGGAGCTGGCAACAATGTTGACATCACAATAGCGTTTGGCTTCAGCAATGGCTTTCTTTGACCATTGTCCAGTATTGAAATAATCTGCCGTTGTTTTACCGCGAAGTAGATTCATTGGAATAGCTGAAAATTGTGCTGAAGCACCACCTTGCAAAAACAATACTTTGTAATTGTCAGGAATAGCCATTATTTCGCGTAAGTCTGCTTCTGCTTGTTGAGCAATAGACAAGAATTCTTTGCCGCGATGACTCATTTCCATCACACACATACCGGTTTCATCCCAATCCAAAAGTTCTTGCTGAGCACGTTGTAGAACGGCTTGAGGCAACATGGCTGGTCCAGCACTAAAATTGTATACGCGTGACATGAAAGGGATCCTTAGTTGGAAAATAAAAGTCACGATTGTAGCAAATAGAAAAATAAATAGGTGGATTTATTGTTGACACTGATTATAACTAGGTGCTAAGCGTTATTGAGGGAGATTTATCTAGGCAGAATTCGCTCTGTCTTTACTGCATATTTAACTTAAGTAGGGCTAAGTCGTACTAACACTTTTTGTCGCCATTCCTCTGAGAGTTCGGTGATGTCGGCTGCACGTTGCAGAATTTTGACAGGGTTGACAAAGTTAGAGTCAAAGTAGGCATTGAATAGTGTTTTCACGGCTAACTGTTGTGGATGTTGGTGAACTCGTTCGATGGCATCGCCTTGTTTTATGCTGCCAGATGCGAGTACACGAAAGTACATACCAGTGGCGCCATGTTGCACAAATAACTTAGGCATGGTTTTTAAATTGATGGCGATACCCAGTTTATAACAAGGCACTCTAGGCTGGGTTATCTCGAGTAGACAATCACCAATTTTCAGCTGGTCACCAATACATAATGTAGCTTCATCCAGATCGCTTATGGTGAGGTTTTCACCAAATTGGCCATAGTGTAGCTCTGGTTGTTCAAGCTCTGTTCGCCAATAATCATAATGATCGGCAGAAAAAGCATAAACCGCCTTATGTTCACCACCGTGCTTATTCAAATCTACTTGCTGATCACCTGCAAGACCTGACGCTGAAATAGTGATTTCACTATTAACAGGTTTTTTGAAAATACCCGTTGATATGAGTTTGTTGTTGTATTCGATCTCTACCGGCAGCGAAACATTGACGGAAATGAGTTTCACTTTAGTGCGGTACGACGGAGTGAATCACTGTATTGAATTCAAAGAATACGATAAAATCACTGTATACCCATCGCGTGATAGGTGGTTCGCCCACTGCGGAACCTTGCTGTTCTGCTGGGCCAAATTGTTGCACAACTTGTGCCATTGACATGCCGCGTACTGGACGTAAAACACCTTCAGTTGAATTGGCTACGTCATAACGTGGATCAGTAATAGAAATAACTTCTGCTTGGCTAATGGAGGAGGCCATCGAAAATATTATGCTGGCCAGAATTAAACTTATTTTGATCATGTTGTGCTCCTTGATAACTGTTATTAACAGCATACTATTCTGGTAAAAATAGCTCAATCAATGAATTGAGGTATTGTAGGCCTTTTGGCGTTGGGCAAATGCGATGAATATCACGGGTAATTAAATTTTGTTGTTCTGCTAGCTGTAGTGCTTTGTCGATGTGGGAAATAGGTAAACCAGCATGTTGATAGAATAAAGGAGTTGGAAAGCCATCGGTCAATCGTAACGCATTCAACATAAATTCAAAGCCAATATCCGATTGAGCAATAGTCTCTTCAGTTTGAATAACAGCTGGAGAATGAGCAGAGTCTATGTATATTTGTGGTTGTTTTTGTTTGGAACGACGGATAATGCTCTGTTTAAAGGCATCACTTATTTTGCCGTGAGCACCGGCACCGATACCGATGTAATCACCAAATTGCCAATAATTGAGATTATGCTGACATTGTTTATTATCTTTGGCATAAGCAGAGACCTCATATTGTTGATAACCTGCGTCTGCTAGCCGTTGTTGATTAGCAATTTGCCAGTCGATAATGGGATCTTCATCAGGCAATGTCGGTGGTTGTTGATAAAATAAGGTATTAGGTTCTAGTGTGAGTTGATAATACGATATATGACTTGGCTCAAGCGCTATTGCTGTTGTGACATCGTTAATCGCTGCTTTCTCAGTCTGATGCGGTAAGCCAAACATTAGATCCAGATTGAAATTTTCAAAGCCAACCTTATGTGCCATTTCGATGGCTTTTATCGCTTGCTTACTATCATGAATTCGTCCCAGCGCAGTGAGAGACTGATCATTAAAACTTTGCACACCAATAGATAAGCGATTAATCCCCAGAGATAAATAATCAGAAAAACGCTGTGTTTCCACTGTTCCAGGATTTGCTTCTAGAGTGATTTCAGCATGTGGACTTAAAGGTAATAAAGATCGAATAGCCGAAAATAAACGATCATAAGCTTCAGCTGAAAATAAACTAGGCGTGCCACCGCCAATAAAAATACTTTGTATTGTTCGCCCCCAAACATGAGGTATTTCTTGTTCCAAATCTTGGATCAATGCATCTATATAGGCCTGTTCGGGTAAGGTATCAGGAGATTGATGCGAGTTAAAATCGCAATAAGGACATTTACGAACACACCATGGCACATGGATGTAGAGACTGAGAGGAGGGAGGGCGGTGAAGTTCAGCATAATTAATGACTTGTTGGCTTCCAGCCATCTTTCCATTGTGGTAATAGAATAATAGCAGGTGGCTCACCATTAGCGCCGAACCATGAATCAACGGCATAACGCGTATTAGAGTTATTTTCAATAATGGTTGCAGTGTTGTGAGGTGAAAATAATCCACCCCGTGACGTTCGTGATGATTGCCGATGAAAAGTGAGTAAACCTGCTTGTTGTAGCATTCGCAAATACACAGTTGAATTTGTTGCTTCATCTATACAATCTAATTGGCCATGCAAACCATGGCTAGTATCGTTTTCTGCGAAGTCTTTATCTGTCCCTGCTTGTTCCCCTGACATTATTTCTAATTGAGCAATCGCTAATTTAATTTGTTCACGTTCTTGTTGTGGATTCGAGGCAAGAGGGAAAAATATGGACTCAATAGTTTGCCATTGTTTATTTGACAGGCTGATAAAAGAAAATTCAGCACAAGTATGGCCATGGCAAATTGAGTAATTATTGGGATGAGGATGGCCAATAAAAGGTTTGTCGAAATTTTCGGTTAGTTCTTGGATGGTATCAATACTCTGAATTGGAGTTATAGGGTCATGTGATGGTGATGAGCCACAAGCATTTAACAAGTAGCAGAGGGAAATAAGGATAAAAATTTTCACAGGATAACAACAGATTTAAAGTTTATCGCCTTGAAATTCAGCCATAAACTGCCGAATTGCCTTACCTCGATGACTAATGGCATGTTTTTGTTCAGCAGTGAGTTGTGCGGAGCTACATTGTGTTTCTGCCACCCAGAAAATAGGATCATAACCAAAGCCACCCTCACCAATTGGAGCGGTTAAAATAGAACCTTGCCAGTCAGCCTGACAGATTAAAGGTGTGGGGTCTTTAGAATGGCGCATCATGACTAATAGACATTGATAGCGAGCAGTACGCTCTTGTTCTGGTACACCTTCAAGTGCAGCAAGCAATGCGTTAAGGTTATCTTCATCGCTGGCATTCTCACCAGCATAACGAGCTGAATAGATACCCGGTGCACCGAGTAGATAATCCACTTCAATACCGGAATCATCAGCAATAGCCGGCAGGCCGGTATGTTCAGCTGCATTACGTGCTTTGATAATGGCATTTTCGACAAAGGTGAAACCAATTTCTTCTGCTTCAGGAACGCCAAATTCAGCTTGTGGCACGACGTCAATATTCATCGGCTCAAACAGTTCAGAGAACTCTCTTAGTTTGCCTTTATTGCTACTGGCCAGAACGATCGTATTCATTACTCGCCAAGAGTTTCACGTTGTTTGGTGATTAACTCAGCAATACCTTCTCCGGCCAGAGCTAACATAGCCTGTAATTCTTCTGGATGAAAAGCATGGCCTTCAGCAGTACCTTGTATTTCAATGTAGGCACCCGCTTCATTCATCACCACATTCATATCAGTTTCAGCATTTGAATCTTCAGCATAATCGAGGTCGAGTACTGGTACGCCGTTATAAATACCGACAGAGATAGCGGCGACTTGACCGTGCAAAGGGTTCTTTTTGATTTTTTTACTATTCAATAATGTCGCAATGGCATCTTGTAAGGCGATAAAAGCGCCGGTAATCGAGGCTGTTCGCGTGCCACCATCCGCTTGGATAACATCACAATCAATGGTAATGCTACGTTCACCTAGCGCTTTAAGATCAATAGCTGCACGCAAAGAACGGCCGATAAGACGTTGGATTTCCATTGTACGACCGCTCTGTTTACCGCGAGCAGCTTCGCGCCCCATCCGGCTACCAGTAGATCGTGGCAACATACCATATTCAGCAGTGACCCAACCTTCACCTTTACCGCGCAGAAATTGTGGAATGCGTTCTTCGACAGATGCGGTACATAAAACCTTAGTATCACCAAATTCAATGAGTACTGAACCTTCCGCATGTTTGGTGTAGTTGCGCGTTATGGTGACTTTACGTAATTCATTAGCTTGACGACCGCTGGGACGCATAGTGACGGATCCTTATAAAAAATAATGACAGTATTATACGTGGCTTGAATGATATTACCGATGCTTTTAGTTAAGATGTCTGTTTTAGATGTGTTTAGGAAATAATGTGACATTAAGTATGACCGCATTTGCTCGTCGAGAAGAGCAAACTGATCAAGGTAGCCTGACATGGGAGATCCGAAGTGTAAATCACCGATATCTTGAAGTGTCACTGCGTTTGGAAGAAAAATTCCGCCCATTGGAAATGCAGATAAGAAAGCGGTTTAATGATAAGTTAGGCCGAGGGAAAGTGGATGCAGTATTGCGCTATAAAGCGCCAGAACAGCAACAAACCACATTAGATTTTGATCAAGATTTGGCTCAAAGTATTATTAAAAACTGTGATCAACTTGCTCAATTGAGTGACAATTCAGCACCGATTGACATGTTAAAAGTCTTACAGTGGCCGGGCGTTATTGTTGCGGATACGTTTGATCAAACTACGTTGAACAAGTCAGTTATAGACGCGCTTAATCATGCGATTGATGAATTAATTGTCACTCGGGAAACAGAAGGTTCCGCATTACAAAAAATGATTGAACAGCGTTGTAATGAGATTAATAAGATTGCGATGGCAACACGTAAAATAATGCCAGAAATTTTGGAGCAACAACGCAGTCGTTTGGCCGATAAGGTGGCAGAATTACAAGTGAATCTTGATTCAGAACGATTAGAGCAAGAGATGGTTATATTGGCCCAAAAAAGTGATGTGGCAGAAGAATTAGATCGATTAGAGAGTCACATTGTTGAAGTTCAGAATGTGTTAAAACGTGATGAACCGATTGGACGCCGCTTAGATTTTTTGATGCAAGAATTGAATCGTGAAGCCAATACATTAGGTTCAAAATCGATTAGCACTGATACCACACGTAACTCAGTTGAGCTGAAAGTTCTAATTGAACAAATGCGTGAACAAATTCAGAATATTGAATAGGGAGAAGGTTATGAGTGGCAGTCTATTTATTGTGGCCGCACCATCAGGCGCTGGCAAAACCAGCTTGGTGAATGCGCTAGTCAATCAGCACGAAAATATAAAGCTATCGGTATCGCATACCACTCGTTCCGCTCGTGAAGCGGAGACTCATGGCCAAGATTATTTCTTTATCAGTCAGGATTTATTTGCGCAGATGCGTGATGACGGGGAGTTTTTAGAGTCTGCGACGGTATTTGATAATTCGTATGGTACGTCATCTGAAGCAGTAACAGCACAATTGCAACAAGGCAATGATGTGATTCTGGAAATTGATTGGCAAGGTGCTCAGCAGGTACGAAAAAACCATCCAAATTGTACGAGCATATTTATTTTGCCTCCATCGAAAACAGCTCTAGAGCAACGATTACGCGGCCGTGGACAAGATGATGATGACACTATTGCCCGTCGGATGTGTGATGCTGAAAATGAAATGTCACATTATGTTGAGTTCGATTATTTAATTGTGAATGATGATTTTGATGTGGCTTTGCATGATTTGGAAGCTATTATTCTAGCGAAACGACATTCAATAGCCGTTCAGAATAGGGTTCAGGAAAAATTATTGGCAGAACTTCTAGCTTAAGTGCTGAATTTTTCGTAAAATTATAGGTTTTCAGTTTGGGATAAAAACATGGCACGTACAACAATAGAAGATTGTTTAGATAATGTAGATAACCGATTTCAATTGGTATTAATTGCCTCTAAACGTGCTCGTCAAATTTCGATGGGTGCTGATCCTCTGGTTCCTATTGATAACGATAAACCAACAGTTATCGCATTACGTGAGATTGCTCAAGGTTTAGTTGATGCCTCTATCTTGGAAAAGACGAGTGCGCGCGAACATGCTGAAGTAAGCATTGTGAAAGAAGAAGAGTTACAAGCGGAAAAATAAATCTTGTGATCGCCAAACCGACAGTCGCCTCGGAGCTTGCGTTAATTCATGAAGCTGAACCTAAGCTCGCGATTGAAGATCTTTGTTTTGTAACGGCTAACTATTTAGACTCAAGTCAGGTTGAAGATATTCGGCGAGCCTACTTTTTTGCAAAACAAGCACATGAAGGCCAATTTCGCCGTTCTGGTGAAGAATATATCACTCACCCACTTGCCGTAGCACATGTTTTGGCCATAATGCACATGGATCAAGAATGCATTATGGCGGGACTATTACACGATGTTATTGAAGATACTAAAGTCAGCCGTGAGGAACTTGCTGCTGAATTTAGTGAAGAGGTTGCGTTATTAGTTGATGGAGTCAGTAAGTTAGCTAAAGCGGCATTTGAAACTCAACAACAGGCTCAAGCAGAAAACTTAAGAAAAATGATGTTGGCGATGTCGCAAGACATTCGAGTCATTATCGTTAAGTTGGCAGACCGCCTTCACAATATGCGTACTCTAGGTCATTTGCCTTCAGAAAAACGTCGCCGTATTGCGAATGAGACATTAGATATTTATGCGCCTATCGCACAACGATTAGGTATGAATCTGATGCGTTGTGAACTTGAAGAATTAGGCTTCCATGTCTTACATCCTATCCGTTATCGTGTGTTATCAGATGCAGTTCGGAAAGCTCGTGGACACCGTAAGGAAGTGGTTGGCCAGATAACCGCCTCCATTTTAAATCGGATGGAACAAGAAGGTATCGTCGCTGATATTCAAGGGCGTGAAAAAGACCTTTATAGTCTTTATCTGAAAATGATAGCGAAGAAATTATCGTTTTCAGAAGTCATGGATGTGTATGCATTTCGTATTGTGGTGGATGATGTGGACACGTGTTATCGCATGTTGGGTATCGTTCATAACTTATATAAACCTGTGCAAAGCTTGTTCAAGGATTACATTGCGATCCCCAAAGCAAATGGCTATCAATCTTTACACACGGTAGTCTTTGGTCCTCATGGTATACCGATTGAGGTGCAAATTCGTTCACGTGATATGGATCAAATGGCAGAAGCTGGCGTTGCGGCACATTGGTTATATAAAACAGGTGAAAATGAAGGCAGTAACCAATCTCACCGGCGGGCGAGAAAATGGTTGCAAGGGATTTTAGAAATGCAAAAGGATTCTGGAGATTCAGTAGAGTTTCTTGAAAACCTAAAAATTGATTTATTCCCCGAAGAAATTTATGTATTTAGCCCTAAAGGTGAGATATTGTCGTTACCACGGGGTGCGACGGCAGTAGATTTTGCTTATGCTGTGCATTCTGATGTCGGCAATAACTGTGTAGCAGCACGTATAGGCCGAAGTTTAGTGCCATTAAGAACAAAACTTCAAACTGGGCAAACAGTTGAAATTATTACGGCAAAGATATCTCATCCCAATCCTGATTGGTTGAATTTCGTTACCACCGCGAAAGCTCGTACGAATATTCGACATTACTTGAAACAACTTCAGAATGAAGATGCCGTTATCCTTGGTCGGCAATTACTGATCAAAAATTTAGCTGTATTTGACACAAAATTGGATGATATTCCTAAGCAACGTATAGCTGATGTGGTGACTGAATTTGAATTAGACAATTTTATTCAGGTATTAGAAGATATCGGTTTAGGAAATAGGGCGGTATTGCAGGTGGCACAAAAGCTTGCTCATAATACATCCTCATTGGACAATGAAAATCCTCAACCTTTGATGATTGCGGGTACGGAAGGCATGGTGGTCGATTTTGGTCGTTGTTGTCGGCCTATTCCTGGTGATCCTATACATGGTTACATTAGTGCTGGTCGAGGAATCGTTGTTCATCGAGTAGATTGTAAAACAACGTTAAATCTACGCGATCAGCATGAAAAATGGCTAGATGTTATGTGGGCTCCTGAAACGGAACGTGATTTTTCAGTAGAGATCATGGTCAATGCTAAAAATCAGCGAGGAGTATTAGCAACGATTGCCGCTGCTGTTTCTGAAAGCGATTCAAATATCGATAATGTTGTTATCGTTGAACGGGATAGTGGTTATTCAGATTTGCGATTAACCATTGAAGTGCTAGATAGGCAGCATTTGGCTCGAGTGATACGTCGATTACGTCGTATTGAGATGGTGGAACGGATTACTCGACTCAAACAGTAATATCTTTACATGATTCGTCTTTTTCACCATAACTGTGTTAATAAAGCATCTCAAAATACTCATTTACTATAGTAAACTGCGCTTTTTCGGTGTTTTTCGCCTTGTTATGATAAAAAATACTTTCATGAAAATAGATTACAATAATTTAATGTTTAATCGTCGTGAAAACGGCAATAATGGAGAATAACAATGGCGCGTGAAATTATTCACACATCAAAAGCACCAGAAGCAATCGGAACATATTCACAGGCGGTGAAAGTCGGAGATGTGGTGTACATGTCTGGTCAAATTCCACTGGTTCCTGAAACAATGACGGTGATTGAAGGTGATTTTTCAACCCAAGTGCGTCGAGTGTTTGATAATTTATCGGCAGTCGCAGAGGCGGCTGGTGGTAATTTACAGAATATTGTTAAGTTAAATATTTTCTTAACTGATCTTAGCCACTTCGGAACTGTTAATGAAGTTATGGCTGAATATTTTCAGCAACCTTACCCTGCTCGTGCAGCAATTGGTGTTGCTTCTTTACCCAAAGAGGTACCCGTTGAAATGGATGCAATAATGGATTTAAGTGCGTAGCTAAGAATCACCTACATTAAGGTAATAGGCTGTGAGCAATAAAATGATGTTGTCGGAGCCTGTTACCTCATTAAAAGGTGTTGGTAGTAAGGTTGCAGAGCGGTTGCAAAAATTGGGCATTACCCAGGTTCAAGACCTCTTATTTCACTTGCCATTACGCTATCAAGATCGCACGCGATTATTACCGTTAGGCAGTCTTAGAACTCATCAAGAATGCCTAGTTGAAGGTACAGTAAAACTAAGCCAAATCAAATTTGGCCGTCGCCGATCATTACTTTGTTATATTGAAGATGGCACTGGCTCATTAGTCCTGCGGTTTTTTCATTTTTCTAAGGTACAACAACAGCAATTATCTCAGGGTGTTCGTGTACGTTGTTTTGGTGAGGTGAGATCAGGGCCGTCATCATTAGAGATGGTGCATCCTGAATATCAGATCATTGCTGACGGTAGTATCGCTTCGGTTGATGTTGATTTAACACCCGTTTATCCCACTACAGAAGGCATACATCAGATAGGCTTTCGTAAGTTAATTAGCCAAGCATTAGTTTATCTTGACGATGAGCAAACCTTACCTGAATTATTACCTGATAGCGCACGATTGCATGAAGCTGCTCATTATTCATTAGTAGAGGCATTGAAGTTTGTTCATAAACCACCACCTGAAGTGGATGTGCAATTATTACTAGAACGCCGGCACCCAACACAAAGACGATTAGCGTTTGAAGAGTTGTTAGCTCAACAACTAAGTATGAGGAAATTAAGAGCACGTACTCAACAGCATCAAGCTCCAATACTAAAAGGGGATGGCCAACATCGGCAAGCTTTATTGAATCATCTTCCCTTCCCTCTAACGGGAGCACAACAGCGCGTTATAAATGAAATTTTGACCGATATAAGCCAAACGATACCGATGCAACGTTTGGTGCAAGGTGATGTTGGATCTGGAAAGACAGTAGTTGCGGCAATGGCAGTGTTAGAAGCAGTCTCTGCTGGTTATCAAGCGGTGATGATGGCGCCTACAGAATTATTAGCAGAACAACATTATCAGACATTTAAAACATGGTTAGATCCATTAGGAATTCAACTAGGTTGGTGTGCAGGAAAACAGACAGCATCTGAGCGAAGGAAAGTGCTTACAGAGTTGAGTGAAGGAACTATTCAGGTTGCAGTCGGTACCCATGCCTTATTTCAAGATGAAGTTGTTTTTAATAATCTTGGATTGGTGGTGATTGATGAGCAGCATCGTTTTGGAGTGCATCAACGATTAGCACTACGAGATAAAGGCCGCCATGCAGATAGCTTTCCTCATCAATTAGTGATGACCGCGACACCTATCCCTCGAACATTAGCAATGACAGCTTATGCTGATTTGAATGTATCGGTGATCGATGAGTTGCCACCAGGTCGGAGTCCAGTGACGACTGTCGTCATTCCGAATACGCGTCGTAATGATATTGTTCAACGAGTACATGTTGCTTGCCAAGAAAAGAGGCAAGTATATTGGGTTTGTACCTTGATTGAAGAATCAGAACATTTACAATGTCAGGCAGCCGAGGATGCGGCGACAGAATTACAACAAGCGTTACCCGATTGTCGTATTGCACTGGTTCATGGTCGAATGAAATCGGTTCAAAAAGAACAAGTAATGCAAGCGTTTAAAGAAGGAAATATAGATTTATTGGTGGCGACCACCGTGATAGAAGTCGGGGTAGATGTACCGAATGCCAGTTTGATGGTAATAGAAAATGCTGAACGTTTAGGTTTAGCTCAATTACATCAATTACGTGGGCGGGTAGGGCGAGGTAGTGTACAAAGTCATTGTGTGTTGATGTATCGCGCACCTTTATCTGAAAATGGCCAATCACGATTGAGTTGCATGCGTGATACTAATGATGGATTTGAAATTGCCCAGCGTGATTTAGAATTACGCGGCCCCGGGGAGTTATTAGGAACAAGGCAAACGGGATTACCTCAATTTAGAGTGGCTAATGTGATGGAAGATCAAGATTTGATTAATATCATGCCGCAAGCCGCCGATAAATTCTTAGCCGAGGCACCTGAAAACAATGACGCTTTGATAGCAAGATGGTTTGGACATAAAATTGATTTTGGACATGTATAGAGAGATAGCGTATTAAATGAAATATTGGACACGTTGGCATACGCCACAAAGACGTTTAATGCCTGCTAAATTAGTATCATGGTTAACCGATGTGGATTCACTGACTAGGCGATTACAACAGCATAATCAATATGATTTTTCTGTACAGTTATTGAGCAATAGTTGGATAAAACCATTAACGGATGAATGTCAGTGTTTGAATGTGTCTAATACGGCTCTGGCTTATCAACGAGAAGTGCGATTAATGGATGGTGGTGTAGCGAATGTTTATGCTCGAACAATTGTACCGAGAGATACCTTTATGGTGATGCCCAGCCGGTTTAATAATCTGGGAAATAAATCATTAGGTGAGCTATTGTTTACCGATCCATCAGTCAAACGAGGTCCGATAGAAGTGGCGTGTTTAAAGCCGGGTCAGTGGTTATATGAAATGGCAGTATTAGATGAAACATATCGTCCAGATGAATTGTGGGGAAGACGTTCACATTTTTATTTGGGCGGCAAAAAACTGCTCGTTAATGAGATATTTTTGCCGACTTTGGAGTGGGATTAACAGTGCAAAGCATGACAGCGTCATTCAAGCCATATATAGAATTAATGCGTTTAGATAGGCCAATTGGTATTTTATTATTGTTGTGGCCGACATTAGCTGCATTATGGATTGCAGCGGAAGGTATCCCTGATCTGACGGTATTAACGGTATTTGTCTTAGGTGTGATTATTATGCGCAGTGCGGGCTGTGTGATTAATGACTATGCTGATAGAGATATTGATGGATTAGTGAGCAGAACAGAAAATCGCCCTTTAGCCATTGGCTCTGTTTCACCTCGCAGTGCATTGTTATTGTTTTCTGGATTAGGAATATTAGCATTTTATTTGGTATTAAAACTCAATACCCTGACGATTTTAATGTCGATAGTGGGGCTGATATTAGCGGTAAGCTATCCATTCATGAAGCGTTACACTTATTTACCTCAAGTCTATTTAGGTATGGCATTTGGATGGGCAATCCCCATGGCCTTTGCAGCTCAAACCAATACCGTTCCTGTCATCGGATGGTTATTGTTTTTAGCCAATATCATGTGGGCAACGGCTTATGATACGTTTTATGCCATGGCTGACCGTGAAGATGATTTATTGGCTGGTGTGAAATCCACAGCGATTTTGTTTGGTGAAGATGACAAAATTATTATAGGTATTTTACAACTCGGTTTCCTAATTGTGATGCTATTGATCGGTGGTCAATTAGCAATGGGATTTATTTACTATATTGGTGTTTTGATTGCAGCAGGATTATCGGTTTATCAGCAAAAATTAACGGCAGATAGGGAGCCGGCACAGTGCTTGCGAGCATTCTTGAACAATAATTGGGTGGGAGCTGCGTTGTTTATCGGTATCGTCTTACATTATGGATTAGGCTGATGTTGCATACTAGTCTACAAGAATGGCGATGAGCGAAGACAGGGATAACCAAAAGATTAGAGAAACTTACAGTGCGATTTTTCGACAATGTGTCAGCTTAAATACAGAATTATATAAGTTAGCCCCACTAGCGAAACAGATACATTTATTGTCATCAAATGCAGTAAGTTCAGCCGCAAGGGCAGGCAGTGAAGGTGATGCCTTTCGTGTTTTAGCCCAAGACATCCAACTGCTGGGAGAAGATGTATCTCATTGCGTTAATGATACTCAGCAAGTCATTAGTGAAATTGTCATGTTATCGTCAAAATTTTCTAAATTATTTGAACATTTCACGATATACAACAAGTTGGTGAATCATACTAATTTTGAGAATCAAGACATTGATGTGAAAACATCATTAAAACTATCTGAAAAACCACAGAAAAAAATAGCAGAAGAAATTATTACCAATAATCATAAATTAACGCGATATCTGGGGCAGTTGAGTAATTTAATGTCACCGTTAGTGATGTTAGTTAAGAAAGGAGAATATCTTGCTGTCTTTTCTTCTGTAGAAGCAGCGAGTGTTGGTGAGCATGGCACTAGTTTTGAAGCTATTTCAGCAATGTTACGAGAATTGGTAGGTCAGCTTGGCATTCAGTCTGGTCGCCAACGTTTGATACTGCGAGATCTGACAGAGTTGATGGAAAAACAACAGAATATTCTGAGGAATATGCTTTATACGCACTGAACGCCTTTATAAAAAAAATAACCATAGCTGGTTAACGCTTATACGTGATGTTGACATGTTATGTCCTCAACATGGTGCGATATTTAAAGGTGAAGATGTCGAGCGATTTTTAGCATGGTTTGAAAATTTATATGTTGGTTCGGACTGGTCTAGTGTGCATTAAATTATAATTATTATCAGTTTTATGGAAGAATAAACCCATGAAGGGAATACTCAATGGATTGATGTTAATTGGCCTGCTAATACAGGCTGATTTTTTGATTGCCGATATTTTTCGAAGTGAAGATGAACAAGGCAATGTCAGCTTCTCTGATCAGCCATCATCTAATGCGACTACTGTAAACTCAACGGTTAAAAGCTATCGTTACAAATATCATATTGCAACGGTCTATGATGGTGATACAGTCGTTTTGACGAATGGCGAAAAACTTCGCTTATTGGGGATTAATACACCAGAGATTGAAAGTCGTTATCGACAAGGTGAAGCGGGCGGTCAAGCTGCAAAAAAATGGCTAAAAGATAAGTTGCAGCAAGCAGAAGTATTGGTTGAATATGATAGTCAGCAGCGAGATAAATATAATCGATTATTAGTGCATTTATTTTTACCGAGTGGCGAACATATCAATGAATCTATAGTTAGAGAGGGTTTAGCGACACTGAGTATTATTCCTCCTAATCTCCGCTATGTTGAAAGACTTATAAAAGCTGAGCGTGAAGCTCAACAATATGGCTTAGGTATTTGGTCTAGATCAGAATATCAACCCATATCCGTGACAACATTATCAAAGCCACAAAGACCTTCTGGTTGGCAGCGTTTTTTAGCGATGCCTAATAGAATAAAGATTGCTCGAAAGTATGTGTATTTAATACTTAGCAAAGATGTCGATATCCGTATTCCTAAAGAGAACTTAGATTTATTCCCCGAGTTAGAACTTTATCTTGGAGAAGAATTAGAAGTACGTGGGTGGGCATCACGTAATAAAGAACATTATTCAATATTAGTGCGACATCCTAGTGCCATCATTTTTCTTTAGCTAATTTTTTACGTAGTGTCATAAGTCGCTTATGATAATTTTCGGGATCACCATAAGCGATGAAATTACGGTAAAGACGATGAGTGCCTACGACTTTTCGAGCATGTTTTATCGGGCAAAAATATTGTTCAGTTCGAGCGAGAATTTCTTTAATATAGGCAATTAATCCATTAGCATAGGCACAATAGACACAATGAAATTTCTCAAAGATATTGAGATAAGCCAGCTGGTGGCGATCAACAACAATATAGTCACGTCGGCGAACTTTGTTGATTTTGTAAATGGGAAAGCAACTGATTTGATAAAAACTAACAAATAAGTCACTTATCAGCAGAGGGATAATCATACTGTAGATGATGGGTGCGGTTAAAATATTGATAGGACGGATGCCAAATAGCCAGCGCAAGGCACCTTTTTTCAATTTGCGGTGAGCCTGTTTGATATTGTGCTCAAACTCGACTTTTTTGCCTTTTATTCGGAATAATATCGACTCTTCATATTGGTGAAGTTCATTGTTTAAATCATTTTCTAATTGTTTTATCTGGTCGATGATTTGTTGAATGCGATCACTCATCGCGGCAACTCCTTTAGGTAAATCTATCTTTTAGGCCAGTATTTCTGCATTTCTAGGAATAAAAATGAAGCAGACCAAGTGATTAATACCAGACCTGTTAATGATTCTAATCCGGTTAAAAAACGTATGTGACCTGTCGGTTCTATATCACCGAATCCTAAAGTGGAGTAGGTAGTAAATGAGAAATAACTACAATCGAGTAAGCTTTGATTGAAATTGCCTGTGAGTGTGCCAAAGCCATCAATGGAGATCATTAGGTAATAAGCCATAGCAAATAACCAGATTTCAATAATATGAGCACATAGAATGGTAAAAACACCGATTAAAACACGATAACGTGGTTGTATCGGTACACCGGGTAATGTCTTTGCTAATTGATACAGTACTTCGTAATGGATAATGACCGTGACGGAGACTAAAACTGTATTAATTATAAAAGTAAGAAGCATTAGATTTAGCTAGTTTTAATTGGCATGGTGAACGCGGTTTCTACCAGAAATTTTGGCTGCATAGACTGCTTGGTCAGCAGCGCTAATCAGTTGAGTGCTGGTATTGATAGATGTATCGTCTTCTCCCATGGTTGCAAGACCAATAGATAATGTGATTGATAATGATTCTGGTCGATCGATATTAAACTCGGTATCAGCAATAGTTTTACGGATCCTGTCTGCGATTTCATAGGCGACTTGGCTGTTGGTATCGGCTAATAGAATGACGAATTCTTCACCACCGTATCGAGCCAAGACATCACTGGTACGCATAATGTCAGTGAAGATATGGGCAGCCTGTTTTAATACACTATCACCAGCTTGGTGGCCATAATCATCATTAACACGTTTGAAATGATCAAGATCGATAAACAGGCATGATAAGGGAGTTTTATTTCGCTTTGCAATGGTGACCTCTTCTTCAACACGCTGATCAAAGAAACGACGATTATTCACACCGGTCAGGGGATCTAATAAGCCAACTTGCTTAATGCGTTCTTGTAATCGGCCATTTTCGATACAGGCTGAAATGACGGCCGCTAAATGTTGTAAAAAGGTGGTACCGATATTTGCTTGAAATCGCTCACGACTACGACTACCTAAATTGAGACTGCCAATTAATTTGTTTTGGCGTACTAAAGGTAAAATGGCAACGGATTGAAGCATTGTGGCTTTGGGAAATAATCGCTGATGACTGGGTGCTGAAAATGTCATTAAACGCGGCTTTCTAACCACACTAAAGTATTGGCGGACAGATCGTTCATTATCAGTAAATAATAAACGGTCTTGCCATGTGTCGGGTATTGCAATGGAATCAAGTAGGCGTTGTAATTCATATTCAGGATCAAGCAGTAATAAAGTGACTTCAGAAAGCTGAAATCGGTCACGATGTTGCTCTAGGATGATGGAGAGTAAATCAATTAAATCGGCGCTATTGAGTAGATTTAATTCGTATTCTTGGAAGTTATTGTGTTTTTGTTCGTTGTTTTTGGCAATGCGTAGAAAAGCATCAAGTTTTGCTTGTAATATTTCAACATCTTGTGGCATCTGAGGGCCCTGTGAGTATGAAATTCTCTCCATAGCTTCTAATGATGTCTTATTGTTCGGGCAATTGTCCATAACTCAATCTGATGTGCACCTGCTTGACGCAATGCTTTTGCAGCAACATTAGCGGTATGTCCCGTTGTTAATACATCATCAATTAATGCGATATGTTGTGGAATTGTGATCTTGCTCACATTGAATGCACGTTTAATATTTTGTTTGCGCTGTGAATAGGGTAGCGATGTTTGAGGTGCCGTATTACGAATCCGCATCAAGATGTCATTGCGGGCAGGGATATTGAGTTGCGAAGATAAATCTTTTGTTAATTCCCAAGCTTGATTATAACCTCGCTGACGTAATCGATGCGGATGCAAGGGGATAGGGATTAATAATTGAGGTAAAAGACGATCTTTGAGTCGATTTGCCATTTGTTGTGCAAAAAATCGAATTAACATTAAACCATCATGATATTTCATATTAGCAATCAAGCGATCAACGGGTGGTTGATAACGGAATAAGCTGAAGCTAGTATCTTGTTCGGGTGGTGAATGTAAACATTGCCCACAAAGAGCAGTTTGATTGAGTGGTGATGCACAGCGAGGACAAACATGGTCAAATGTAGCTAAGTTTTGTATGCAAGCATTGCATAAACATGAGTGCGGGTTATTCGCTCCGCATAGTAGACACGGTGTTGGCATCAGTTTGCTGTATAATTGCGCTAATTGATGTGCTGATTTTTGTCGGTAAACTGATAGAAAATTCCGTATCATTAAGACTAATTCCATTTATCTAATGAAGTAGTATCATGCCTGAAAATGTATCTAATGCCGATCAATTAATACGCCATAACTGGCAAGTTGAAGAAGTAACCGCTCTTTATGATTTACCCTTTGCGGATCTAATGTATCGTGCACAGACAGTTCATCGCGAGAATTTTGATCCCAACTCAGTGCAAGTCAGCACCTTATTGAGTATCAAAACGGGTGGTTGTGCGGAAGATTGTGGTTATTGTCCACAAAGCGTTCATCATGAATCAGCAGTGAAAGCTGAGCCACTGATGAAGCTAGATAAAGTGCTGGAAAGTGCTAGCCAAGCTAAAGAAAGTGGTGCCAGTCGTTTTTGTATGGGCGCGGCATGGCGTAATTTAAAAGATCGTGATCTTGAGCGAATTGTTGATATGGTCTCGGGTGTTAAAGAGTTAGGTTTAGAAACCTGTGTGACTCTCGGTATGTTAGAAGAGCATCAGGCTAAACGCTTAAAAGAAGCGGGTTTAGATTATTACAATCATAACCTTGATACCTCACCTGAGTTTTATGGCGATATTATCAGTACTCGTACCTATCAAGACCGTTTAGATACCTTGAGTTACGTTCGTGATGCGGATATTCATGTATGTAGTGGCGGCATTGTGGGCATGGGTGAAAGCCGTAATGACCGTGCTGGATTATTGATAAATTTAGCTAATATGCCAAGTCATCCTGAAAGTGTACCGATTAACCTGTTGGTACAGGTTGAAGGAACACCAATGGCGGAGATGGATGATCTTGACCCTTTAGATTTTGTTCGTACCATAGCTGTTGCGCGATTGATGATGCCAAAATCCTATGTACGATTATCAGCAGGCCGCGAAAGCATGAGTGATGAATTGCAAGCCATGTGTTTCTTAGCGGGTGCCAATTCTATTTTTTATGGTGAAAAATTACTCACGACAGATAATCCTGATACTGACCATGATCAGCAATTGTTTAACCGTTTGGGTATCACTACTTTGGCAGGGCAACACACTTCCCCTGCTAAGGAAGCCTGTAGCCATTAATAAAGGCTGTTATTAAATGGCAAGCCTGCCTTGGTCAAAAAAATTAATTGCCGATTTAGACCAACGTAAAGCAGTTGGTCGATATCGTCAACAACGTACACGGTTCGGTGAGCAAGGTATTGATGTTGTAATTGATGGTAAGAAATTACTGTCATTTTGCAGTAATGATTATCTAGGACTTGCTAGTCATTCAGACTTAAAAAAAGCGTTTATTGATGCTGTTGATAAAGAAGGTGTTGGCAGCGGTGCCGCACATTTACTGACTGGTCATAGTCATTATCATCAAGCATTAGAACAAGCCTTAGCCGAATTTACTGGTCAACAACGAGTATTGCTCTTTTCATCGGGTTATCAGGCTAATTTAGGTGTGATTGATGGTTTAATGAACCGCAGTGATGTCCTTATTCAAGATAAATTAAACCATGCTTCGTTATTAGATGGCGGGCGTCTATCGGCTGCTGATCAGTTACGTTATAAACATGCTGATATATCAGCACTATCAACACGATTACAGCAATCTGAACAAGCAAATAATCGTTTAATAGTCAGTGATGGTGTATTCAGTATGGATGGTGATATAGCGCCATTGCCAGAAATTATTAGCCTAGCTAAACAACATCATACTGCTGTTATGATTGATGATGCTCATGGCTTCGGTGTGCTAGGTAAACATGGCAAAGGCTGTGTCGAACATTGGAAGATTGCAGATGAAGATGCGCCTATTATTATGGGTACATTTGGCAAAGCCTTTGGTACCGCTGGTGCTTTTGTTGCAGCGGATGAAGAGGTAATTGAAACCTTAATCCAACAAGCTAGAACCTATATTTATACTACGGCTCAACCTGCAGCCATTGCAGCAGCCACATTGGCAAGCCTGAAATTAGTTGAACAAGAAGGCTGGCGACGTGAAAAATTACAGACCTTAATCAGTCAATTCAGAACCGGTGCAAAAACGTTAGGTTTACAACTAATGGATTCTGCTACCCCGATACAGCCGATATTAATTGGTAATGACCAGCAGGCCATATCGATAGGAAAATCATTGGAAGAGAAAGGTCTATTAGTCGGTGTGATTAGACCACCTACTGTAGCGGAAGGGTCTGCACGATTACGCATTACTTTCTCCGCTAATCATAGTGAGCAAGATGTAAGCCGATTATTAGATGCATTGGAATCTGCTAGTGCACATTAAAGTGATGGGTAGAGGCCCAGATCTAGTGATGTTGCATGGTTGGAGCATGAATAGTGCTGTTTGGAATGACTTAGCGAATACGTTATCAGAGAGCTTTACCTTACATTTAGTCGATCTACCTGGGCATGGTCAAAGTGATTGGCAACAGGGCGATTTAAATCTTGAGGTGATGATTAACAAACTAGCGCAAGCGTTGCCAGACACAGCTTATTGGCTCGGCTGGTCGCTAGGCGGGTTGATTAGTATTGCTTTTGCGGACCGTTTTCCTCATCGTGTGACCAAACTTATTTTGATGGCGGCTACGCCCTGTTTTGTGAAAGAAGATGACTGGGATTGTGCTATGGATGCATCAATATTTAAGCAGTTTGCAGAAAATCTCAATGACAATCAGGCTGAAACATTACAACGGTTTTTACTGTTGCAAGCGCGAGGATCGGAGCATAGTCGTGACACCATTCGACAATTGAGTGAACAATTAGCGATAGAAAACCCACCACCGAGAGCAGAAGCGTTACAGGCTGGACTAGAATTATTGATAAATACTGATATGAGAACTGCATTATCTAATATTACTTGCCCAATAAAGATGATTCTAGGTGATCGAGATACTATGATCCCAAAAGAGATGTTGCTAGCAGTAAAGCAATTACAGCCTAAAGTGGAGATAAGCTTACTTGCCGGAGCTGGTCATGCCCCTTTTATATCTCAAGCTGTAGAATGTCAGACAATTATTGAACAATTTATTAATGAATAATGAACTTCCAAACAAGCGTTTAGTGGCCCGTTCTTTTGGTCAGGCAGCGATGCAATACGATGATGTTGCGGTGTTGCAATGTCAGACTGCGGATGAATTATTAGACCGCTTATCATTAGTTACGATACAGCCGAAATGTGTACTAGACCTAGGTTCGGGTACAGGTAGGAATTTAGCCTTTCTGGCAAAACGATATCCTAAAGCACGATTATTAGCACTTGATATTGCACCTGCCATGTTGCAGCAGGCACGACATAATTATCGTCAATCAGAAGGATTGAAACGCTGGCTTCCAAACAATAAACCAAGTTATCTTGCTGGTGATGCTGAAAAGCTACCGCTTGCGGATAATAGTGTTGATTTGGTTTTCGCCAATCTAGCATTGCAGTGGTGTGATCCGCGAACAAGTTTTGCTGAGATCCAACGAGTTTTACGCCCTGATGGTTTATTGATGTTTACCAGTTTGGGCCCCGATACATTGCATGAATTACGTCAATCTTGGGCAACAGTGGATGATTATCCTCACGTGAATATGTTTTACGATATGCATGATATTGGTGAAGCAATGATCGCGGTTGGATTAGCTGAGCCTGTATTGGATACCGACCGATATATACTGACTTATGATAATGCTATGGCCTTGATGAAAGACCTGAAGATCCTTGGTGCACGAAATGTTAATGCTGGTCGCCGTCGTGGCTTAACAGGAAAACAAACCATTCAAGCCGTTAGTGATGCCTATGAGAAATTTCGTGTTAATAGTTTATTACCCGCTACTTACGAAGTGGTTTATGGCCATGCGTGGGGTGGGAAACCAAAAACACAGCAAGTCGATCCTGATGGCACAATTCATATTCCCATTAGTCAGATTCAACGGCGACAATCATCATGACCAGTATTTTTGTCACAGGAACAGATACCGAAGTGGGTAAGACCACCATTAGTATTGGCTTAATAGCCAAACTACAAGAGAGGGGCTTAGTGGTTGCAGCAATGAAACCTATAGCCAGTGGTTGCGAACGTATGTCTGAGGGACTACGCAATGAAGATGCGTTGATATTATCGAAACAAGCAACTGTTTCATTGCCTTACAACGTGATCAATCCTTATGCATTTGAATCTGCAATTGCCCCGCATATTGCTGCTCAACAAGTCGGTGTAGTGATTAATATTAAATCTATTAAGCAACACTATAACCAAATTCAACAACAGGTTGATGCCGTGGTGGTTGAAGGGGCTGGTGGTTGGCTAGTTCCATTAAATGATCAAGACACCATGGCTGATTTAGCGATTGCATTGGATTTGCCAGTTGTCTTAGTTGTCGCTATTCGGCTGGGTTGTATTAATCATGCTTTATTATCTGTTCAAGCGATTGAGCAAAGTGGATTATCACTATATGGGTGGGTTGCGAATCACGTCGAAGATAATAAACAAACAGCAGCGATAGTAAGCAGTTTAAAAGACAATATTACTGCACCGTGTTTAGGTAATGTGCCTTATTTATCATCAGGAAAATTGGCAACTGAGTATTTGGATTTGGGCGGTGATGATGACTAAAATATTAACATGTTTCCTCCTCTTATTACTCGTTGCTTGTTCATCATCCCCCAAAATTGAACAAGTAGATGATGGTATAGATTCAGCGACTCGGATGAGGGTGGAACAATGGAAAACACTCATCGATTCAGGTTCACAGTGGTCTGATATTAAGAAACTCACCAACGTGAATGATTTCGTCAATCAATTTGATTTTGTAGATGACATCGTTCATTGGCGACAACAAGATTATTGGGCAACACCGCTACAAACATTAGTCACTCAGGGTGGTGATTGTGAGGATTTCTCCATTGCCAAATATTTCACGTTGAGTGCGATGGGCATGAGTGAAGATAAATTACGTCTAACCTATGTTAAAGCATTAACTATCAATAAAGCGCATATGGTGGTGAGTTATTTCGACAGCCCGAAATCAGAACCACTCATTTTAGATAATTTAAATTCTCGAATATTGCCTGCCTCTCAACGACAAGATTTATTGCCGGTATATAGCTTCAATGGTGACGGTTTATGGTTAGCGAAGCGTGAACAATCTGGACAGTATGTTGATGATTCATCTCGGATAAGTTTATGGCAGAAACTATTACATCATATGGATGTTGAAGCAGCTGATGAAAGCGCGATGGTGTGTTTATATCAGCACTACGATTTGCCAGTATCAAAAGCTAAAACATTGTGCCCTTAAGTTAACCTGAACTCTGGATAAGAACAGCCATCCATCACACCTATTTTAGCGGCTCTTAGCGTTGAATTTACCTACAATAGAATAACTATTGCTAAGTAAATTCACCTTGATATCCACTAAAACAAATGCACTGGTTAACATCAGTGCACCCTGTTTTCTTTGTTAAATTGAGTGGTATTTATTGTTTAGTCACTGACATTAAAGGCTTGCTGACTATTCTTATCCAGAGTTCAGGTTAAGTTAGAAATAAAGTGACATTATCACCTTCCTGCCATGGCGGATATTTAAGCATGATGGATGAAAACAAGTCTGAGTTTAAAAAATTATCCAACCATGTTTTAAGTAGTGGATAAGGTGAAGTATCAAACCAAGCTTTATCGACAAAAGCGAACTGACGAATAAACGGCAAGATAGCCATATCGGCTAAGCTAATTTTATCTGCTACCAAATAGCCATTTTTTGCTAACAATAGTTCTAAGTTAACTAAGGTTTTTTCAGCCTGCTGGCGGTAATACTCTTGAGGGTGTTCGGGATAACGATCAGCGTATTTATAACGATCGAGAAAATCTTTAAATTCACCATCATTATTTTCAATTAACTGTTGGCTAAGCTGATGTTGAGCTGAATTTAGGTCATATAGCCATGATTGAGGATCAGCTTGTTGTAATGCCCAGAACATAATATCAATACTTTCATCTATAACGGTTTGATCAGCTGTGATTAATACTGGCACTGTTGCTTTTGATGAATAATCGAGTAATGACGGAGGTTTATCTCTTAGTACTACTTCACGCAATTCAACATGAACGCTACTAATAGCAATAGCTAATCGCGCTCGGATGGCATAAGGACAGCGGCGGAAGCTGTATAGAACGGTTTGTGTCATAGCGGTCTGCTTAGAATCTTAATGCTGACGATATCATGTCGATATACGGCAAGAGTGTTGCTAATTATTCAGGATCACCTATTGAAAGTTTTAGCACGTAATGCTTCTGCTTGACGGGATAGTGTGTGTTTTACTAAGAAATTACGATCACATTCGCTCATATGAGTAAATACAAGTCTCAGGTGATAAGGGGTTTCTTTAGGAGCATCTAATATTTTGTCACAGGCGACGACATGGGCAACCGCATGAATAATATCGCCAGATGGACGAAGTTCGATACTGATTTCGAATGCGTTTTTGCTCGAAAATTTTTCTGCGGCGAGGAATGCAATACCACCACCACTTAAGTTAACGTCTACTGGTTTACTGTTATTAGACGTATTCTGTTCTCGGCGAACCGTTTGCGATATTAGATTAATCTTTTCATCTAGCATGCGGAGTGCACGGGCAACGTCCCGATCAGTTTGATTAATTTGATCTGCTAAATGATTAAAAGCAGTTTGTAATGCATTTAGCTGTTGCTTTTCTTGATTTTCATCATTGTGTAAAGGGCTTCTAATGACGTTACCTAAACGTTCGGCCTCATCTTCATCAAGAGATGAAATCTCGATAAAGACAGTGTCATTTATTCGAAAGAATTTGCGGCGATCACTATTAAATTCTGCCATGTTTTCCATGATGTGTGATTCCTAGTTCGTCTATATCGATATTATGCCAGATTTATAAACGTTCAGAGGCGAAGTCCGCTAAACGTGAACGTTCCCCTCGCAATAAGGTGATATGGCCGCTATGTTCCCAATCTTTGAATCTATCGACAACATAGGTTAAACCTGATGTTGTTTCGCTTAGGTAGGGTGTATCGATTTGTGAAATGTTACCAAGGCAAACCACTTTTGTGCCGGGACCTGCACGAGTAACCAATGTTTTCATTTGCTTGGAGGTGAGATTTTGGGCTTCATCAATAATAATGAATCGTTTGAGGAAGGTTCGGCCACGCATAAAGTTTAGCGAGCGAATTTTAATCCATTTATGTAATAAATCTTGTGTGGCCATTCGGCCCCATTCACTCCCTTCAGTTTCATTAAGCACTTCGAGGTTATCCATCAGAGCTCCCATCCATGGTGTCATTTTTTCTTCTTCGGTACCGGGTAAAAAACCAATATCTTCACCGACAGGTATCGTGACACGAGTCATAACAATTTCAGTATATGTTTTTTGTTCAGTGACTTGGTTCAGGGCTGCGGCAAGTGTGAGCAAGGTTTTACCCGTTCCTGCTTGGCCAAGCAGGCTAACAAAATCCACCTCTGGGTCCATCAATAAATTGAGGGCAAAATTTTGTTCACGGTTACGCGCGGTTATTCCCCAGATAGCATGACTTTCCTTGCGATAATCATGAAGTAACTCAATAGTAGCCGTTGTATCGGTCGTACTTCTGACTATTGCTTCAATAGAGTTACTTTCACCAGGTGAAAAAATAAGTTGATTGGGATACCAATTTTTAGCAACATCACCTTCAATTTCATAAAAGGTTCGACTACCTTCAGTCCATGATTCAAGGCGATTAAGATCATCCCAAAAATCAGCTGCTAATTCGGTTGCACCAAGATAAAGTAAATCAACATCATCTAATACTTTATCGTTGAAATAATCCTCGGCATGCACACCTAATACTGTGGCTTTAATGCGTAAATTAATATCTTTAGAAACCAGTGTGACGGTCGTGTCGGGTTTTGATTTTTGTAGGCTAATTGCAATACCAAGGATGGCATTGTCTACTAATTGGCCCGGTAAATCCTTAGGTAAATCATGGCTGATTTGTGTTGTTTGGAAAAATAATCGTCCGCTGGCATTTGGCATATCACCATTATTATTGACGTTAGGTAATGGAATTCCTTGGGCAATGGTATCCGTATCACTAGCGTGCAACACCAGCTCATCAAGGAAACGACTTACTTGACGGACATTTCGAGATACTTCAGATAAGCCTTTTTTACCCCGGTCAAGTTCTTCCAGTACCACCATAGGTAGAAAAATATCGTGTTCGTCAAAACGAAATAATGCGGTGGGATCGTGCATTAATACATTGGTATCAAGTACCAGTAACCGTTTTCCTGCGATAGTTTTTTTAATCATAAGAAACGTATTTTTCCTTTATTTTAATAAGGGTACTATTTGATTATGAGCCAAGAGTAGCAGTGATGGAAGTGCTATTTAATATCACTATTTCATCGCTAAGAACAACCATTATCATCTGATATAATAAGCAGTTAAATCTAATTTTATATGTTCACTCAAACTTGGAAAGTCTATTTTGACCACATCGACTCACGATATTAAACATCTATTGCAACAACGCATTCTTATCCTTGATGGTGCGATGGGTACGATGATTCAAAGTTATAAGCTTGAAGAAGCAGATTATCGTGGCGAACGGTTTGCCGATCATCCTTGTGATGTAAAAGGTAATAACGATCTTTTATCGTTAACTCAACCTAAAATTATCAGTGATATCCACCGCGCTTATTTTGATGCAGGTGCCGATATTGTTGAAACCAATACTTTTAATGGTACATCGATCGCGATGGCTGATTATCAGATGGAAGATTTGGTTTATGAATTAAACAAGGAATCTGCCAGATTAGCACGTGTTATTGCCGATGAGTTTACCGCTAATGATCCTGATAAACCGCGTTTTGTCGCGGGTGTATTAGGCCCTACAAATCGTACGGCTAGTATTTCTCCTGATGTTAATAATCCTGGTTTTCGTAATGTAAGTTATGACGAATTAGTTGAATCTTATCTAGAGTCGATAGCGGGTCTTGTCGATGGTGGTTCTGATTTATTATTAGTGGAAACAGTTTTTGATACCTTAAATGCCAAAGCGGCCTTGTTCGCTATTGAAAGTTATTATGACCAGCATGATATTCATCTTCCGATCATGATTTCCGGCACAATCACCGATGCAAGTGGACGTACATTATCAGGTCAAACGGCTGAAGCTTTTTGGAATTCTTTAGCTCATGTACAACCGATCAGTGTTGGTTTGAACTGTGCATTAGGTGCTGACCAATTACGTCAATATGTTGAGGAGTTATCAGGTTTAGTCACCTGTTACATCAGTGCCCATCCTAATGCTGGTTTGCCAAATGAATTTGGTGAGTATGATGAATCACCAGAGGTGATGTCAGCACAAATTAAAGAATGGGCTGAGTCAGGGTTTTTAAATATTGTCGGTGGTTGCTGTGGTACCTCACCAGCTCATATCAAAGCGATTGCCGAAGCCGTTGCAGATATTGCACCACGAGTCCCCGTTGAAAATAAACATTACTGTCGTTTAAGTGGTCTTGAACCTTTTACCATTACCCCCGAAAGTCTTTATGTCAATGTTGGTGAGCGTACTAATGTGACCGGTTCTGCTCGTTTTGCTCGTCTGATCAAAGAAGGCGATTACGATACGGCCTTAGATGTTGCCCGCCAACAAGTTGAAAGTGGCGCACCTATTATTGACATTAATATGGATGAAGGCATGTTGGATTCGAAGGAGGCGATGGTCATCTTTTTGAATTTAATTGCGGCAGAACCTGATATCAGTCGTGTTCCGATCATGATCGATTCCTCCAAATGGGAAGTTATTGAAGCAGGTCTAAAATGCATTCAAGGTAAAGGCATCGTCAACTCGATTAGTATGAAAGAGGGTGAAGATAAATTTATCGAACAAGCCAAGTTAGTTCGTCGATATGGCGCTGCTGTCATTGTGATGGCCTTTGATGAACTAGGGCAGGCTGATACACGGCAACGAAAACGTGAGATTTGTACTCGATCGTATGAATTATTGACGGAAGTAGTGGGTTTCCCGCCAGAAGATATTATCTTTGACCCGAATATTTTTGCCATTGCGACCGGTATTGATGAGCATAATAATTATGCAGTCGATTTTATTGAAGCTGTCCGTGATATTAAGAAGGCTTTACCTCACGCCATGGTGAGTGGTGGTGTCAGTAACGTATCATTTTCATTTCGTGGCAACAATCCAATACGTGAAGCCATTCATGCGGTATTTCTTTACCATGCCATTCAGGCTGGTATGGACATGGGTATTGTCAATGCAGGTCAATTAGCCATCTATGATGATTTGCCCGAAGAATTACGTGAACGGGTAGAGGATGTCGTCCTAAATCGACGTGATGATGCGACTGAACGGTTACTGGATATTGCTGAAAAGTATCGTGGCGATGGGAAAAAAGTTGACGTTAAAGAAGACCTTGAATGGCGTTCATGGCCTGTAGAAAAACGATTGGAACATGCCCTAGTTAAAGGTATTACTGATTTTATCGACGAAGATACTGAGTTATGCCGACAAAATGCTCAACGCCCAATACATGTGATCGAAGGTGCATTAATGGATGGGATGAATGTGGTTGGTGACTTGTTTGGGGCAGGAAAGATGTTTTTACCCCAAGTGGTGAAATCGGCACGAGTGATGAAAAAAGCGGTAGCCTATTTGATGCCATTCATCGAAGATGAAAAAGAAGAGGGCGAAGAAGGCCCCAGTAGTAATGGCAAGATCTTAATGGCTACCGTTAAAGGTGATGTGCATGACATCGGCAAAAATATTGTTGGTGTCGTATTACAGTGTAATAACTTTGAGATCATTGACCTTGGTGTAATGGTGTCATGTGCCACGATTTTAGAAGTTGCTAAGAAAGAAAATGTCGATATTATCGGCCTTTCTGGTTTGATTACCCCATCCTTGGATGAAATGGTACATGTGGCTAAAGAGATGGAGCGACTTGGTTTTAATATCCCAGTGATGATTGGTGGTGCAACGACATCGTTAATTCATACTGCAGTGAAAATTGAGCATCATTATCACGGTGCCAGTATCTATGTAAAAGATGCCTCGCGTGCCGTAGGTGTTGCCCAGAGTTTGATTAGCCCTGATTTACGTGATGATTTCATGGCTAAAGCTAAAACTGATTATGCTGAAAAACGTGCTCGCCATAAAGGCCGTAAGCGTACTCGTCGCCAATTAAATATTGCCGATGCGCGTGCTAATAAAACCAAAATTGATTGGTCGGCATATCAACCAACTACCCCTGAAAAATTAGGCGTACAGACATTGAATGATTACCCTTTGGCTGATTTAGTTGATCGTATTGACTGGACGCCTTTTTTCCAAACATGGGAGTTGGCAGGGCGTTATCCAAAAATTTTAGAAGATGAAATCGTTGGCGAACATGCAACACATTTATTCCGTGATGCTAAGGATATGCTAGCTAAGATTGTTGATCAAAAATGGTTAACAGCAAATGCAGTCTTTGGCTTCTTTCCCGCTAATAGCATTAACGATGATGATATTGAAGTGTATACCGATGAGACTCGCAGCGAAGTATTGATGACGTTACACAGTTTACGTCAACAGGGAGAGCGACCACCGGGCAGGCCTAATGCCGCATTAGCGGATTTTATTGCGCCTAAAGAGAGTGGTGTGAAAGATTATATTGGTTCATTTGCCGTTACTGCAGGTATCGGTATTGATGAGCATGTGGATCGATTTGAAGATGACCATGATGATTATCAAAGTATTATGTTGAAAGCCTTGGCAGATCGTTTTGCTGAAGCCTTTGCTGAACATTTACATCAGTTAGTGCGTAAAGAGCTCTGGGGTTACATGCCTGATGAAAAGTTGAATAATGAAGACTTAATTGATGAAAAATATCAGGGAATTCGACCTGCTCCAGGTTATCCTGCCTGCCCAGATCATACTGAAAAAGCGTTGTTATGGGATTTATTAAAACCTGAACAAAATGCCAGTATGACCATTACCGAAAGTTTTGCTATGTTGCCAACTGCTGCGGTCAGTGGTTTCTATTTCGCACATCCTGAGTCACGTTATTTTGGTTTGGGTAAAATTGATCGTGACCAAGTAGAAGATTATACCCAGCGTAAAGGATGGACAATGGATGTAGCTGAGCGATGGTTGGCACCTGCACTCTCTTATGATGGTGATGAATAATGAAAACACTATCTTTTTATCTGATTTCGGCGTTGAATAAATTTTTCCGATTCTCATGTACTTTTTGTACATTGCGATTCTCAAAAATAATTCGCCTTGAACTCAAATAAAAATCTTAGTTTTTAGAGGACACTAATGTGAATGATGAGATTATTGATTTACAAACAAAACTATCATTTCAGGATGGTTTGTTAGAAGAGTTAAACCAAGTAGTGATTGATCAACAAAAGCAAATATCACGCATAGAATTGGCTCTTGAAACAATGAAGATACAAATTAATACGATGCAATCCACACAAGCTGAAGGCGAGACCATTGAGCCACCGCCACCGCATTATTAGAGGGACTGAAAATTTAGTCAGTTGGAAGTGGTTTCCAACGTCCATTAATTTTATGTTCTAATAGCGTTTATTCAATCTGTCAGTAATGTAGGTGATTAGCTAAAAGTAACAATACTAGCTAATAGTGAAAACTAATTTAGATTAATTATTAGGGTTATTAAACATGAAAAAGATTATCGGATTATTATCTCTGCTTTTAGTTTTAAACGGTGCTGCTGTTTTTGCTGAAGAAGCAATGACATTAGAGCAAGCACTGGAAAAGAAAAAAGCGCTAGTACTGAATACATTGAGACTTTCAAATGAAACGGTAGCTGAGTTTTTACCCGTTTATGATGCCTATCAGCAAGCCAAATTTGAGTCGAATGTTAAGTTAGGAAATATAGTTACCGAGTTTGCAGAAAATTATAATGCGTTAACTAATGTGAAAGCTCAAGAGTTAATAGCTAAGTGGTTGGCAGCGAAACAAGTTCAATTGGATATTCAAAAGGATTATGTCGCTAAGTTTGAAAAAGTAATGTCTAAAAAAGAACTAATGCGTTATTACCAACTTGAAAACAAGATGCAAGTAGAGGCTGAGTATAAGTTAGGGAAAATGATTCCACTTGCTAAATAGTCAGTTTTATTAGCTCTCAACGATAACGTAAAACGATTCTTACCATTTTAAGCTCGGTAAGAATCATTGTTTTTTACAGCAAAAAATTAACTCGAATGCTATCGGCTAAATTTATATTGAGATCATAAAGAAAAGCCGCTTTTGAATTAGATATAAGACCATTAGCTACAAAATTGTAGGAACACGATGAAGCAACGGCAATGTTTGGTACTTAAAGGTGACTCTGATTGGTGCCGTCTTTCATTACTCGCACTGCAGTCAGAGTTTGCCAATGAGCGAGTTATTTGTCTATCTAATCATCTGCTATTAGACACTGTTTTAACGATTCCTCATAAAAATGCTCAAAGTCAGTTAGGTAAAGAGTTTGACTTAGTTATTTTTGATGTTGCTGAGCAGATCGATCTAGATAGCCTCGGCGCCATTATGGGCACAATTAGAGCTGGTGGCGCGTTAGTCTTAGTTATTTCTAAAAATATAAAATCCAGTCTCTGGATGAAACGTTTTGATACGATTGTTGCTGAATTTAGTCAGCAGAATGACTCATTTATAGTGATACAGCAGGAGCAGGTGTTACCCAAGCTTTCTCCGCCAACACCACAAAAAATATCTGACAAAATTTATCAGACAGATGACCAGCAACAAGCTGTTGCGGCTATTTTAAAAGTAGTTCATGGCCATAGGCGTAGACCGTTGGTTATTTCATCTGATCGTGGTCGAGGAAAATCAGCGGCTTTAGGTATTGCTGCTGCTGAACTGATTTTACAAGGCAAAAGAAATATTATTGTTACTGCGCCGAGTATGGCAACCGCCGACACTTTATTTGAGCATGCTCGTCGATTATTAGCAGATGCAGAATTTTCAGCTGGCCTGATTTCAGTGAATGATGCCGAGATTAGATTTTTAGCACCCGATGCGTTGATTGAATCTGAACAAAAAGCGGATTTAGTGCTGGTGGATGAGGCAGCAGCTATACCGGCATCAATGCTCGAAAAAATGGTGAAAAAATATTCCCGAGTTGTTTTTGCCACTACATTACATGGTTATGAAGGTACTGGTCGCGGCTTTGCTATCCGTTTCCAACAGATTCTTGACCGGCAAACACCTAATTGGCATCACTATCGAATGACAACCCCCATTCGTTGGGCTGAAAACGATATGTTGGAAGCGTTTAGTTTTCAGGCTTTGTTACTTGATGCCACACCTGCTTCTGACGAACGAATCAATGGGGCACGAGTTGATCTATGCGAGTTTGAGAGACTTGATCGACACCAGTTAGTTAAAGATGAACAAAGCTTGCGAGAATTGTTCGGTTTAATGGTGTTAGCTCATTATCGTACTCGACCTTCTGATTTACAAATGATGTTAGATCGAGATGATATCTCTGTTTATGCAATGCGATATCAGGGGCATATTGTAGCCACTGCGTGGGTAGTAGAGGAAGGTGCATTGGAAGATAATATTTCTACTGCAATTTATAATGGCCAACGACGTTTAAAAGGTCATTTATTACCACAATCTTTATTAGCACATTGCGGTATTACTTCAGCAGGCTCTCTCCGATATCAACGTATCATTCGTATTGCTGTTCATCCATTATTGCAGCAACGAAAGATTGGAAAAACATTGTTAAACCAGATAATCGAACAGTCAGTGAAGAATGATTATGACATGGTGGGGGCAAGCTTTGGTATGAGCACTGAGTTATTAACATTTTGGACAAAATCAGATTTTATTCCTGTCAGGTTAGGCATTCATCATGATGACGTGAGTGGTAGTCATTCTGTGATGATGTTACAAGCCGTGTCTTCAGCAGGGCGACAAGTCTTAATGGCAGCAAAACAGCGATTTCAACTGCAATGGTTTGATGTGTTACATAATCAGTTTAAGCGACTTAATGCCGATATTGTTATAGCATTATCTCAGCTGTTTTCTGCTGAAAAAAGAGTATTATCAGCTGTAGATGAACAAGAAATAACAGCATTCAGTCATGCCCAACGTGGTTATGATTTTAGCCAAATCGCTTTATGGCATTATTTGAAAATCATGATTAGTCACCCTGTCTTTTTGACATTGACCGAACAACAGCAACATTTATGTATTGAGAAGGTATTGCAGCAACGTGATTGGACCGACATTGCTAAGCGGCTAGGTTATAGTGGTAAAGCTCAGACGATTAACGCCTTACGACAAGCGATTCAATTATTGCAGGATCAGTAAACTTCACGTTTAAAGATAATGTTATCGCTACCACTGAATAGTCCAAAGCTAGCACGGCCGGTCGCTTCTATATTCTGTTTAGCTTAACAACCGCCTGTCGATATCGTTACCGTTGGTTGAGCACTTGCTGATACAGCCTGAACATAAGCAACTTGGCATGTAGCTGAACTATTAAGTCGGATAACTCCACTGCTAGGAATTGCATAATCATTCGTATCAATCCCTGCAGCCTCATTGATATGAGCTGTAGATGGATAACCATAGACAAGATCGATTGTCGCACCTTCCACTGAAGCTGTATTACCTGATGCAGCTACTTCTGTGCCATCAACTAATGACTTAGCATGCACAATGGCCATAGCAGATTTAAGTGCTCCTGATGCTGCCTGTATTGAAGATGTTCGAGCATCAGATTGTAAGCTAGCAAATTTAGGTAAAGCAGTAGCTGCTAAAATACCTAAAATAATAATTACCATCACTAATTCTATTAATGTGAAACCTTGCTGATTTTTCATCAGTAATCAATCCATTTTTATTAAAATAACCTAGCAGTACAACAGTTTATAACACATGGTTAACGGAATGTCTAACGACCAAGCGCGGGCACCAGCCAAATCTGATTATAGGCATAAATATCAGTTGGATCGGCTAATCCGACCACAATTCGGTCACTTTCTTTTTTGAGAGCAATAGCACGAAAACGGCGAGCATGATGCACTTTAATTTTTAAAGTTGTAGCCACACTTCATCATCATCACGTTGTTCAAGAGTCAAAACACGTAGGTTTTCACCTGCACACGGTCCAATGATGCAGTTACCTTTATCTATAGTGAATAAGGCACCGTGAGTTGAGCATTGGATATTGATGCCATCTACAGACATAAATTGATCTGGTTGCCAATTCAAGGGGATTTCTAGATGAGGACATTGATTCTTATAGGCATGAACTTGGTCATCTTGTCGGACCAGAAATAGATCAAGCTGACCTTGATCTGTTTCAACTTTAAATTCACGGGCTTGTTGATCGGGTATATCTTGTTTACTACATAAAAAAAATTGTGTCATAAGCGCTACTGTTAATATTTGAAATGAGAAACTAAATTGGCAAAACCTTGTTGACCACATTTGTGGCCGGCAAGTTGGCAAGCAAAAGTTAGTGCGGATTGTAAATCATCATTATTAATTAAACGATGAATCATACCTGCATTAAAGCTGTCACCGGCACCCAGTGTATCAATGACTTGTGATGGAGGAAATGCTTTGCTGTGTAAAAGTTGACCATCAGCGTTGATTGCACAGGCACCTTGTTGACCCCAAGTGCAACTAGCCACTGTGTTTTGGGGTAGTGTTCTCAAAAAATCATCGGGTTTGTTGAAACAATGATAAGTCGCATAGTGTTGCGAAAACATCAGTAGAGTCGGTAGTTCAAATAAAACGTCAATATTAGGCCGTGGTTTTTCGACTTCTAATGAGCAAGGTAAATCAGGATAGTGTGTTTTGATGTGTTCTAACATTAATAATGTTTCATCAATATTTCGACCTTCAAAATGTAACCAATCAAATTCGCTCAAATCGATAGTTTTAAAATGATTGAAGCTATATTCAGGACAATCCCGGTGATGCACAATACTGCGGCTACCCGATTGTTGGTTCAGAGTGATGTATGACGTAGGCATCTTACCTTCAGACAGGCGAGTACAAGCAGCTATATTAATCTGATAGTGTTCCAGATCGTTTAAAATGAGCTGTGAGTCAGGTTCATCAATCAATACACCAGCCCAATGACAGGAATGGTCAAATTGGCTAAGAATAGTGAGTGTATTGGTGGCATTACCTCCACGTGTTTGGTATTGAGATAGAGCACGAACCTCACTGTCTTCAGCAGGGTAATCATCAACAAGATTGATGATATCGAGTGTCGCGATACCAATGGCGAGAATTCGTGCCATAACAGCCTAAAATTTATCGAATATTGCACCAACAGCAGCGGTAATACCTTCAACGTCACCAGTACCTGCAACACTGTGCAATTTATGTTGATTTTGGTAATAAGCTATTAGAGGTTCTGTTTGCTGTTGATATGTATTTAAACGATTACCGATGGTTGATTCGTTATCATCATCACGTTGAAATAATTCACCACCACATACATCACATTGACCTTCAACTTTTGGAGGAGACAAGTGAACATTATAAATAGCGCCACAGTCTGTACATGTCCGACGTCCGGTTAAACGTTGTAGTAATTCTCCAAAATCAACATCAAGCAAAACGACACCTTGTAGTGGCTGATCAAGCTCGGCCAACATGGCATCTAATGCTTCTGCCTGTGGAATATTACGTGGGAAACCATCAAGGATATAACCATTTTGGGCATCATCTTGTGATAAACGTTCTCGAATCAAGCCAATCACAATATCATCGGATACTAATGCACCAGCATCCATTGCGGATTTAGCTTGTTGACCTAATTCAGATCCAGATTTAACGGCGGCTCTCAACAAGTCACCAGTAGATATTTGAGGAATAGTATATTTTTTAGATAATACGACCCCTTGAGTACCTTTGCCTGAGCCGGGTGCGCCTAATAAAACTGTTCTCATAAATTTCCTCGTTGCAATTTGGTATGGATTTAAAATTAGGTGAGTGATGCGGTTAAACTATCAAGTTGTTCAGCTACTTGCTGCATTATTTCAGCTAATACTGATTCATCAAGTTGCAGTGTTTGCCACGCATTAGGGTCAAGTGGTGGTACATGATGATCGCCACTATGACCGAATTGTGCAGATGTCACCATGATATCTGCGACGTGAACAATAGCAACTTCTAATAGAAACTCTTTAGCATCAGTTGGATTATGATGAAATTGTGTTATTTCAATTAATGATTTAGGTAGACGCCAAGATTTAATAAGAGCCGCGCCAACATGAGTGTGGTCAAACCCTAAGACATGTTGTTCTGCTTGGTAAATAATTTCATTACCAAATTGTGCTCTATTAATCGCTTCTCGGGATAATTCTGGAATAGATTGGTACATCACTAAACAGCCGATATTATGTAAGAGACCGGCTATAAAGAAAGATTCGGGAACATCAACATTACATTTTTTTGCCAGTAAACGAGATGTTAATGCACAGGCAAGACTGTGTCGCCAAAATTCAGCCATATTGATCAAATTATCGGGAATGCCTTTAAATGCATTGATCACTGACGTGGCAAGGACTAATTGAACCAGTTCATTAGTGCCAATAATCGTAATGGCACGAGAGATAGTATTGATTTGTGACGGAAAGCCATAAAAGGGACTGTTCACTACTTTTAATAATCGAGTGGCCAGAGCAGGATCAGTGTTGATAACTTCACTGATTTGATCGACAGAGGTATTAGAATTTTGTATGAGAGCATCAAGTTGAGTATATGTGCTCGGCGGAGAAACTAACTTAAGTGATTTATTAACCAACGCATCGGGAGTGAGTGCCATTATTCTTACTCTGCTGTAGATGATTGAACATCATCAATTTGCAGATCAAATAAGACTTGTATGACAGGATGATCAAGATCGGTATAACGGAAAAGCTCCTTCCGTTGTTCGATTTGCTGTTCAGTGCGTTCTGAATGTGTATTTCCCTCAGTCATTTACCGAATACCTACTGTTGATGATTGAAAGATAAATTGGCTTATGCTTGCGCCTAATTTACCTGCAAAACGATCCAAATAATTAGGGCGAGGGGTGTAATCGATAATATCTTCAGCCCCAATTATGTCTCTTGCTACAGTACTACTGTTTGCTAAACCATCAATTAAACCTAATGGTAAGGCTTGTTCGCCTGACCAGAACAGTCCAGAAAATAGATCAGGATTATCAGCAAGACGATCGCCACGGCCGTCTTTCACAACATCAATGAATTGCTGGTGGATATTATCCAGCATGGCATGTGCATGTTTCACATCTTGCTCTCTCATGGGTAAGAAAGGATCCAGGAATGCTTTATTCTCACCGGCAGTCAACGAACGACGTTCAATACCCAATTTTTTTATAGTTTCAGTAAAACCAAAACTGTCCATACGAACACCAATTGAGCCGACAATACTGGCTTTGTCTGCATAAATTTCTTTAGCGGCCACAGCAATGTAATAGCCACCCGAAGCACAAATATCTTGAATAACCGCATAAACGGGGAAGTCAGGACGGGTTTCTTGTAGGCGTTTTATTTCATCGTTAATAATGCCTGCTTGTACGGGACTACCACCTGGCGTATTGAGTCTTATAATTAGCCCTTGAGCATTAGGGCTATCGAAAGCATTCCGAATGCCTGTCACGATCGTATCGGCATTAGCCTCAGCGTCAGCGGCAATCACACCATTTATTTCAACGAGGGCAGTATGTTTTTCTGAAGGGGTAGTAATATCACTAGATGGAATAGCCAGCATCAGTATGGCCACTAAGTAGGCAAACATTAATCCTTTAAAGACATAACCCCAACGGCGACTAGTACGTTGTTCTTTCAGCGCAGCAAAAGCGAGATCTTCCAAGACCTGACGTTCCCATGTGCTTGAATTATCAGTTGCGTCACCTGCGTTATTTGAACTAGAAGGTGGAAAGTCACCAAATGTAGCCATGTCAGTATTCGTCCTGTTACTTAGATCGTGAGGTAATCATAACAATTATCTCACTACAAGTCGTTTAGAAAATGTTCAACTTGTTGCAGATTGTCAATAATCGCTTGAGGTTGGCAGGCTCGGAGTGTCGTTATGTCATGAGCGCCATGGCTAATGGCTAAACTGTCTGCTCCTGCATTATGAGCCATCTGTAGATCATATTCAGTATCTCCAATCATCAGCGTTTCTTTGGCCGTAACACCAAAATAGTTGATCAATTCTTCTATCATCTGAGGATGAGGTTTGGAATGGCATTCATCAGCACAGCGTGTGGCGTGAAAATAGCTTTCTAAATCCGTGCTTTTTAATACCTTGTCTAGACCACGACGACTTTTACCCGTGGCTACGCCTAGAAAATAATTTTGTTCAGAGAGCCGTTTAATAAGATTATAGGCATGATCAAATAAGGGTGAGTCGATAGGATTGTTTAACCATGTTTGCCGATAGGTATTTGCTAAGTGCTCAACAGTCTCAAGACTAGCATCAGGATAAAGTGCAACAATCGCTTCATTAAGACCAAGACCAATGATGTGACTGATCGCGGTGTCTTCTAACGGTGGTAGAGACAATTGTGTAATGGCTTGTTGCATGCAGTTGACGATATGACTAGTCGAGTCCATTAGCGTGCCATCCCAATCAAATACAATTAGTTGATAGCGACTCATGATGATTCTTTTAATTTTTGAAGGACACTTTGTAACTTCTCTGGCAAAGGTGCTTCAAGTAATAGTTCTTGTCCGCTAGTTGGATGGCGAATTCCTAGTTTCCATGCATGTAAAAATAATCGTTTTAAGCCAAATTTTTTCATGTCTTTATTGAAATTGCGTTGACCATATTTATCATCGCCAGCGACGGGATGATTCATATGCGCAGCATGAACACGGATTTGATGGGTGCGGCCGGTGTATAGAACCACCTCTGTTAACTGTGCTTGTGGAAAAGTTTCGATGGGGATAAAAACTGTTTTAGCTTGTTTTCCATTAGGATCGACACGCACCATGCGTTCACCAGATGACACAGTATTTTTCTGCAATGGTTGCTCAACTAAACGTTGTTGGCCAGTCCAACTGCTTCTTAGTAGGGTGAGATAACGTTTATTGAGATCATGATTGATCATTTGTTGTTGTAGATTAAGTAAAGCTTTACGACTTTTCGCTAGTAATAAACAACCAGATGTATCGCGATCAAGTCGGTGCACTAATTCGAGATAAGGCAGTTCTGCACGAATAATGCGTAATGCTTCAATGATGCCTTGTTTAATATTGCTACCAGCATGAACTGCTATGCCAGGGGGTTTATTAAGAACTAATAAGTCGTCATCTTCGAATAAAATACTGTCAGTCAGTTGTTGTGATAAATGATCGTTAACGGTAGTTGGAGTCGTGTTTTCTGCGGTACGAAGTGGGGGTATACGAACGGTATCGCCGAGTTGTATTTTGTATGTTTGTTTGATCCGACCTTTATTAACACGCACTTCACCTTTGCGAATGGCACGATAAATACGACTTTTGGGCACCCCTTTTTCTAAGGACAGCAAAAAGTTATCAATTCGTTGCCCAGCATTCGAGGCTGTGATGTTAATAAATTGAACAGGATTAAGCTTGGTATCGCTATTTGTCATAAAAAGATCGATTTCTATTGCTGATAGTGCAATGGACTGTTATATTTAGAAGTTGGTCTGTTTGTTAGTGGTATCAGTATACCGACTTTTAATTAATATGGCCTGAAAATAGCGTCGTCGCTCCTTCAAGATAAGAAGTTGATGCGGCAGAACGCATGAACAAGTTTTGAACGACACGTTTAACATAGGTTAGGCGTGATAGGTGCTCATTATAGAGCATATAGTTAAATGGTTCCCACGTCTTGGCAATAACAATAAATAATGCACAAGACAGGACAACAGCAAGTAATTAATAAAAATGTAGGTGTCCGGCAGCTACACCATGGGGTGAAGCGCTGATACTGAGATATGTGTCGCAAATAATGTTGTGACGTGATTTTTTCGGAATACTACTGGCTAGTACAAGATCACAAAAATAGCTAAAAGCAATGTGTTAACAGAAAGATACAAATACATTGTGACTATTAATTGCGGATAGGCAATTTGTCCTGTAATCGTCACTAAATTGATGATGCATTGTCCTTGGAAACAAGGATGAACCAGCGTGTGAACCTCCAATAAGAGGTTAGTGCATGAAGCGAATTTTAATTAACGCGACTCATGAAGAAGAGTTGCGAGTAGCGATGGTCGATGGCCAACGCTTATTTGATTTGGATATTGATGTTCCTTCTAGGGAACAGAAAAAAGGCAATATCTACAAAGGAAAAATCACCCGAGTTGAACCTAGTCTGGAAGCGGTATTCGTTGAATACGGTTCAGAAAGACAAGGTTTTTTACCACTAAAAGAAATTTCAAAAAGTTATTTCAAACAACGTAAAGAAGGGGATTCTGGACGTATTAATGTCCAAGATGTTCTTTCTGTCGGCCAAGAACTTGTTATCCAAGTTGAAAAAGAAGAGCGTGGTAATAAGGGGGCGGCACTAACAACGATGATCAGCTTGGCTGGGCGTTATTTAGTGTTGATGCCGAATAGTCCACGTGCTGGTGGTATCTCTCGTCGTATTGAAGGCGATGAGCGTGCTGAATTGCAAGAAGCATTGCGTTCATTAGAAGTGCCGGAAGGTATGGGCATGATTGTTCGAACTGCCGGTGTTGGTAAGCAAGCAGAAGAATTACAGTGGGATTTAGAATATTTAGTGCAATTGTGGACAGCCATTGATAAGGCGACACAAGAGCGTAAAGCACCATTTTTAGTCTACCAAGAAAGTAATATTATCATCCGTGCCTTACGTGATTATTTACGTAAAGATACTGGGGAAATCCTAGTGGATTCACCGGAAGTGTATAAAACAGGTTACGATTTTATGCGCATGGTTATGCCGCATGAATTAAGTAAATTTAAACTTTATGAAGATAAGGTTCCACTGTTTACCCGCTATCAAATTGAAAGCCAGATTGAAACGGCTTTCCGTCATGAAGTGAGATTACCTTCTGGTGGTGCATTGGTGATTGATCCAACGGAAGCCTTGATTTCAATTGATGTCAACTCGGCCCGCGCTAATAAAGGTGGTGATATTGAAGAAACGGCCTTTAATACCAACTTAGAAGCAGCAGAAGAGATCGCGCGCCAGTTACGTTTACGTGATTTAGGCGGCTTGGTTGTGATTGATTTTATTGATATGGGGCCTAGCCGTCATCAACGTGAAGTGGAAAATCGCCTACGCGAACATTTGAAAGTTGATCGTGCTCGTGTTCAAGTTGGTCGGATTTCACGTTTTGGTTTACTAGAAATGTCGCGTCAACGCTTACGTCCATCGCTAGGTGATGCTCATGAAGAAGTATGCCCACGTTGTTCGGGTTTAGGTCATGTGCGTGGAGTAGAATCACTTGGCTTAGCAGTACTTCGCCTTGTTGAAGAAGAGGCTACTAAAGACCAAATTTCTCAGCTTATAGTGCAATTGCCGGTAGCGGTAGCGACATTTATGTTAAATGAGAAAAGAATGCAGCTAGATGCGATTGAACGTCGGCATGATGTGAAATTATTGTTGATTCCAAATCCGCATATGGAAACACCACATTATGATATTGAACGGGTCAAAGAGGGTGATAGACGTGTTGAAGTAAGCCATCATTTAATGGTGACGCCTGAACCTGAAATGCCTGCAGCATTGAAAAATAAACCTGAGACTGAACAAGCAGCAGTGACCGGTGTATCACCGGCGGCACCAGCACCTGTTCTTTCAAAAACAGCAGAAAACAAACCAAATTTATTAAAACGTTTATTAAATGTATTGTCAGGGAAAGATGCTGACCATGTTGAAGATAAACCTGAGACAGAACAAAAACCAGAACAAAAACCAGAACAGCAAGCTGAACGTGAACAAAATAGACGACCACGAAATCGTAATAATCGTCGTGGGCCACGTAAACGTCCAGATAATAAAAAGGCTGATCAAGCGCCGTCAGAAGGTGAGTCAAAACAAGTTAGCAATAAGCAAGCTAATAAGCCTTCGCCTTCGCCTTCGCCTTCGTCATCGTCATCGTCATCGTCATCGTCATCGTCATCTGAAAATGAAGAACAGCGTAATCCTAATGCAAAACGTTCGCGCCGTGGCGGTCGTCGTCGTCGCCCTCGCAATGATAGTAGCAATACCAATGTTGCAGAAGATGCAGGCAATAAAGTGTTACCAGAAAAGAAGGAAGTGGATGGTAATGCGATCCCTAATGCTGCGGCTGTAGATGTTAATGGCAATGTACCGCCTGCCGCACATGAGCAAGCTAAGGACGTAGATGGTAATAAGCCAACAGCGAACAAACCGAAGCGAGCTAAAGCATCAGCTCCTCGCCGCCGTCGTCCAACTTCATCAAAAGCGAAGCAAGATGAAGTGGTATCAGCATCCTCAACAGATAAGAGCAGTGATAGAGTGGTGGTACCGAAGGATGTTTCTACGCCAGTTGTTGAAAAAGTAGAAAAAAAATCGACATCGGCAGATAATGGCAGTGACAAAGTAACACCTTCAAAGAGTGTTACTGAGAAAACGGTGCCAAAACAAGATGCCAGCGAATCATAAATTTAATAATGAACACCTGCTGACCTTAATCGGTCGGCAGGTGGAATATATGCAACAGCAATGTGAAATTATTGAGTTACTTGATGGCTGTGAATTTGTTTTACAGGTGCTGAAAGATGATACAAATATTCAAGCAACACAATATGGTGAAGGCCATCGTGCTGTGCCTGTAACGTATATTTTACCGGTGTTTGATGGAGAAGGTGATCTCCATGCAGAATTGATTTCGGCTGGTTTGGATAAATTATTAACCGATTAATTGGCGAACTTCATCTAAATCTTGTTGTGTATCAACACCATGTCCTGGATTTACTTTAGCAGCGGTTAAATGAATTCTTTTGCCGTGGTACAAAGCCCGTAATTGTTCCAAAGATTCTTCCTGCTCTAATACGCATGGACTTAGTTCAGCATAGTGGTTCAAAAAACTTGCACGATAGCCATATAAACCAAGATGGCGGTAATGTGGCAAATCTGGTGGTAGCGTAGATTGTTGATCAAAGTGATCGCGCATCCAAGGAATAGGTGCACGACTAAAATACAAAGCATAGCCTTGTTTATCCATGATGACTTTAACTACATTAGGGTCAAAAATATGTTTTTCCTGATCAATTTGACTATATAAACTTGTGATATCAGCATCTTGATGTTGCTGCATATCATCTGCCACTTGATTGATCAAACTAGCAGGCAGACAAGGTTCATCACCTTGAACGTTAATAATAATATCGTCATCTGCAAAATGCATTAGCTTAGCAACTTCAGCAAGCCGATCGGTACCAGAAGGATGATCAGAACGTGTCATACAAACATTGGCCCCGAAATTTTTAGCAACCTGCTCAATTCGCTTATCGTCTGTTGCGATAATGACCTCTGTGGCAAGGCTTTCTTTAGCTCGGTCATAAACATGTTGTATCATTGGTTTGCCAGCAATATCTAGCAGAGGTTTTCCCGGTAAACGGGTAGAAGCATAGCGAGCAGGGATAACAATTTTGAAAGTCATCTTATCGTTATAGCCCTTCATCAGCCGCTAATTCACGAGCCTCATCGGTCAACATAACCGGAATATCATCACGAATAGGGTAAGCCAGACGGCAAGCAGGGCAGATGAGTTCTTGTTCTTTTTTAAGGTAATTCAGGCTGCCTTTACAACTTGGGCAAGCTAGAATTTCGAGTAAGGTTTTATCCATGAGATGAGAGTCCTGCTAGTTTTTGTAGAATTTGTTGTTCAAGTTTACCGCTTATTGTTGCTTCTATGGGAATGAACCACATATTTTTATTGGCAAATGATTGGCATTTTACCGAATCTTTTTCAGTCATAAGAATTGGCTTATCGTCGTCAAATTGTAAATCAGTTATTACAAAGCGGTGATGATCGAAAAAAGCATGAGGCTGGATGGTTAATCCTTGTTCCGACAACTGATTAAAAAATCGTTGTGGGTTGCCAATGCCAGCGATGGCGTGAACTGATTCGTTGATAAAATGAGATAAGTCTTTTTTGAGTTCGGAATCGGCAAGGTTAATCGCCTGTCCTTGTAATAGCTCCATATTATAGTCAGCTGATGGGTTGCCATTATGCACCATAAAATCAATTTTTTTTAAACGAGACAATGGCTCACGTAAGGGTCCTGCAGGTAGACAATATTGATTGCCAAAAAGACGTTGGCCATCGGCCACTACAATTTCAATATCACGGCCTAAAGCATAATGTTGCAAGCCATCATCAGCGATGATGATATTGCAATCAGATTGTTGTAATAGCATCATGCTTGCAGCAACACGGTTGGGTGCAACGACCATCGGACAGCCAGTGTGTCGGCTGATAATAATGGGTTCATCACCGACAATGCTGGGATCACTTTGTGGGCTGACAAGTTGTGGGTAATGGTCAGCTTTTCCACCATAACCTCGGCTAATAATTCCGGGCTGTAAACCAGCATGTTTAAGTTGCTTAACTAGCCATATAACAAAAGGCGTTTTCCCTGTGCCACCCACTGTAATATTGCCGACAATGATAACGGGGACGGGAAATCGGTATTGTTTAAAAATACCCACATTATAAAGTGCTTGCCGGCACCAAATAATAAGGCGATATAAAAGGCTTAGAGGCCATAATAACCAGCGAATAGGGTGTAATTGATACCAACTGTTAATAAGCCAGTTCATGGTTTATTAATCATTACTTTTACTACTTAGTCGTTTCAACCGACTTGTCCTGAAATTGCAGGCTGTGCAATTGAGCATAATGTTGGCCTTTAGCTAATAATTCGCTATGTGTGCCCGCTTCAATAATATTGCCATCATGCATCACCACGATTTGGTCTGCATTTTCAATCGTTGATAAACGATGAGCAATGACTAATGTAGTACGATGTTCCATTAGTGTTTCTAGCGCAGCTTGAATATGCCTTTCTGCTTTGGTATCTAGTGAGGCTGTAGCTTCGTCCAGAATAAGGATAGGCGCATTACGTAATATTGCCCGAGCGATAGCAAGCCGTTGACGTTGTCCACCTGATAACAACACGCCATTTTGTCCCACTTGGGTGGCAAGACCATCCGGTAATCGTTCAATAAAATCCCAAGCATGAGCTGCTTTAGCAGCCGCAATGATTTTTTCATTACTAATATGTTGCGTATGACCGTAAGTGATATTGTTAGCAACAGTGTCGTTAAACAGCACTATCTGTTGATTCACCAGTGATATTTGTTGGCGTAGATTCGTTAAATTCAAGTCGTTGATATTAATTCCATCTAGTAATATTTCCCCACTGTTTAACGTGTAAAACCGTGTTAATAGACTAACTAATGTTGTTTTACCACTACCAGATTGGCCAACAAATGCAATGGTTTGCCCTGGTTTAATATGGAAAGATATGTCTTCTAGCACCTTTCCATTGGTCGAGTTATAACTGAAATTAACGTTTTTATATTGAATATCACCTTGAGCACGATCAATTGTTTTAGTGCCGGTATCGGGTTCTGACGGCTCATCTAATAAAGAAAAAATACTTTGGGCAGCAGCAATCCCTTGTTGTAATTTGCCATTAATTTTTGTCAGCCGTTTAATAGGTGTCAGAATCATAAACATGGCGGTCACAAAAGAGATGAAACTCCCAGGCGTTATTTGCTCAAGCATTTCAGGTACGGTCGCTAGATAAATCACAAGTGACAAACCTAAAACGGTAATGAATTGAATAATAGGTTGGCTTATGGCATCCGTTGCTAGCATTTTCATACGCTGACGGCGATTGTGCTGGTTTATTTTATCGAAACGTTTTATTTCATATTGTTGGGCACCAAATGTTTTGACTTCACGATGACCTTCAATAATTTCACTACTAACATGGCTGACATCACCCATGGATGCTTGAATCATTTTACTGATACGACGAAAGCGACCACTGATTTTATAAATAAGAAGGGCGATGATGGGAACGGTTAATAAAATAATTAAAGCCAATGTGCCATTAAGATAAATCATCCATGCTAGTAAACCGACAATCGTAATACTGTCTCGGATAACAACAATAATGGCATCCGTCACTGCGTTGGCAACTTGTTCTACATCATAGAGTAGTTTAGACATAAGTTGGCCAGGTGTACTTTGATCGTAAAAACTAGCGGGTAAAGAGATTAGCCTTGCAAACATTTCTTCTCGTAACGTTTTAATCACATTGCGAGCAATCCATCCTAAACCATATGAAGTCACAAAATTAGCAATTCCTCGAATGATGAATATGCCAATAAATGCTAATGGGATAAGCCGGATAGTGTCAGGGTCACGTTCGACAAAACTACCGTCGACTAACGGCTCCATAATGGCCGCTAAGCTTATTTCAGTGGCAGAAAATATCACTATTGCAATGATAGATATTGCAAAAGCTGACCAGTAAGGTTTGGTGTAATTAAATAAACGCCGATAAGTTTGATTAGCACTTGCTGTTTTTACGTGTTCAATTGTCATGGTGTATTTGAAGTGGTTTGGCGTGTTGCCAATGTTAATCGAGTGTAGCCAAGCTGTTGCGCTGTATCCATCGCAGTTACAATATTTTGGTATTCAGCATTGGCATCGGCGCTGATAATAATATGTGGGTCCTCATTATCACCAACAACTTGTTTGAGATGAGCTGATAATTGTTCGTGGCTCGGATTATCAAGTGTTACGTTATTAATAATAAATTCGCCATCTGCATTAATAATAATATCAACAGCTTTCTCTTGTGCTACCAGTGATTGCCCAGTTGCCTCGGGTAGATCAACTTTAAGAGAACTTTCGCGTATAAAACTAGTGGAAACCATAAAGAACAGTAGTAATAAAAACACGACATCAATCATTGGGGTCAGATTAACATCAGGCTCCTCTGAATGTTGAACTGATAATTTCATTTGTTGTTCTCATCATCAGGATCAAACTGTCGATCACCATGTAATATTTCAATTAATTTCATGGCTTTTTCTTCCATATCAACCACTAATTTACTGATTTTTCCTCTAAAGAACCGATAGAAAATGACACTAGGGATGGCAATGAGTAGGCCGGCCGCAGTAGTCAGTAGTGCTTCAGAAATACCGCCTGCGAGGGTTTCAGGATTGCCCACACCTTCAGTAGTAATAACGGCAAATACTTTTATCATACCGATAACGGTACCCAATAATCCCATCAGTGGTGCAATGGCAGCAATAGTGCCGAGTGTGTTTAGATTTCTTTCCAATTCTACGGTAACGTGACGGCCGACATCTTCAATGGCTTCACGGGTGACTTGCCGTGAGCAGTCTCGATTGACTAAGCCAGCGGCTAATATTTGGCCTAAAGGCGAGTTGTTTCGCATGGATTCGATGCGGTGGTCATCTACTTGGTCATAGCGTAACCATTGCCAGATTTGAGTAATTAATTCGGGGGGAGATATGCGTTTCGTTTGCAAGCTCCAAAAACGCTCAACAACAATAGCGGTAGCAATTGCAACCGAAATAAACAGTGGGTACATTATCCAACCACCTGCGATAAAAAACTCCAACATAATATTTCTATCTCAATTAAGTATTAATTGGCGACCATGATACGTGAAAAATGCCTTAGTCAGTAGCATCCGATCTCCAAATTCGTGATGTTGATTGCCGAGTTGTTATCACAACTGGCAGTAAGGGTGAATTGAAGGTAAATTGGAGCGCACCTTGGTTGGCAGTATTGAACATGGTGATGTCTTGTTGTTGGTAACGTTCTACAACCTTAGAATGGGGAAAATGGTAGCGATTACGATAACCAGTAGCAAACAATGCAATATCGGGTTGAACGGCATTAATAAAGGCCTTGCTCGAAGAAGTTTTACTGCCATGATGCGGTGCCACTAAAATCGATGAATTTAGACTGTTTCCATAACGGCTCACGAGTAATCTCTCTGTTTGATATTCAATATCGCCCGCCAATAAAACACTGCCAAATTGATTTGAAATTTTTAAAACGCAAGATAGATTATTTTCACTGCCATTATCGCTAGTTTGGGGATGCAATATAGAAAAATGAACATTGTCCCAACTCCACGATTGACCGGCACGACATGGCGTTGCTGAGGATAGAAGTTCAGGGGTGCTACTCACAACATTATCAATTGGCATCACGTCTATCAGTGGTTTAGCACCACCAATATGATCATTATCGCCATGACTGATTATCAATGTGTCGATTTTATCAATACCTTGATGTTGAAGAAATGGCCACACAACGGCCGATCCAGTATTAAATTTATCATTAAATTTGGGGCCAGCGTCATAAACCAAGGTATGGTTCTGTGTTTGGATGATTGCCGATAATCCTTGGCCAACATCTAATAATGTAAACCAGAATTCACCCTTGTCAGGCAGAGTTGGGGAATATAAAAATAAGGGTGCTAATCCTAGTAATCCTATCCATTTAGCTGGGAAATTTTTAGGTGCTAGTAAGAGTAGACTGCCCAATATGACCGGTATCCAATACAGTGCGGGAATAGGCGGGCTAGACCAATGTGAGAAAGGCAGTGATGCTAAATAGTCAAGTATTGGCCAAAGCAAACTTAAAATTAGGTCGGCCACTTGCAATAACAAAATACCAATGGGTTCAAAACACCATAGAAATAAACTGCATAGTAATAGTATAGGCACGACCAATAAACTGATAATCGGTACGGCTATAACGTTGGCAATAGGTGATATTAATGAGGTTTGCATGAAAAAGATCAGTAATAAAGGTGTGAGTCCAAATGCAATCAAAATATGAATTTTCGCCCACTGCCAACGGGGTGATGGTTGTCGATTTTGACTGGTAAATAAGATGATCGCTACAGCAGAAAAGGATAGCCAGAAACCAACGGATAAAACAGCCAAGGGATCAAAAATTAAAACGGAGACTAAGCTGGTGGCCAGAATATGACTGCTTGCAATTGGGCGGCGAATTAATAATGACAACATGACAATGGCCACCATAATAAGTGCACGTTGACTTGGAATGGAGAATCCTGCCAGGGCAGCATAGAATAATGCCACGAGAAAACCACCAATCGCACCCGCTTCATTAGCCGGTAATTGCAATAAATTTTTGGAGCGCCGTGACCATATCCAGCGAGTGCAAAAAAAACCAATGGCAGCAGCAAGTCCGATATGTAATCCCGAAATAGCTAATAAATGGCTAGTACCGGATAAACGTAATGTTTGCCACTGTTCGGCAGTGATATTGTGGCGAATCCCTGTGGTTAAACCTTGAATGAGTCCAATATTAGCACTGCCACTAAGATGAATAGTAATGGCATCAATTAGGGATTGCCGTATCACATTGATTGAATAAATTGGCGCTTCAGCTAAGCGTTTATTATTCGTGTTAGCACGCACATATCCTGTCGCACCTATCTGTTGCTGGAATAGCCATTTTTCATAATCAAAGGTGCCAGGATTGATCATACCGCGAGGTTTTTTTAACCGAACGGTGAGTTGCCATTGTTCACCTGAATTTAGATTATCAGGAAGTGGTTGATACCAATTAAGACGTATTTTGGAAGGTAGAGAGGAATGAATTGTTTGATCGGGTTTAAATTCAAATCGGAGTTGTCTATCTTCATATTTAGGGATATTTGATATTGTGCCTATTACGACCAAATCTTGTCCGACTAGATTATCATCTAGTCGATCATTTAAGATTAAGCTGGTATGTAAAAACGCCCATAGTGCTCCGAATATAATGATTGCTAATAGACGCGATTTATTAAATAGTAATAAACAGCATGCAGGTAAAAATCCCCAAAACCATAGTGAGGATGGTAAATTGGAAAGCTGTACAAATAATACGCAACCCAATGCAAATGAAATGGCAGTTTTAATCATATATCCTTATAATGACGACCGACTCTATAACACAATGAGACGCCATGCCTCGTAAGTTCCTAAAACGTATTTTGCCAGATCATCAAACAATGCGCGAACATCCGCATTTGCAAAAGTTTGGTCAACGTTTGACTGAACCAAGAATCTGGCATTTAAATCGTCGTTCAGTTGCGGGTGGTTTGGCATTGGGGCTGTTTATGGGGTTTATGCCCATACTGGGACAGATGTTTATTGCCGCCGCGTTGGCCATTGTTTTTAGGGTTAATTTACCTATTGCCGTGATCGGATCATGGTTTAGCAACCCCTTTACCTTTGCCCCTATTTTCTTCTTTGCTTATAAAGTTGGAGCCTGGTTCTTACAAGTGCCTGTGGAACATCATACTTTTAATTTATCATGGCAATGGTTAACGCACGAATTTCTACTTATCTGGCAACCATTGTTATTGGGTAGCTTGATCTGTGGGCTGGTTTCGGCTCTGATAGGAATGTTGTTTGTTCATTTGATCTGGCGACGCATGGTGATTCGTAATTGGGCCATAAGACAACGTAGAAAGAAATAAAATAAGTCTACGGAGTAATGACTGAAGATTTTAAATCCTCTAGTGTCCCATCTTGTAATGTTAAAACACGATCCATTTGTGATGCCAATTGGGGATCATGAGTGACGATTATTAGCGCCGTTCCAAGCGATTCATTTAGCTCAAGAATCAAATTAAAAATAGACTGTGCAGTACGGTGATCGAGATTACCGGTTGGTTCGTCAGCTAGTAAACAATCAGGTTGGGTAATTAATGCTCTTGCTAATGCAGCTCGCTGACGTTCACCGCCTGACAATTCACTTGGTTTATGGATGAGGCGGTGACTTAATCCGACTTTAGATAATAAGTCTTCGGCTTGTTGATGGGCTATTTTAGGATTTAGTCCACCAATGACAAGGGGTATCGCGACGTTTTCCAGAGCAGTGAACTCGGGCAATAAATGATGAAATTGATAAACAAAACCTAGACTTTGATTTCGTAGTTTACTAAGCGCATTGACCGACAAGGTACTAATGTCCTGACCATGAATTTCAACGCTGCCGCTTGTTGGCTCATCAAGCCCGCCCAACAAGTGTAATAAGGTACTTTTCCCTGAGCCGGAGCTGCCCACAATAGCGAGACGATCACCCTTATTTACCGACAGATTAACATTACGGAGTACGTCAGTTTCCAAGCTTCCATCAGCAAATCTTTTAGCTAAATTATGACATTGAATAACGGTTGGATTAGTCATAACGTAATGCCTCTGCAGGTCGGATTTTAGAGGCGCGCCAAGATGGGTAAATTGTTGATAATAATGACAATAAAAAAGCGGTAATACCGATAATAGTCACATCATTCCAACGTAAATCAGACGGTAAGCTACTAATATAATAAACATCGGCAGGTAAGAACTGATAGCCTAATACGTGCTCTAAATTGGCAATAATCGTTTCGACATTGAGTGCTAAAGTAACACCGCCAACGATGCCTAATAAGGTGCCAAATATGCCAATCATGGTGCCTTGAACCATGAAAATTGTCATGATATCGCGAGGAGTCATGCCAAGGGTGCGTAATATGGCAATATCGGCTTGTTTATCAGTCACCATCATAATGAGTGTGGACACGATATTAAAGGCAGCGACGGCTACGATAAGCAGTAAAATTACGAACATGACGGTTTTTTCAGTTTTAAGTGCGCGGAAGAAATTAGCGTGTTGATATGTCCAATCTGCAGCACGAAAACTAGAGGGTAGTGTCGCCAGTAACTCACTGGTGATGCGTGGTGCTTGGAAGACATCATCAAGTTTTAAACGTAATCCTGTGACTTTATCGGGAATACGGAATAGCTTGGCCGCATCTTTGATATTCATTATCGCTAAAGCGCTATCATATTCATACATGCCTATTTCAAATATACCGACCACATTGAGTCGTTTTAAACGCGGCATAACACCAGCAGGTGTTGGTGTGACATGAGGTGTAATTAAAGTGATTTTATCGCCCGTGGCAACGCGCATAGCAATAGCAAGATCTTTTCCGAGGATAATGCCAAAGTCACCTTCTTTAAGCGCATCAAAATCTCCTTGAACGACTTTGTCACCAATCGTTGAAACACGACTTTCTAGTTGCGGATCAACACCACGGATTAAGGTGCCACGTACACGACTTCCTTGACTTAACATGGCTTGACCTTCGACAAACGGTGCGGAATCAACGACGTGAGGAGCTCCTGAAATCAGTGATTCTAAAGAGCGCCAATCTTTGAGTGTGCCGTTTGCTCCAGTGATAAAAGCGTGGGATGTCATGCCTAAAATACGTTCACGGAGCTCTTTTTCAAAGCCATTCATTACTGATAGCACAGTAATGAGTGCTGCAACACCCAGAGCAACACCAAACATGGAGGTGAGTGAAATGAAAGAGATGAAGTGATCTCGCCGTTTGGCACGGGTATAGCGCAGACCAACAAAGACACTTAAAGGTTTGAACATAATATTATGAAATACGTATAGGTAAAATTTCTTTACTGCACCCTCTGGAGAGGGCGAGTAAAGCATTAGGGTTATTTTGCGTAAACAGTCTTAGTGCCATTTGCACTACCGAGTAGTAATACATCAGCTGGGCGCATAGCAAATAGGCCGTTGGTGACAACACCAACAAGATTATTGAGATCTTTTTCTAATTTTATTGCTTCCATAATATCCCAGCCATGAACATCAAGAATAACGTTGCTGTTATCAGTGATAAAACCATCACGGTAAACAGGTTGACCACCCATTTTTACAATTTCACGAGCTACATAACTACGTGACATTGGTACAACTTCAACTGGCAATGGGAACTTACCAAGCACATCAACTAGTTTACTTTCATCCGCAATACAAACAAATTTTTCACTGGCTGCAGCAATGATTTTTTCGCGAGTCAGTGCACCACCACCACCTTTAATAAGTTGTAAGTTGTCGTTAGATTCATCAGCACCATCAACATAGACAGCAACACTACTGACTTCATTGAGATCAAAAACATGAATGCCGTGTTCTTCAAGGCGTTTGGTAGAAACGATTGAGCTAGAAACAGCACCTTCAATACGGCCTTTGATAGTGGCAAGCGCATCGATGAAATGGTTAACAGTAGAACCTGTTCCTACACCCACCACACCATCAGTATTAATATGTTCCAGTGCTGCATAGGCGGCTTGTTTTTTCATTTCATCAGGTGTCATTATTTATTCCTTAATAATTGAGCGAAAGTGATTTATGACCCCAATTATAGAGATAAATTGGTGGCAATGGTAACGTAAGCATCATTAATTCAATATTTAACAAAGTAGTGTGTGGTCATGTTGACTGAATATGTAGAGAAAATCCGTAAAGCACAGGTATACGATGTGGCAATCAACACGCCACTGGATAAAATGCCACGACTGTCAGATCGATTGGAAAATACCATATGGTTGAAGCGGGAAGATTTGCAACCCGTATTTTCATTCAAATTACGGGGTGCATATAATCGGATGTGCCATCTTTCAGATGCAGAACGCGCACAAGGAGTGGTGGCTGCATCTGCAGGGAATCATGCTCAAGGTGTGGCGCTATCAGCACAGAAAATGGGAATTTCAGCTTTAATCGTAATGCCTAAAACGACACCCTCTATCAAAGTTGATGCTGTCAGAAGTTTTGGTGCTGAAATTGTTTTGCATGGTAATAGTTATGATGATGCATATAGCTATGCATTGGATATGGCGAAACAACAAAATAGAACCTTTATCCATCCTTATGACGATCCTGAAGTGATTGCTGGTCAGGGCACAATTGCGATGGAAATTCTTCAACAACACCAAGGGGAAATACACGCAATTTTTGTTCCCGTCGGTGGTGGTGGATTGATTGCTGGTATTGCTGCTTATGTCAAAGCATTGAAGCCTGAGATTAAAATTATTGGTGTTGAGCCTGCCGATGCTGCTTGTTTGAAGGCAGCATTAGAAGCAGATGAGCGTGTTATTTTGGATCAGGTTGGCTTGTTTGCAGATGGTACTGCGGTCAAACAAGTAGGAGCAGAACCTTTCAGAATTGCACGCGAAACAGTTGATGAAGTCATTGTGGTAGATAGTGATGAGCTGTGTGCTGCAATTATGGATATTTTTGATGATACTCGCTCAATAGCAGAACCTTCTGGGGCATTGGCAGTAGCAGGTGCAAAGAAATATATTGCCCGTGAAAATATTACTGCCCAAAATGTGGTGGCGATTGATAGTGGCGCTAATATTAACTTTGACCGTTTGCGACATGTTGCTGAACGCGCTGAATTAGGTGAGCGGCGCGAAGTATTATTTGCCACAACAATTGATGAGGAGCCTGGTAGTTTTCAGCGCTTTTGCCAATTATTATCTGAGTATGGAATCACAGAGTTTAATTATCGTTATGCGGATAACCAGAAAGCTCACGTCTTCGTCGGTGTGCGTATTGATGGTGGACAGGATGAATGTCAGGCTCTGTTTTCAAGTATGGACCAAGCAGGCTACCAGTGGACAGACTTCAGTGATAATGAAATGGCTAAACTTCACGTGCGATATATGGTTGGCGGCCATGCGCCACAGGTAGAAAATGAACAATTATATCGGTTTGAGTTTCCAGAACGGCCAGGAGCCCTATTGAGATTTTTAACACGTGTAGGGCAACGCTGGAATATCAGTTTATTCCATTATCGTAATCATGGCGCAGCTTATGGACGTGTATTGATTGGTGTTCAAGTGGTTGATTCGGAGCAAGATTATTTTCAAGAATTCTTGGATGTGTTGGGGTATGTGTATTGGCAAGAGACGGATAATCCTGCTTATCAATTATTCTTAAAATAAGTGCGTAATGAACAGGGTGGCTCAGTATAGATTTAGATGCAGACAATATTGATTCGTAACAATTACTCCGATTGAGCGTCTTTGAAGAGTGCAGTTTTGTGAGCAACATGCAAAGTTGGTGGTATATTGGAGGGCAAAATATCGCCACATATAACTAAGGATGAGTGGTATGAATGAATTGTCAGTACAATTTGGTGAATTCTTAACGTCCGCGATGTATTTTATGGCAGCGTTATTTATTTTAGCGATAGTGTTATTGATATTATGGGTAATGGTGGTCTATGTTATTGATGTCACACAAACCGATCAAACTATTCGTAGAAATTATCCAGTTATAGGGCGTTTTCGCTACCTTTTTGAACATGTTGGTGAATTTTTTAGACAATACTTTTTTGCGATGGATCGTGAAGAATTACCCTTCAATAGGGCACAACGTTCTTGGGTTTATCGTGCTGCTAAAAATGTTGATAGCACTGTTGCTTTTGGTTCAACTGATAACGTTAATGGTCCAGGGCGAGTCCTCTTCATAAATTGTACCTTTCCGACACTAGGTGAGGATGCGGTGCCACCGATACCCGTTACGATCGGTGAACAATGCAAGGAGCCTTATACCACCGACTCCATTATCAATATTTCTGGGATGAGCTTTGGTGCGATTTCTCGGCCAGCAGTTCAAGCCTTATCGGCGGGAGCTAAAGCTGCAGGTTGTTGGATGAACACGGGTGAGGGTGGTTTGTCGCAGTATCATCTGGAGGGCGGTGCAGATATTGTTTTTCAGATTGGCACGGCTAAAAATGGCGTGCGAGATATAGAGGGTAACCTCAATGATGAAAAACTAAAAGAGGTCGCAGCACACGCCGAAGTTAAAATGTTTGAAATCAAAATGAGTCAAGGTGCGAAACCGGGTAAAGGCGGTATTTTACCGGGTGAAAAAGTAACTGAAGAAATTGCCAATATTCGAGGAATTGAAGTAGGTCAGGATGCATTAAGTCCTAATCGCCACACCGATATTAATAGTTTTGATGATTTGATTGATATGATCAATCAAGTCCGTAATGTAACGGGCAAACCGACGGGTTTTAAAATGGTCGTGGGTGCGCCCCGGCAATTAGATGATCTATTTTCTGCGATCAAAAACCGTGGCATAGAATCTGCTCCAGACTTTATCACTATTGATGGAGCAGAAGGTGGTACTGGTGCTGCACCAATGGCATTAATCGATACTGTGGGTATGCCGCTACGTGCAAGCTTGCCTATAGTGATAGATAAATTGAATGAATATGGTCTTCGAGATCGTATCAGAGTAATTGCGTCCGGGAAGCTCATCACACCTGCGGCAGTAGCTTGGGCATTATGTATTGGTACGGATTTTGTTACTAGTGCTCGTGGATTTATGTTTTCACTAGGCTGTATTCAGGCGTTGCAATGTAATAAAAATACTTGTCCAACAGGTATCACAACACATGATCCAAAATTGCAACGGGGTCTACATCCAGCATCAAAAGCCGTTCGTGTTACCAGCTATGTTAAAAACATGGTAAAAGAGGTTGGTGTCATCGCGCATTCATGTGGTGTAAAAAACCCGAGAGCCTTAAATCGCAGTCATGCTTTAATATCATTGGGCAGTGGTAAGATTGTTGCTATGGATGAACTGTACCCTAATGTGGTACCAACGCAGGAGTAGGTCATGGCAATTAGCACTGGCTTGATGTTGTTGGCATTTATGCTGTTGTTGGCATTATTGGCGAAACCATTATCAGAGAAATATCATATTCCATTTGCTGGATTATTGGTGGTGATTGGATTTGTGGGTAGTGAAATATTGATTAGCTTTGGTGGTGATACGGGTATTCGATATGATTCATTCCATGATTTGATCCTATTTGTTTTTTTACCGCTATTAATTTTTGAAGCAGCATTTAAAATTGATGCTAAAAACCTATTCAAGCAACTGATCGTTATACTTTTCTTTGCTATCCCAGTGATGTTGTTGTCAACCTGTATTGCCGCTGTAATGATTTATTATGGTATTGACCATCCGACAGGTTTTCCATGGATTGCTGCATTGATAACAGGTGCTTTATTGTCAGCGACAGATCCGGTTGCAGTGATTGAAGTGATGCGTAAACTAGGCGTGCCAGATCGGCTCTGTATGTTACTGGATGGTGAAGCATTATTTAATGATGCGACCTCAATTGTGACTTTTAGTATCTTTCTTTATATTGCACAACATCCAATGGAAGAGGTTGTGGTGAGTGACATTGTGGCCCGTTTCTTTGTGGTCTTTTTGGGCGGCATTATTGTGGGTTTGATTATTGGTCTTGGTTTTCTGTTTTTATCGCGTTTATTACAGGAGCATGTCCAACAGGCTATTGTGACCCTAATCTCTGCCTATGCATCATATTTGCTTGCTGAACAATGGCTTCATGTATCGGGTGTAATGGCAGTCTTGGTGACAGGATTAGTGATGAGCCGCGTTATTCATCATGATTTTAAAGAGCATAATAAGGCTAATTTTGTCGATGATTTTTGGACATTTAATGTCTATGTTGCTGAGGCGTTAATGTTCTTACTGATGGGAGTGACGATTACGGTTGGTATGTTCATTGATAACTGGTTAGCGATGTTAATAGGTATTGTTGCAGTGTTGATTGCCCGCGCAGTGGGCGTATTTGGCGGTGCACCATTGATCTCATTATTGCCAGGTGTTGAGCGAATTTCACTGAGCTACCAGCGTATTATGTTTGTCGGTGGCTTACGTGGTGCGATAACGCTTGCTTTGGCACTATCGTTGCCAACTAATTTAAGTTATTGGTGGACGGTGCAATCAATCGCCTTTGGTGTCGTGCTCTTTACTTTGTTTGTACAGGCACCCATTATTTCACCATTATTGAAACGACAAAATTTTAACAGCATGTCTTAGTGCTCAGAGATCAATTCAATTGCTCCACGGACCGTAATACTAATTTTATTTTTTCCAGCAGATAATGTTGGCGGAACTCCGCGTGCTTCACTCATCGCCATAGAGCGAGCCATCATAGGTTGTGGTTGATAAGAATTGCTGTCTATTGAAACGTGAATAATACGATAACTATCTTCATTAAATTGTTTAGCGATCATCGATGCTTTGCTACGAAATTTGCTGATAGCCTCTTTGGTTAGTTGTTCTTTGACCCGTTCAACCGTTTGGTCTGAAACACTAAAATTCATTGATTGTACATTGGCTAAATCATTCAGCTCACCGACTAATTCACTTAATTGTTCAAAATTTTGGCTAGTAAGTTTAATATTTTGACTCACTTGCCAAGAGGTAATTTTACCTTTGTTATAGAGAGCGCGACTGTTATAGCTAGTCGTGTGAGTGCTGATGTCTTCGAATTTAACCGCTTTCTCTAAGATTAATGCCATTCTTTGATTAACGTGTTTAGTTAGAATAGCTGGAGATTGACCATTTTCTTGTACGACTAACATGGCAATTAATTTATCATTTTCGGTGTCTAAGGATGCGGATGCCTGCAAGTTTATTTGGTTATAACGCAAGTCATCATCAGCATTGGCAGTAGTGACAGTAAAAGAGAGTAAACAAGCAAGTAGTAGTACATGTAATTTATTCATAGTCGACCGATCCTTGATTAATATAATGGAAATCAAAGATAAGACTATCTCAAATGCCACAAGGTTTCATATAATAAGCGTATTCAACCAACATCCGGTTGCGGTTGGTTTACTTTAAGAGAACAAGTTGAGGGGAAATAAGTGAAAGCAAAACAAAAAATCCTAGCCGATGGTGCAAGTTTGATTAATGCGGCCACTGAACAATTTGTCACTTCAGCGCGTTCAGCAATCGCTAAACGTGGTGTATTTCATGTGGCATTAGCGGGTGGTTCAACACCAAAAGGTCTATATCAAAAGTTAACAACATCACCTTATATGGAGCAAGTTGATTGGTCGCGAGTTCATTTGTTTTTTGGTGATGAACGTTGTGTATTACCCACTCACGATGATAGTAATTTCAAAATGGCTCGGCAGGCGATGATCGATCATCTGCCTATTCCACAAGGAAATGTACATCGTATGCCAACTGAAAATGGTGATGCATCTGAAGTGGCGCTGAGTTATGCCCAAACAATGAATGAAGTGTTACAAGGTGAGCCGTTAGACTTAGTGTTATTAGGTTTGGGACCGGATGGTCATATTGCATCACTATTCCCAGGTACAGAGGCATTGGATGTCACGGAGACGTTAACGACGAGTCTTTATGTGGAGAAATTTGACTCGTGGCGAGTGACAATGACCTACCCTACTATTAATGCGGCAAGGCAAGTAATTGTCTTCATTGGTGGTGAAGCAAAAGCACCTATTGTCAGTGATATTACGAATGATGTTGTACAGGGTCTACCTGTACAACGTTTAGCGCCACAGGGTGATTATTATTGGTATATGGATGCTGCAGCGGCTGGTCAATAATGCGTCAATTATTAGCTGTCGATATAGGGGGTACTAAAACCTTATTTCAGTTAAGTAGCGAGCAGGGCGAAGTTATTTTAGAACAAGAATATCCTAGCCAAGGCTATGACAGTTTTGATGATGTGTTAGCAGAGTTTGTAGCACAACAATCAATCAAGGATTATTCTATTGATAGTGCTTGTTTTGCGATGGCTGGCCCAGTATTAGGTCGAGAAGGAAAGGTCACTAATTTACCCTGGCAGTTAAACGCTGATGAACTGGCTGCTAAATTTAATATTACGCATGTTCATTTATGTAATGATTTTGAAGCAGTTGCTTATGGAATCTCTTGTCTTACAGATGATGAAATTGTGACTTTACAACAAGGAAAACCGATTGATAACGCACCTAGAGCTGTAATCGGTGCAGGGACAGGTTTAGGGCAGGCATTGTTGTTACCTGAAGGTAAACAATGGCGAGTTGTCCCGACAGAAGGTGGCCATACTGACTTTGCTCCAACCGATTCTAAACAAATTTTGTTGTTGGAGCATTTAATAGAACGGTTTGGGCATGTTTCATACGAGCGTGTGGTGTCGGGTGTCGGTTTGGTATCAATTTATGAATTTTTACGTGCTTACCAGCAAGTGGATGAAAACCCAGATTTGCGCCAGGCAATGATGGAAAGTGATCCGGGAGAAGCGATTAGTCAATATGCGCTTGAGCATCAAGATACATTAGCATTAGAAGCATTAGATATGTTTATTCAGATTTATGGTGCACAAGCTGGCAATATGGCATTAAACGTCTTACCAAGAGCTGGTTTATATATTGCTGGTGGTATTGCTGCCAAGAATTTGCAACGCTTTAAACAGGGTGGTTTCATGGATGCTTTTATTGCCAAAGGAAAAATGATGGGATTAGTAAAAGATATCCCTGTACGATTAATATTGCAGCCTAAAGTAGGTTTGCTTGGAGCACGACAATTAGCACAACAAATAATGGTATAACAAAACGATGAGTATGGAAAAAAAGAACAATAATATATTGGTAGATGTTGAAACAGCCTATCTTGAACATGAGTCTGATCCAGAAAAAGCGCGATATCTGTTTGCCTATACCATTACCATTAAAAATTCAGGTCTCATTTCAGCACGATTATTATCGCGTTATTGGAAAATAACGGGTGGTGATGGCCATGAGCAAGAAGTGCAAGGTGATGGCGTGATAGGTCAACATCCATATTTAACACCAGAACAAGAATTTACTTATACCAGTGCTGCAATGTTAGATACACCGGTCGGTATGATGCAAGGACATTATATTATGCTCAATGATGATGGCGAGCGATTTGAAGTTGATATTCCTGCATTTACCTTATCGGTTCCACAAACATTACATTAGAGTGAATTTATTTCTCAATCGCAATACATTGACCAATTGATCTTGGGGCGCAAAGTTGGCCATTAGGCCAGATAGCGTGATCAAAGCGGGTATTAGTGAGTACACTGCCTCCTAAATTAGCACCAGTAAGATCAGTATAAGATAGATCAGCATTGGTGAGATCAGCATAACTTAAATCTGCTTTTCTCAAGTTGGCGCCAAGTAATATGCTGTTCTGCAACTGACTATAATTGAGGTTTGTAAAGCGGAGATCGGCATAGGCAAGATCAGCACCAGTCAAGGTGATATTCATTAAATTTGATCCGACAAGTCTACTGTTACGTAATTTGGCATTACTAAGATCTTGATCTTGTAGGTTTAATTTGGGTTTTAAGCAATTATTCCAATTCACTTCAGGCATAGCTGGGGCAGAACAATTTGCGAAAGGTACTGGAATTTCGGTAGGAAAAGATACCGCTAAAAATGTGCTAATTGTCAAAATTGAAAATACGCTGATCAGCGGCCAAAAGAGATATTCTTTTTGTTGTCGAAATTTTTGCATCAATAGGGTATGAGGCCGACGATGTTGAATGTCATCGTCATTTTCTTGTAGCCGGCGATCTTCCTTGCGTTGTTGGCTAGCAATAATGATCTCTTCAGGCTGAGGATTGCGGCGATCGAAACCATCACGTTCATCTAAATTCTTTTTCGTTTTTTCTTTGTTGAGCTCATTGTTGCCGGGATGTAATTCAGGCCTATTTCGCACAAAATGCCAATTTTTCTGATCAGTGCTGACTTCGTCATGCATCGCAAGGCGACCGAGTGTAATGTTGTTTGTCACAATCACACTAGTAAACGGGCCTTTAATACTACTTTGATGGCGGGTATACCAAAGTATTGTTTTCTTTTCCATGATGCTTTCTCTAAGCGAGTAAGTTGCTTGTTATACTAGCACTGTGAATAACAAATGTGGGCTGATATTATCGTGTTGATTCCACAATCAATACAAATTCCAGTTGGCTTGATTCAAGACATTCCTCCAAGACTGTTAGTAGATCTAGCTATTGGGCAACAACTTGAAGCTGTTGTGGCGAAAGCCGCTCTCGCAGGTGAACTAGTGACTATTAAGGTAGGTGATAGTTTATTAACGATTCGTACACAAGAATCATTGCAGGCGGGACAACGTATACAGCTCGAATTGATTTTAGAGAATGGCAAACCAGTATTAAAGTTTGTGTCATCGCAGAGCGGTCAATCCACTATACCGTTGATTGATACAACAACTCAGCTTAACAATCCCAATATCAATACAGCTGTTAATAGTATAAAAGCAGGTCAACACGTTAATAATCTCAATATCAATACGGCTGTTAATAGTATAAAAGTGGGTCAACATGTGGCAGTCGAGGTTGTTAAATTATTGGCAGAGAATAGAGTGTTGGTGCAAACGATAACAAGCGACAATCGGTCTCAAGTTATAACAAAACCTGAAATTCAACGCTTTGATATTGATGTTTCTCAACTTTCACAACGATATAAACAAGGTGATAAATTAACGCTGGAGATAGTTGGCATCAAACCTCTCACCATAAATTTACGGCCAGAACAGCCTCCAGCCCGCGAAAAAATAATTTTAGAACGGTTACAACAATTGATCCGTCAGCAAGTGGACAAGCCAAGTTTAAATACCATAGCAAAAGCATTTCATAATCAACAAGTCCCTGCACCAGTACAAAGTGAAGTCCGACAACTTCTACAACATGCTTTAGATAAGCCGGCGCTGACCAAATCAAATGCTTTTAAACAGGCCTTATTGTCATCGGGTGTTTTTACCGAAAAACAATTGCTTAGCCAACCTATTGTGATTAAACAAGATTTTAAAGCAAATGTGTTGAAGCTCATCACTGTATTAGAAACGGTCATTGCTCAAGCCAGTCAGAAAGGTAGTGATACAACAGTGGTTCTTAATAAGCTACCGGCACAAGTACAAGCAGCATTAGCTACACAAGGAAAAACGCCGACACAACTACTTAATATTCTATTATCAGGGAGAAGTCTTTCACCCGGTCCTCAAAGTTCAATTGCCCACACAATACCGGTTATTACTAGTCAAGATCAGGCATTATTATTAGCTCAATTACTGAATACCACTAAGCCATCTATTGAGCGAGCAGTTACAGTCACTAATCGGCAAGTACCAATCATTTTGTCTGAATTACAGGCGATGCTTAGAGAGGTTGAAGGTGTGCATAGCAAATTGCAATTCAATCAGTTATCGATGTTAAAAGAACCTGAGAGTACAAATACGCTAGCAAGTTGGTTATTTGATGTGCCGATTAAAGACAAGCAAAATTTAGATTTATTACAACTTCAAATTGATCAGCATAGGCAACAATCTGACGATGAGATGGAAGATATTTGGAGTGTACATATTCGATTAGATACTCAGAATTTAGGGCCTGTCCAAGCAACAGTGACCATGCATTCTGACGATATCAAAATAATACTTCGTGCTGAACGAAAGCAAAGTGCTCAGTTATTAGAAGATAATTTAACGTTGTTGGATGCTGCACTATCCAAATTGGGCGTTTCTATCAGTCATATGAATTGCTATTGTGGAGAAATTTCAAAGCCAGTATTGATGGAGAACGATTTAGTACAAAGTAATTCATTAGTGGATGTGTCAGTGTGAGTGAATTCGAGACTTTGCGCGCGATAGCATTACAATATGATGGTGAAAATGCACCAACAGTCACTGCTTCTGGTGAAGGTGTTATTGCCGAAGAAATTATTCGAATAGCACGAGAACATGGCGTGCCGTTGCGGGAAGATGCCATGTTGGCTGAGTTATTGGGTGAGCTTGAATTAGGTGAAGAAATCCCCGAGATGTTATATCGTGTCATTGCTGAAGTCATCGCTTTTGCTTACTTGGTTTCAGGTAAAGTCCCTGTAATTCAAGATAAAAATCCTTAAAAATGTGACGTATTTAACAGTTTTTATCGAAGTCTTCTGCGTGTCAAATTTACAACACTTTATAATTTAGGTTATATAAATGTCATTAAGTGTTGATTTTTATCAATAAAACAGATATTGTCATCGCTAAGTTGGAGAGAGTTAGAGACCATAGTGATCTGAAATTGTGACAATGTTGAGAGAAAAAAATATGGAATATCAGTTAGATGTTCCCCAAAAGCAACTCGTTGAGCCATTAGTGGGCTCAGATGTTGGCGTATTGCTTGACTCAAAAATTATCATTTCCGGCGTTAAAGAATCTGATGTCGCTTATATGAAAACCATACTGGAAATAAGTGGTTTCACTCATATCGTTACTGCGCATAGTGGTGAAGATGTCATGAATTGCCTCCGAAAAGGGATACGTGATGATTTGTGTGATATTGATCTGGTTATTCTAGATACTAATATGGCAGATATGACGGCCCGAGCTCTACGAAATACTATGGATCAATTCGATGAGTGGCATTTGATCCCTATCATTTCACTCACTCAAGAATCTCAGTGGGACCATGCACAAACATTGACGGATTTAGGACATGGTGTCACGACCTTACTATACAATCCGCTAACAGCCGAATCTTTTCCACCATCTGTTATGACAGCATTAGCTGTGAAAAAAGAGCGTGACCAAACTTACCAGCAAAAATTGCAACTAGAAGAAGAGGTTGCCAGTTTAAAAGTGATGGAAGCTCGCTTACAATTTTCGGTAGATCACGATGAATTAACGGGTTTAGCTAATCGACGAAAGTTAGAGCAGGCTATTGATTTAAGTATTATTCAAACACGCAACTTTAACACCAGTAGTGTATTGATTTACATTGATTTGGATCGATTCAAAGTGCTTAATGATGCGGAAGGCCATATTGTTGGTGATGCATTATTAATTCAAATTGCTAATACATTAAGAGGTTTCTTCTCAGCGAAAGACACATTAGTACGTATTGGTTCAGATGAATTTGCTGTTCTTGTTGATAATGTAGATAAAAGTCAGGCAGTCCTCAAGGCAGAAGAACTTCGATCCATACTTGATGGTTACAGTTTTGAGCATAAAGGTAATCATTATCATTTATCAGCCAGTATCGGTATTAAAGCCATTATTGCTGATGAAGTATTGATTGCTGGAGATGTATTGACGCATGCCAATCAAGCTTGTTACACCGCCAAGAAACGTGGCCGTAATCGGGTTCACGTCTATAATCCAGCAGATAGTGAAATGGATTCATTACGTCATAATGTCCAGTGGGCACCTCGTATTAGAACTGCTCTTGAGCGAGAAAACTTCCTATTAGAATTTCAGCCTATTTATTCTGTTGAAGAAGATAAGGTGAGTCATTATGAATGTTTAATTAGGATGAGAGGTGAGGATAATACGATTTATTATCCAGATGATTTTATTCCAGTAGCCGAGGCAATGGGACTGGTTCAACAGATTGATTTATGGGTGGTTAATCATGTTTTTGATTTGATGCGTTCGATGCCGGAGGATCTCTCTTTTACTATCAACTTATCGGGTAATATTTTCTTAGATCAAAAATTGTATCCATTGGTAGAAAGAAAATTAGCACAAACGAATATTGATCCCGATAGAATTGTGTTCGAGATTACGGAGACAGCAGCCATTTCGAATGTTGAAGAAACGAAAGAGATGGTGAATAGGTTACGTTCTCTAGGTTGTCGCTTTGCGTTAGATGATTTTGGGTCGGGATTTAATTCGTATAATTATTTGAAGAACTTTCCAGTAGAAATATTGAAAATTGATGGTGCATTTATCACTGATTTGGAAAGTGACCCCATTGATCAAGTACTCGTGAAATCAATGATCGATATTGCCCATAGCCTAGGTAAGAAAACTGTGGCTGAATACGTTGAGCATCAAAGTACAATGGATTTGCTTAAAAGCTATGGGATTGACTATATTCAAGGTTATTTGGTTGGTAAACCTCAGGTAAAATTACTTAATAATTAATGCAAATCTTGGTGAGAGGCATGTTGCTTACCGCCATGAATACGGTCGATTAAATGTGCTTCCTCATCGCTAAGATTACAGTTATCAATTAACTGATTAACCGACACGCCTTTTTTAGCTAATCGAATAGCATGATCATAACTAGGTTGTGGTGATAGGCCAATATCCATAATGTTTTGATGTTCTTTTAGCTTAGACAATGTTTGTTCAAAGCGGATAATGCGTTCATCCGATCCAACTGCGCCAGCAGATAAAATGGCCAATTGATTTTGTAAATCAGCAATTTTTACAGTTTGAAATTTCCTAAGTGTATAGAGGCGGTAGTAACATGTGCCGGCAATAATGAGTGTGAGTAATAAGCCAGCAGCAATCGCAATAGATAATATTGTCATGATGTTGCTCCTTTTGAGTTGTTAAATTGGGCTTGTTCAAACAAATTCATCAAATAGCCCATGATGTTGTCGAGTTGTTGTTTCATTTTCATTTTCATTTTCAGATGGCTGTTTATTTTTTTTTGCCTGTTTCTTTTTGAGTAATTGTCGTCGATTATCATCCGGTGGAGGATCAACCGGTAATGATGGTGCCAGAGGTAGAGTAGGTTTAATTTCTTCGGCCATAACAATTCACTAGAAATTGGACAAGTCAGGTTTTTCTTCTTCGATGAGAAATTTGTCAACATCAACTAAGATTAATAAATTATCATCTCGGCTGTGGACACCTTGGATAAATCGAGAACCATCATTACTACTCACACTTGGTGCTGTTTCAATCTCAGATTGATGTAAATAAACCACCTCAGCAACACTATCCACTAACATACCTAATACATTATCATTAACCTCAACGACAATAATTCGTGCTGATTCATTGGGTTCTTTAGATATCAAGCCGAAGCGCCGGCGTGTATCAATAACAGTAACGACATTACCTCGCAAATTAATAATACCCAACACGTAGTTAGGTGCGCCGGGTACCGGTGCGATTTCAGTTATACGGAGTACTTCTTGTACTTGCATAACATTAATACCATAGACTTCACTATCTAAATGAAAGGTCACCCACTGCAGTACAGGATCGTTATCTATATTGTCTTGTTGACTCATGTTTGTCCTTGACATCATTTTTCCTAATACGACTACACAATGTTTAGGTCAAAATACTGACGGATAATATTATTGAGAGAATATGCACGGTTTATGCCATCATTACACAGAGTTCTAATTAGGCTTCTGTGTAGGTGCAGGCCTTACTATAGGTGATTCTGTTGCTTGATATGGTTGTTCAGAGGTAGTAGAAGATTCGCCAAAAACTTCTAAAGAACGTCGACTCTCTTTCTTGCCAAGAACGACTAATACAACACGACGATTTTTCTGACGCCCTTCTTCAGTGTTATTATCTGCAATAGGTTGAAATTCTCCATAACCAATAGCTGACATGCGACTTGGTTTAACACCATAGCGATCAAGTAAATGAACCACACTTGCAGCACGTGCTGCTGATAGTTCCCAATTAGAAGGGAATTTAGGCGTGTTTATAGGATTATTATCTGTAAATCCTTCAACTTGTATTGGATTAGCGGAGGTATTGAGAATATTGGCTACTTTACCAATGACTGGAATAGCACTATTTCCTAAGCGTGAATCACCGCTCTCGAATAGTACTTTAGATTTAATTTCTAACTCTAACCAGTCTTCTCCTTTTTTAATAATCACATCTTCATCCTCGATGAGATCGGATAATGCTTCATCAAGTAATCGAGAGATACTATCGATTGTTTGAATTGTTTCTTCAGGAATGGGTGGAGTGATAGGGAGTTCTATAGGAGGCAATTCCAATATATTTTGCGAAGGATCTGACGCGCCTGGTTCAGGTGAAAGCTCGCCTTGGCCTCGACTAAGTTTACCTACTTGAATTGGGTTTAGGCTGCGAGGGTTATCCCTAAACACTGCTCCTAAGGTATCTGATAGAACACGATATTTACCTTCATTAACTGATGAAATGGAGTACATAACAACGAAGAAGGCAAAAAGTAGCGTAATGAAGTCGGCATAGGATACGAGCCATCGTTCATGGTTTACATGTTCTTCTATTTTTTTTCTACGAGGCATAAATTAAATGTTAATGATCAGTTTAAATAGGCTTGTAAACGGCTTTCAATATTACGAGGATTATCACCTTCTGCGACACTGACAAGTCCATCTACTAACATCATTTGTATTCGGGAGCGATGAGAAACAACTGATTTGAGTTTATTGCCAACAGGAAGAAATAATAGATTTGCTAAGACGACACCATATATTGTGGCAACAAAGGCAACGGCGATTCCTGAACCCAGTGCGGAGGGATCGGCAAGATTTCCCATGACATGAATTAACCCCATTACAGCACCAATAATACCGATAGTAGGTGAATAACCTCCCATAGCTTCAAATACTTTTGCTGATTCCATATCATTGTGCTCTTGTAGATCAAGATCTGTTTCCATTATCTCCCGAATAATTTCGGGTTCAGCACCATCTGCAATAAGTTGTAATCCTTTTTGAGTGAATAAATCTTGCTCATCAAGCGCAATAGATTCAAGTCGAATTAGGCCTTCTTTACGGGCAATTCCACTCCATTCCAGTATTTTATCTAAGGTGATTTTTGCTGATGCCGGAGGAGGGATGAAAACCCATACTAGCATCCGTAGAGCGCGTAAAAATGTATTAAGGGGGGTCTGAACCATAACAGCACCTAATGTACCGCCCATAACAATAAGAAAAGCGACAGAATTGAGTAGCGTACCGATATGGCCACCTTCGAGGTGTTGGCCACCTAGGATGGCACCGAAACCAACGATTAACCCTACAATACTCAGAATATCCATACTTATTTTATTTCCGCTAGCTGTTGGCCAATATCAGTCAAACTGAGAATTCTATCAGCTAACCGAGCTTTGGCAATTGCCATAGGCATGCCGTAGATGGTACTACTTTGCTCATCTTGAGACCAGATCGTAGCGCCTAATTGTTTCAATGTTTGGCAGCCTTGTTTTCCATCACTACCCATCCCCGTCAAAATAATTGCTAAAGTGTCTGCCGGAAATATCTGAGCAACTGAATTTAAGGTGATATCAATGCTTGGGTGGTAGGTTTGATCGGGTTGACTGTCCTGAAGTTTGATTTGAGGACGATTTTTACTGTTGGATATCAGCATTTGCTTGCCTCCTGGGGCAAGATAGGCAGTGCCTGGCGTTAATACATCTCCATCATCGGCTTGTTTAATGTTGATAGCACACTGAGTATTTAATCGTTCAGCAAATGATGGTGTAAATGCAGCGGGCATATGTTGAATGATTAAAATAGGGTGAGGGAAGTTTGCAGGTAATTGAGAAAGTACTTTTTGTAAAGCGACGGGACCGCCCGTTGACGTTCCAATGGCAACTAATTTAATAGGGTTGGTCGTTGCCGTATTTTGTGTTGATATAATCTTGTTATTTAATACAACAGTTTCAGTATTAGCTTGAGCTGCATGAGGTTTTCTGAAGTTGATAGCAAGATGTCTAAGGCGCTGACAAAGTCGTTGTTGAGCTATGGCTCGATCAGATGAAATATCTTCAAACTGTTTCGGCATATAATCAACCGCACCAGCTTCTAAAGCATCAAGTGTTGTTTTAGCACCAGCAGTTGACCATGTTGATAGCATTAGAATGGCTGTAGGTTGTTCCGACATGATGTGTTTAGTGGCGGTTATGCCATCCATTTCAGGCATTTCAATATCCATCGTAATCACATCGGGCTTTAATTTTTTAGCTTGTTCAATGGCTTGTTTACCATTACTGGCGGTACCGACTACGAGCAGACGTGGATCAGAAGAAATGATCTCAGTGAGGCGCTTACGAAAAAATCCGGAATCATCAACAATTAGTACGCGTACAGCCATATTAATCATCAATATCCTCTATTGGCGTAGTTATTCATTAGTTCTGGAAAATCCAGTATTAATGCGATGCGACCGTCCCCTGTGATCGTCGCTCCAGCAAGACCTTTAGTACCCTGTAATAGTGCGCCTAAAGGTTTGATAACGACTTCTTCTTGACCAATAAGTTTGTCAACAACGAAGCCTACACGTTGTGTACCTACTTGTACAATGACCACATGTTCAAATTCGGGCGTTTCAGTTTCGTTAAATGTACTCGCCAACCATTTTCTTAAATAGAATAGTGGCAACACTCTATTACGAACAGTAATGGTCTGCTGCCCATCAATAACATTGGTTTTAGTAAGATCAAGATGAAATATTTCGTTGACACTGACTAATGGGAAAGCAAATATTTGGTCGCCAAGCATGACCATTAATGTCGGCATAATTGCTAATGTCAAAGGTACTTTTATTGATAATGTTGTACCTTTTCCTACGTCAGAAACGATATCAATAACACCATTGAGTTTTGCAATACTCGTTTTGACCACATCCATTCCAACGCCTCGGCCGGAGATATCAGAAATTTCTTTTTTCAGTGAGAAACCGGGTGAAAAAATGAGGGAATAGGCTTCAGAATCGGTCAGGCGAGATGCGGACTCTTCATCAAGCATACCTTTTTCAACTGCTTTTTGACGCAATATGTTGGCATCCATCCCTGCACCATCATCAGAGATAATAAGGAGAATATGCTCACCTTCTTGTGCTGCAGATAAAATAATATGGCCAGTACGTGACTTATTTGCTTTTTCACGGATATCGGGCATTTCAATACCATGGTCAACGGCATTTCTGACTAAATGAACCAGTGGATCTGCTAATGCTTCTACCAGGTTTTTATCTAAATCTGTTTCTTCACCACGTAACTCTAAATTAATTTCTTTGTTGAGACTACGGGCTAAATCACGTACCACACGAGGGAAGCGACCAAATACTTTTTTGATTGGTTGCATACGCGTTTTCATAACTGCTGCTTGTAAATCGGCAGTGACCACAGTCAGATTATTAACGGCTTTGGCCATTTCTCCATCTTTCATTGCCGCTTCAAGTGTATTAATCCGGTTACGAACGAGTACTAATTCGCCGACCAGATTCATAATGTCATCCAGACGACGGGTATCTACTCGGACGCTTGCTTCCACTTGTTTGGCTGGGGAGGCAGGTTTTGCCGCTGTTTTTATCTTTTCTGATGTTGTGTCTACTTTTGGAGGTGGCGGTACTGATTCAGGAGCACTGATGATTTGTTCTATCGGCGGTGATGTAGGCTTAGTTTTAATCTTACCCTGCAATTCATCGAGCAATGCCTCAAATTCTTCTTCGGTAATATCATCACTATTAGGAGCCGCTGACGGCGTAGGGCTTGGAGTAGGGGATTTCTCTTGTGATGTTGTGCTCGCACCTGGAGTACCGGAACCATGAAGTTGGTCGAGTAGTGCCTCAAATTCATCATCGCTTATGTCATCACTGTCACTAGAGCTTGATTCTACTTTAACTTCAGCAACGGGTTCAGGTTCAGGAACAGCCACTTCAGGAGCTGAATTTGGATCAAGAAAAAAGGATAACTGAGTGATGATTTCGGATGGCGCTGGACCGGGAAACTCACCTGAAGTGACTTCTTCAAACATAACGGTCAGGCTATCGGTTACCTTAAGAAAAGTATCCATCATGTCTGGGTCAACAATACGATCACCTTGGCGCAGAATATTGAACAGATCTTCACATTTATGGCATAAGGCAACCATGGCATCTAGGCTTAAAAAGCCTGCACCACCTTTGATTGTGTGGAATCCTCGGAAAATAGAATTTAAAAGTTCGCTGTCTTCAGGTTGGCTTTCTAGTTCTACTAGCTGTTCAGTCAGCCCTTCCATTATCTCTCCAGCTTCTACTAGAAAGTCCTGTAGGATTTCATCATCAGTGTCTAGTCCCATCTTTGTTATCCTTCTAAAAGCCTAGACTTGATAACAAATCATTGACCTCATCTTGTTTATTGACAATATTGGGATTATCCCCCGCATTAATTTGCGGTCCCTCAGCCTTAATTGCATCTACAGGCTTGCTACCCTTTTATTTATTTTCTTTTGGTTGGCCAGATACCTTGATCAGTACCACCAAATTACTTTCTATTTCTTTGATCAAGTCAATGACTTGACGAATAACCTGCCCAGTCAAATCCTGAAATCCCTGAGCCAACATTATTTCAGATAGATTTGTGTGGATTTGGTCAGAATGTTTTTTAACCTCTGGTAACTATCTTTCAATTTCTTTATTTACGACCGAAACTCATCAGCATTCATTTCCCTCTCTCATCTATCTTTTCGGCAGTTTGCTTGAGATCTGAAGTGAGAGAAAGTGTTTGGTCGATAAATTTGAGTGTTTTGTGTGCTGTGTCTTCTGTTGTGGTGATGACATAATGGAGTCGTTCACGGGTATTGGACATAAATGTCTTCGGTTAAATCTATTAGGTGTGAATCTAAGCTGAAGTTGTTGATTGACTCATGAAGGTCGCGGATTATTTTTTCAACCTTATGAAATAAATAACTTTCTTGAGTTTGAGTGAGAATGGCGAGATGATGTTTGGTTTCACTCAAATCATTTAATTCCAGTGCATCAACTAAGGCGTGTGCAGCGCGAATTTGTACTGTTTTATCGATAACTTCCATGATTGTTATCTTTTATTATTCTGCATCAATTCGTTCGAAAACTTTATCGATTTTGTCTTTTAGTGTAGCGGCAGTGAATGGTTTGACAATATAGCCATTTACACCAGCTTGTGCGGCAGTAATAATTTGTTCACGTTTGGTTTCTGCGGTGACCATCAATACAGGTAATGTCGATAATCTTTCATCGGCACGCACATGTTTGAGTAAATCAATTCCTTGCATGCCGGGCATATTCCAGTCAGTAACTAAAAAATCAATGCCACCGGCCTGTAAGATTGGCCAAGCAGTAAGCCCATCGTCTGCTTCTTCGGTATTATTAAATCCCAAGTCGCGCAACAAGTTTTTTATAATCCGTCGCATAGTAGAAAAATCATCCACAATCAGGATTTTCATATCTTTATTCAAGATACACCTCCAATCTAGTTATTTAGTTTAACCATTCAGTTAATTTAGAGCGAAGTCGAATAATGGTTTGGCCGTGAATCTGACTGACGCGCGATTCACTGACTCCCAATACTTCACCAATTTCCTTTAAATTCAATTCTTCATTATAGTACAGACCCATCATTAAACACTCACGTTCAGGCAGGGTTTTGATGGCGTATTCTAACGCTTGTTGAAAACCATAGGATTGAACTTCATCATCAGGACTAGACTGTCGATCGGTGATAGGAAGAGCATGAGTTTCATCATTATCATTAAGTTCAGTAAGACTAAAAATTTGATGCCCCGTAGAGTCATGTAATTGATGATGATATTCTTCAATACTCATCCCCATAGCATCTGCGACTTCACTATCGAGAGGATTACGTCCGTATTGTTGTTCTAACTCCCGCATCACCACTGCAATTTCACGTGCTTTCCGATGTACGGAGCGTGGCGCCCAATCATTACGTCGAATTTCATCTAACATTGATCCACGAATACGGATACCAGCATAGGTTTCAAAGCTAGCACCTTGCTCTGCATTATAATGTTGTGATGCATCCAAAAGCCCCATCATGCCCGCTTGTATTAGATCATCCACATCTACGGTATGAGGAAGTCTGGCGATGAGATGATAGGCAATACGTTTGACCAGTGAGGCGTGCTGCGTTACCAGTTCAGATTCTGACTGATGCGATGTGCTTGCTTTTGCATACATCCTTGCACCATTCATATTAAGCTGTTTCCAAACTGGCTTCTATTAGGCGTTCAACAAAAAATTCCAGATGACCACGAGGCTGTTTTATAACTGGCCAATGTTCTACTTTTTTAGCGAGATGAGTAAAGGCTGCAGCAGATTTACTTTGAGGTAAATATTCAACCACAGAACGTTGTTTTTTGACTGCTCGACGCAAATCTTCGTCAAAAGGTACGATTCCCATAAAGTCTAAACTGACATCAAGAAAACGTTCACAAACCATAGCTATTTTGTCAAATAGTTCACGTCCTTCCTGAATATTTCGAGTCATATTGGCGATAACATGAAAATGTTCAACGTTGTATTCACGGCTAAGTAGTTTAATTAAAGCGTAAGCATCGGTAATAGAAGCGGGCTCATCACAGACGACGACGATAATTTCTTGAGCCGCACGAGTAAAGCTGATTACACTATCAGAAATACCTGCTGCACTATCGATCAATAAAACATCAAGATGTTGTTCCATTTCACTAAAGGCCTGAATCATGCCAGCATGTTCAGCAGGGCTGAGTTCAGCCATTTTTTGTACACCAGATGCGGCCGGAATTATTTTTAAGCCTGCTGGCCCTTCAACAATAATATCGGACAGGCTTTTGCTGCCATCTATAACATGAAACAAGTTATATTGTGGGTGAAGGCCTAGCATGACATCAATATTAGCCAGACCGAGATCAGCATCAAGAAGTAATACTTGTTTGCCCTGAGATGCTAAAGCAACACCTAGATTAACAGTGATATTTGTTTTGCCCACGCCACCTTTACCACTGGCAACGGCAATTACTTTTACGGGGCGGGTAGGTGAGGACATTTTTCGTAAACCACGGGCTTGATCATTTGGTGCGTCAGCCATAAGCGGCAAAACCTCCATAGCTGGATACTGTTTGTGGATCGAGCTGTTGCTCATTTCGCAATTCATTTGCTTGTTTGACCAAGGTATTAGGAAGAGCCAAACTGAAATCTTCGGGCACTTGTTGGCCGTTACAAATATAGGCTAGCGGTAAGTGATGACGAATCATTGCTGAAATCGCACCACCAAGACTATTTGCTTCATCTGTTTTAGTCAAAATGCATCCACTTAATTCAAGATGTGAAAAAGCGTTAATAATATCATTGAGCACATTAACTTGTGTGGTTGCTGATAAAGTTAAATAATTTTTAATATTAGGGGATTGATTTTTTAACAATGCAAACCGTTCTGTGAGCTGCATATCACGCTGATTCATACCTGCAGTGTCGATCAGGATAAAGCGACGATCAAGTAGATCATTTAGAGAGTCACTCAATTCTTGGTGAGTTTTAGCGACACGGATAGGAACCCCTAAAATTCTGGCATAGGTGCGGAGTTGTTCTTGGCCACCAATACGGTAGCAATCAGTGGTAATCAAGGCGACATTTTTGGCGCCATGTTTGAGTGCGCATCGTGCGGCTATTTTTGCGATAGTCGTTGTTTTACCTACGCCAGTCGGTCCAACTAGCGCATAGATACCACCATTGTTGATAATGTTATCTTGTTGAATCTCAATTTGGTTGGCTAAACTGCCGAGTGAATGTTGCCACGCAGTTTCTAAATCAGTAGTGGAAGAGGTCTGTGTCGTGAGTTGTTTTGCAAGATCAATATGGATGCCCATTTGCAAATGACGTTGCAATAATTGTACTTGTGTCGGGCTGATGCGTTCCATGTCTTTCCAAGCCAAATCAGACATTTGATTTTGCAGCATGTCTTTTATTCCAGAAATTTCTTTACGCATCTGTACTAATGTTGGTTCTTGTGACCAAACATTCTGTACGGATTGTGGCCGATCAGGAGGTGTTGGTCGGGCTGGTTCTATTGATGGATTAATCTCAACTTTTGTTTGTTGAGATCGATGATTAGTATCAGGTTGAGAACTGCGTTTAAATTCTTGTTCATCGTAGTCTGTAGCAGCAACAATCTCAACACCGCCATCAACGCGAGTATTCGATAAAATAACAGCGTCAGGTCCTAAAACATCTCGAACTTCTTTAATGGCTTGACGTACATCGGCAGCTTGGAAGCGTTTAATTTTCATAGTGGTATCCTTTGGGGCTAACGGCCAACATTAGCAACAATTCTAATTTGTTTGTTATCGGGTATTTCGTTATATGACAGTACATTTAGGCTAGGTATTGAATGACGAATAAAGCGTGATATCCAAGTACGTAATCCAGCTTGAACTACTAAAATGGACGATTCACCGGCCATTTCTTGTCGTTGTGCTGCTTCATTCAAATTTTTATGCATACTTTCAGCAAGTCCTGGTTCTAAGCTAGCGCCACTATCCCCTGTGGCATGTAATGTCTGAAGCAATATTTGTTCCAATTCAGGATCTAAAGTTATGATAGGTAAATCAGGTTTAACACCATTAACGTGTTGCACAATTGAATGGCTTAATGCCACGCGTGTTGATGCGGTGAGAACCTCTGGATCTGGATTATGAACAGCTTGTTCTGCTACTGATTCAATGATGGTACGAATGTCACGAACAGGTATATTCTCTTCTAATAAATTTTGGAGTACCTTTTGTACACCGCCCAATGGAATAGTCTCTGGAACCAATCCTTCCACCAATTTAGGAGCTGTTTTAGATAAGTTGTCGAGTAACTGTTGAACTTCTTCACGGCCTAATAATTCATGTGCATGGTTTTGCAATATTTTACTGATATGCGTTGCGATAACGGTATCAACATCCACTACGGTATAACCTTGAGCTTGAGCATGTTCACGTTGGTTAGGCTCAATCCAAACGGCATCAAGACCAAAAGCAGGATCTTTACTTTGAATACCATCTAATTCGCCAAATACTTGACCTGGATTAATAGCCATCATGCGTTCAGGATGAATTTCAGCTTCACCAAATGTCACACCAAATAAAGTGATTTGATAAGCGGTTGGAGACAAGTCAAGATTGTCACGGATATGAACTGGAGGAATTAAGAATCCTAATTCTTGAGATATTTTCTTACGAATTCCCTTAATTCTATTCATTAATTGACCACCTTGGTTTTTATCAACCAAAGGAATAAGTCGGTAGCCAATTTCTAAACCAATAGGATCGATAGGGCTAAGATCCTCCCAGCCGAGTTCTTTCAACTCTGGTGGTGTTTCTGCTTTTTTGGGTTGGCGAATAATAGCTTCTTCGGCAGCTTTTTGACGTTGGTGCATTAGCCATGCACCACCACCACCGGCAGCCGCCAGGAGAAGGAACGGAACATTTGGCATTCCTGGGATTATCCCCATGCCACCAATGATTCCTGAAGTAACAGCGAGTGTTTTAGGATCTTTGAACAATTGACCTACAATTTGTTCGCCCATATCTTGTTCTTTTGTGGAACGAGATACCAGTAAACCAGCAGCAGCAGCGAGTAATAGTGATG